>NZ_JAPNJY010000026.1:0-127788 GCF_026626625.1 Corallococcus sp. BB11-1 | reverse complement strand
CGCATTGGACAGGTCGTGGTAGCCCTGCGTGATGGCCAGGTTGCGCTCCACCGGGTCGGTCATCGCGGCGATGTTCGCCACGTCCGCGGTGGTGGGGTAGGTGCCCGGGGTGGGGCGGGGGCCTGACTGGGGGCCCGCGGTCGGCGTGGACAGCGCGACCGGCGCCTTCCGGGTCTTCGGGGCCTCGAAGAGCGAGGTGTCGCGCGGCTCGGGCTTCACCGCGTTGCGCGGGCGCGGCGGGACGACCGGCTCGGGCGGACGGGGGGGAGCGGGCAGGACGCGCGGGCCGATCTTCGGAGGAGGACTCATGCTCCCAGTATCGGTCGGACCGGACCTGAAGTTGCCTCGGACGGGTGGGCGGGATGTAGGTGCCACGCCTCCCGGGCCTCATCGACGGACACCGCCTGGAAGCGCACGGGCGCGCCCGCCCGACGGGCCCCCAGCCGGCCCCAGTCCGCGCGGATGACGACGGCGATGAGCGGATAGCCTCCGGTGGTGGGGTGGTCCGGCCCCAGCACGATGGGCGCCCCCGACAGGGTGACCTGGAGGGCGCCACGCACCATGGGGCGCGAGGTGCCGGTGCCCTCGTCGCCGTGGGGCACGGGCGGCCCGTCCAGCCGCTGTCCCACGCGGTCGCTGGCGGGCGACACGGTGAAGGTGCTGCCCAGGAGCATCGCCACGGCGTCGTCGCCGAAGCGGGCGGCGTCCGGGCCCAGCAGCACCCTCACGGGGGCGGTGGGGTCCAGGGCCGCGACGAGACGCTGGAGATGCACGTCCAGGGGCCCGTCCGAGGCGAAGGCCGACGTGACGGGTGGGCCGAGCGGGAGTGCATCCCCCTTGCGCAGGGGCCGGCCCTCCCAGCCTCCCAGCCGGGCCACCCCCAGCGTCCCGCGTCCGCCCAGGACCTCGGGGACGGCCAGGGCTCCATCCACGGCCACGTAGCGCACGGCATACCGGGTGGGCGCGGGCACCGTGAGCGTGTCGCCGTCCGCGAGGAGCCGCGCGGCTTCCCCGTCCACGGACACCCGCACGTCACGGCCCCTGGCACGCAGCTCCAGGCGTCCGTGGGCTTCCAGGGCCGCGGCGTCGGGCGCGTTGCCCACCGCGAGGTTCGCCGCGACGAGCAGCTCCGGCACCCACGCGCCGCCCGGAGGGACGCCATGGTGCATGTGTCCCGGCCGGCCACCATCCTGAACGGTCACGGGAGCGCCCAGGCCCGTGACCTCCACCAAGGCCGTCATTCCGTCCCCCGCGCTGCTGTCGCGGGGATGACCAGGTCCGTCACCGACGCCGAGGCCCTCATCCGTCCTCCCGCTCGAAGCGCACGCGGTCGCCCAGCTGCATCACGGCGCCGAGCTGTGGAGCGAACGCGGTGAAGTCCAGCGCCGTGCCCACGAGGTTCCACCCACCGGGCGACGCGAACGGATACACGCCCGTGCGCTCCCCGGCGATGCCCACCGCGAGCGCCGGCACCCGGGTGCGCGGCGTGGTCAGCCTGGGACAGGCGATGGTGGGGTCCACGTCGCCCAGGTACGCGAAGCCCGGCAGGAACCCCACGCAGCGCACCGTGTACTCGCGCGCGGTGTGGCGGCGCACCACCTCCTCCACCGACAGGCCTGCGTGCGCGGCCACCTTCGGCAGGTCCTCGCCGTCGTAGCGCACGCGGATGCGCAGCAGCGGACGCTCCACCGGGGCCGCGGGCACCACGCGAAGCCGCGTCAGCACGAGCGCGGGAGACTCGGGGGGCGTCGCGGGGTCGAAGTACACGCAGGCATGGGACTCGGTGATGACCGCGTCGAGCACACCCGGCAGCGCGCACAGGGCCTCGCGCGCCTGTCGCCGGTCCACCGCCTCCGGCAGCACCAGTCGCAGCGCGCTGTCGCCCAGCCACTCCGGAGGACGCTCCAGCGCGTCCAGCATCGCGCGCACCTCGCGGGCCAGCGCCACCGCCCCCGGCGTGTCGCCGTGCACGCACAGCGTGTCCACCGCGCCGCCCGTGGCCAGGCGCACGGTGTTCTGCCTCGCCTGCGCCACGTCCGTCAGCACGGCTCCAGGCTGCCCTCGCGGAATCAACGAGCCGTCCGGAAGCGTGCCCCGATCCGCGAAGCCCTCCCGCGCATATCCAAGCCCCGCCGCCCGCGCCGCCTCTCGCAGCGCGCCCGCCCCCGGCCCCACGAGCGTGACGTCCGCTCCCAGCGCCTCCACCACGCCGTCCACCACTGCCCGCGCCAGCGCAGGGGACTTGTTCGCCGCGTGGTACAGCGCACCATGGGGCTTCGCGTGCCGCACCGGCACACCACGCGCGCGGGCGAGCGCCACCAGCCGCCCGCACTGTGCCGCCACCTGCCCGCGCAGCACCTCCGGCGCCACGTCCAGGGCCTTGCGGCCGAAGTTCTCGCGGTCCTCGAAGGACGGATGCGCGCCCGCCAGGGTGCCATGCCGCTCGCACAGCTCCAGGGCCCGTCGCATGGCGTCCGCATCACCCGCGTGACCGCCGCAGGCGATGTTCGCCAGGTGGGCGAGCGCGTAGAGCTGTTCGTCCTCCCCGGGCAGCTCCCCCAGGTCGATGTTGAGCAGGCACCGCGTCATGGGCCCACGCTACGCGAGCCCCGCCCGTCAGCGGTAGGTGATGAGCGCCCGGTGTTCACCCTCGAAGTGGCCATGCTCGTTGAGGGTGGACAGGTAGCGGCCCCGCTCGCTGTAGATGACCTTCGTGACGCCACAGTTGGCGAGCGTCCAGTTCGTCCTGAACGCATGCACGTCCGGGATGCCCAGCAGGTCCTGGCTGATGGCGGTGATGGGGCCCCCGGAGGTGAACACCAGCGCCGTCTTCGACGCCCCCAGCGACGCGATCAGCGCGTCCATCGCCTCCAGGCAGCGCGCCTTGAAGGCGGGCCAGGACTCCTTGTACTCGCGGTCATGCGCGCCCGCGACCCAGCGCGCGACGGCCTGGGTGAACAGCTCCTGGTAGGCGCGGCGCGGATCCTTCGCGGCGCCCATCTCCTCGCGCAGCACGGCGCGGTCCGCGTAGCGCGGCGTGTGCCGCTCCACGACCTCCTCGTGGTCGAACTCGTTGAAGCCCGCCACCCGCCGGGGCTCCACCGACTGCCCGAGCAGTTGGAGGCACCCGTCCGCCGTCTCCCGGTGGCGCAGCATCGTGCCCGTCACCACCGCGTCCAGCTTCGGCAGGCGCGAGCGCAGGGATGCGCCCAGCACGCGTGCCTGCTCCTGGCCGACCTCCGACAGCTTGTCGTAGTCCGCCGCGCCGAAGGACGCCTGCCCATGACGCACGAGATAGACGACGCCCATCAGCCCCCCGCCTTCTTGATGAGCTGCCGGCAGCGGAACGCGAGGTAGTTCGCGAGCAGCCAGTAGTTCTTGAACGACGGGTTGCGCGTCTGCTTGTGGTGATAGCGGTAGTAGATCTGCTGGACGATGACCGCGAGCCGGAACACGCCGTAGACCTCATAGAAGGTCCAGTTGGCGGGCTTCAGGCCGGTGCGCTCCAGGTAGTACGCCACCACCTCTTCCCGCCGCAGCATGCCGGGCAGGTCGGTGGGCTGCCGGCGCGTGGCGCGCAGGACCCGGTTGTCATCCGCGTGGACCCAGTAGGCCAGCGTGTTGCCCAGGTCCATCAGCGGATCGCCCAGCGTGGCCATCTCCCAGTCGAGCACCCCGATGACCTCCGTGGGGTCCTCCGGGCTCAGCACCACGTTGTCGAAGCGCCAGTCGTTGTGGATGACGCACGTGGCGATGTCCTGGGGGACATGGGCCGAAAGCCAGTCGCGCACGTACTTCATGCGGGGCACGTTCCAGGTGCGCGCCTTCTCGTAGCGGTCGGACCAGCCGGAGATCTGCCGCTGCGGATAGCCCGGCCCCTTGCCCAGCGACGTGAGCCCCACCGCCTGTGCATCCACGCCGTGCAGCGCGATGAGCTTGTCGATGACGTTGAGGCACAGCTGGCGCGTCCGGGCCTTGTCCAGGTCCAGCCCCCGGGGCAGGTGCTTGCGCGGGATGAGGCCGGGGATGCGCTCCATCACGTAGAACTCCGTGCCCAGCACGGCCGGGTCCTGGCACAGCCCCACCATCGTGGGCACCACCGGATAGGCGGGCTTGAGCGCCTGCTGCACGGTGTACTCGCGCGACATGTCGTGCGCGGACTTCGCCTTGGTGCCGGCGGGAGGCCTGCGCAGGATGAGGTCGCGGTTCTCGTACTTCAGGCGGTAGGTCCAGTTCGACGCGCCGCCCGTGTACTGGGTGACCTCCGGCGTGCCCACGAGCGAGGGCACCTGGGCTTTGAGCCACGCATCCACGGCGGCCACGTCCAGCGCTTCTCCGGAGCGCACCGCCTTGCCTTCATCCAGGGGGACGGACGACGCCATGGTCAGCTCCCCCGGGAGAAGCCGCGCTTCGCGAGCTCGATGCGGGTGATGACGCCCTTGTGCACCTCGTCCGGGCCGTCCGCGATGCGCAGGCTGCGCGCCTGGGCGAAGAAGCCCGCGAGCGGCGTGTCGCGCGACACGCCCGCGCCGCCATGCAACTGGATGGCGTCGTCCACGACCTTCTGGAGCACGTTGGGGGCCACGACCTTGATGGCGGAGATTTCGGTCATCGCTCCCATCGCGCCCACGTCATCCAGCTTCCAGGCCGCGTACAGCGTGAGCAGGCGGGCCTGGTCGATGGCGATGCGCGCCTCCGCCACGCGCTCGCGGTTGCCGCCCAGGTTGAGCAGCGGCTTGCCGAACGCGCTGCGGCCCATGCCCCGGTCGATCATCAGCTCCAGCGCCCGCTCCGCCGCGCCAATGCAGCGCATGCAGTGGTGGATGCGGCCCGGCCCCAGGCGGCCCTGCGCGATTTCGAAGCCCATGCCCGGCCCGGAGATGAGGGCGGAGCGCGGCAGGCGCACGTCATGGAAGTGCACCTCGCCGTGGCCGTGCGGGGCGTCATGGTCGCCGTACACGGGCAGCATGCGGATGATCTCCACGCCCGGCGCGTCCATGGGAACGAGCACCATGGAGTGCTGGTGGTGGCGGTCCGCACCCGTCTCCGGCGTGCGGCCCATGAAGATGGCCACCTTGGCGTTGGGGTGGCCCAGACCGCTGGACCACCACTTCTTGCCGCTCAGCACCACGTCGTCGCCGTCCAGCACGGCGGTGGCCTGCATGTTGGTGGCGTCCGACGACGCCGCGTCCGGCTCCGTCATGCAGAACACGGAGCGGATGTCGCCCGCGAGCAGCGGCTTCAGCCACTGCTCCTGCTGTTCGGGGGACCCGTAGCGCCAGATGACCTCCATGTTGCCGGTGTCCGGGGCGCTGCAGTTGAAGACCTCTGGTGCCATGAAGCTGCGGCCCATCTGCTCCGCGAGCGGCGCGTACTCCAGCGTGCTCAGCCCCGCGCCCAGCTTCGCGTCCGGGAGGAAGAGGTTCCAGAGCCCCTCCGCCTTCGCGCGCGCCTTGAGCTCCACCATCACGGGCGGCACCTTCCACTGGCGCCAGTCCCCGCCGGCCTCCATGGCGTGCAGGGCCTGGAGGTAGGCGCCCTCCACCGGCTCAATGTGTTCGCGCATGAAGCGCTTCACGCGCTCCAGGTATTCGGTCGTCCTGGCGGAGGGCTGGAAGTCCATGCAGGGCATCCTGCGCTCCGGCGGGTTGATGAGGCCACTGAATGTTGGACTCCGCGTCCCGGTCGCTGGACCTGCCCGCGCGGGAGGGGCATGCCGGGGTGGGGTGAGGGAGGGTTGGCCCTGGCGCGATGGAAGGAGTGCCGCCAGACTCACGCGCGTCTTCGCGCACGTCCGTTGCTGAGTGTGCCGGGTAGAAACGCCCTCATGTCAGGACGTGGCCATGCTGCGCAGCACCTGCCTCGCACTGCTGCTCCTTCTCGCGGCGTGCGCTACGACGGCTCCAGGTCCGAAAGAGGCCGCGGCTCCGAACCCGAGGCTCGCCAACCTCCAGCGAGCGGCGGCGCTGCCGTGGGTGGATGACGGGCGGTGCGTGGTGCGAGAGTCTTCCAACGCGTGGTCTGTCCTCGTAGAGCGTTGCTTTCATACGCTCGACGCTGAGCGGATCCGGTTTCGGGATTCCACGGGACGATGCACAGTTGCTTCGGCGGGGGCAGCAACCCTGGGGATGGGCATCTGCATCCTGGCGGCGCCAGAGATCGTGGTGGGGGCGGTGATCATCACGGGGGTAGTGGTGGTCGCGATCGCCATCCAGGAGGAGTGGGATGCCTATGAGCGGAGGGCAACCCGTGAGCGTCCGCGTCCCGCGCTTCAAAAGTGGCCCACCCAGCAGGAGCAGTCCCTCGCGAAGCGAAAGCCGCAGCCGGAGCCCTCAGGACAGGACTTGATGCCTCCGGCGCCACCTTCAACGGTGGAACGCGAGCGCAGCCTTGATTGCACTCCCCGGCCCGTGCCGCACCTGGGCGGCGATGCCCTGCACAACATGTGCGCCGACAGGGTGCCTGGGAATGGTTTCCCAGGCTCGGACGTGCTCGTCAACGGGAAGCGCTTCGATGCATTTCAAACGCGCGTGCGAGTGCTGTGGGAGGTCAAGACCGATAATTTCGACACGTACTCGTTCTTCCTTCAAGCGCAGGTGGTCAAGAAACAGGTACTTGAGTTGCAACGAGAGAAGAAGCTCGCCAGTGCCTGCGGATTTGACTTCAGGGTCGGTGTACGCAACGCCGCGCATAAAGCCGCACTGGAGTTCGCGGATGTCACCCTCGAAGTCGTTGTGATGGATTGGTGCTGAAATGCCAGCAACACATCCAAGTCAACTTGGCATTATCGTCCATGGGCCTGCTATCGCGGGCAATGCGGAACGACCCTTGGTTGCTGTTCATGGAATGGAACGCGTATGGCCTGGCCTGCGCCTGGAATGGAGAATCTCTGACGAGGGAAAGCCCATCCCCTTGCCTCGACGTGATGCATGGGTCGCTGAAGGGCAATCGGATGAGCCGGGATTGCCGCTCCTCTGCAATGGGGATGAGCGCGACCCTGTGACGATTTCCGGGTGGGAAAGGCCTTCGAGCAGTTCTCCGGGAGGCCAGCCACAGTTCGAGATTCATGTGAGCTTGCCCCTCGCTACGCCAGGCCTCGCAGCGATAGCGGCGGATGTTCTGGAGGCCGTCGCCGAGGGCGCTCTCTCATTCTGGGGGCACGCGACGCCGTTCAACGCAGGGGTGGAGATCTCGGGGCAGACACGCCATCCGGTGCGCAAGCCGGGCATTCCGCCGCGAGGGCTGCCGGCGCTCAAGTTCCCAGAGAAACTCCGCCTGCCGGAGATTCCGCAACGTCTGGGCTGGATGAACTACTGGTCATCCGCCGCTGCACGCGCCATCGGTTTCCCGGACCCCGCCCGTGACGCGGACCTGCTCTCACGGTCACGGCGCACCGCGACGGGTGGGTGGGTCGTCCAACTCACGGAGGCGCCGCTCGACCTCGACAATCCCGCCCACCTGACCGCGCTCCTGCGCGCCTACGAGCGCTTCCCGGAGATAGGTGGGCGCTCAACGCTTTGAGCGGGTTTGCAGTCCAGGGAGTGCACACTCGTCCCCATGCACCCGTCCGCAATTCGGTGCGCATGGCTACACTCCCGGGCCATGAGCGCCCCCTTCGAGTCCTACCGCGCCGAGTTCCCCGTCCTCGGTGAGCAGCTCTACCTCAACCACGCGGGCGTCGCGCCCACCAGCCTGCGCGCGGCGTCCGCCGTGAAGGGGTGGATGGACGACCTGGTGCACCACGGCATCCTCCACGAGCGCGGCTGGGAGGCCCACAGCGAGCACGTGCGGGGGCTCGCCGCGCGCATCATCGGGGCGGAGCCAGGGGAGGTGGCCTTCGTGCGCAACACCAGCCACGGCCTGGGGCTGGTGGCGGAGGGGCTGGACTGGAAGTCCGGAGACGAGGTCGCCGTCGCCACCAGCCTCGAATACCCCTCCAACGTCTACCCCTGGCTGCACCTCAAGGACCGGGGCGTGGAGGTCCGCGAGATCGCCACGCCGAACGGGGGCGTGACGCCGGAGGCCGTGGCGGCGGTGCTCACCCCGCGCACGCGGCTGGTGGCGGTGTCGTCGGTGCAGTTCGCCACCGGGCACCGCACGAACCTGGAGGCGCTGGGAGCGCTGTGCGAACGCGCGGGCGTGCTCCTGTGCGTGGACGGCATCCAGAGCGTGGGCTGCATCCCGGTGGACGTGAAGAAGAGCCGCATCCACTTCCTCAGCGCGGACAGCCACAAGTGGATGCTGGGCATCTCCGGCATCGGGTTCCTGTACGTGGCCAAGGACGTGCTGCCGCGCGTGCGCCCCGCCCTGGTGGGCTGGCGGAGCACCACCGACGCGTGGAACTTCAACCGCTCCCACTTCGAGCTGCGCCCGGACGCGGCGAAGTTCGAGGAAGGCAGCGCCGGGTACCCCGGCATCTACGCGATGGGCGCCGCGCTGGAGCTGCTGCTGGAGGTGGGGACGGACGCCATCGGCGCGCGGATTGGAGGACTGGTGGACCGGCTGGATGCGGGGCTGCGCGACCTGGGCTGCGAGGTGGGACCCGCGCCCGAGGACCGCGCGGGCATCCTCACCTTCCTGCCCCCGGACGCCTCGGTCCGCGTGCTCAGCGCGCACCTCTCCGAGCGCAAGGTGGCCCACTCCGTGCGGCGCGGACGCATCCGCCTGTCACCACACTTCTACAACACGCCCGAGGAGATGGACCGGCTGGTGGCGCTGGTGCGCGCGTACCGGCCCGGGTGAGGGCTGCTGGCTCCGCACCCGGACCTTACGGGAGGGCTGGCTACTGCGCCGGGAAGAGGTTCTCCACGGACAGGTAGCGCTCGCCGGTGTCGTAGCAGAAGGCCAGGACGCGGCTGCCGTCCGGCATCTCCGCCAGCTTCTGGTTCACCGCGGACAGCGAGGCGCCGGAGGACGGGCCCACGAAGATGCCCTCCTCGCGCGCGGAGCGGCGGGCGAACTCGAAGGCGTCCTTCTCATCCACCTGGATGGTGCCGTCGAGCGCCTCCGTGTGCAGGTTCTTGGGGATGAAGCCCGCGCCGATGCCCTGGATGGGGTGCGGGCCCGGCGCGCCGCCGCTGATGACGGGCGACTTGACGGGCTCCACCGCGAACACCTTCAGCTTCGGCCACTTCGCCTTGAGGACCTCCGCGCATGCGGTGATGTGGCCGCCCGTGCCCACGCCCGTGATGAGGTAGTCCAGCCCGTCCGGGAAGTCGTTGAGGATCTCCTGCGCGGTGGTGCGCTTGTGGACCTCGATGTTGGACTCGTTCTCGAACTGCTGCGGCATCCACGCGTTGGGCGTCTGGGCGACGAGCTCCGTGGCGCGGGCGATGGCGCCCTTCATGCCCAGCGCGCGCGGCGTCAGGTCGAAGGTGGCGCCGTACGCGGCCAGCACCCGGCGGCGCTCGATGCTCATGGAGTCCGGCATCACCAGGATGAGCTTGTAGCCCTTCACCGCGGACACCATCGCGAGGCCGATGCCGGTGTTTCCGCTGGTGGGCTCGATGATGACGCTGCCCTCCTTGAGGATGCCCTGCTTCTCCGCCGCTTCAATCATCGCCAGGCCGATGCGGTCCTTGATGCTGCCGCCCGGGTTGGCGCGCTCCAGCTTCAGGTGCACGGTGACGCGCGAGGGGTACAGGCGGTTGATGCGCACGTGCGGTGTGTTGCCAATGGTCTGCAGGATGCTGTCGACTTTCATGGCGTCTCCTGTGCGGGGAAGGGCACTGCGTTGGGGGTTCTCAAATCTGGTAGTCGAGGACGTCCAGCCCCTCATCACCGTGGCGCGCGCGCACCTCGCTGCGGCGGGTGACGACGGACTGGGGCGGCACGCTCTGCGTGAGCCACGCGTTGCCGGCGATGATGCTGCCCCGGCCCACCACCGTCGCGCCGCCGAGGATGGTGGCGTTGGCGTACACCACCACGTCGTCCTCGATGGTGGGGTGGCGCTTCTTGTCCGCCAGGGCCTTCTCCACCATCAGCGCGCCCAGCGTGACGCCCTGGTAGATCTTCACGTTGTCGCCAATCATCGTCGTCTCGCCAATGACGACACCCGTCCCATGGTCGATGACGAACCGACGCCCGATGGTGGCGCCCGGGTGGAGGTCCACGCCGGTGCGCTGGTGGGCGTACTCGGTGAGCAGGCGTGGCAGCAGCGGGAAGCCCCGCTGGTGCAGCGAGTGCGCCACCCGGTAGATGGCGATGGCGTAGAAGCCCGGGTAGGTGAGCACCACCTCGTCCACGCTGCGCGCGGCGGGGTCGGCTTCGAAGATGGCCCGGGCGTCCTGCTGGAGCCAGTCGTAGATGTCCGGCAGCCCCTCCATGAAGTGCGAGGACAGGTCCGTGTCGGTGACGGGGTAGTGCGGCGCGAGCAGGCCCTGGATGCGCTGGAGGTTCGCCTCCACGGCGGTGACGTCCCGGCGCACCGCGGCGGCGTTGCACTCCAGCCGCTCCGCGAAGTGCGGGAAGAGCAGCCCCAGCACCTGCGCGACGAACTCCGGCGCCGCCTTGCGCACGTCCGGGGGGAAGCAGTGGCGCTGTCGCGCCTCCAGCAGGGTGGCGACAAGTCGGGCGTTGGGGTCGTCCATGGGGCGTTGCGTCAGGATAGCGCGCGAAAGAGGCGATTTCTTTGTTTCCGCTGCTGGAACGGCTGGTGGGGGCGGAATTGGCATTTTCTGGGCTTCCGGAGGCGTAACGGCCCCGTTGCCAAGGTGGATGCCCTGGGTGGGAAAACGTCGCGGTCGCCTGGCCGTTCGGGGGACAGGGGCCGGGACGCGGTGTGTCCTGGCGGGGGAGGCCGGAGGAAGTTACCCAGGGGGATGCCCGAAGGTCACAGCATCCACCGGGTCGCCCGGGTCCACCGCCGGTGGCTCGTGGGCCGCCGCTTCACGGCCGATTCGCCCCAGGGCCGTCCGGACGTGGCGCCCGCGCTGTCCGGCCGGACGCTGCTGGGCGTGGACGCCCACGGCAAGCACCTGTTCCACACCTTCGAAGGTGACGTGCGGCTGCACCTCCACCTGGGCCTCTTCGGCCGCATCCGGCACTTCCGGAGCGAAGCGCCGCTGCCCTCCTCGGCCTGCCGGCTGCGGCTGGCCTCGGACGCCGCGACGCTGCACCTGTCGGGGCCGTCCGCGTGTGAGCTGCTGACACCGGAGGCGGAGGCCACCCTGCGTGCGCGCCTGGGAGAGGACCCGTTGCGCGCGGATGCATCGCCGGACCGGGCGTACGCGCGGCTGACGCAGGGACGCATGCCGTTGGCGCAGGCGCTGCTGGACCAGGGGCGCATCGCGGGCGTGGGGAACATCGTGCGGGCAGAGGCGCTGTTCCTCGCCCGGCTGCCGCCGCTGCTGCCCGCGAGCGAGCTGGAGCGGGGCGCCTTCGACGGACTGTGGGGCGCGATGCGGGCGCTGCTGGAGGACGGAGCGCGGGACGGGCTCATCGTCACGCCGGGTGCGCCACCGCTGCCGTCGCCGGGCCGCAAGCGCGCGGAGCGCTTCTGTGTCTATGGCCGCACGGGCCAGCCGTGTCCGCGCTGTGGCGCGAAGGTGAAGGGTCAGACGCTGGCGGCGCGCACGCTCTACTTCTGCGCCGCATGCCAGGGCGTGGACCGGGTGAAGCGGCCACGGTGGCCCCGCGCCCGTTAGCGTGCGGCGGTTCGCGGCGCCGTGCCGCGGACGCGCGGGGTGCGGTCGAGCGGACAGCCGGAGGTCGTCACCCCGCTGCGGCGCTTGCCGGGTGGCGCCCACCGTGGGGACGATGGAGGCATGACGACCGCCCTGTCCTATGCCCACGGCACCAGCACCACCCCGCTGCTGGGAGAAACCATCGGTCAGAATCTGCGCCGCACCGTCGAACGGTACGGCGATCGCGAAGCCCTGGTCGTGGTGTCGCAGCGCTACCGCGTCACCTGGCGAGAGTTCTGGGATGCGACGACGGAGGTGGCGCGGGGGCTGATGGCGCTCGGTGTGCAGCAGGGGGACCGGGTGGGGTTGTGGTCGCCCAACCGCTTCGAGTGGACCGTGGCGCAGTACGCGCTGGCTCGCACGGGCGCCATCCTCGTCAACCTGAACCCGGCCTACCGCACGTCGGAGCTGGAGTACGCGCTCAACCAGGCCGGCGTCAGCGTGCTGCTCCTGGCGAAGGGCTTCCGGCAGACGGACTACACGGCGATGCTGGCGGAGGTGCGGCCCCGGTGTCCGGGACTGCGCGAGGCGCTGGTGCTGGACTCGGACTGGGAGCGCCTGGTGAAGGGCGGCGCGGCCGTGAGCGTGGACGCGCTGACGCAGCGGGAGGCGTCGCTCCAGTTCGACGACCCCATCAACATCCAATACACGTCCGGCACCACGGGCTTCCCGAAGGGCGCCACGCTGTCGCACCACAACGTGCTCAACAACGGCTTCTTCGTGGGCGAGGTGCTGCGCTACGGCCCGGAGGACCGCGTGTGCATCCCGGTGCCGTTCTACCACTGCTTCGGCATGGTGATGGGCAACCTGGCCTGCACGTCCCACGGCGCGACCATGGTGATTCCGGGCGAGGCGTTCGAGCCGCTGGCGGTGCTCCAGACGGTGCAGGCCGAGCGCTGCACGTCGCTCTACGGCGTGCCCACGATGTTCATCGCGGAGCTGGACCATCCGCGCTTCAGCGAGTTCGACCTCACGTCGCTGCGCACCGGCATCATGGCGGGCTCGCCGTGCCCGGTGGAGGTGATGAAGCAGGTGCAGTCGCGGATGCACATGCGCGAGGTCACCATCTGCTACGGCATGACGGAGACGTCCCCTGTGTCCACGCAGAACCTGCTGGACGACGCCCTGGAGAAGCGCGTGGCCACGGTGGGCCGCGTGCACCCGCACCTGGAGGTGAAGGTGGTGGAGCCGGAGACGGGCGCGGTGGTGCCGCTGGGGCAGCCGGGGGAGCTGTGCACGCGGGGCTACAGCGTGATGCTGGGGTACTGGGAGAACGCGGCGGCCACGGCGGCGGCGGTGGACCGGGCCGGGTGGATGCACACCGGCGACCTGGCGACGATGGACGCGGAGGGCTACGTCAAGATCGTCGGGCGCATCAAGGACATGATCATCCGGGGCGGGGAGAACGTGTACCCGCGCGAGGTGGAGGAGTTCCTGCACACGCACCCGGACGTCAGCGAGGCGCAGGTCATCGGCGTGCCCAGCGTGAAGTACGGCGAGGAGGTGATGGCGTGGGTGCGGCTGAAGTCCGGCGCGACGCTCACCGCCGAGTCACTGGTGGCCTTCTGCACCGGCCGCATCTCCACCTTCAAGATTCCCCGCCACTGGAAGTTCGTGGACAGCTTCCCCATGACGGTGACGGGCAAGGTGCAGAAGTTCCGCATGCGGGAGGTCTCCGTCGCCGAGCTGGGACTGGGCGACGCGGCCTCCATCAAGACGGCCTGACGCGCGCCTTCTTCGCGGGAGCCTTCTTCGCGGCGGTCTTCTTCTCCGTGGGCTTCTTCGCGGGAGCCTTCTTCGCGGTGGTCTTCTTCTCCATGGGCTTCTTCGCGGGAGCCTTCTTCGCGGTGGGCTTCTTCGCCGCAGCCTTCTTCATCGCGGCGCGGTTCGCGGCGTCCACGGCGCGGCGGGCCCAGGGCAGCAGCATGCGGCTGTTGTCCTCGGCGTCCGCTGGCGGCGTCCAGTAGCTCATGGGTTGGGCCTTGCCCCTGCTCTCGTAGACGAAGGGCCGGCAGCCCTCTGCCTCGAAGTCCGCGCGGGTGACGTCGTCCACCTTCAGGTGAAGCTGGCCCTGGATGATGATCCCGAACATCCGGCCCCCGAAGTACAGGCCCCAGCCGCCGAACATGGAGCGGGCCTGCACGGGACCGAGCGGCTCCAGCAACTCCAGTGTGTATTCGACCAGGCTGTCCGTGCGGGGCATGGCTCTCTCCTGAGGGACTTCGCGGCCCGAAGCGGAGCGGTTCTAGGAGACTCCTCCACGCCAGGGAAGCGCACCGAGGCCGGGGGCTCCGGATGTGGGGGCGATGCCTGCTTGCCGACCTCTATTCCCTGCGCCGCGCGCCTTGCGCCACGGCTACGGGAGGCGCTGCTTGACGTGTTCGGTGATGGCGTTGTTGAGGGCGCGGGTGGCCATGCAGAAGATGCTATTTCCGGATGGTGCCTGGCGGCGTAATGAAGGGGGATGGATGGAAGCGGCGTGACGGTGGACGCGGGCAGCCGGATGAAGCCGGGTGGGGCGCGTCGGGTGGCCACGGGCGCGGTGCTGCTGGCGCTGGTGGTGAGTGCCTTTGAAGGCACGGTGGTGACGAGCGCCATGCCCACCATCACGCGGGAGCTGGGCGGTGACGCGCTCTATTCGTGGGTGTTCTCCGCGTTCCTCTTCGCCTCGACGGTGGGCGTGCTGGTGAGCGGAAAGCTCGCGGACCGGCTGGGGCGCAAGCCGGTGTTCTTCGCGGGGATGGGGTTGTTCCTGCTGGGCTCGGCGCTGTGTGGCCTGGCGACGTCGGTGCCCGCGCTGGTGGGCTTCCGGGTGATGCAGGGGCTGGGCGCGGGGGCGTTGCAGCCCACGACGCTGACCATCAGCGCGGACCTCTACACGCTGCGCGAGCGGGCCGCCATCCAGGGCCTGTTCACCGGAGCGTGGGGCGCGGCGAACGCGTTGGGGCCGCTGATTGGAGGCTGGCTGGTGATGCACGCCTCCTGGCGGTGGGTGTTCCTGGTGAACCTGCCGGTGGGGGTGCTGTCCGCGGTGCTCCTGCACCTGTCCTATCGGGATCCGCCCCGGCGCGAGTCGGTGACGTTGGAGCGCTGGGGCCCGGTGCTCGCGGGCAGCACGGTGGCGCTGCTGCTCTTCGCGTTGGAGCCGGGCGCGTCGTGGGCGCGCGGCGTGTGCGCGCTGGGCGCGGTGGGGGTGGCGGCGCTGTTCGTGCGTCAGCAGCGCCGGTCGGCCGCGCCGCTGTTGCCGGCGGAACTGGTGAAGGACAGGACGGTGCTCAGCGGCATCGCGGGAGGGCTGTTCGCGGGGGCGCTGCTGTACACGATGTCGGCGTGGGTGCCGCTGTGGATGACGGAGCAGGGGGGACATTCGCCCATTGGGGCGGGGCTCGCGCTGGTGCCGATGTTGTTGGGCTGGTCGGTGGGGTCCACGGTCGGGGTGAAGGTGCTGGTGCGAGGCGGCATGCGCGCGAGCGTGGGGTTGGGCTTCGCGCTGGCGGCGACGGGGGCGGGGCTGTTGTCCGTGGCGGCGCTGCGAGGGTGGGGGATTCCGGCCACGTTCGCGGCGCTGGCGCTGGTGGGGATGGGCGTGGGGCCGGCGGCGAGCAGCTCGCTGCTGGGACCGCAGTCGCGGGCGCCGTGGCAGTACCGGGGCATCGTGACGAGCACGCTGTATTCGATGCGGCTGTTGGGCGGCTCGCTGGCGGTGGCCGCGCTGTCGCTGGCGCGAGGGCACTTCGCCGTGCAGTTCGCCATCGCGGCGGGGCTCACGGCCCTCGCCGCGCTGGGCATGGCGCTGGCGGCGCCGGGGCTGGAAGGCAACGTGCCGCGCGAAGGGTGAGGCCTTACACCTCCGTGAAGTGCATGCCGGTGGCGCCGGTGCGCTCCAGGGCGTTCTTGAGGGCTTCGGAGACGATGAGGGCGACCGTCCATCCCCAGGGACGGAAGAGCTGGGCGTCGCCTACCTTCGATGGGTCGATGCGCATGCCAGACACGGAGCGGTATTCGCCAATCCGCTCGGGCTGACCGTGCTTGGGCTCCCAGAGGCGGATTTCTTCCGAGGCCTGCTCATTGATGCAGCGGATGAGTTTTGTCGCGACGAGGAGGACGTATTGATCCGGATGCTTCGGGATGCTCACGGGGATGAGCTGCACGTCGTCCGCCGCGCGCTCCGCCAGGACCGTCGCGAGCTTGACGTGGATGATGGGCGTCATGCCCACGGGAATCCGTGAGAAATCCAGCGGCCTTCCATTTTCGCTGAGACGAACGGTCAGTCGGCCTTCAGTTTGGACGGGCCGCCCGGCGGTGAACATCCAGGGATCCTCTTCCTCCTGACGCAAGTCGTTCCAGGGGCTCTCCAAGAGCCAGGTGCCGTCCTGTACGTCTTCCGAAAGTTCGAAGAATCGAGCAGCCATTTGAGTTCTCTAACGCCCCTCGCGCGGGGCCAGGAGTTTATTGATCTTCGTCCCCTGGGTGGAGGCTTCCTCGGCAAGCTCTTGAAGAGCGCCTGTGAGGGCCTTGCGGCATTGCACCACCGTGCGGCACTGCCCCATGGCCGCATTCAGCCGCTGCATCACCAGCTCATGGTATTCGCGTGGATGCGGACCGCGATGCCCTGGAACCTCAACGATGTTCTGGGGGTCCTTCAAATCCATCCCGGCCCTCTTGAAGAGGTCCCTGAACCGCTGCGTCCACGGCCCGCCGCGCGTGGAGGACTTCTCGTTGCGGATGGTGGCCAGGTGGTGGCGCTGCGTCCCTCCGGGCCGTGAGGACATCGCGACCGCGTTGGGGGCGAGGGCAATGGTGAAGCCCTCGGCGCTCATCGCCACGGAGCGCACGCCTCCGATGGCGGCGTACTGAAAGCCCGCCTGCGTCTCCACCACGAGCGCGGCCGGCGCGGAGCCGGGCAGCCCCTGCGCCTTCGTCGCGAGTCCCACCGTGTTGCCCACCGCCGCGGTCGCCAGCATGACGAAGACCCGCGCCGCGTTCTCGCCCAGCACCTCCCCGTACGCTTCACCCGCGTCGCGCACCTGGACGAAGGTGGTGGCCTGGTCCACGCGGCGAACCAGGGTCATCCATCCCTCCAGGAGACTCCACACCGTGTCCACGCCCAGGTACGCAATCGCCGTGGCGGTCATCAAGGCGGCGAGCCCCTTGGACACGGGCTCCGGCAGGGCCCACAACAGCAGATACATCGTCACGGCGGACGTCACCGTGGCGAGCACGGCCTGGGGCTGGGCCAGGTGCTCCAAGGCCTCGGACGTCTCCTGCCAGACGGAGTCCATGGCCACGGCCATCGCCAGCGCATAGCGGCCGTCGCTGCCCAGCAGCGGCCCCTCCTCCAGCAGCCGCAGGCAGTCCCCTCCCTGCTTGCGCCTTGAGCACCACTGCTTGTAGCCGCGCGTCAGGTCGTCGGATGCCTCAAGCAGGTGCAGCTCGCGTGTCTCCGCTGCGTCCAGGGGCACGATTTCCCGGGTCCGCTCGCGGAAGCCATACAGGCCGCTGCGCTCCGGCAGGCCGAACAACTCCCGGGCCTCCCTGAGGGGATGGGCGAAGGGCCGGACGTCGCGCGCGAGCACCCTCAGGGCCTGCTGGAACTCCTCCGCCTCCAGCCGGGCCTCGGAGAGGGAGGCGCCCGCCTCCTCGCGAGGCGTGACGACGACCCGTGCACCGTCGTCCGTCTCCAGGCGCACCACCCGCGTCGTCGCGCAGCCCGACACGAGCAGTCCCAGCAGCAGCGCCCACCCCATCCGCGTCATGCTCGCCTCGCAGTCACGTCCGCCGCGGGCGTCACGGTAGCAGCAATCCCAACCACCCCTCAGCGAGGCGTGCCCAGCTCCCGGAGGAAGAACCGGCGCACGTCGTCCAGGTAGTAGCGGCCGGCGGGGCCGGTGGGGTTGTGTCCCTCTCCGGGCATGATCAACAGGTCGAAGTGCTTGTTCGCGCGCACCAGCGCCTGGGCCATCCTCATCGTCGTGGACAGCGTCGCGTTCACGTCGCTCGTGCCATGCATCATCTTGAGCGCGCCCTGGAGCCTCCCCGCCAGCGCTTCGTTGGCGCCCGCCGCGTAGCCCTCCGGGTTCTCCGACAGCAGGCCCATGTTCGGCTCGTTGATGATGGCCTCCTCCGTCAGCGCCCCCGGGGCCCCCGCATAACCCGCCTTGAAGAACTCCGGCGCGGTCAGCATCCCTCGCAGCGCGAAGTACCCACCCCATGAATGCCCATGGATGCCCACCCGCTCCAGGTCCATGTAGGGACGGCTCGCGCCCGCCTGCTTCAGGGCCGTGACGTGGTCCGGAATCTCCGTCTGCCCCACGCGCCCGTAGTTCACGTCCTGGAAGGCCTTGCCCCGCCCCGGGGTGCCCCGGGCGTCCAACACCATGACGACGAACCCCATCTGCGCAAGGGAGTGGGCAATGAGGCTCTCGCCATTGCCCACGTACCCCCACGGCACCACCGAGATGAACGGCCCCGCGTAGATGACGTCGATGACCGGGTATCGCTTCTTCGGGTCGAAGTCCCAGGGCTTGTACAGCACGCCATGCAGCGGCGTGGTGCCATCCGCCGCCTTCACCCGGAGGGGTTCCGGTGGTGCGTAGTGCAGCGCCGCCAACGCGCTCACGTCCGCCTCCGCGCACCGGAACGCCTGCTTCCCGTCCGTGGACGCCACGTCCCAGGCCCTGGGGCGCTCCCGGCTGGAATGCGCATCCACGAAGTAGCGTGTGGAGGGAGACAGCCAGACCCGGTGCACGCCGGACTCTGGAGACAGGCGCTTCAGGTCCCCTCCCTTCAGCTCGGCCCGGTACAACAGCCGGTCGTAGGGCGCTTCCCGCTCGGCGGAGGCCATCACGAAGAGGGCATCCCCCCTGGGCGCGACCCCTACGACTTCGTGCACGGGAAACGACCCCCGGGTGACCTGTCGCACCCACTTGCCCGAATAGTCATACAAGTAGACGTGACGCCAGCCGTCCCGCTCCGACATCCAGAGGAAGTGCTGGGAGTCGGGCAGGGGCTTCACCTGTTGGGACCACCCCTCCAGCGCGAAGTCGAGCGCCCCTACGAAGCTCTCCGGCCGCTCCTCCCGCAGCACGCGGCGGCGCTTGCCCGTCGCCGGGTCCACGCCCACCAGGTCCAGGCGCTTGCCATTGCGTGAGAGGTGGAGCACCAGCGCCTCGCTCCCATCCGGACGCCAGCCCGCGAACCACTCGTAGCCTTCCGTCGCCTCGCGCGGCACGGCCGTCACCTGCCCCGTCTCCACCGTGACGAAGTGCAGCTCCTGGCGCATCAGCGGCGTGCCCGTCTTGGCATACGGCGCCCACGTCACCTTCTCCAGCGCGGTGCCGTAGTCGACCAGGGGAATGGGGTGCACGCCTCGCGTGTCCTCGCGCCCCACCGCGACGAACCGACCCTGGGGCGACCACGCGGCTTCGGGCACGCGCCAGGCATGGTCCTCCGTGCCGTCACGCTCCACCCGCGTCCTTCCCCGAGCCTCCACCACCGCGAACCCCGCGTCCTTCTGGATTGCGATTGCCTTGCCATCCGGAGACAGGACATTGCCGGGAACGAGCGACAGTGCCTCCGGCGCCTCGTCGGCGAGCGCCACGACGCGACCCTCGGACAGCTCCAGCGAGAAGGCCTTCCCCTGCACGGAGAAGACGATCCCCCGGGCATCCGGCGTGAGCCGGAAGGGCATGAAGCCGGACAGCTTCACCGGTCTTCCCATCACCCGCGTCAGCTGGGTCCGTAGCGAGTGGGGAGACAGCAGCGGCCGCTGGGTCTTCTTCCGCGCATCGACCAGGACCCAGGTCTCCTGATGCGGGTCGCGCACGGACCAGTACACGAAGCGCTCCCCGTCCGGCAGCCACCGGGGGGGCGTCCGGGTGTCACGGATGCGAGCCGGCAGGTTGAACGACGCATCGGAGAAGTCGAGCCGCTCCTGGAGCGGATCCAGGGCGCCCGCCGCCGTCGCCCTCCAGGGGAGCAGCAGCCCCATGCCGAGCAGGAACAGCGACCAGACGCGGAGCCGTGAGGCAATGGGGCGGGACATGGGCACCTGCCGGAGGACGGAAGGGAAGGGTGGTCAGCTCATGCGGCGCGGTGCCGGTGCCGTGACATCCAGCAGCTCGGCCAGGGTCTTCAGGCCCCGCTCCAGCTCCGCTCGGGAGCTGGCCGCGCCCAGGGACATCCGGAGGGCATTGGGCGCATGGCCGGGCAGGGCCGCGAACAGGTGTGCGGGCCCCAGGAGCACGTCCCTCGCGGCGGCCTGCTCCACCAGCTCCGTGGCCCTCCGGTGCTCGGGGATGGGCATCCACAGGAAGTACGCGGTGGCGTGCGCGAGGTACGGATGGCCCTTCAGCACCTTCGTCGCCAGGGCCTGACGGGCCGACGCCTCCGCCCGCCGCGCATCGCGCAGGGCCACCGCCGTGCCGTCCGCCATCCACTGCGAGGCAAGCTCCTGCATCAGGGGAGACCCGGACCAGACCGTCGCCGCCGCGGCCTCCTCCAGGGCCCGGCGGGCCTCGGCGGGCGCCCGGATGTAGCCGATGCGCAACGCGGGCAGGGTCGCCTTGGACAGACTTCCAATGTGATACGTCCGCGAGGGCTCCAGCGCCGCCAGGGGCGGAGGGGCCTTCGCGACGAGCGGCGCCAACGCCCCGTTCTCGATGATGGTGACGTCGTGCTCACGGCAGACCTCGTACCATGACAATTTCCAGGACGCTTTCGGGGCCTCTTGGGGACCCGGAGTGTTGGCTGGGGGGCTCAGTCCTCCGTGAGGAGGAGGCTCCAGAGCAGGACCTTCTTCTTGCCAGGAGGGCGGTGCAGGCAGCGGACCGGGCCGTCCTGGGAGGCGACGAACACGATGGCGCCGGAGTGCTGGTTGGCGAAGACGGCCGCGGCGCGGTGGCGTGAGCCGTGCTGGCTGATGGGGTAGTGCGGCCCGGGGCGCCCGTGGAGCGTGCGCGCCTCGAACACCTGGGGCGGGCCGCTGCGCGGGATGGCGATCTGATACCCCGCGCAGACCACCTCCAGCTCCGGCCCCAGCACCAGCGCGTTGTCCACCGCGGTGAGCTGCCCGATGCTCTCCACCAGCGCCTGGAAGTCGCTCTCCGTCGCCTTGTCGTCGTGTTCGGCGGCGGCTTTCTTCAGCTCCCGGTCCTCCGGCGGCTCCGCCTCCGACGCGCTCTTTCCGGACTCCGCGCGCCAGGCGCCGTTGATGAGCTCCGCCCGCGCCTGCACGAAGCGCTGCAAGCGCTCCCGCAGGAGCGAGCCCTGCTCCGACGGCAGGCTGTATTTGCCGCGCGTGCGGAAGCGGTCCAGGTCGTGCTGCTTGGGCAGGAAGGCAATCAGCCCGCCGTGGTGCAGCGCGGCCATCTTCCGGATGAGGCCGTGCACCGCGTTGGACACGTACCACTCGCGGTTGCCGCCCATCAGCGGCTGCACCTTGGGCAGCGACTCCACCAGCGTGGCGCAGTGCTCCATCAGCGCCGAGCGCACCATGCTGTCCTCGTGGAAGAGCAGGTCGTGCAGGGCCACGCGCCGGCCCGGGGGCACGGGGGCGCCCTGCTCGTAGCGGAACACCTCGCGGCCCTGCGTGCTCACCACCAGGTGGCCCGGCTCCGGCGCGTGGAGGATGAAGACGTCCTCCTCTCCCTCCGCGTGGAACTCCGTGTACTCCACCCGCCGCGCCAGCCCCTGGATGCGCAGCTTGCCGTCGCGCGGCCCCACCACCACCGCCGTCCGGGGCAGGTGCGCCGCGGGCGCCAGCTTCACCAGCGCCTCCACGCTGAAGTCCGTGATGCTCGACTTGGGCTCCAGGGGCAGCGTCTCCCACGCCTTGCGGTGGCCCCTCACGCCGCCGATGAAGACCGTCTCCCGCACGGCCTGGAGGCCCGGCAGCCCCTGCGCGTGGTAGGCGATGCGCACGCGCGTGGCCTCGCCCTCCTCCCGGCCCAGGCTCGCGAAGAAGACCGTGTCCGCCAGGACGACCAGCAGGCGCAACGTCGGCTCGGCCACGGGCGTCTTGGCGAACTGGCGCAGCCAGCTGCGCAGGGCTTCTCCGGGATATTGCAGGCCGGGTTCATCCATCGGGCGCGCAGCATACCCACGCCTTCCAGCTTCCCAATGGAAGTCGCGTCACCGCCGCACCGCGCCGTCGGCTTTCCATCCTCGCCCGCGCGAACCCGACCTGTAGCACCGGGCGTCGCTACTCCTCGATGGATGGCTGGAGCGTGCCGAACCGCTCCACGCCCTGGTCCAGCGCCGAGCGCACCGCGTGCAACAGCGCGCCATCCGACATCCGCCGCACCAGGACGAGGCGGGACGTCACGAAGGACGGCGCTCCGCCCAGCCGCGCCTCCAGTGCCTCCAGCGTCTGCACGGTGAGGACGAAGCTGCGCCCGTCGCGCAGCCGCACCACCACGTCACGGGAGCCCTCGAAGGGCAGGCCCGCGTCATCGGCCACGAGCAGGGTGGCGATCCGTTCGTCCTCGGTGTCGATGGACCGCATGCCTGTCCGCTCCCGGGAAGGTCGTCGCATGCCCGGGAGATTGGGGACCCCCACCCGCGCCTACAACCCGTCCCTCGCGCTGGCCCCCGGGGACGGACACGCCTTCACCCTGGAGGGCAGGGCGGCGGGCAGGGCCCGACACGGCGGACGAGACGCAGGGCCAGCGCGGGTGTATGGCCCGGACCAACCATGCCCGTGCCCGCCGAGCCGACCACGCTGTCCACCTGGGGCCTGCCCGGGATGTTCTTCGTCGCCATGCTGGCGGGCTCCGTGGTGCCGGTGCCCTCCGAGGCGATGCTCGCCGCGCTCATCTACAACGGCACCCCACCCCTCACCGCCACCGTGGTGGCCACCGTGGGCAACGTGCTGGGCGCGGTGACGCTCTACATCCTGGGCCAGTGGGTGTCGCGGGGCGGCGGCGGGCCCGTGGGCCGCTGGTTCTCGCGCAGGCGTCAGAAGGAAGGCCCCCGCATGGAGCGCATCGAAGCGAACCTGCGCACCTGGGGCGCCCCCGCGCTCCTCATGTCGTGGCTGCCCATCCTGGGCGACGCGTTCGTCATCGCCGGCGGCTTCGTGGGCGTGCGCCCCGTGCCGTTCGTCTTCTTCGTCACCCTGGGCAAGGGCATCCGCTACACCTTCGTCGCCCTCTCCACCGCCGCCGCCATGTAACATTGTGTAATAATGCGGCGGGCTGTTGACAGCCGGTTCACGCAACGTTTCAGAGTTTGTGACGGAGATGCGCGCAACGCCTCGTGTACGCGGAATACTGCGTGCGCGGCGCTGCCGTGACGTCCCAGACCCCTACGGCTCCTGGTTCTCCGCCGGGAGCAGGATGAAACATCGTGAGCCTGAAACAAGACCTCTTCCGGCGGCCTGCCGCCTCCTGGCGAACGTGGTCCTTGACGCTTCTGTGCGCGGCGCTGACCGCGTGCGGGGGGCCGGTGGAGTCGCAGGAGACCGCGCCCGAGCTGGCCACGCGTGAGGACGGGCTGGCCAACGTCCGCCTGCGGCTGATGGCGGCCAACATCACCAGTGGCAACGGCCAGGACTATGATCCGGGCCACGGCATCCGCATCTTCCAGGGCACCGACGCCGACGTCGTGATGATCCAGGAATTCAATTACAAGACGGACTCGGCGGCGGACATCCGCAGCTTCGTGGACACCGCCTTCGGCACCGGCTTCTCCTACTACCGGGAGGCCGGGGCGCAGATTCCCAACGGCATCATCAGCCGCTACCCCATCATCGCCGCGGGCGAGTGGGACGACACGCAGGTGTCCAACCGCGACTTCGCGTGGGCGCGCATCAACATCCCGGGCCCCAAGGACCTGTGGGTGGTGAGCGTGCACCTGCTCACGAGCGGCTCTGGCGTGCGCAACACGGAGGCGTCCAACCTGGTGCGGTTCATCAACGCCAACGTGCCGGCGGGGGACTTCCTGGCCATTGGCGGCGACTTCAACACCGGCAGCCGCAACGAGGCCACCTTCAGCACCTTCTCCAGCGTGGTGTCCACGGCGTCGCCGTATCCGGCGGACCGCAACGGCAACACCAACACCAACGCGGGCCGCAACTCGCCGTATGACCACGTGCTGGTGGACAACGACCTGCGCGCCTACCAGACGTCGGTCATCATGGGCTCCAGCACCTTCGCCAATGGGCTCGTCCTGGACACGCGGGTGTATTCGCCCCTGTCGGACATCTCTCCCGCGCTGTCGGGGGACAGCGGCGCCTCCGGGATGCAGCACATGGGCGTCATCAAGGACTTCCTCATCCCGGGGGACGGCACGACCTCCAGCTCCGTGACGGTGCTGTCGCCCAACGGTGGCGAGAGCTGGACGGGGGGCTCCGCGCGCACCATCAGCTGGACGGCGTCCGGCATCTCCAACGTGAAGGTGGAGTATTCGCTCAACGGCTCCACCTGGACGACGGTGACGACGAGCACGAGCGCGGCCTCCGGCAGCGTGGCGTGGACGGTGCCCGGCACCGCCAGCACCAGCGCCTGGGTGCGGGTGAGCGACGCGAGCAACGCCGCCCTCAACGACCTGAGCAACGGCGCCTTCGCCATCACGACGGGCGGCGGCTCGGGCGGCACCGGGCAG
This sequence comes from Corallococcus sp. BB11-1, assembly GCF_026626625.1. NCBI lineage: Bacteria > Pseudomonadati > Myxococcota > Myxococcia > Myxococcales > Myxococcaceae > Corallococcus > Corallococcus sp. BB11-1. The sequence continues at coordinate 103,501 of NZ_JAPNJY010000026.1, read as the reverse complement.
GTGTTCATCAACGAGGTGCTGCTGAACGAGGCGGGCTCGGACGTGAACGGCGAGTTCGTGGAGCTGGTGAACACCGGCACGGCGGCGGTGGACCTGAGCGGCTACACGCTGTCGGACAGCGCGAGCGTGCGGCACACCTTCCCGAGCGGCACCACGGTGGCGGCGGGCAAGGCGGTGGTGGTGTTCGGCGGCGCGTCAGGCATCCCGTCCGGCACGGTGGGCGCGACGGCGGCGACCACGGGCACGCTGGGCCTGTCGAACAGCGGTGACACCGTGACGCTGAGGAGCGCGTCGGGCGCGACGGTGGATTCGGCCACCTTCGCTTCGGGGCTCGCGGGCACGGACGGCGTGTCCGCCAACCGCAGCCCGGACGTGACCGCCGGCGCGGGCTTCGCGCTGCACTCGGCGGTGTCGGGGACCAGCAGCTCGCCCGGCAGGCGCGCCAACGGCTCGGCCTACTAGAAGGCTCCAGTGGAAACCGGGCCCGGACGGGTCGCCTCCAGGGGCGGTCTTTCGGGCCCGGTTTTTATTTTTGGGGGCGGCCCCGGGGCGGTCCATTGATGAACACCCGCGGCGAGGACCGCGACGGGGCAGGGGATGAGCTGGGAGAGTGGTCCCATGCTGAAGGTCCACCACCTCAACGAATCGCGCTCGCAGCGCATCCTCTGGCTCCTGGAGGAGCTGGGGCTGGATTACGAAATCGTCCGCTACCAGCGCGACCCGAAGACGCGGCTGGCCCCGCCGGAGCTCAAGGCCGTGCATCCCCTGGGCAAGTCGCCGGTGGTGGAGGACGACGGCCGCGTGCTGGCCGAGTCCGGAGCCATCATCGAGACGCTCATCCGCCGCCACGGGAAGGGACGGCTCGCGCCCGCGTCGGAGGACCAGGACGCGTACATGCACTGGCTGCACTTCGCGGAAGGCTCCGCGATGCTGCCCGTGATGCAGCTGCTCTACGTGAAGCGGCTGGGGGAGGCCGGAGCGTCCCTGATGCCGCGCATCGACTCCGAGCTGAAGAACCACCTGGGCTACATGGAGGGCGCGCTCCTGGGCCGCGAGTACCTGGTGGGCCAGGCGCTGAGCGGCGCGGACATCCAGAACAGCTTCGTGCTGGAGTCGGCGCGGGCGTTCCGGTTGCTCGGGGAGTATCCGAACCTGACGGCCTATCTGGACCGCCTGCACGCGCGCCCCGCGTACCAGCGCGCCGTGGAGAAGGGCGGCCCCTACGCGATGGGCCGTTGAACCACTCCAGTCACACTTACTTTGACAAGAGGGCTTGGCCAACGGGGCTGACCGGAGCTACTTGGCAGTTACCGGTCCACGCCCTGTTTATTGATAACGGCGTTTGATTTTAGGAATTTGATGAGCAGCGTTTCAACTTGCTTGCGGAGGAGCTCATCCTTGATTTCAACGTAGGAGCCTGTCTCAACAATGGGCTTCTTGAACCAGAACTTCTCGTGATGGTCTTGGATTCGCTTGCCAATGTTGCCACCCATGCCGACGTACATGGGTCTCTCGCTGATGTCGTACAACACATACACGCCAGCAGTGCTCGGTAGGCTGTTCGTTTCGTGCGGATTGAAGTCAGTCAGTCCTCCCAAGCCTTCAATTCTGGCTTCTTCCTCCATCTCGGTGATGAGGTCATCGGGGGCTTTTTCCCCAAAGGCCTTTTCAAACTTTCGAATCGTTTCCGTGCGTGGGTTTTCGATTCGCCCTGCTTCAATGCCGTAGATTGTGGGGATCGATACGCCGGATGCATTCGAGAGTTCGGCAACTGATAGATCCTTATTCAGTCGGCTCTTGCTGAGCCATGCTCCAAAGGGTGAAGGCCCTTCTGTTGCCGCCGACTCGGTTTCTGATTGAGACTTTGAGGGACTGACAATCCCCCCCAGGTGCCGCTCAAGCTTCTTGAGTTCACCCTCGTCAGGCTCTGTTTTTCCCTTTTCCCAATTTGAAATGGTTGTTTGCGTTACCTTCAGTTTTTCGGCAACGAAGGCCTGGGAACGATTGCTTTGGAGTCGTGCTCTTCGGATTCTCTTGCCTAGGCTCTTGCTCATGGCTCGCCGGGATGAAGGGGGATGTCAGGATACACTCCTTTCATTATAGAGCCCAACGGCCTTTCTCCGCGATGCCCTGGATCAGGGGCACATGTGGCCCAAGTGGTGGTGGCATGCTGAAGGCAATGAACTCCAAGGGAATAGAAGCTGCGTTCTCCTTGCCTGAGTCCTCTGCGCGCGCGATAGCCACGTCCCCGTCACGTCCTACTGGAGCCTCCATGAAGCCCCTGCTGCTGGCCGCCGTCCTCGCCGCCACGCCCTCCACCCCGCCGTCGTCTCCTCCGGCGCCCGCCCAGGTCGCGCAGCCCAGCCTCACCGTGCCCGGGGGGAAGTTCCTCCGCGCCCGCTCCGGCAACACCGCCGTCGCCCAGATGTTCGCGCCCGGGGTCGCGGAGCTGTCCGCCGCGGAGAAGCGCGTGGCGTGGTCCCTGACGCTCGCGGCGCACGCGGGGGAGGACATCGCGTATGACCAGCTCGGGTGGAAGCTGGTGCCCGCGAAGCGGCTGCTCGAAGGCGCCTGGCTCTTCGGCCGGGATGCGAAGAGCGCGGCCTCCGGCTTCGACGCGAAGCTGGCGGAGTACCTGCTGCGCTTCTACGGCCACGGCGGCAACCACGACAGCACCACCGGCCAGAAGTTCGTCCCGACCTTCACCGCCGCGGAGCTGTCCGCCGCCGCCGCGCGCGCGCTCACGGCCGGGGCCCCCTATCCGGTGAAGGACGAGGCCGCGCTCAAGGCCTGGCTGGAGGACCTGGGGCCCACGCTCTTCGACGCCGCCTTCGAGCCGCAGCTCACCTCCAAGGCCCCGCCCCCGGGGCAGGACCTGCTCACCGCGTCCTCCAACACCGCCTATGGCCCCGGCGTGACGTTGAAGGACCTGGCGGGCTTCCAGGAGAAGTACCCGCTCAACTCCCGCGTGGTGAAGGAGAACGGCAAGCTGGTGGAGCAGGTGTTCCGCGCCGGCACGCCGGACGGCAAGGTGAAGCCGGGGCTGTACGCGAAGGAGCTGTCGCGCGTCATCGCGCACCTCCAGGAGGCGATGAAGTCCGCGGAGCCCGCGCACAAGGCGGCGCTGGGCAAGCTGGTGCGCTACTTCCAGACGGGCAGCCCCAGGGACTGGGACGCGTACAACATCGCGTGGCTCAAGGTGGATCCGAAGGTGGACGCCAACCTGGGCTTCATCGAGACGTACGTCGACCCGCGCGGGCACAAGGGGCAGTGGGAGGGGCTCATCAACTACCGCGATGCGAAGGAGAACCAGATCATGGAGCTCATGGGTCGCAAGGCCCAGTACTTCGAGGACCGGCTGCCCTGGCCGGAGAAGTACCGCCGCAAGAAGGTCGCGCCGCCGGTGGCCAAGGCCATCAATCTCATCACGTCCTATCCGCAGCCGCCCGCGGGCATCAACCTGCCCAACGAGCAGCACGTCCGCGAGAAGTACGGCAGCAAGAGCGTGATGGTGACCAACGTCATGGACGCCGCCGCGGCGGTGACGCGCCTGCCCCTGGCGCTGGAGTTCTCCCGCACGCCGCAGGACCGCGAGCAGGCCCAGAAGCACTCCGTCACCGCGCGCAAGTGGCGGGTGGCCTTCCATGAGGTGCTGGGCCACGCCTCCGGGCAGGTGGACGCGAAGCTCAAGGGGAAGGCCCCGTCCTCGTTCCTGAAGGAGTACGACAACACGCTGGAGGAGGCCCGCGCGGACCTGGTGGCCCTGTGGCACGCCTTCGACCCGGCGCTCGCGGAGCTGTCGCCGGACCATGACGCCATCGCGAAGCAGATGTACCGGGACTTCCTGGTGGAGGGCCTCACCAACCTGCGCCGCGTGGAGACGGGCAACGCGTTCGAGGAGGACCACCAGCGCGGCCACCACATGACGGTGACGTTCCTGGAGGAGAAGGGCGTCGTGAAGCCGGTGGTGGAGGACGGCCGCACGTACCTGACCGTGCCGGACTACGCGAAGATGCGGGAGGCGGTGGGCGAGCTGCTCTCGCGCCTGATGGTCATCAAGGCCACCGGCGACTACGAGGGCATCCGCGCGCTGGTGCAGCAGAAGGGCATCCACTTCGACCCGAAGCTGCGCGACGAGGTCGCCCGCCGGGTGAAGGCCGTGGACGTGCCCACGGTGCTGCTGCTCAATTCGCCGCGCCTGGTGCCGGTGCTGGATGCGAAGGGGAACGTGGTGGACCTGAAGGAGGACGCCACCCAGGCCTTCGTGGATCAGCACCTGGAGCGCAGCCTGCTGGGGCGGTTGTCGCCCCTGGAGGCCCGGGCCGCCGCCGTGAAGGTGGCGGCATCACCGGACGCGCTGCGCGAGGCGTTCCGCGCGCTGGGGGCGGAGGCGGCTTCGCCGAAGAAGCCCGCGCCCTGACGCGGCGTCAGGGGCTTCAGTGCTTGGGCGGCGCGTCCACGTCGGAGAGGGGCTCCCCCGACTCCGAGGTGAGCACGACGCGCCGCTCGTCGGGGTCGACGGGGTGACCGCCCGGCGTGGCCGGGTCGCCCAGGCGGGGGTTGGGCCGGCCGTAGTCGCGCTCGAAGATGCGCACCACGGAGAGGAAGAAGGCGACGATGAGGGGCCCCAGCAGCAGGCCCACCGCGCCGAAGGCCGCGAGTCCGCCCAGGAGCGCGAAGAAGATGATGGCGCCGTGCTGGTTCATGCCCTTCTTCGCGAGCAGCGGCTTGACGACGTTGTCCACCAGGCCCACCACCACCACGCCCCAGATGGTCAGGAAGAGCGCCGCCCAGGGGTGCCCGCTCAAGAACATCAGGCCCGCGGCGAGCAGCACCACCACCGCCGCGCCCACCGCGGGGATGAGGGCCAGGAAGAAGGTGAGGCCGGCGAAGAACAGCGGCGCCGGCACGCCCACGATGATGAAGCCCACCAGCGCGGCCACGGCCTGGACGCCCGCGGTGGCCACCGTCGAGACGAGCACCGACACGGACGTGCCCCGGAACTCGCGCAGCAGCTCCCGCGTCTGGCCCCGCCGCAGCGGTGAGACGCTCTCCACCCACTGCACCAGCCGTTCACCGTCGGTGAGGAAGAAGAAGAGCGCGATGAGCATCATCGTCGCCTGGAGCAGCAGGGTGCCCGTGGCGGCCACCGCGCCCGTCACCGCCCGGGCCGCCGTGCCGCCCTGGCTCGTGACCTGCTCCTGGAACTTCGAGTCCAGTTGCTCCTGCTCCAGCGGGAGCCGCTCGATGAGGTTGGTCACCGGTCCCTGGATGCCGCTGGGGAGCTTCTCCACCAGCCCGCTCATGCCGTCCTTCTGCACCGTCTGGGTCACGAAGCGCACGCCCTCGGACACCTCCGCGACGACGAAGGCGGTGAGGCCGCCCAGGGGCAGCAGGAGCGCCATCAGGATGCCCAGGACGATGACGCTGGCGGACACGCTGCCGTGGCCCCGCAGCCGCTTCTTGAGCCGGGTGTGCAGGCCGTGGAACGTCCCGGCCAGCACCGCCGCCAGGAACAGCGCCTCCGCGAAGGGCCGGATGACCAGGGCCAGCAGCAGGATGGACAGCAGGATGAGCCCAACGAAGACGCGGCGCGCTACCTGATCAGAGGCCATGGCCTCCCGAACTTAAGGAGCCTGCCCCTCCCCCGGGAGCCCGCCCGGTCGGAATGTTGCAGGAAGAATTCCCCAGGGGAGGCCCCTTCCGGCTGCCTGCCTGCTCACCGGACTTGGGGGCGGCCAGGACGACGCTAGAGTGCGGCGCCATGCCGCCCTTCGACTCCGCCCGCTTCACCTTGTGGCTTCCCCAACTGCTGTGCGCCGCCTTCCTGGCCATCCTCTTCCTGCAGTCCGGCCTGGACAAGGTGGTGGACTGGAAGGGCAACCTGGGATGGCTCACCGGCCACTTCGCCAAGTCCCCCTTGAAGGGCGTGGTGACGCCGATGCTGGCGGTCATCACCCTGATGGAGCTGGCGGCGGGCGCGCTGAGCGCGGCGGGCGCGGTGGCGCTCGTCGCCTCGGGCAGTCCGTTCCTCGCGTACCTGGGGGCGGTGCTGTCGGCGGTGTCGCTGCTGGCGCTGTTCTTCGGCCAGCGCATGGCGAAGGAGTACGCGGGGGCGGCGGTGCTGGTGCCGTACTTCGTGGTGGCCCTGGCCGGCGTCTACCTGCTGCGGCTGACGTAGCGGGCTTCGAAGCCCCTGGGAGGAGCCGCTCAGAGCACCTTGCGCGGGGGCATGATGGCGTTGGCGGACAGCAGGCCCGCCGCCAGCGCCACCGCGACGAGCAGCATGGAGAAGGCGGTGTCCACGCCCGCCACCACGTCCCGCTCCAGCAGCGACGCCAGGCTGCGGAAGCCCACGCTGCCGGGGACGAGCAACATCAGGCCCGGCACCACGGTGGTGACGGACGGACGGTTGCGAAGCCGCGCCAGCGCGTTGCTCCCGATGCCCAGCAGCAGCGCGCCGACGAAGGCCCCCAGTTGGGGCCCCAGGAGCAGCGTCCCCAGCCGGGCGCCTCCGAACGCGGCGGCGCCGGCCAGGGCAATCCAGCCCCAGTCGCGCGGCCGGGCGCGGAAGAGCACCGCGATGGCGAAGCCCGCCACCACGAGCGCCGCGACGGCGGTGCCCGCGGGAATCACGGCGGGCAGGGGCCCGACGGGGACGGGTGGCAGCACCGTGGCCACCCGGCTGCCCAGCGCGGCGCCGAAGCCCAACTGGAGGAACACCAGCGCGGCGTGCGTGAGCCGCGACGTGCCGGAGATGAGGTTGCGCGTGGCCACCTCATTGACGGCGATGGTGAGCGTGAGCCCTGGCAAGAGGACGATGAGGCCCGCGAGCGTGGCGACTTCTCCATACAGGGGGCCGAAGAAGTGCGCGGCGATGCCCGCGAACGCGGCGGACAGCACGGCCGCCACGGGCTCCAGCACGCGCGCGGTGGTGGGCTGCTTGCGCGTCGCCAGGTCCACCAGGCCGATGCACAGGCTGCTGAAGCCCGCGACGCCCGACTCCTTCCAGCCGCCTCCGAACAGGATGGCGGCGGCGGCGCCAGCCAGCATCCAGCAGAGCAACTGGAGGGCGGGCCCGTAGCGCGGGGGGCGGGCGAGGATCTCCTCCACCCGCACGGCGCCCTGCGAAGGCGTGAGGCGCCCCTGGATGACGTCCTCCGCCAGCAGGTCCAGGAGGATGAGGCGCTCCAGGTCCATGTCGCCGGGCTCCACGCGGATGAGGCTGGTGCGCAGGTCCTCGGCCGGGCCGAAGGAGGCGAAGATGGAGGTGGGGGTGGAGAAGAAGCGGGCCTCCAGGCCCAGCCGCTCGCTCACCCGCTTCAGCAGCCCCTCCAGGCGGTGGGCCGGCGTCCCGTGGCGGTGCAGGGCATGGCCCAGGCGCAGCACGAAGGCCACGGCGGCGCCGGGCGGCGGCGGGGCGAGCGCGGCGAGGAGCTCAGGCGGGGCGGCGGCGGATTCAGAGGGATGCGTGGACACGGCGGGCGGGCACATGCGCAGAGCCGCCCGAGCGAGTCAAACGGCGCGGGGGCACGCCGCAAGCCCTCCTGCTCGCCGCCATGCGCCCGCCAGGCTTGGACCCCCTTGTCGTCACGAAACTGATACAGCGGGCGGGAACCGCGAGGAGGGTGCATGGCGCGCAAGCAACGGACACCGCGATGGTTGGAGGCCGCGAGGCGGCGGGGGCCGGGCGTACCAGAGGGCGCGCGCACGGACTGGCTGACCCGGGCCCTGGGCCGGGCCGGCGTCCTGCCGCGCGCGGAGGCCGAGCAGGCCATCCGCGAGGGCCGGGTGGAGGTGGACGGGCGCGTGGAGACGGACCTCTTCGCGCCCGTGCGGCCGGAGTCCCGCGTGCGCCTGGACGGCGTGGAGCGCGAGCTGACGGCGCGGGTGTGGGCGCTGATGTTCCACAAGCCCGCGGGGCCGGTGGTGCACGGCTCCGACCCCGAAGGCGTGGGCACCGTCTTCGAGCGGCTGCGCGCGGTGCTGCCCCCGGAGCTGGCGGGCTTTGAATGGTACGCCGTGGGCCGGTTGGACCGGGACACCACGGGCCTGCTGCTCTTCAGCAATGACGAACAGCTGGTGAGACACGCGACGGCGCCTGAAACACACCTGCCCAAGCGCTACGTGGCGCGCGTGGAGGGCGCGCCCACGGAGGAGGTGCTGGGGCGGCTGCGCATGGGCCTGGAGCTGGAGGACGGCCCCACGCGGCTGGCGGGGGCGGCGCTGCGGGAGCCGGACGTCGTCGTGCTCACGCTCACCGAGGGGCGGCACCACCAGGTGAAGCGGATGCTCGAAGCGGTGGGGCACCCGGTGCTCACGCTGCACCGCGAGGCGGTGGGGCAGGTGGTGCTGGACGTCCCGGAAGGCGCCTTCCGTCCGCTCACGGACGAGGAGGTATCGGAAGGCCTGGGCTTCTCAGGCGCTGTCTGGGATTGACCGGGGCAGGGAGCGCCCCGGCCCTCCCACGGTGACGGGGTGGCCCTCGCCGCCGTCACCGGAAGCAGCGGCTCACAGCAGCTCGCAGATGTTGCGCACGCAGCAGTTCCAACAGACGGCGTGGGTCCCACCGTTGCTCTGACATTCGTAGACGCACCGGGCCATCTCCTGGGTGATGCCAGGCACGGGGGCCTCCGGGGAGGGGCTGGAGGCGATGGCGGACGTGCCGCCGAGTGCCAGACCGAACATGAACACGGTCGCGGTGAGCAGCTTCCTCTTCATCTTGGGCATCCTTTGGAAGTGCGCCCTGGGGGTGGGCACATCCGCCATGGTAGGCCTGTCTGTCTTTATTCCCAGGCCGGACCCCGTATTCATGGGAAACTCAACAGTAGGCTGCCCCTGGGGAGGAGTGCCTACTCCAGCCCACTGCCAGTGGCAGGCGCTTGACGGGAGTCGCTGAGGATCTCGATGACGCGTTGTCTCCTGGGGTGATCCGCAGGGATGAGCGTCAGGAACATTTCGTAGTGTTGTCTGCTCATCTCCAAGGCCTGGACCTTGGAATAAAGGAAGCCAAGCATGAGATGGCATTCCGGGGTGGCGGGAGCCTTGTCCACGCAGGCCTGGGCAAGTTTGAGCGCCTCCTGGGTGTTGCCTTGCATGTTGAGTGCCGCGACGCGAGTTTGTAGCTCCGCGATCCAGTTGGCAGGCTCTGGCTCTGTCTTGGGAGCTGGCCGGCTTTTGGACCTTATGATGGGAGTTAGATTGGAGCGCGCGAGTTCGCGCTCACGCTGCCATGCCTCCCTCGACGTGACGGACCTGGACAGGGCGAATCGCAACAACTCACGGCATTCTGGATTGTTGGGGTACTTCTCCTTGCAGAGATTTGCCATGTCGACGGCGGCCTCGATCTGGTCCTCCTTGGCCCCGTAGACGTAATTCACCATCTCACTGACATCTTCCGCTTCCTTGTCCAGGGCGGTGGACGCGCCGACGGGGGCTGTCGGGGCTCCGCTGGCCGTGGGCGTGGGCTGCGCTCTCTCTTTCTCGACCGCCTCGACCTTCACCTCGGGTGGTTTGGGAGGCTGCCTGTCGTTGGGCATCGCAGGGCGGAAGGGAATGGGGCGCGGAGCCGTGGCCATGTGCTGGGACGAAAGCGGCTCCATCAAGAGCCAGAGGCAGGCGCCCACGGTCAGCAGGCCGCCCGCGGCCAACCCCTGCATCACCTTGGGCGAGAGGGCCGGTGATGCTTCGAGCGCAGTGCGCTCGGCCGGTTTCGCGACAGGGGCTTTCGCGGCGGGGATGGGCCGGGTTGGAGGCGGCTCCAAGGGACGCGCCGCAGGGGGCTTGTTCGTCACCGGGGATTCACGCCAGGACTTCATCTCCTCCAGGAAGGAGCCCGGCACCGACAGCTCGCGGCCCTCCTGCGCCAGGTCGCCCCGGAACAGCACGCGCAGCAGGTTCGCGATGGTCATCGCGGAGAAGCGCGGATGGTTCGAATACAGAAACCCCGCCAGCGCGTCCTCGAAGGCATGGCTGGATTCAAAGCGGTACTCCCGGTCTGGAGTCAGCGCCTTCATCACGATGTCGTTCAGCTCCTTGGGCAGGTCCGACCGGAGCACGCTGGGGGCAGGGATTTCCCCCCGCCCCACCCGCATCATCACCACGTGCGGAGGGCCTTCCACCGGAAGCTTGCCGCACAGCAATTCATAGAGCACGACGCCGGTGGCCCAGACGTCCGTGCGCGCGTCCACGTCCTCGCCGCGCGCCTGCTCCGGGGAGAAGTAGAGGTACTTGCCCTTCACCACGCCGGGCGCGGTCTTGAAGCCCCGCAGCAGCTGCGCCTTGGCGATGCCGAAGTCGACGATCTTGACCTGGCCCTCGTAGCCCAGCAGCACGTTGTCCGGGGAGATGTCGCGGTGGACGATGCCCAGGGGCTTGCCGCTGCCGTCCGTGCGCGAGTGCGCGTAGTGCAGCCCCCGGCACATCTCCATCACGACGAAGACCGCGATGGGAATGGGCAGCGCGCTCAGGCCGCTCTTCACGGCGCGCTTGAGGACGCGGTGGAGGGGCTGGCCGTCCACGAACTCCATGGCGAGGAAGTACTCGCCGTCCACGCGGCCGAAGTCGAAGACCTGGGCGACGTTGCCGTGGGAGAGCGTGGCGGAGATGCGCGCCTCGCTGATGAACATGGAGATGAAGGCCTCGTCGTCCGCGTACTCCGGGAGGACCTTCTTGATGAGGACGGGCTTGGTGACGCCCGCGTCTCCCACCAACTGCGCGCGCCACGTCTCCGCCATGCCGCCCCGGCCCAGCCAGGACACCAGCTCATACCTTCCGAAGACGTCGCCTGCTTGCAGTGCCATCAGGTGGGCACCTTAGACCCAGATTCCGTGAAGGGCCGAACGAACAGCGGTCTTCCGCGCGACTGTTCCGCAAGACGGCCAATGCAGGGGCGGTTCGCGGTCGGTCCAGGGGGCGGCTTCTGAAAGATGGGCCGGCTGGCTCGCCTCACGGGGGCCTCGCCATCCTTTGCGTTCTCCGCTTGAAATCGACTTGGACGCTTCTTCGCCGTAGCGCGGCCCGCAGAGTCAGGGAGCGGCTTTCCTGGCCTCCAATATCTCGATGACACGAATTCTTTTCGGATGGTCCTGAGGTGCAAGTACCAAAAATCTTTCGTAGTGCTGCTCACCTTTCTGAGGGTCATTCACCTTTGAATAGAGGTAGCCCAGAAGGAGCTGGCAGTCCGGATTCTGCGATTCGTTCTCCTCGCAGCGTTTGGCGACTTTCAGTGCATCTTCGTATTTTCTCTCTGTGGCTAAATGATAGGCTTCCATGTTTATCTTTCTGAATTGGAGAGCTTTTTCGTCGGATGCTGTAGTCGATTGCTTGACGCTAGTTTCTGGCGGTGATGTGGCTGGTTCTTCAATGCGCTCAGCCGGGGGAGTTGCCACCGCGACCTTCTCCTCGCTTGGCTTCGGCGAGGCGGGCGCAGGCGCAGGAGTGGGCCCCTTGTCAGTCACCGGAGGGCGGAAGGGAATGGGCGGTGGCGCTGCGACGACATGTGGAGCTGAAAGCGAATCCAGCAGAATCCAGAGACATGCGCCTACGGTCAGCAGCCCTCCCGCGGTCAGGCTTTGCATTGCCCGTCGTGACAAGCCGGGCGTTGCTGCGTACTCGTGTGGCTCGGTCGTCTGCGTGACCGGCGGTTTGACGGCTCGGACCCGTCGCGTTTCACGGTGCTCCACTGGAATCGGTGCGGTGACTTCCCTTGGCGCCGTCGGTTCACGCCAGGACTTCATCTCCTCCAGGAAGGAGCCCGGCACCGAGAGTTCGCGGCCCTCCTGGGCCAGGTCGCCCCGGAAGAGCACGCGCAACAGGTTCGCGATGGTCATCGCGGAGAAGCGCGGGTAGTTCGAATACAGAAACCCCGCCAGCGCGTCCCCGAAGGCATGGCTGGATTCAAAGCGCTGATCCCGGTCCGGGGTCAGTGCCTTCATCACGATTTCGTTCAGCTCGCTGGGCAGATCCGGCCGGAGCACGCTGGGGGCGGGAATCTCGCCGCGTCCCACCCGCATCATCACCACGTGCGGAGGGCCTTCCACCGGCAGCTTGCCGCACAGCAGCTCATACAGCACGACGCCGGTGGCCCAGACGTCGGTGCGCGCATCCACGTCCTCCCCACGCGCCTGCTCCGGCGAGAAGAAGAGGTACTTGCCCTTCACCACGCCGGGCGCGGTCTTGAAGCCCCGCAGCAGCTGCGCCTTGGCGATGCCGAAGTCGACGATCTTGACCTGGCCCTCGTAGCCCAGCAGCACGTTGTCCGGGGAGATGTCGCGGTGGACGATGCCCAGGGGCTTGCCGCTGCCATCCGTGCGCGAGTGCGCGTAGTGCAGCCCCCGGCACATCTCCATCGCGATGAAGACCGCGACGGGAACGGGCAGGGCGGCCATGCCGCTCTTGATGGCGCGCTTGAGGACGCGGTGGAGGGGCTGGCCGTCCACGAACTCCATGGCGAGGAAGTACTCGCCATCCACGCGGCCGAAGTCGAAGACCTGGGCGACGTTGCCGTGGGAGAGCGTGGCGGAGATGCGCGCCTCGCTGATGAACATGGAGATGAAGGCCTCGTCGTTAGCGTACTCGGGGAGGACCTTCTTGATGAGGACCGGCTTGGTGACGCCTGCGTCCCCCACCAGTTGCGCGCGCCACGTCTCCGCCATGCCGCCCCGGCCCAGCCAGGACACCAGCTCATACCTTCCGAAGACGTCGCCTGTTTGCAGTGCCATGGGTTGTCCATCTTAGGCCCAGATTCCATCCTGGGTTGAATGGATGGCTTTCTTCTCCTGCCCGGTCGCTCAGCGTGTCAGCGAGTGGAAAGAGACGGGATGGGGGGGGTGGATCATTCCGGTGTCCGGGTCGCGCTGGCGTCCTTGCTGGCGTTGCCGAGGAGTTCGACGACGCGCGCCCGCTGCGGGTGGGCCGCTGGAGCCAGCGCCAGGAACTTCGCGTAGTGCTTTTCGCTCTCTGCCCGGCGGTTGAGCTTGCCGTGGATGTCCCCGAGCATGAGCTGGCACTCCGGCATGTGGGGGTTGTTCGCCGCGCAGTCGTTGGCTGCTTCCAGTGCTGCTTCGTATTGCCGGTTCTGGACGAGCCCGGACACCTTGAGCTGGACCTCCTGTTGCTTGGTCTTGATCAGCCCGGAGACCTTCTGCTCGACCTCGTCCTTCTTGGACTTCACCAGATCGAAGACGCTCTTCTTCGCCTCGGGAGCCCTGGGCGCTGCGGGCTCGGGCTCGGTGATGGGCGCGGGGGCTGTGGGGGCCGCGCTGGCCGTGACGATGGCCACCGGAGCACTGACCTCCTGCGTGGCCGCGGGCTCAGCGGTCTGGGGGCGTTGTGCCGTACGGCCCGGCTTCGCGGTGGTCTTCCGGGGCGCGGGCGAAGGACGCGCTACCTCCGGCGCTTCGGTGGGCGCGCCGGTCGGGGCCTCGGCCACCGCTTCCTTCACCTCCGGGCTCGCGGGGGCAGGGGCGGGGGCGGGGGCGGGTGGTTCGTGGGCCACGGCGATGCGGGGGGCGGGTGCGGGATGGGGTGCCACGGCAGCGGGCGGGGGCGTGGGGCCCAGCAGGAACCAGAGGCCGGCCCCCGCCGCGAGCAGCCCTCCTCCCGCGCTCACGCCAATGAGCAGCTTGCGCGATGCACCGGAGGACGCTGGCGGGACGGGCGGAGGCGACCGGGTCGTCTCCGTGAGGGCTGTATTGGGAGGCTTCGCGGTCCTCGCCATGCGCTGGGTCTGGATCCCTTCCTGGGGAGGCCGCGCCGTGGGAGCCGGCGCGAGGGAGGCCGCACCCCACGACTTCATCTCCTGCTGGAAGGTCCCTGGTACCGCCAGCTGCCGGCCCTGCTGCTCCAGGTCTCCCCGGAACAGCACCCGCAGCAGGTTCGCGATGCTCAGCGAGGAGAAGCGCGAATGGTTCGCATACAGGAAGCCCGCAAGCGCCTCCGCGAACTCGTGACTGGATTCGAAGCGCTGCTCCCGGTCCAGGGCCAGCGCCTTCATCACGATATCGTTCAGCTCGCTGGGCAGGTCCGGCCGGAGCACGCTGGGGGCAGGAATCTCGCCGCGTCCCACCCGCGTCATCACCACATGCGGAGGACCTTCCACCGGCAGCTTGCCGCACAGCAATTCATACAGAACGACGCCGGTGGCCCAGACGTCCGTGCGCGCGTCCACGTCCTCCCCGCGCGCCTGCTCCGGGGAGAAGTAGAGGTACTTGCCCTTCACCACGCCAGGCTCCGTCCTGACGCCCCGCAGGAGCTTGGCCTTGGCGATGCCGAAGTCGACGATCTTGACCTGGCCCTCGTAGCCCAACAGCACGTTGTCCGGAGAGATGTCGCGGTGGACGATGTCCAGCGGCGTGCCGCTGCCGTCCGTGCGCGAGTGCGCGTAGTGCAACCCCCGGCACATCTCCATCGCGACGAAGACCGCGACGGGAACGGGCAGGGCGGCCATGCCACTCTTGATGGCGCGCTTGAGGACGCGGTGGAGGGGCTGGCCGTCCACGAACTCCATGGCGAGGAAGTACTCACCGTCCACCCGGCCGAAGTCGAAGACCTGGGCGACGTTGCCGTGGGAGAGCGTGGCGGAGATGCGCGCCTCGCTGATGAACATGGAGATGAAGGCCTCGTCGTCCGCGTACTCCGGGAGGACCTTCTTGATGAGGACCGGCTTGGTCACCCCGGCGGCGCCCACCAGCTGCGCGCGCCACGTCTCCGCCATGCCGCCCCGGCTCAGCCAGGACACCAGCTCATACCGCCCGAACGCGTCCCCCACTTGAAGTGCCATGTGGCGGTCATCTTTACCCCAGAAATCCAGGAGTGCGGAGTAGGCCGCTCCACGTCTGTCTTGGCTTGGGAGCTGGCCCCTTCGCTGCTTGGAGGGCAGGCCGCCTGGCAGTCATGTAGGAGGAGGGCTCACCCCGTCCTCAGGGGGCCTGCGCCGCGGTGCCGGCGGGCAGCGTGACGTAGAGGCGGCCCAGCTCGGTCAGCTCTCCGGAGCGTCCCAGCAGGTTGATGGAGGGGATCTCGTCGTTGCGCCCGGAGAACCAGGAGTAGCGCTCGACGCTGGGCTCCGTCTCCAGCCAGGTGATGGCGTCCACCATGTACTTCTTCTGCACCTCGACGGTGATCTCCGAATGGGGACGGTCGCCGCAGGCGAACTCCGTCAGCCAGAGGGGCTTGTCGTACTTCTTGAACCGGTCCACGTACCACTTGAGCGCGCCCAGGTCGCACGCGTACCAGTGGATGGCGATGGCATCCACCTGGCAGCCCTGGCACGCCTTGAAGAACGCATCCAGGTAGACCACCGGGTCGGTGAACTTGACGCCGTCCTCCGTGACGCAGTCTCCGCAGTAGTTCACCGCCGGGGACACCAGCTTGAGCTGCTTGCGCCGCGCCACCTCCTCCAGCACGGGCCAGAGCGCCGCGGCCTGGCGGGGCGTCTTGTTCGCCTGGCTCAGGAAGTTGGGCTCGTTGAAGCCCAGCAGGTACTTCGCGCCCGCTGGGATTTCGGACGCGAGCTGATCCGCGTTGGGGGTGCCGCCCCAGGCCATGGGGACGAAGGAGACGGACTCGGAGGTGTAGACGCTCGCGGCGCCGGCCTCGGGGCGGGGGGACCAGTTGTACCACCAGCTCATGCCCGGGGAGAGCGCCTTCAGGTCGTCGGCCGAGTGGTAGCCATAGGCGATGCCGCGCTTCGCGCTCTTCGTGGCCGGATCGTCTGTCTGGGATTGTCCACCCGCGGGGTCGCACGCCAGGAGGGGCGACAGCAGGAAGGCCAGGGACAGCGTCGGGACGAACCGGGGGCGGCGCATGGCGGGGACTCTACGCCTGGACGTCAGGTGGGCGTCGAGTCCTCGCGGCGTCAGGCTTTACGGCGCCGGCTGTGGCACGAGCCGGCGCTCGCCCACGTCGCGCCACCACGGCGTCACGCCCTCCACGCGCGAGGGCTCCAGGCCCCTGCCCAGGCCCGGCGTGAACAGGCGCACCTGCTGCTCCGTGGCCAGCCGCACCAGCGTCTCCGCGGGTTCGTCCCACGCGTGCAGCGCCAGGTTGAAGGTGCCCCAGTGCACCGGCATCAGCGTGCCGCCGCCCAGCATCGCGTGCGCCTTGAGCGCGTTCTCCGGGCCCAGGTGGATGCCGCCCCAGCTCGGGTGGAAGGCGCCCACCTCCAGCATCACCAGGTCGAAGGGGCCGTGCCTGCGGCCGATCTCCTCGAACTCCGTGGTGAGGCCGGTGTCGCCGCTGAAGAACAGCCGGTGCTTGTCGGTGGTGAGCACCCACGATGCCCACAGCGTCTTGTTGCGGTCCCCCAGGCCCCGGCCGGAGAAGTGCTGCGAGGGCGCGGCGGTGAAGCCCACCGGCCCGACGCGGTGGTGCTCCCACCAGTCCAGTTCGGTGATGAGCTCCGGCGCGACGCCGAAGGCCTCCAGGTGCTGTCCCACGCCCAGCGCGGTGATGAACGGCACCCGCCGCTTCGCCAGCGCCTGGATGGTGCTCCGGCACAGGTGGTCGTAGTGGTCGTGCGACACCAGCACCGCGTCCAGGTCCGGCAGCGCCTCCAGGGGCACGGGCGGGGCGTGGAAGCGCCGGGGGCCCGCGAAGGCCACGGGCGAGGCCCGGTCGCCGAAGACGGGGTCGGTGAGCACGCGCGCGCCGTCCACCTCCAGCAGCATCGTGCTGTGCCCCAGCCAGGTGACGCGCAGGCCCGTGTCCGGCGCGCGGGCCCAGGTGCCGCGCGGGTCGTCCACCGGGAGCGGGCCGGGCGGCGTGCGCTGCGTCCCGCCGAAGAAGTACTCCCCCAGCAGCGGCAGCGGGTTGCCCTGGAGCCCTGGCCCCACGGGGGCGGTGTTGCGGAAGCCCTGGCCTCCGAACTGGCGGGAGGCCCGGCTGCGTTCAAGGCGTTGTCCCGCGAGGCGTGCGCTGGCGCTGACGGTCGGCATGCGCCGGTCTCTAACACCGTCGTCCCCGCCCGGCACGGTCACCCGCCAGGAGCCCAGGCGGGCGGGGGCCGCCCACCGGCGGGAGCGGGGCGCCTGTCGCCTTCCGGGCTACAGGGCCTCCTCCGGCGCCACGCAGGTGTTGCTCAGCGCGGAGGACCAGAGCTGGCCGGCCTCCGTCTCGTCGAAGGCGCTGAAGTAGACGCGGGCGCCCACGCGGAGGAAGTCACGCGGGTAGGACGTCCCCCCGACGGTGGGCGGGGCGATGTCCTTGAGCCGGCGCGTCCCCGCCGCCGTTCCGTTGCTCACCCAGGGCTCGATGTTGTCCCCGTCCGAGTCCGGGGCGCTGAAGTACACGAGGTTGTCCGCCACCGCGTACACCGGTGAGCCGTACTCGTCCGACAGGCTGAGCGGACGGCGCAGCAGCGTCGTGCCCGCGGCGGTGCCGTTCGTCACCCAGAGCTGGGTGTCCCGGGGCGCCGGGCCGTCGCTGCCGATGTTGACGGCGAAGTAGATCCGCCTGCCCCCCGGGGCGCTGCTCACCGCGCCGATGCTGGGGAACGCCGCGCCCTGCGCCGCGAAGTCATTGGGCAGGGTGACGACGGGCGTCGGGTTCCCGCCCGCGAGCGGGACGCGGTAGATGACCATGTACTGGGTGCTGAACGACGTGGTCGTCACGTACGCGGACGTGCCCAGCGCGCCCAGGATGCGCACCGCGCGCGAGGCGCCGAAGGACGCCAGCCGCGCCGTGCCGCCCGCCGTGCCGTCCGACTTCCACAGCTCCGTCAGGCCCGAGCTCTCCTGCAGCGAGAACAGGGCGAGCGTCCCGGAGGTGCGCAGGTCGATGGGATAGGTGTCCGGGCCCGCGTCCAGCCGCCTCAGCCGCACGGTGCCGGAGGCGGTGCCGTTCGTGCGCCAGAGGCTGGTGGCGCCCGCCTGCTCGCGCACGAAGAAGAGCAGCGCCCCGCCGACGCGGGCATCCAGGAAGCTCACGTCCACGGTCGTCCCGAAGTCGCGCAGGCGCACCGTGCCCGCGTCCGTGCCGTCCGACCGCCACAGCTCGAAGCGCGTGGCGGAGGTGGCCTCGTCGAAGACCTCCCGGAAGAAGACGACGTCGTTGCCCACCGCCGTCAGGTGCGTCAGGAACGAACCCTCCACGCCCGGCGTCAGGTCCTTGACGAGCCGGGTGCCGGCGGTCGTGCCGTTGCTCACCCACAGCTCCTGGCCGCGCGTCGCATCCGGGGCCTGGAAGAAGAGCTGGGAGGGCGTGGCCGTGAGGCTGTTCACCGTGGCGCCGAAGCCGCCGGTGGTGACGGGGAAGCTCCTCACCTCCGTGGTGCCCGCGTCGGTGCCGGTGCTCCTCCAGAGGGCGCGGCGGCCGTCCTCGTAGTTCACCGCGAAGTGGAGCACGCCCTGGAAGTCCTCGAAGTTGTTCGGCGCCGCCGCGAAGCGGGGGATGCCCAGCTCCGAGGGCGGGAGGATCGTCTTCACCCGCTGGGTGGCCGCCGCGGTGGGAGGGCAGAAGGCCTCCTGCGTCACCGGCGACTCCGGGGCCAGGGTGGGCTCCTGTGCGAGTCCCGTCGGCGCCCCTTCGTCCGGAAGGTCCCCGCCGCAGCCCACCCCCACCACCAGCAAAGAGACCACCCACCCGCCGCGCCAACCCATGCCACACCCCTTGCAGAAAGGCCTGGGAGGGAGGGTGTGTCGCGCCAGTGGCTGCGCCAAGTGCCCCCGGGTCGGGCGGTGCTTGCCTGCCTGGACCCACGCAACGTGCGGCGGGGCCTCGCACGGGCCGGTCGGTATAGTGCGCATCCCCATGAAGACGGATTCGTTGAAAGCGCAGCTCAAGCGCACTTTGCGGCGCGACCTGTGGATCGCCATCGTCCCCGCGGTGCTCGTCATCGCGGTCGCGTTCGCGGTGACGTTCTATTTCGTCAAACCCGCGCCGCCCAAGACGCTGGTGATGGCGCTGGCGCCGGACGAAGGCGGCTTCGGCTACATGGCGAAGCGCTACCAGAAGTTCCTCGCGCAGCACGGGGTGACGCTGGAGCTGCGCCCCACGAAGGGCTCCGTCAGCAGCGTGGGCCTGCTGGACGTGGAGGACAGCGGTGTGGACATCGCCTTCGCCCAGAGCGGCACGACGGGCGGCAAGGGCCAGGAGGTGTCCGAGCACGTGGTGTCGCTGGGCAGCCTCTCCTACGTGCCGCTGTGGGTCTTCTACCGGGGCGAGCGCCTGGAGGACGTGCGCGACCTCGCCGGCAAGCGCATCGCGGTGGGGCCGGAGGAGAGCGGCACGCGGTCGCTGGCGATGACGCTGTTGAAGGCGAACCGCGCGGACGCGGCGCCCACGCAGCTGCTGCCGCTGGACCGGGACGCGGCCATCGACGCGTTGAAGAATGGCACCGTGGACGCGGTGTTCCTGGTGTCTCCGGCGGAGTCCCCGCGCATCCAGAAGCTGGCGGCGGTGAAGGACGTGCGCCTCTTGAGCTTCACGCGCGCGGAGGCGTACACGCGCCGCTACCCGTACCTGTCACGCCACGTGCTGCCCCGCGGCGTGTTCGACTTCGCGACGGACGTGCCGGACCATGACGTGCAGCTGCTCGCGCCCAACGCGCTGCTCGTGGCGCGTGACTCGCTGCACCCGGCGCTCGCCTATCTCCTGATGCGCGCGGCCAGCGAGGTCTCCGGCACGGCGGGCATCCTGGACAAGACGGGGGAGTTCCCCGCGCCGCTCGCCGCGGGCTTCCCGCTGAGCAGCGAGGCGAAGCGCTACTACGCGTCCGGCGTGCCGCTCCTGCAGCGCTACCTGCCGTTCTGGGCGGCGAACCTGGTGGACCGGCTTTGGGTGATGCTGGTGCCCATCATCGCGGTGGTGGTGCCGCTGATGCGCGCGGTGCCGGCGGTGTTCCTCTGGCGGGTGCGCTCGCGCATCTTCCGCTGGTACGCGCGGCTGAAAGAGATTGAGATCCAACTGGAGGAGGACCCGGATCAGGAGATGCTCCAGGGCATGCTCAAGCGGCTGGAGGAGGCGGAGCGCGAGGTGAACCGCATCGCGGTGCCGCTCGCCTACCAGGAGAACCTGTACTTCTTCCGCGAACACCTGGACATCGTGCGCCGCCGCCTCACCCGCAGGCTCGCCGACGCGCAGGGGCACGAGCACGAGCACAAGGACCCGCCGCTCCAGATGCCCGCGTGAGGGCGGGGGCGGCGGTTCGCGGCGGCGCGGGCCTTCAGGGGGAGATGCCGAGCAGCTCCCGAATCTGACGGACCATCTCGATTTCGGACGCGTGGACCTGTCCGTCCCCGGCGACCAGGTCGTGCACGGCCTGGAGGACGGCCTTCGGGTCCTCGCGCAGCACGCCCAGGTTCGGGGGCGGCAGCGGCCTTCCCTCCTGGAGGCAGCGGGTGAGGATGCTGAGCTCCGTCAGGGGGACGCTGAAGCCGCGCGCGGTGTCGATGATTTGATCGATCTCCTCGCGGGTGACGCGTTCGTCGCTGGTCGCCACCTGGAGCAGCAGCTTGATGACCTCGATGTGGAAGCGGGAGTCAGGGGGCGTCAGGGTGCTCATGCGGGTTGGGGTCTCCAGGGTGGTCCAGGCTGACCTGCCTGGGCGGACGCGTCCAGGGGGGATTCAAGGGGCGGGGGGCCCGCGGCCGGGCGGGGGTGTCATGGGTGACATACCTTCTGGGAGGGATGGGCAGGGTCAGCCGGAATGTCATGCTCGGGAGGTATTGCAACACCGGGGAGGTACCCACCATGGGCAGAGCAATGAAGTTCCTGGCGCGTGAGCAGGCATTGATTCTGGAGCTGAAGGACAGGCTCCATGGTGCCCGGACCCTGGAGGCCATCTACGAGGCCATCGCGACGACGCTGGCCCGGCTCTGCGAGGCGGACCACATCGCCATTGGCTGCGTCAATCCGGATGGCTCCGCGGGGTTGCAGTGGAAGACGGACACCGTGCAGCCGCTGTTGAGGGATTACAGCGACTGGGCCCAGGACGATTTCGTGTTTCACGCCACCGTGGTCCAGCCCAACGTCGTGCTCAATGACACCCAGATGCTCCAGGGCCGGTCGCTGGAGGAGACGGAGACCTTCCGGCGCAGCCAGGACGCGGGGCTGAACCTGCGGCGCGTGATGGCGTCCCTGCTCTTCGAGGCGCAGGGGTTGAAGGGGAGCATCGCGATGTACCGCGAGGCCTCCCGGGCCTTCTCGCTCCGGGCGCAGTGGCTCCTCCAGCAGCTGGTCCCCTACATCGCCAAGGCGATGGCCACGGTCCAGGAGCTCTACGCCTACCGCTTCGAGAACGACCTGCTGAAGGTCATCTCCATGGAGCCCAACCCCTCCCTGGTCCTGAACGTCCTGGGACGCAAGGTCGTGGAGTCGGGCACCGCCATCCCCCTGCTGGCGAAGTGGTTCTCGTCCCATGAGCTCCACGACGGGGTGCCCCAGGAGTGGACGCGGCGGGTGCGGGAGCTGTCGCGCTTCGATGAGGGGACGGACTTCTCCCTGCAGGCCCTGGTGATGGAGCGGGGGGAGGAGCGGCTGGAGGTGACGTTCACGCCGTCCACGCTCCTGTGGGCGGGCCGCATGCTGTGGCAGGTGCGCCTGAAGGAGCACGCCCACTGGCTGCGGCAGGACTGGCTCCGGTTGCTCTCCGACCGGGAACTCGAAGTGGCGAACGGGCTGTACCGGGGCGCGACGAACAAGGAGATCGCCCAGGAGCTCAAACGCTCCACGCCGAAGGCGGAGGACCGGGAGAAGTCCATCTCCGTTGAGACGGTGAAGGTGCACGTGAAGTCCATCTTCGCGAAGACCGGCGCCAGCTCCCGGGCGGAGTTCGTCGCCCACGGCCGCCGCTCATAGCGCGCGGTCGAAGAACTCGCGCAGGCGCCGCGCGTAGCCCTGGGGGTCCTTCTGGGCGTACTCCCCGTGGGCCGCGTCCGGCACCTCCCACAGTTGCCGGGGCTCACAGGCCGCGCGGTAGAGACGGGCCCCCAGCTTCCGGGGCCCATCCGGGTCGCTGCCTCCGTTGATGAGCAGCAGCGGCCGTCCCTCCAGCCGGCACATCCCGTCCACGGGCCGCACCGCGTCCACGTCGATGCCCGCCCGGCGCAGCCCCCACAGCACGGCCCAGGTGCTCGCGCCGTAGTGCGAGCCCATGTCCCCCGCGAGGTCCGGGAACGCGCCC
Organism: Corallococcus sp. BB11-1; assembly: GCF_026626625.1. Lineage (NCBI taxonomy): Bacteria > Pseudomonadati > Myxococcota > Myxococcia > Myxococcales > Myxococcaceae > Corallococcus > Corallococcus sp. BB11-1. Next base: position 81,378 of record NZ_JAPNJY010000026.1, on the reverse strand, counting down.
GCCACCGCCACCGCCTTCACGCGCGGATCCTCCTGCGCCACCAGCAGGGCCGTCGTCCCTCCCAGGGAGAAGCCGAACAGGCCCACCCGTCCCGCCGTCACCTCCGGCCGGGCGCGCACGAAGGCCAGCGCCGCCCGCACGTCCTCGCGCTCGCTGTCACCCCAGCCAATCGCGTCGCCGTCGCTCTCCCCCTGGCCGTGCAGGTCGAACAGCAGCACGCCGTGCCCGGACGCCGCCAGCGCCCGCGCCTCGAAGAGGAGCTGCGCGCGGTTCGCCGCGAAGCCGTGCACCAGCACCACCGCCGTGCCGTCGCGCGAGGGCAGATACCACCCGCGCAGCACCTGCCCGGCGGACTGGAAGGACACGTCCTCCCAGCCCGTCAGTGCTTCCGGCCCGGAAGGACGCACCACCGGGATGCGTGCCGGATGCACCAGCGAGGCCGCCGTGCGCAGGCCCCGCACGGCCGTGAGCGCTCCGAACCCCACCGCGCCCAGGACCCCCAGCAGCGCGAGGACGCGGGCCCACCGGACGCCTGACTTCTCCCTGGACACGGATCAGCCCCGGGCCGGCTCGGTGTTGCGCCAGCGCTCCATCAGGTTCTGCACGGCGGCCCCCCATTCGGGGTGGTCGAAGGTGAAGCCCGCGTCCAACAGGCGGCCGGGCACCACGCGGCGGCTCTTCAGGAGCAGCTCCGTGTCCGAGCGCATGAAGAACGCGCCCACCTCCAGCATCCACTTCATCGCCGGCAGTCCCACGCCCACGTGCGCCGCCTCGCGCAGCTTCGCCATCAGCTCCCGCTGGGGAAGGGGATTCGGGGCCGCGAGGTTCACGGGGCCCTCCAGGTCCTCGCGCTCCAGCAGCAGTTGCACGGCGCGCACGAAGTCCTGGTCGTGGATCCACGACACGAACTGCTGGCCGCTGCCCGCCGTGCCGCCCAGGCCCCGGCGCGTCAGCCCCAACAGCACGTCGAAGATGCCCTCGCGGTCCGGGCTCATCACCATCGCGCTGCGCAGCGCCACCTTGCGCGTGCGCGGCGTGTCCGCCTCCGCCAGCGTGCGCTCCCACGCCAGGGCGATGTCGATGCTGCGCTTCCAGTAGGCGGGCACGTCCGGCTCGCTCCCACCGATGATGCCCGTGGCCTCGTCGTTGGGCGCGTCCAGCCGGTGCGCGTAGAGCGTCGCGGTGCTCATCTGCAGCCACACGCGCGGCGGCTTCGCGGCCTGCGCGATGGCCTGTCCCACCACCCGCGTGGAGTCCACCCGCGAGTCCATCATCTGGCGCAGGTTCTCCGCTGAATAGCGGCAGTTCACGTTGCGCCCGGCCAGGTTGATGACCGCGTCGGCGCCGTCCACCTCCTGCGCCCAGTCACCCAGCGTACGCCCGTCCCAGGACACCGTGCGCGCCACGCCCCGGCCACCCCGGCTGACCAGCACCACGTCGTCACCCCGCGCCAGGAAGGCCCTCGTCAGCAGTGCGCCCACCTGCCCCGTGCCGCCCGGAATCACGATCTTCACAGTGGACCTCCCGCCGGCCCCGTTCCCGGTGCCCGTGCGCTCTTCCAGGCATAGCGCGTCCGCCTTGGAGCCGCCGGGGACCGGCCCCCCAGCCTCCGGGTGTCCCTGGTCCCGACGATGAGTCCTGCTTTCGGGACGGAAGGGGCGCCCCGGCCGGCACATTTCCGGGGATGTCACGGGTTGGGACGAAAAAACCAACCGGAGCGGAGGGAAAATGCGGGGGGCCACGCAACCGGGGCGGCGTCCTGGCGAGAATGGGTCATCCCCCACCTCGAATCCGAGGGCCGTCATGATCATCTCGTCCCGCCCGCTTACCGCGCCCCGCACCACGTCGGCCTCCAGCTTCGAGACCAGCGCCCCGAAGAAGGCTCCCTTCAAGCCCGCGGCGCCGGTGGACGACTTCACGCCGGCCGGTCCTGACCCGCGCTACGACGGGCTGAAGGACAAGGTCCTCATCAAGGCGCTGCACGACGCGGTCTCGAAGCACAAGGACCTGGGCTACAACGGCGCGCGCAAGGTCATCTTCACCACGCTCGACAACCACGCCGGCTTCGTCAAGTGCGTCTACACGGGCAAGGAACTGAAGACGAACAAGATTCCCAACAGCAACGTGATGAACACCGAGCACACCTGGCCCCAGTCCAAGGGCGCCACGGGCGCGGCGAAGTCGGACCTGCACCACCTGTTCCCCACCGACAGCAAGGCCAACTCCATCCGGGGCAACTACCCGTTTGGCACGGTGAAGAACGTGAAGTGGACGGAGAACGGCGCCAAGTTCGGCACGGATGAGAAGGGCCGCACCGTCTTCGAGCCGCCCGATGCGCACAAGGGCAACGTCGCTCGCGCGCTGTTCTACTTCTCCACCGTGTACAACAAGCCCATTCCGCAGGACGAGGAGTCCGTCCTCAAGGAATGGAACACGCTGGACAAGGTCGACGCCGCGGAAGTGAAGCGCAACGACGTCATCGAGACCCACCAGCAGAACCGCAACCCCTTCGTGGACGACCCGACGTTGTCGGAGCGCATCGCGGACTTCTAGAGTCCGCCGCATGCCCCGTTCTCTCGCGCCCTTGTGGGCGCTCGTTCCCCAGCGTCCCGGCGTGCCCCTCCTGAAGGTGGGAGGCGCGCCCCAGGCGGCCGGTCCCCTGGACTGGCCCACCTGTGAAATGTGCGGCAAGCCGCTGCGCTTCCTCTTCCAGTTGCCGCACGTCGAAGGCCGGCTGGACCTGGCGCCATACGCGTCGGTCCACGTCTTCCAGTGCGAGAACCCCGACTCCGTCTGCTTCCGCTGGGACCCCGAGGAGGGCGCCAACGCCGTGGTGCCGGTGACGGCCGGCGCGCCCTCCGGGGTGGAGCCCCCGGAAGGCGTGAAGCCCTACGCCGAGTGGACGCTCGGCTTCGAGCCCGCCACGGAGGACACCGCCGCCCTGTCGGTGGACGTCAACGAGGCCAGCGACGAAGAGCTGGCCGCGCTGGACCGCGCGCAGGCGGAGGCCCCGGAGAGCAAGGTGGGCGGCGTGCCCGGCTGGCTCAACGGCGAGGCGATGCCCGAGTGCTGTGACGAGCCCATGCACTTCGTCGCGCAGCTCGCCGCGATGCCGTATGGCCTGGAGTTCGGCGACAACGGCCGGGGCTACGTCTTCCGGTGCCAGCGCCAGGACTGCGCGCGGCCCTTCCGCTTCCTCACCCAGGGCGCCTGAGCGTTCAGCCTACGGGCCTGACGGGGGCGGCAGCCTGCTGCCCGGGAAGACGGACACCTCCGAGCCGGTGGCGACGAAGGCGGAGTGGGGTGTCGCCTGGAGGCACTCGGCGAAGGCGGGGCCGTAGAAGCGGGCCACGTCGCAGTCGAAGGCGGTCTCCTGGGCGCGCCAGACGCTCCAGCGCGGGTGCTCCACGCGGTACTCCGCGCAGCCGCCGTCGCGCTGGGCGGTGTAGCCCCAGTAGTGCTCGGTGATGAACTCCTCCTGTGAGCCGGGCGTGCTCTCCGCCGGGCTCCCGAGCGTCCGCGCCGACAGCTGGTGCCAGCGGCCGTGGGACTTCCAGGCGTAGGCGACGTGTCCGGGCGTGCCCGTGTCGGCGCCCTCCATGTCCACGGTGTGGCGCATGGGGTGCGCGGCGTAGGGCTCGTTGTAGAGGACGCGCGCCACGGTGGCGATGGCGAGCTTGGGGACGATCTCCCGCACGAACACCACGCCCCGCCGCCAGCCCTCGGGGCCCTGACGGCGCACGTAGAAGCGCAGGTTCACCTCGTCGAAGTCGCGGTGGAACGGCACCGCGAGGCCTCGCACGCGCGTGTCGAGGAAGCGGAAGCCGACCATGCTCGCGAACGTGTGGCCCTGCCACGCGTCGAGTTCGGTTCCCTGGGGGACGAGGGGCCGCAGCACCGCCGGGTCCACCTCGTAGTTGAGCATCAGGAGGTACCGCCACGTCGCCGTCAGGAAGGGGCGCATGGCGAAGGTGTAGCGCGCACGGGGCGCGCGGGGCTCGCGCGGGCCCGGGCATCCCCCCGGGCGTGGCTTCTGTCAGGCAGAAGCCCGGCCCTAAAGCAGCGCGGGACCCTCCCGCCGCTCCCTGTCCGCGAGCCGCCGCTCCAGGCGCTCGCGCCAGCGCAGGGCGGGGCGCTCCACGGCGTGGTGCAGGAGGAGTGACGCGAGCAGCACCGCCACGGCCCCACCGACCAGCGTGACGACGTGGAACGTCCCCATGCCGTGGGGCTCCAGGGCGACGCGCACCAGGTGCTGCATGGACTTGTGCGTGAGGTAGACGGTGAAGCTCAGCACCGCGAAGGTCCGCACGCCCGGGATGCGGGCGCAGACGCGCGAGGCGGCGGGCCCGGCCATGGACACCAGCAGCGCCGCGTAGCCGAGCGACACCAGCGGGAAGGCCAGCACGGCGAAGGAGAACTCTCGGTTGTATTGCTGGTTCACGTACGCCGCGCCTCCCAGGCACAGCAGGCCGAACGCCGGCAACAGCACGCCGGGCCTGTGCGTCCAGCGCTGCCACAGGGCGGGCCGGAAGACGCGCACGGTCGCGAGCAGCACGCCGCACAGCAGCCCGTCGAGCCGTGCGTACGTCGGGTAGTAGAGATAGGTGTCGTATTCGCGCCAGGCCATGTCGTCGGGGCCCAGCTTTCCGAAGAGGTGCAGCCACAGCCCGCCGCGCAGGAGCATGCCGGCCACCATCACGGCCACCGCGCCCGCGAGGACATACGGCGCCCGGGCGCGTCCGCGCAGCGCGAGCAGGGTGAGCGGCAGCGCCAGGTAGAAGTGCTCCTCCACGCACAGCGACCACGCATGGGAGAAGCCGTTCCGGTGCAGGCCGAAGTTCTGCGTGAAGGTGAGGAAGCGCCACGCGGGCGTCACGAGGGGCCGCTCACTCCAGGCGGGCACGAGGAGGTACAGGCCCAGCACGACGAGGAAGGGCGGCAGGATGCGCAGCGCGCGGCGCAGGTAGAAGCGCGGCAGCGACGGTGTCTCGCCCTTCGCCATGGGTTCCAGGAACTGCGCGCCGATGAGGAAGCCGCTCAGCACGAAGAACAGCTCCACGCCCGTCCAACCGAAGTTGGCGACCATCCGGTAGGTGTCGTGACCGGGGGGACGCGGGTAGTGGAAGAGGACGACGAGGACGATGGCCAGGCCCCGGAGCAGGTCCAGGCCGGCGAGGTGACGCGATTCAGACGTGTTCAGGGGAGCGGCTTTCGGCGCGGGGCAGGGGCCCGATGCTAGAGCAAGACCCCGTGGGAATGCAGCCCGCCCCAAGCACCGCGTGCCACCCGGGAGTGGCGCGGGCGCCCTGTGCTCCAGGGCGCCCGGCTCGGCGGTGGCGGGCGGCGTCCCGTCGTGGCTAGTCGTCGCTTCCGTCCGGCTTCGACGGCGCGGCGAGCAGCGTCCGCAGGCGTTCGGCCAGTGCGTCCACGTGGGGCGGCCGGACGAGCGTGTAGTGGTCTCCCGGCACGGAGTGCACCGTCACCCCGCCGCGCGCGAGCGCACTCCAGCCGAGGTCCGCCGGTGCCTCCGGGCCCTGCTCGGCCCGGAGCAGGACCAGGGCCCCGTCATACGGCCCGGGGACGTAGGTGCTCGATGCGCCCTGGTTCACCTTGAAGCGGCGCCACAGCTCGCGCAGCTCCTCGCGGGCCGCTTCCTCCAGGCCCCCGCTCGTGCCCGCGTCGGGCGCTCCTTCCAGCACCTGGCGCAGCTCCACCGGATCCACCAGGCCCAGCACCTCCGCGGCGCGCGGATGCACGTCCGCCAGCCGTGACAGGTGCACCGCGAACTCCAGCACCTGCTGGCCCAGGGCTTCGTCCGGCGTGAGGGGCTGCGCGGAGGCGGGCGCGTCGCCCATCGCGTCGATGACGACGAGCACCTCCACCGCCTCACCCAGGGCGTGGAGCTGACGCGCCATCTCGTAGGCGATGTGGCCCCCCATGGACCAGCCGCCCAGGCGGTAGGGCCCCACCGGCTGCACGCCGCGCATGGACCCCAGGTAGCGCGTGGCCATGGCCTCCACCGTCGTGCCCGCGCCGTCCCTTGGCACCTGGAGGCCGTAGAAGGGCTGCTCCGGCTCCATGCGCCGCGCGAGCTCCAGGTAGCCCAGCACGCTGCCTCCCACCGGGTGCACGCAGAAGAAGGGCGTGCGCCCGCCTCCCTTGCGCAGCATCACCAGCGGCGAATCAGAGGACGTCCCCGCGTCGATGCGCGCGGCCAGTCCCTCCAGCGTCGGCGCCTCGAAGAGGGCCTGGAGGGGCAGCTCCACCTGGAAGGCCGCGCGGATGCGTGACAACAACTGCGTCGCGAGCAGCGAGTGTCCCCCACGCGCGAAGAAGTCGTCCGTCGCGCCCACGTCGTCCTGCTTGAGCACGTCCCGCCAGAGCGCGGCGAGGCGGACCTCCGTGTCGGTGCGTGGCGCGACGACGGCCAGGTCGGCGCGTTGGAGATCGGGCGCGGGGAGGGCGCGTCGATCCAGCTTGCCGCTGGTGGTGCGGGGGAGGGTCTCCAGCGCGACGAAGGCCGAGGGCACCAGGGCCTCCGGCAGGGTGCGCCGCAGGAAGGCGCGCAGGGCTTCGGCCTCCACGGGGGGCGGGGTGCGGGAGACGACGTAGGCCACCAACACCGGGCCGTGGGCCGCCCCGTCGTGGACCACGACCGCGGCCTCGCGCACGCCGGGGTGCAGGACGAGCGCGGCCTCGACTTCGCCGGGCTCGACGCGCAGGCCGCGCAGCTTCACCTGATGGTCGAGCCGGCCGAGGAACTGGAGGCGTCCATCGGCCAGCCAGCGGGCCCGGTCTCCGGAGCGGTACAGCCGCGCGCCGGGCTCGGTGGCGAAGGGGTGGGGGATGAAGCGCTCGGCGGTGAGGGCGGGCCGGCCCAGGTAGCCGTGCGCCAGGGGCACGCCGCCCAGGTGCAGCTCTCCCGGAATGCCCACGGGCACCGGCCGCAGCGCGGCGTCCAGCACGTAGGCCTCCGCGTTGGCCACCGGCCGACCGATGGGCACCGTCATGCCGGACTCCTCCCCGGTGACGGCGGACCACGTGGCGTCGATGGTCGCCTCGGTGGGGCCGTAGGCGTTGACCAGTTGCACCGCCGGCGACACCGAGCGCAGCCGCGCGGCCAGGTCTGGCGTCAGCGCCTCGCCGCCGCAGAAGAGCAGGCGCAGGTGCGTGGCCTTCGCGAAGGCCGGCTCCACCGCGAGGAAGCGCAGCACGGAGGGCACGGCCTGGAGGACGGTGATGCGCTGTCTGGACAGCGTGTCGGCCAGGAGCGCGCTGTCGCGCTGTGCGTCGGGCGGCGCGAGCACGAGCGTGGCGCCGGACAGCAGCGTGGAGAAGACCTCCGCGGCCGAGGCGTCGAAGCCCGGGGCCGCGAGCTGGAGCTGCCGGTCCCCGGCTCCCAGCGCGAACGTGGTGCCCAGCCACGTCGCGTGGTTCGCCAGCGCGCGGTGGGAGATCAGCACGCCCTTGGGCTGGCCCGTGCTGCCGGACGTGTAGAGCACGTACGCGGGCAGCTCCGGGGGCACGTCGGGCAGCGGGGCCCCTTCCGGCGTGGCCTCCAGGTCAGCGCCGACGTCGACGACGCGACCCGTGAAGGCGGGCCGCCGGTCGCGCAGCCGGGGCTCGGTGAGGAGCGCCGTGACGCCCGCGTCCTCCAATTGGAAGGCCAGTCGCTCCGGCGGCGCGGAGGCGTCCAGCGGCACGTAGGTCGCGCCCGCCTTGAGGGCGCCCAGCAGGGCCACGGGCAGCGCGTGCGAGCGCTCCAGGAGCAGGGCCACCCGCGCTCCGGTGGGGATGCCGAGCGCCCGCAGCCGCCGCGCGAGGCCGGCGGCGCGCGCGTCCAACTCCCGGTAGGTGACGGTGCGGCCGTCATGCTCCACGGCCACCGCGTCAGGCGTCTTCCGGACCTGGGCTTCGAACAGCGCGTGGACGGACGTGTCGCGCGGGAAGTCGGCGCGCGCCCGGGTCCACCCGTCGAGCACCTGCCTCCGCTCCGCCTCCGTGAGGAGGGACAGCTCGGACAGGCGTCGCTGCGGATGGGCCGCCGCGTCCTCCAGGAACACGCGCAGGTGTCCCATGAGGCGCTCGATGGTGTCCCGGTCGTAGAGGTCGGTGCGGTACTCCACCGTGCCCTCCAGCGCCTCGGGCTTCTCCGTGAGCGTGAGGGAGAGGTCGAACATCGCGGTGCCCGCGTCCACCGGGAGCGGTTCGATGCGCATGCCGGGCAGCGACAGCTCCACCGCGGGAGTGTTGAGCATCACCAGCGACACCTGGAAGAACGGTGTGCCTTCGACCTGCCGCTTCGGCTGGAGCACCTCCACCAGCTTCTCGAACGGCACGTCCTGATGGTCGTAGGCGTTCAGCGTGACGCGCTTCACCCGGCCCAGCAGCTCGCGGAAGGTGGGGTCTCCGCCCAGCCGCGTGCGCAGCACCAGCGTGTTGACGAAGAAGCCGATGAGCCCTTCGGTCTCCCTGCGCGTGCGGCCGGCGATGGGCGCGCCCACGCTGACGTCGTCCTGCTCCGCCCAGCGTGAGAGCACGGCCTGGAAGCCCGCGAGCAGGCCCATGAACAGCGTGGCGCCTTCCTGCTGGCACAGCGCCGTCAGGTCCTGCGCCAGCTTCCTGGGGAAGCGCAGCTGGAAGCTCGAGCCCGGCTGCCGTGAGCCCGGGGACCGGGGCCGGTCCGTGGGCAGCGCCAGCGACGCCGGGGCCCCCGCGAGCTGGTTCCGCCAGTAGTCGAGCTGCGCCTCCAGCACGTCCCCCTGGAGCCAGTCGCGCTGCCAGACCGCGTAGTCCGCGTACTGCACGGGCAGTGGCGACAGCGCCAGCGGCTGGCCGGAGAGGGTGGCCGCGTAGCGGGAGATCATCTCCCGGACGAACAGGGCCATGGACCAGCCGTCGGAGACGATGTGGTGCATCGTCACGAGCAGCACGTGCTCGGACTGCGTCAGCCGCAGCAGCCGTGCCCGCAGCAGCGGACCCCGGGCGAGGTCGAAGGGCCGCCGCGCTTCCTCCTCCGCGAGGCGCCGGGCGGCCACCTCCCGCTCCTTCGCGGGCAGCGTGCCCAGCTCCTCCACGGGCAGCGGGAACGCGCTCGCCGGAGCGATGACCTGCACGGGCGTGCCCGCGTGGGTCGTGAAGGTGGTGCGCAGCGCTTCGTGGCGGCGCACCAGCTCCGTGAAGGCGCGCTCCAGGGCCGTCACGTCCAGCGCGCCGTGCAGTCGCATCGCGGCCGGGATGTTGTAGATGGGGAGGCCCGGCTGGTACTGGTCCAGGAACCACAGCCGCTGCTGCGCGAACGACAGCGGCAGGTTCCCGTGTCGCGGCATGGGACGCAGCGGGGGCGCCTGGAGCTGGACGGCGCGGGCGAGGGTGGCGTCCAGCATGGCCGCCTGCGCCTCCAGCGTGCGCGCCTCGAAGAGATCCTGGAGCCGGGGCTCCACCGCGAACGTGGCGCGGATGCGCGACAGCAGCTGCGTCGCGAGCAGGGAGTGCCCGCCCCGGTCGAAGAAGTCGTCCTCCGCCCCCGTGTCCTTCGTCCCGAGCAGCTCGTTCCACAGCGTGGCGAGCCGGGCCTCCGTGTCCGTGCGCGGCTGGACGAAGCCGTCCTCCGCGCCCTGGACCTCCGGCGCCGGCAGCGCGCGGCGGTCCACCTTGCCGTTGCGGGTGACGGGCAGCGACGCCCGCAGGACGATGGCCGACGGCACCATGTACCCGGGCAGCCGCTCCCGCAGCCAGCCGCGCAGGGCCGTGACGTCCAGCAACGCCGGTGCTCCGGCCTGCGCGGGAGCCGTCGTCGCGCGCGGCACCACGTAGGCCACCAGCGCCCTTCCTCCGGGCATGTCGTCGCGCGCGAGCACCACGGCTTCACGCACCGACGCATGTCCCAGGAGCACCGCCTCGATTTCGCCCGGCTCCACGCGGAAGCCGCGCAGCTTCACCTGCGCGTCGCGGCGGCCGAGGAACTGGAGCGTGCCGTCCGCCCTCCAGCGGGCCCGGTCTCCAGCGCGGTACATCCGCGCGCCCGGCGCGTCGCTGAACGCATCCGGCAGGAACCGCTCCGCGGTGAGCGCGGGCCGTTGGAGATAGCCCCACGCGAGGCCGTCTCCGGCCACGTACAGCTCCCCCGGCACGCCCGGTGGCACGGGCCTCAGGTGTTCGTCGAGCACGTACACCCGCGTGTTCGCGATGGGCCGGCCAATGGACACCGGCGTCTCCACCGCGTCCGCGTCGGTCATGACGTGGCAGGTGGTGAAGGTGGTGCCCTCCGTGGGGCCGTAGCCGTTCACCAGCCGGCCTGCCCGGGCCACGTGCTCCCGCACGCGCACGGGGTTCAACACGTCGCCCCCGGCGAGCACCTGGCGCACGCGGGCCAGGGCCTCCGGCTCCGTGGCCGCAAGCTGTTCGAACAGCGCGGACGTCAGCCACAGCGTGGTGACGTGGTGCGCGTCCAGCGTGCGGCCCAGCTCCTCCAGGGACGTGGCCTTCGGCTCCGCCAGCACCAGCCGGCCGCCGTGCAGCAGGCAGCCCCACAGCTCGAAGGTCGAGGCGTCGAAGGCGAGCGGGGCCAGTTGCAGGAAGACCTCGTCGGGACCGAACCGGGCGAAGTCCGTGCCCATCACCAGCCGGACGATGGCCCGGTGCGGGACGCAGACGCCCTTGGGCCGGCCCGTGGTGCCGGACGTGTAGAGGACGTACGCGAGCGCGTCTGCTCCCAGTGGGGACTCCGGCGCGGTGTCCGGCTCCGCGTCGAGCAGGGCCGCCTCCGCGTCGAGCAGCAGCCGCCGGGGCGCGGTGGCGGGCAGGTGCTGCTTCATCGCCTCCGACGTGAGGACCCACGCCGCCCCGGTGTCCTCCAGGAAGAAGGCCTGCCGCTCCAGGGGGGCCTCGGGGTCGAGCGGGACGTACGCCGCGCCCGCCTTGAGGATGCCGAGCACCGCCACCGGCAGCTCCAGCGAACGCTCCAGGCACAGCGCCACGCGCGCGCCCGGCGCCAGCCCGCCCTTGCGCAGGTGCCACGCGAGCTGGTTCGCCCGGCGGTCCAGGGCCGCGTAGGTGAGTGTCCTGCCCTGGAACTCCACGGCGACCGCCTCCGGCGTGCGCGCGGCCTGGGCTTCGAACAGCGCGTGCACGGCCGTGTCACGCGGGTACGGCGCGGCGGTCGCGTTCCACTCCACGAGCACGCGGTGCCGTTCGTCGTCGGAGAGCAGCGACAGCGTGGACAGGCGCTGCTCGGGGTGGGCCACCGCGTCCTTCAGGAGCGCGTGCAGGTGCGCCACCATCCGCTCGGCCGTGGCCGCTTCGTACAGGTCGGTGCGGTACTCCAGCGCGCCCACGATGCCCTCGGGCGACTCCCGCAGCGTGAAGGTGAAGTCGAACTTCGCGGTGCCGCTGTCCAGCTCCAGGTGTTGTATCTGGACGCCCGGCACGGTGAGCTCCAGCGAGGGCGTGTTGAGCATCACCAGCGCCACCTGGAAGAACGGTGTGCGCCCTGGCATGCGCGGAGGCTGGAGGGTCTCCACCAGCTTCTCGAAGGGCACGTCCTGGTGCGCATACGCGCCCAGCGTCACGTCCTTCACCCGGCCCAGCAGCTCGCGGAAGGTGGGGTCTCCGTCCAGCTTCGTGCGCAGCACCAGGGTGCTGGTGAAGAAGCCGAGCAGCCCCTCCAGCTCCGCCTGCGTGCGGCCCGCGACGGGCGCGCCCACGCAGATGTCGTCCTGGCCCGAGTAGCGCGCCAGGAGCGCCTGGAGGCCCGCGAGCAGGCCCATGTAGAGCGTGGCCCCTTCCTGCTGGCAGAGGGCGCGCAGGGACTGCATCAGCTCCAGCGGCAGCTCCACCCCCAGCCACGTGCCCGGGTTCCGGGTGTCCGGCGTGCGCGGGTGGTCCGTGGTCAGCTCCAGCGCGGAAGGCGCGTCCTCCAACTGCTTGCGCCAGTAGCCGACCTGGGCCTCCAGCGCGTCCCCTCGCAGCCACTCGCGCTGCCAGACCGCGTAGTCCGCGTACTGGATGGGCAGCTCCGGAAGCGGCGAGGGTTTGTCGGCGAGCCGCGCCGCGTACAGCGTGACCAGCTCGCGGACGAGCACCGCGATGGACCAGCCGTCAGAGATGATGTGGTGCTGCGTGACGAGCAGCAGGTGTTCGCGCTCCGCGAGCCGCAAGAGGCGCGTGCGCAACAGCGGCCCCCGCGCCAGGTCGAAGGGTTGACGGGCCTCCTCCTGCGCCAGGCGTCCCGCTTCGTCCTCGCGCTCGGAGGGGGACAGGTGCTCCAGCGATTCGACCGACAGCCTCCACGGCGCGGGGGGCGCGAAGACCTGGGCGGCGGTGCCGTCCAGCACCTGGAACGTGGTGCGCAGCACCTGGTGCCGGCGCACCAGCTCCGTGAAGGCCCAGGTGAGCGCGGAGACGTTCAGCGTGCCTTCCAGGCTCAGCGCGGCGGGCATGTTGTAGAGCGCGCTGCCCGGCGCGTACTGGTCCAGGAACCACAGCCGCTGCTGCGCGAAGGACAGCTCTGCGGAGGTCACTCCGGGGCGCGCGGTGATGGCGGGCGCGCGGGGGGCGCGGGCCGCTTCGGGCACGCGGTCCTCGATTTGACGGGCGAGCGCCTCCACCGTGGGGTTGTCGAACATCTCGCGCAGCCGCACGTCCACGCCCAGGCTGGTGCGCAGGCGCGAGGCGACTTGCGTGGCCAGCAGCGAGTGGCCTCCCAGGTCGAAGAAGCTCTCGGTGATGCCGACCTCCTCCAGGCCCAGCACCTGCGCGAAGAGGTCCGCCAGCATCTGCTCCAGCGGCGTCGGGGGCCTGCTGGTGGACCCTGTCTCCCCAGGTCCTTCCACGTCTGGCGCGGGCAGCAGCCCGCGCTCCAGCGTCCCGCCAGGCGTGAGCGGCAGCGCGTCCAGGGGCACCAGCGCGGTGGGCAGCAGGTACTCCGGCAGGCGGAGCGCCAGGGCCCGTCGCAGGGCCTCCGCATCCCAGGCGGTGTCCGGCTGGAGCACCACGTAGCCCACGAGCCGCTTGTCGCCGGGCACGTCCTCGCGCACCAGCGCCGCCGCCGCGCGCACGCCCGGAGCCTCACGCAGGGCCGCTTCCACCTGATCCGCCGCGATGAGGAAGCCGCGCACCCGCTCCTGCCGGTCGAACCGGCCGAAGAGTTCGAGGGCGCCGTCCGCGCGCCAGCGGGCCCGGTCACCCGTGCGGAACAGCCGCGCACCGGCTTGCCCGGAGAGGTCGTCCGGGACGAAGCGCTCCGCGGTGAGTCCGGGACGCGCGTGGTAGCCGAGCGCCACCTGGGGACCGCCGACCATCACCTCGCCAGGGACGCCGGTGGGGCAGGGCCGTCCGGTGGGATCCACGACGTACAGCCGCGTGCCGGGTCCGGGCATGCCCGCCGGGGGCAGCCGCTCCCACGAGTCCGGCGGGCCGCGCAGGCGGTAGGCGCTGACGACCTGCGCTTCGCTGGGGCCGTACTGGTGCTCCAGCGTGCCGCGCGGCAGCCGCTTGAAGAGGGCCACGAGCGCGGGCGTCACCTGGAGCGGCTCCCCGTCCGTCACCACCTCCACCAGCCGCCTGGGCACGGTCGCGCCGTGGGCCACCAGCTCCGCCATCGTCTGCAACGCCATGAACGGGAGGAACAGCCGCTCCACGCCGTGACGGGCCATGAGGGCCAGCAGGGCGGGCAGGTCCTGGCGCGCTTCCAGCGGAGGCACCACCACGGAGGCGCCCGCGGTCCAGGCCGTGAACAGCTCCTGCCAGGCGGTGTCGGAGTCGAGCGATGCGAACTGCAACGTGACGGCGTCGAGCTTGGACGAGCGCTGGCGCGTCCACGTCACCACCGAGGACAGCGTGCGGTGCGCCACCACGATGCCCGGGGTGCCGGGCGCATGGCGCAGATAGCAGGGCGAGTCCGGCCAGGTGGCGGACGGTGGGGCATGGGACGGCAGCCTGGCGAAGGTCCCGGCCTCCGTGTCCACGCACACGCTGAGGGCTTGCGTCGCGGGGATCCTGGGGAGCAGCCGTGATTGGGTGAGCACCCCTCGCGCGCCCGAGTCCTCCAGCACGAAGGACAGGTGCTCCGACGGCGCGTCTGGATCCACGGGGACGACGGCCGCACCCGACTTGAGGACGGCGAGCACGCTCACCAGCAGCTCCAGTGAGGGCTCCAGGCACAGCGCGACCCGGTCTCCCGGACGCACGCCGCTGTCGAGCAGGTGCCAGGCGAGCTGGTTCGCGCGGCGCTCCAGCTCCGCGTACGTGAGGGCCTCACGCTCGAAGAGGGCCGCCACGGCGTCTGGCGTGCGGCGGGCCTGGGCCTCGAAGGATTCGTGCACCGGCGGTTCGCTGGGGCCCTGGGACGGCGGGGCGCTCCAGTCCATGAGCACGCGCTGGCGCTCGGCGTCGGACAGGAGGTTGAGCTCGGACAGGCGGTGCTCGGGGTGCGCGACCGCGTCCTCCAGGAGCAGGCGCAGGTGCTCCATGATCCGCGCGGCGGTGGCCGCCTCGAAGAGGTCGCTGCGGTATTCGAAGGCGACCTGGAGCCCGCGCGGCGTTTCGGTGAAGACGAGGGTGAAGTCGAACTTGGACGCGCCGCTGTCCACGTCCAGGGTGCGGAAGGTGAGGCCCGGGCCGGTGAGCTCCGCCACGGGCGTGTTGAGCAGCACCAGCGTCACCTGGAAGAAGGGCGTATGGCCTGCCATCCGGGGCGGTTGCAGCGCTTCCACCAGCTTCTCGAAGGGCACGTCCTGGTGCGCGTACGCGCCCAGCGTCACGGCCTTCACCCGGCGCAGCAGCTCCACGAAGGACGGGTCGCCGTCCAACTGCGTGCGCAGCACCAGCGTGTTGACGAAGAAGCCGATGAGCCCCTCCGTCTGAGGGTGGTTGCGGCCGGCGATGGGCGCGCCGATGCTGACGTCGTCCTGCCCCGTGTAGCGGGACAGCAGCGCCTGGAGCCCCGCGAGCAGGCCCATGAAGAGCGTGCCCTTCTCGCGACGGCACAGCGCCCGCAAGCCCTGCATCAGCGCGTGTGGGAACAGCTCCCGGTGCGTGGCGCCGGGATTGCGCGTGTCGCCCGTGCGCGGATGGTCGGTGAGCAGCTCCAGCGCGGGCGGAGCGCCCTCCAACTGCTTGCGCCAGTACGCGAGCTGCTTGTCCAGCAGCGCTCCCTGGAGCCAGTCGCGCTGCCAGACGGTGAAGTCGGCGTACTGGATGGGCAGCGCGGGCAGCGGCGAGGGCCGGCCGGAGGTGAAGGCTTCATAGAGCGTGACGGCTTCACGGATGAGCACGCCAATGGACCAGCCGTCGGAGACGATGTGGTGGATCGTCACGAGCAGCAGGTGCTCACGCTCCGAGAGGCGCAGCAGGCGGGTCCGCAGGAGGGGGCCCCGCGACAGGTCGAACGGGGCGCTGGCCTCTTCGCGGGCGCGGCGCATGGCCTCGGCTTCGCGCTCGGCGGGGGGCCGGTCGCTCAGGTCTTCGACTTCCAGCGCGGAGTCCACGGTGGGCGAGATGACCTGGATGGGGTCGCCGTTCCGGACCTGGAAGGTGGTGTGCAGGGCTTCGTGGCGGAGCATCACCTCCGCGAAGGCGCGGCGCATCGCGGACACGTCCACCGTGCCCTCCAGGCGCATCGCGGAGGGGATGTTGTAGAGCGCGCTGCCGGGTTCGTACTGGTCCAGGAACCACAGCCGCTGCTGCGCGAACGACAGGGGCAGGTCCCCCGCGCGGGACACGCGCTGGATGGCCTGCGTCTCGGGAGCAGGGGCGGGGGCCCGGGCTGGGGCGGTCGGCGGAGTGGCGCGGGCCGTGGCACCTTGCGGCGAGGGCGTGCGCGCGGAGGGGCCTGGCGGGGGCGTCAGTGGGGCCCGGGCGGCTGGCGGCGTGGGGGCAGGGGCACCTGTCAGCGGCGCGGGCTTCGGGACGGTGGCCTCGGGCGTCGTCGCCGGCCGGGCGTTCATGCCCGGAGTCGGAGCCGATGACGGAGGCGGTGCGCGGCGGGCAGGCGTGAGCAGCTCCACTTCGCCGTCCGCGCGGTAGCGCGCCTGCGTCCCCGTGCCATACAGCCGCGCGCCCGTGCCGTCCGGTGATGCCGGCAGGCGCTCATGGGTCAACGCCGGTGCCTTCCAGAAGCCAAGCGGCACGGCGTCCCCGCCCAGGAACAGCTCACCCACCACGCCCACCGGGGCACGCCGGCCGGCGGCATCCAGCACGAAGCGTGGCCCCGGGGCCGTGGCCTCGCCCGCACCGGGCAACAGTGACACGGGCGAGACGATCCGCGCGGAGGTGGCGCGCTGGAGCGCATGCGCGAGGTCCGCCGACAGGCCCTCCGCGTCGTCCAACACCAGCGTGCGCACCGGCCCCAACACGCTCCGCGCATCCGGCAGCTCCGCGAGCGTGCGCGCGAGCTCGAACGAGCCGCGCAGGTGGGCGGATGGGCTCGTGCGCAGCAGTCGCGCGAGCATCCCGGCACCATCCCCTTCGACGTGCGGGGTGGCCGCCGCGGGCGCTGCGTCTCCCTGGCTCTGTCGGCGCAGCACGTCCAGGTGTCGCAGCCCCTCCAGGGTGATTTCAGGGGCGATGCCGAAGTCGATGAGGCAGGCCACCTCGTCCACGTCCGCCTGTCGCAGTTGCTCCACGCGGGCCGTGAGCGAATCCGGCGTGCCGAACAGGCCGCCCGACTCCAGGTAGCGCGACACGCCCTGCTCCAGGAGCACGTCCAGGTCCTGCGGCGTGAGCGAGCGCACGTCGAAGCCCGGGCCCTGGCTGGCCACCAGTCCGTTCACCAGCTCCACGGAGCTGCGGAAGTAGCGCAGCAGGGGCTCTCGCGCCTGGCGCTTCACGTCCTCGCGGCTGGCGGTGACGAAGGTGTGGAGCATCAGCACGACGTGGCCACGGCCGGGGTGGCCCGCCTTGCGCCGGGCCTCGCGGTAGATGGCGACCTTGCGCTCCAGCTCCACGAAGTCCTGGCCCAGGCCCAGCACGTTGGTGAGCAGACCCGTGCCCAGCTCACCCGCCATCCGGAAGGTCTCCGGGTTGAAGGCGGCGGTGATCCACACGGGCAGCTCCGCCTGCACCGGGCGGGGACGGATGGCCACGTCCACCTCCACGCCCGCGCCGTTGGTGCGGCGCACCGTGCCGCCCTTCCACAGCGCGCGCACCTCCTCCACACCCCGACGCACGGCCTCCGGACGCTGGTGGAAGTTCTGGGGGGCGAAGACGAAGTCGTTCGCGTTCCAGCCCGTGGCGAAGGACACGCCCGCGCGGCCGTTGGAGAGGTTGTCGATGACGGACCACTCCTCCGCGACGCGCAGCGGATCATGCAGCGGCAACACGACGCTGCCCGCGCGGATGGACACCCGCTCGGTGACCATGGCCAGCGCGGCGCTCGTGGCGGTGGGACTGGGGTAGGGCCCGCCGAAGTCGTGGAAGTGGCGCTCCGGCGTCCAGATGGCGCTGAACCCGTGCGCGTCCGCGAATTTCGCGCCGTCGATGAGCAGTTGGTACTTCTTCCGCCCCGACGCCTCCCCGTCATTGGCGAAGTAGAAGAGGCTGAAGTCCAGGGCCCGCTTCGCGGCCGTGCCACCCCGACGCGGCGCATCCCGGAGCGCGACCCGCGACGGCAGCACCACGGAGAGCCCCCGGGACAGGGCCCACAGCAGCTCCAGGTCCGCCGGATCCGCTGCGGCATCCGAGGTGCTCAGCCACAGCTCACCCGGCCGGGCCTCCACGCGCGCATCCATCGCGGCGAGCCGGTGGACGAGGTTGCGGTGGCTCAACATCACACGGGGACGCGTCGTGTCCGCGCCTTCCCGAGCAAGGCAGGCCAGGGCGTCCACGTCCACGCCCGCACCCTGTGCCTGGGCTCCACCACCGCTCAGGGACTCCTCGATGCGGAGCACGTCCGCGGAGACCCCGGGCGGAAGGATGAACCCGGCGTCGGCCACGACGAGGGGCGGCGTGCCCTCACGCCCGAGCGAAGCCAGCTCCCCGACTCCCTCCGGCGACACCAGCGCGTACGCGCCTCCGGAGGCCAGCACCGCCCACAGCGCGACGGCGCGCTCGGTGGACGGCTCCAGGCACACGGCCACCGGAACGCCGGGACCCACGCCCCGCGCGCGCAACCGCTCCGCGAGGGCCCAGGCCTTCTCCCGCAGGGCCCGCCACGTCAGGACCGTCTCGTCCTGCCGCACGGCCACGGCCTCAGGGCTCCGCTCCGCACGGGCCGCCAGCAGGGCCGGCAGCGCTCCACCCTCCGCGACGGGAGCTTCGGTGGGCCGCGCACGCACGGGCATCACGTCCAGCGACAGCCGGGACAGCGGCTTCGTGGGCGAGGCGACGGCGTCGGAGAGCAGCGCCTGCAACTGGGACAACAGCCGCGCGATGGTGTCCGCGTCGAACAGGTCGACGGCGTACTCCAGCGTCCCGGAGAAGCCCCGGGCGTCCTCCCGCATCAACATCGTGAGGTCCGCGAGCGACGTGCCGTACTGCGCGGGCAGCTCGGTGACGTCGTAGTAGACCAGCCGCAGGCCGGGGAAGTCCTCGATGGGCGCGGACACGTTCTCCGCGTGCAGCAGGAAGATGGCGTCGAACAGCCGACCCAGCCGGCCCTCCTCTCCGGGCTCCAGCTCCTCCAGCAACTGCTCGTAGGGCACGTCCGGGTTCGCGAACGCGCTCAGCGTCGTGTCGCGCACGCGCAGCGCGAGCGTGCGGAAGTCCGGGTCCCCGGCCGCGCTCGTGCGCAGCGCCAGCGCGTGCGCCACGTAGCCAATCTGCGGCTCCAGCTCCGGCCGCGTCCGGTTGCCGATGGACGTGCCCACGACGATGTCCTCCTGGCCCGAGCACCGGGCCAGGAGCGCCGTGAAGCCGGCGAGCAGCGTCATGTACCCCGTGAGCCCTTCACGCTGGCTGAACGCGTTCAGCGCGACGCTCAGCTCCTCCGTGAAGGTGAACGCGTGCCGCGCCCCGCGCCGCCGCGCCCCCGGGACGCGCGGGCGGTCCAGCGGCAGGGACAGCGCCCCCGGGCGCCCCGCGAGCTGGCGCCGCCAGTAGGCCTGCTGATCCGCGAGCGTGCCGTCCGCGAGCACCTGGCGCTGCCAGAGCGTGAAGTCGATGTACTGGATGGACAGCTCCGGCAGGGGCACGGGCACGCCGTGCACGAAGCCGGTGTAGAGCGCCAGCGCTTCACGGATGAGGTTCACCAGCGACAGCGTGTCCGCGACGATGTGGTGGATGGTCACCAGCAGCACGTGCTCGGTGTCCGCCATCCGCAGCAGGCTCACGCGCACGAGCGGGCCGCGGTCCAGCTCGAACGGCGCCGCCGGCTCCAGCCGCGCGCGCCGCAGGGCCTCCGCCTCCAGGTCCCCGGCGAAGCCCCGCAGGTCCACCACGGGCAGGGTGATGCGCACCTCGGGCAGCAGGCGCGGCACGCCCTGACCGTCCACGTCGACGAAGACGGTGCGCAGCGACTCGTGGCGGCGGATGACCTCGTTGACGCCGCGCTCCAGCAGGTCCGGGCGCAGCGCACCGGAGACGCGGACGGCGAGCGGCTCGTTGAACAGCGAACTGCCCGGCTCCCGCGCCCCCATCTCCCAGACGCGCTCCTGCACGTACGACAGCGGCAGCGTGCCCGTGCGCGGCCACGGCTGGATGGCCGCCGCCGCCTCGGGCGCTTCCCCTTCCTCCGCGCCGAGCAGCCCCTCCGCCTGGAGTCGCGCTTCGATGCGCTCGGCGAGCCCCGCGACGGTGGGCGCTTCGAACAGGTCACTCAGGGGCACCTGTGTGCGGAACGTCTCCCGCAGCCGCGTGAGCAACTGCGCCGCCATGAGCGAGTTGCCGCCCAGGTCGAGGAAGTTGTCATCCAGGCCGATGTCCGTGATGCCCAGCCGCTCGCGCCACAGCTCCATCAGCCGCTGCTCGATGTCGCTCATGCCGGACGGCGCGGGCACGACGGCCACCGGGGCCACGGCCTCCGCCGGGGGCGCGGCCACGGCCACGGACACGGGGGCGACTTCCGGCAGGGGCAGCACGGCCCGGCCGTCCACCGCGATGCGAACGGTCTCGAACGGGTAGCCCGGCAGCGAGATGCGGCGGCGGGGACCGTGCGCGTGCAGGGCCTCCCAGTCCACGCTCGCTCCCAGGCGCCACAGCGTGCCCACGGCCTCCAGCAGCGTCTGGGCATCGGACGTGGACGTGCCCGCGCGGCGCAGCGACGGCACGGCCACGGTGTCCTGCTCCGTGCGCAGGCGCAGCCGTGCGAGCGCGGTGAGCCCCTGGTCCGGGCCCGCCTCGATGAACAGCCCATGGCCGGAGTGCAGCAGGGTGTCCAGGCCGGCGGCGAAGCGCACCGGCTCGCGCATCTGCCGCGCCCAGTAGCTGGGAGAGGTGGCCTCCTCCGGACGGATCCACGCGCCGGTGAGGCTGGACACGTAGGGCAGGGCCGGGGCCTTCAGCGACAGGCCCGCGACGGCCCGCTCCAGCTCGGGCATCAGCGGCTCCACGGCGCGCGAGTGGAAGGCGTGCGATGCGGGCAGCCGCACCACGCCCACGCGCCGTCCCGCGAGCGTGCGCTCCAACGCGGCCAGCGGCTCCAGCGGCCCGGACACCGTGCAGCGGTCGGCGTCATTGACGGCGGCCACCTCCAGCGTGTCGGAGAGCAGCGGGCGGACGTCCTCCGCGGACATCCCCACCGCGAGCATCCCGCCCGAGGGCAGTCGGGACATCAGCTCGCCCCGCACCACCGCCAGCCGCAGCGCGTCCTCCAACGACAGCACGCCCGCGACGCAGGCCGCCGCGTACTCACCGAAGCTGTGCCCCAGGAGCGCGGTGGGCTTGAGCCCCAACCCCATCCACCACCGGGCGAGTGAGACCTCCACGGCCAGCAGCGCGGGCAGCGCGAAGCGGGGCTCGGCGAGGGCCGCCTCCGCCCCGGCCTCCCCGCCCGGCGGCGGGAACAGCACGGGCCGCAGGTCCTGCTTCAGCCCCACCGACGGCAGCAGGGCCAGGCACGACTCCAGCGCCTCCTGGAAGCGGGGCTCGGTGTCGAACAGCTCGCGGGCCATGCCCACGGACTGGGCGCCCTGGCCCGGGAAGAGGAAGGCCACGCGCCGCGAGGGCGGAGCGTCCAGGTCCCGCACCGTGGACGTCGTGCCGGGCTTTCGCAGCGCCTCCACGAGTCCGGTGACGTCCTCCGCGACCACCGTGCGCCGCACCTCGAAGCCCTTGCGGCCCACGTTGCGCGTGAAGGCCACGTCCGCGAGGTCCACGTCCGCGCGGGCCTCCACCGCGTCGGCCAGCGCGCGCGTCACCGCCTCCAGCGCGGCGGGCGTGCGGGCGGACAGCGTGACGAGCTGCCTTGAGCGGCGGGGCCGCTGCTCTCCGGAGGCAGGCTCGCGCGGGGGCGCTTCCTCCAACACGACGTGCGCGTTGGTGCCACCGATGCCGAACGAGCTGACGGCGGCGCGGCGTGGGCCGCCGGTGCGCTCCCACGGACGCAGCGTGGTGTTCACGAAGAAGGGGCTGCGCGCGAAGTCGATCTCCGGGTTGGGCTGCTCGAAGTGGAGGCTGGGGGGCACCTCCGCGTGGTGCAGCGCGAGCGCGGCCTTGATGAGGCCGGCGATGCCCGCCGCCGTGTCCAGGTGCCCGATGTTCGTCTTCACCGACCCCAGCGCGCAGTAGCCCGTGCGCTGCGTGTGCGCGCGGTAGGCCCGCGTGAGGGCCGCCACTTCAATGGGGTCGCCCAGCGAGGTGCCGGTGCCGTGCGCCTCCACGTACTCCACGCTGTCCGCGTCCACGCCCGCCGCCGCGAGCGCCCGGGCCACCACCTGCGTCTGTCCCTGGACGCTGGGCGCGGTGTAGCTGACCTTGGCCGCCGCGTCGTTGTTGAGCGCGGAGCCCTTGATGACCGCGTACACGCGGTCCCCGTCCCGCACGGCGTCCGCGAGCCGCTTGAGCACCACCACGCCCAGGCCGCTGCCCAGCACGGTGCCCCGGGCCTTCGCGTCGAACGCGCGGCAGTGACCGTCCGGTGAGAGGATCATCCCCTCCTGGAAGAGGTAGCCCGTGCGCTGGGGCAGGGACACCTTCACCGCGCCCGCCAGCGCCAGGTCCGACTGCCGGGCGCGCAGGCTCTGGCAGGCCAGGTGCACCGTGACGAGGCCGGTGGAGCACGCGGTGTAGACGTTGAGGCTCTCACCGCCGAGCTTCAGCTTGTAGGCCGTCTTGGTGGCCACGTTCTCGCCGCCCGTGGTCCCCAGCGCCTCGAACATGGAGGCGGGGTCCTTGCGCGTCTGACCCAGCAGCGACAGCAGGTGCACGCTGGAGCTGCCCGCGCCCGCGTACAGCGAGACGGGCTCGGCGATGCGCTCCGCGTCGTAGCCCGCGTCCTCCAGGGCGTTCCACGCGCACTGGAGGAACAGGCGCTGCTGCGGATCCATCCACTGCGCCTCGCGCGGGGACAGGCCGAAGAAGGCCGCGTCGAAGCCGTCCGCCTCCTCCAGCACGCCGCCGGCCGGCACGAAGTCGGGATGCTCCCGCAGGGTGTCCGGGAGCAGCGGCGACGACTCCAGCTCCTCCTTCGTGAAGCGCGTGATGGACTCCACGCCCTCGCGCAGGTTGCGCCAGAACGCGTGCACGTCCGGCGCGCCGGGGAAGCGGCCCGCCATGCCGATGAGGGCGATGTCGCCGGAGTCCTGCGCGGAGGCCTCGCGCGGGGCCGCCGGGCGGGGCGCGGTGGCGGTGGCGGTGGCCTCGCGCTCCAGCCTCGCAGCCAACTGGACCACCGTCGGGTGTTCGAAGAAGTAGGTGACGGGGATGTCCCGGCCCAGGGCCTCGCGCAGCTGCGTGCTGGCCTTCACCACGAGGAGCGAGCTGCCGCCCAGGTCCTCGAAGAAGTGCGCGTGCAGGCCCACGCGAGGCACGTCGAGCACGCGCGCCCAGACCTCGGCGATGCGCTGCTCCGTCTCAGTGATGGGCGCGGCGAAGGGTGTGTCCGTCGTGGCGGCGGGCACTCCGGGGGCGGGCAGGGCCGCGCGGTCCAGCTTGCCTCCCGGGGTGAGGGGCAGCGCGTCCATCCGCACGAAGGAGGACGGCACGAAGGCGTCGGGCAGGCGCTCCTTGAGGAAGCGGCGCACGGCCGGAAGCTCCAGGGACTCCTCCGCGACGACCCAGGCGCACAGCCGCGTCTCGCCCGCGACTTCGCGCGGGAGCACCACCGCCTGACGCACGCCCGGAACCTGGGCCAACACCGCTTCCACTTCACCCGTCTCCACGCGGATGCCGTGCACCTTCACCTGGGCATCGCGGCGGCCCAGGAACTCCAGGCGGCCGTTGGACAGCGTGCGCACCATGTCGCCGGTGCGGTACAGCCGGGCGCCGGGCCCGGCGGAGAACGGGTCGGGCACGAAGCGCTCGGCGGTGAGCGAGGGGCGCTCCAGGTAGCCCCGCGCCACGCCCACGCCTCCCACGTACAGCTCTCCCGGCACGCCCACGGGCACGGGCTCGCCGCGCCCGTCGAGCACGAACATGCGCACGCCCGGGATGGCGCGACCGATGGACGGACGTCCGGTGTCCACGTCCGGCTCCACGGTCGCGCAGATGGTGACCTCGGTGGGGCCGTAGGCATTGATGAAGTGACGGCCCGGGCTCCAGCGCGAGGCCAGCTCCGGCGTGCACGCCTCGCCCACCGACGCCACGACCTCCAGCAGGGGCAGCGCGGACGGCTCCAGGGGCGCCAGCGACGTGGGCGTGACGGTGAGGGTGGTGATGCGCTCGGAGACGAGCACCTGCTGCAACGGAGGCCCCGGCAACAGGGACTCCGGGGGGGCGAACACCAGCGTCGCGCCGGACAGGAGGGTGGAGAACAGCTCGCACACCGAGGCGTCGAAGCCGATGGACGCCAGTTGCAGGAGCCGGCGGCCCGGACGCAGCGCGAGGGCGTCACGCAGGGCGATGGCCGTGTTGCACAGGCCGTGGTGTGGCAGCAGCGCGCCCTTGGGCGTGCCGGTGGAGCCGGAGGTGAAGATGGCGTAGGCGAGGTGCGCGGGCGTGACGGCCGGCGCGGGCTCAGGCGGCAGGGCTGGCAGCGCGTCCAGTGAAGCCCGCGCTTCGTCCAGCACCACCAGCAGCTCACCCTGGGACGCCAGGCGATCCGCCAGGGCCTCCTGGCTCAGCAACACCGACACCCGGGCTTCGCGCAGCATCGCCTCCAGCCGCGCCGCGGGCTGCCCCGGATCCAACATCAGGAACGCGCCGCCCGCCTTGAGCACGCCGAACAGCGCCACCGCCAGGTCCGGGGTGCGCTCCAGGTGCACGCCGACGAGCTGCTCCGGCCGGACCCCCATCGCGATGAGGTGCCGCGCGAGCTGGTTGGCCCGGGCATCGAGCTGCGCGTATGTGAGCGTCGCTTCGCCCAGCGCGACGGCGACGGCCTCCGGCGTGGCGCGGGCCTGCGCCTCGAAGAGGCGGTGCGCGAGGTCGGGCGCCACGGCGGGGCCGGTGGGACGCCACGCCTCCATCACCTGGCGACGGTCCTCTGGCGTCAGCAGGGGCAGCGCGGTGATGGCCTGCCCGGGGTGCGCCGTCGCGCCGGCCAGCAGCGTGTCCAACTGTCCGAGCATCCGCGCGATGGTGTCCGCGTCGAAGAGGTCGGTGGCGTACTCGCACATCAGCTCCAGCCCGTCCCCGGAGTCGGTGACGGAGAGCGTGAGGTCCAGCTTGGTGGCGCCCGTGTCCCCCAGGGCGCTGCCAAGCGTGAGGCCGGGCAGGTGCACCGGGTGGGACGCGGCGTCCTGGAGGACGAGCTTCACCTGGAAGAGGGGCGCGTGCGCGAGGCTGCGCTCCGGATTGAGGCCGCGCACCATCGCGTCGAAGGGCAGGTCCTGGTGCGCCCACGCCTCCAGGGTCGCGCGGTGGCTCCGGTGCAGCAGCTCCTGGAAGGACGGCGCGCCGGAGAGGTCTCCGCGCAGCGGGAGCTGGTTGACGAACAGGCCGACGATGCCCGCCGTCTCCGGCCGGACGCGGTGCGCGGTGTCCACGCCCACCACCACGTCCTCCTGCCCGGTGTAGCGGTGCAGCAGCACCTGGAAGCCCGCGAGCAGCGCCACGAAGGGCGTGGTGCCTTCACGCGATGCGAGCGCCTTCACCCGCTCCCAGGCGGCCTTCTCCAGCCGGTGGGTCCGCTGCGCGCCCCGGTAGGACTGCACGCGGGGACGGCGACGGTCGCCGGGAAACTCCAGCACGGGCGGTGCTCCGGCCAGCTTCCGACGCCACCAGCCGAGCAGGTCTTCCTGGCGCTCACCGCGCAGCCACGAGCGCTGCCACGCCGCATGGTCGGCGTACTGGAGCGGCAGCTCCGGCAGGGTGGGGACGCGCCCGGTGGACAGCGCCGCGTAGGCCTCCGCCAGCTCGCGCAGCAGCACGCGCAGGGACCAGCCGTCCGCGACCAGGTGGTGCACCGTGAGCAGCAGCCAGTGCCGCGCGGGGTCCAGGCGCAGCAGCGTCACCCGGAGCAGGGGGCCCCGGACGAGGTCGAAGGGCCGTCGTGCCTCTTCGTCCGCGAGCCGCCGTGCCTCGGCTTCGCGCGCTTCGGCGGGTGTTGACGCGAGGTCCACCACGGGCAGTGACAGCGTGAGGTCCGGGAGGATGCGCTGGCCGGGCTCACCGCGCGTCTCCACGAACACCGTGCGCAGGGCTTCATGGCGCCGCACGAGGAACTGGAGGCCCTGCTCCAGCGCCGCCACGTCGAGCGTCCCGTCCAGCCGGGACACGATGGGGACGTTGTAGAAGGCGCTGCCCGGCTCCAGGCGGTCCAGGAACCACAGGCGCTCCTGCGCGAAGGACAGCGGCATGGATTCGGTGCGCGGCACGCGGACCGGCGCGGAGCGGGGAGCCGGCACGGAAGCCGTGGCCTCGCGCACCAGCTCCGCGACGCTCGCGCCGCGCAGCAGCGCCTCCATGGGGACGGGCGCGCCCAGGGTCTGCTCCAGCGCGTGCGCCAGCTCCACCGCCGCCAGCGAGTCCAGCCCGTAGCGCGTCAGCGGCGCATGGACATCCAGGTCCTCGACGCGGGCGCCCACCCGCGCCGCCACCCGCGCGAGCACGCGGGACTCCAGCTCCGAAGCGGGTGCCCCGGTCTTCTCCTCCTGCGCTTCCCGTCGCGAGGCCTCGACGCGCGGCTCCGGAGCCCTCACGTCGGAGGCCCGTCCCGGCGCAGGGGCGTGCGGCTCCGCGGGGGCCGTCTCGGGAGCACGCCACGCATGCAGCTCGCGCAGGCCGCCCGCGAGGAACGCCGTGCGCGTGGCCCGCCGCTGCACCTTGCCGCTGGACGTCTTCGGCAGGCTCCCGGGCTCGATGAGCACCACCGCGTGGGGCATCACCTCGTGCGCCTCCGCCAGCCGCTGCCGGATGGCGCCCAGCAAGCCCGCTGGCTCGCCATCCCACTTGCGCGGATCCACCTCCTGCACCACGACGAGCCGCTCCTCGCCGTCTACCTGGACGCCGAACGCCACGCCGCAGCCGGGCCGCAGCGCGGGGTGGCTCTCCTCCACCACGGCTTCCAGGTCCTGCGGATACAGGTTGCGGCCGCGCAGGATGATGAGGTCCTTGGCGCGGCCCGTGACGTACAGCTCCCCCGCGTCCAGGAACCCCAGGTCCCCGGTGCGCAGGAACGGCCCCTCTCCCGTGGCGATGCGCGCGCCGAAGACCCGCGCGGACTCCTCCGGCTGACGCCAGTAGCCCTGGGCCACGCTGGGCCCCTTCACCCAGACCTCCCCCACCTCGCCCGGCTCCATCACCCGGCCGGAGTCCGGCTCCACCACGAGCAGCTTCTGCGCCGCCACCGTCGTGCCGCAGCCCACCAGCGTCCGGGCCTGCCGTGACGGCTCCCGCGCGTGGCCTGCCTCCAGCGCGGAGGCGTCCACGTCGCGCAGGATGGGCGCGGCCTCCTTCGCGCCGCCGGAGACGATGAGCGTCGCCTCCGCCAGCCCGTAGCAGGGATAGAACGCCTCGCGGCGGAACCCCTGCGGCGCGAAGGCCTCCGCGAAGCGCGCCAGCGTGTCCGGGCGGATGGGCTCCGCGCCGCAGAACGCCACCTCCCAGCGGCTCAGGTCCAGGCCCTGCCGCTCCGCGGGGGGGATGCGCCGCACGCACAGCTCGAACGCGAAGTTGGGGCCGCCGCTGATGGTGCCGCCAAAGCGCGTCAGCGCCTCCAGCCAGGCGCGCGGACGCTTGAGGAACGACAGCGGTGACATCAGCGCCGTGTGGAAGCCCTGGGCCAGCGGCACCAGCACGCCGCCGATGAGCCCCATGTCGTGGTAGGGCGGCAGCCAGATGACGCCCACGCTGTCGTCACGCGTCTGGAAGGCGTGGCGGATGGCGTCCAGGTTGTGCAGCAGGTTGCCGTGGCTGAGCATCACGCCCCGGGGCGTGCCGGTGCTGCCCGACGTGTATTGCAGGAAGGCCAGCGTGTCGGCCGTCACGTCCGGGCGCTTCCACGCGGCCTCTGCGCCCGCCTCCAGCGCGTCCGTCGCCACCCACTTCAGCGCGCGCAGCTCCGGCGCGTCCGTGAAGAGGAACTCCGCCATCGACAGGATGACGGAGGTGGTGAGCACCACCGTGGCCCCCGAGTCCGCGATGAGCGCGCGCAGGCGGGGCAGGGTGCGCTCCAGCCGGGACGGATCCGGCGGGTACGCCGGCACCGCCACCAACCCTGAACACACGCAGCCGAAGAAGCCCGCGAGGTAGTCCGCACCCGGCGGGTAGAGCAGGACCGCGCGCGCGCCCTGGGGGGCGAGTGACTGGAGCGCGGCGGCGATGCGGTGGGCTCGCGAGGCCAGGTCGCCCCGCGTGAGGGGCACCTCCGCGTCGTCCTCCAGGAAGGTGTAGAGGCGCTGGTCCGGACGACGCGTGCTTCGCTCTTCGAGGAGATCGATCAGGGTCACGGGCATGGGAGCGGAGATGCGGGCGCATCGGGGGGAGCCCGCACCTGCTCGGACGATACCTCAAGACCTCCGGGCCTCCGCGAAGCCGGCCGCGGTCGTCAGGCCCTTCAGTAGCTGCCTCCAATGTGCAGCGTTCCCTGGTAGCGACCGTCCCCGGCGCCCAGGTCCTGCGCCCTCGCGAAGTCCTGCCCGAAGAGGAAGCTGTAGCTGCCGCGCAGCTCCGCCGTGAGCCGTGGGCTGAGCTGGTAGCGAAGGCCCGCGCCTACAGGTGCGTAGCCGCCCGTGTCGTCGAAGAACTGGAAGAAGTTTCCCATGCGCACGGAGTAGCGCTCCACGCCAATGCCCGCGAGCACGAAGGGCTGGAGCCGCGTGGAGGTGAACCCCAACGTGAGGGCCGCCTGCGCGCCGTTGCGCACGATGTCCGGGTTGCCGATGGACGGACTCTCGGAGACGGTGAGGCTGCTGGCGCCGCCGCTGTAGCCCACCTCCACGCCCAGGAAGTCGTTGGGGCGGTAGCCC
Organism: Corallococcus sp. BB11-1; assembly: GCF_026626625.1. Taxonomy (NCBI): domain Bacteria; kingdom Pseudomonadati; phylum Myxococcota; class Myxococcia; order Myxococcales; family Myxococcaceae; genus Corallococcus; species Corallococcus sp. BB11-1. Next base: position 52,936 of record NZ_JAPNJY010000026.1, on the reverse strand, counting down.
AGGGTGACGCCGTAGGCCGGCCCCGGCTCCAGGTTGGGCGCGAGCTTCCCCGTGTAGCCCTCCACGCCCAGACCCAGCAGGAAGTAGGGACCCTTCCACTCCACCTGCCGCGACCGCAGCGGCGCGTCATCAGGAGGTGCCTGGGCCGCCGCGGCCCCACCCGTCAACCCCACCAGGCAGAGCGCCAGTCCAATGCCTCGCCTCATGTCCGCTCCCTTCGTTGTTGTCCGCGCGTCTTCAAGGTGGCCCTCCAGGGATGGGCGGACAACGAACGGGCAGGCGGTACCTTGAAGGCCCACGGCGCCCCCTGGGGCCGGGCGTGCGCCCTGCTCCCGCGAGCCCTCGCCCGCCTCCCTGCCCGGCACCTGTGTGGCGCCTCCGGGACTTCCACCTTGAGGACTGGCCGGCGCCATTTCCCCCACGTCTTCCCGGCCACGGAGCGCAAGCCATGGACGACACCGCCATCTCCCCATCTTCCGGACACGAAGCCTGGAGCGAGCACCCATCACCCGACCTGAAGGCCCGTGCCCGCCACGTCCTCCAGCACCTGGACGCGGTGCTGCCGGACGTGGACGCGCTCTACGGAGACCTGCATGAGCACCCGGAGCTGTCCGGCGACGAAGCCCGCACGGCGGACGAGGTGGCGCGGCGGCTGGAGGCCGTGGGCTACGAGGTGAGCCGGGGCGTCGGAGGCCACGGCGTGGTGGGGCTGCTGCGCAACGGAGAGGGGCCCACGGTGCTGCTGCGCGGGGACATGGACGCGCTGCCCGTGGAGGAGAAGACGGGGCTGCCGTACGCGAGCCGCGTGAGGACGGAGGACGGGCGGCCGGTGATGCACGCGTGCGGCCACGACGTCCACACCGCGTGCCTCGTGGGCACGGCGGCGCTGCTGGCCCGCTCGCGCGACGCCTGGCGCGGCACGGTGCTGGTGGTGGGACAGCCGGCGGAGGAGGCGTTGAGCGGTGCCCGCGCGATGCTGGAGGACGGGCTGTATGCGCGCTTCGGCACGCCGGACGCCGTGCTGGGCCAGCACACCGCCCCGCTGCCGGTGGGCACGTTCATGCACCGCGAGGGCGTGGCGATGATGGGGGCGGCGAGCGTGCGCATCCGCCTCTTCGGCAAGGGGGCCCACGGGGCGCAGCCCGAGCTGTCGGTGGATCCGGTGGTGCTGGGGGCCAGCGTGGTGATGCGGCTGCAGACCATCGTGTCGCGCGAGCTGTCGCCCCTGGAGGCGGCGGTGGTCACGGTGGGACACTTCCAGGCCGGCTCGCGCAGCAACGTGATTTCGGACGAAGCGCTGCTGGAGGTGACGGTGCGCACGGAGGACGACGCGGCGAAGGCCCGCGTCCTCGCCGCCATCGAGCGCATCGCGAAGGGCGAGTCCCTGGCCTCGGGCTCGCCGAAGCCGCCCCAGGTGGAGGTCATGGCGAGCACGCCGGTGAACCGCAACGACCCGGCCCTGCTGAGGCGCATCCGGGCCGCGCACGCGGAGTGGTTTGGACCGGATGCGCTGTTGCCCGGCGTGCTCGGCACCGCGAGCGAGGACTTCCCCTACTTCGCGCAGGGGCCGGAGCACCCGGTGCCCACGGCGTACTGGTTCGTGGGCGTCACGCCGCTGGAGACCTGGGCGCGGGCTCCCGGTACGACGCCGCTGGAGAAGGTGACGCACGTGCCAGGGCCGCACTCGGGGTTCTACGCGCCGGACCGGCAGGGCTCGCTGCGCAAGGGGTGCGAGTCGCTGACCGTGGCGGCCCTGGCCTGCCTGCCCGGGGGCACGACCTCCACCGACCATTGACCCGTGGGCGCAGGGGCACGTCCTGGAGCGGGGCCGCTGGCCCGGCCCCTTCCTGTCGCTTGCCCCCGCCATGAGGACCTCCACCTTGAGAGGCGGACGACACTTCTGGAGGAACCCCCGATGAAGCTTCCGCTCATGGCCACGCTGACCGCCCTCCTGCTCGGAGGCTGTGCGCACGAGGGCGCCTCTCGCGCAGCGGAGGACGCCGGTGGCACCGGAGGGTCGGGTTCGCAGGCGCAGCGCACGGAGCCTCCGGTGGGGGCCAGTGACGAGCTGTCCTGGGACGCGGAGGCCTCCCCGCGCACGCTGGCGATGCTCCGCGACCACGGGATGAACTTCTACGGGGACACCGCCCCCGACAGCGCCACGGGCGGCTCTGGCGCGCCGGGGCAGTCCCAGGCGTCCCCTCCGGACGAGTACGAGTGCGTGGACGTCGACCAGCCTGGCACGGGCGGCTCGGGTGAGGCCGCCACGGACGCGGTGCGCGCGACGCCGCTCATCCCGCTCGTCCCCTCGCAGAACCCCGGGGCGCGGTTCGACATCACCCCGGACGCCTGGAAGAAGAACAAGGGCATCGGTTCGAGCCCCGCCGCGCCCTCGACGGGCACGCCCCCGGTGGAGGGCAGCGGCGGCGCGAGCGGCCGGTAGGGCCTCGCTTCAGCCCTGCTGCTTCACCAGCCGGCTGAGCTCCCGGTCCAGCGTGGCGGCGAACTGCTGGCGGTCCTGCTGCGAGAAGCTGCTGGGGCCGCCGGTGGTGACGCCGCTGTCGCGCAGGTCCTGCATGAAGTTGCGCACCGACAACCGCTCATCAATGTTCTCCGGCGTGAAGAGCTCTCCGCGCGGGTCCATCACCACCACGCCCTTGGGCACGAGCAGCGCCGCCAGCGGGATGTCCTGCGTGACGGCCAGGTCGCCCGGTTGCGCGGAGGTGGCGATGTGCCGGTCCGCCACGTCCAGCCCCGCGCCCACCTGCACCGTGGAGACATAGGCCAGGCGGGGCAGGGCCAGCGGCTTGTTCGCCACGAAGACGATGGGGACCTTCAGGCGCTGCACGGCGCGCAGCAGGATGTCCCGCACGGGACCGGGGCAGGCATCGGCGTCGACCCAGATTTGCATGGGGCCCATCCTCGTTGATTCCAAGGCCAGGGGAAGGCGGATGTGCTTCACGGCCCCGCCAGCGCCCGGACGCCCCCGAAGCCGCGGGCGGCCTTCGCCTTGCGAGGACCGGGGTGCAGGCGCCAGGGGAGTCGGGGCGGAGGGGTTGTTTGCTGCTTTCCGGTCACGCGGCAGGCCTGCGGGACAGGGGGTGTCGGGCGCTTCGGGGGCGACCCTGTCCCCGGGGACAATGTGGTTTGATGCCGGGCACCCCATGTTCCCGCGCGTGACGACCCAGACCCCGGAAGTGGATGGAGAACTCGACGCCCCCCGGCTCGCCCGCGACGGCTTCGACGCGGCCAGCTTCCGGGGGCTGCTCGCCCGCTACCAGCGCGGGGAGCTGACGGAGTCCCGGTCGCTCACGGGCTCTCTTGAACCGCCGCGCCCTGGGGACGTCCAGCCCCTGCCCCGCGAGGGCACGCCTGCCCACGAGGCTTGCCGTGCGTTGGGTGAGCAGGCGTTCCGCGACGGCGCGGTGGCCGCCCTGGTGGTGGCCGGTGGGGCGGGGACGCGCTTTGGCGGGGGCGTGAAGGGGCTGGTCCCCGTCCTGGGCGAGCACACCTTCCTGGACCTCAAGCTCGCCGAGGCGCGCCGCCTGGGCGCGCGGCTGGGCCGCCCGGTGCCGGTGGCGGTGATGACGTCCTTCCTCACGCACGAGGCCATCGCCGCGCACCTGGAGGCGCGGGGGACGGGCCAGGACGTGTTCCTCTTCCGGCAGCAGATGCTCCCCCGGCTCACGCCGGACGGCGCCTTGTTCCGGGAGGCGGACGGGAAGCCGTCCTTCGCCCCGTCCGGCCACGGGGACGTGTTCCGGGCCCTGCGCGAGAGCGGGGTGGGGCAGACGCTGCGCCAGCGCGGCGTGCGCTGCGTGTACTTCTCCAACGTGGACAACCTGGCGGCGACGCTCGACCCGGTCGTCATCGGGATGCACCTGCAACGGGGCTGCGCGATGACGGTGGAGGTGACGCCCCGGGCCAATCCCAGTGGAGCGCTGGACGCGGGCGCCGCGCCGGTGCGCCTGGACGGCCAGCTCCAGCTCGTGGAGAAGGTGGACCCCACGCGGCATGCCCTCATCTCCACCAACAACATCACCTTCTCGCTGGAGGCGATGCTGGACGGAGCGCTCCCCATTCCCTACCGGGTGGTCCCCAAGAAGGTGGAGGGCGCGCCCGTACTCCAGTTCGAGCAGGTGACGGCGGAGGCCAGCAGCCTCACCCGGCCGGATGGCCAGCCGCTCCTGTCGGTCGCCTTCATCGAGGTGGGCCGCACGGACCCCGCGACGAGCCGCTTCGAGCCGGTGAAGGCCCCGGACGACCTCCCCCGGGTGGCGGAGCGCCTGCGGCCGCGGCTGGAGGCATTGCGTTAGGTTCTGCCCGCGCATCCACCGCGGGGATCCGCTAGAAGCGGCCCTGTGCAGACACCCTCTCTTCCGTCCCACCGTGACTTCGCTGCCTCCCGGCTCGCGCTCTGGCTGACGTGTCTGGCCTTGTTCGTCGTCTACTCCGGCAGCAAGGTAAAGATGCAGACGGACTCGCTGTGGTCCATTCCGTCCGCGGCCAGCATCCTCCATGAAGGCAACACCGACCTGGACGAGTTCCAACCCACGTTCTCGTCGGCGACGGACTACGCGCGCAACGAGGTCGGGGGGCGCACGTATTATGTCTATCCGCCGGGAGTGATGGTCTCGGCGCTGCCGCTCCTGGCCGCCGCCGAAGGCCTCTTCACCCTGCTGCGGCCGGTGCTGCCCTACCTGGGGGCCCCTGGCGCCGCGGCGCTGTCCTGGCTGCGGATGTTCCAGAGCACCGGGAAGATAGACCTGGGGGCCTACAACCGCACCGAGCAGCTCATCGCGTCGTTCTACGTCTGCGCGGCGGCGGGGGTGCTGCTGCTGCTGCTGCGCAAGCGGGTGTCTCCGCGCGCGGCGCTCATCACGGTCCTGCTCTTCGGGCTGTGCACCACGGCGTACTCCACCGCCAGCCGGGTGCTCTGGCAGCACGGCCCCGGCCTGCTCGCCATCGCCTGCCTCATGTTGCTGCTGGCCCGGCCCGCGCAGACCGCGCGCACCGCGTTCCTGCTGGGCCTCTCCGTCGCGGTCGCCTATGCCTGCCGGCCCACGCACTCCCTCAGCGTGCTCGTCGTCACCGGGTTCATGGCCCTGCGCTACCGGCGTCAGCTCCCGGCCTACTTCGCGGGCGCGGCGGTCATCGCGATTCCCTTCTGCGCGTACAACCTGTCCGTCTACGGCGCGCTGCTGTCGCCCTACTACCGGCACGCGTTGGATCCGCTCGCCAGCCGCTTCTTCATGGCCCTGGCCGCGAACCTCGTCAGCCCGTCACGGGGCCTGCTCATCTTCTCGCCATTCCTGGTGTTCAGCGTCGTGGGCTTCGTCCAGTTGTGGCGCGGCAAGCGCCTGGAGCCCTACGAGGTCGTCTTCGCCCTCATCCCGGTGCTGCACTGGGTGGCCATCTCCGCCTTCCCCATCTGGTGGGCCGGGCACTCCATTGGCCCGCGCTTCTTCACCGACGTGCTGCCGTACCTGGTCTATTTCCTCGCGTTCCCGGTGCAGACCGCGCTGGAGGCCCCCGCGAAGCACCGCGCCCTCATCGGCGTGTTCTCGGTGATGGCCGTGTTCAGCCTGTTCGTCCACTGGCGCTCCTCCGTCTCCTTCGACGTCCACTACTGGAACTCCTATCCGGTCAACGTGGACGGCGCCGCCACCGAGCGCGTCTGGGATTGGAAGGACGCGCAGTTCCTGCGGGCCATCCCCGCCCGCTTCCGCTGAGCGACATTCCCGGGCGGCAGGGGGCCAGTCCGCCCGCCTGCCCTCCGGATGCCCGCGCCTCCCCGCCCGCGCCGAACGCTTGGCGCCACGCCGCGTCGCCTCCAGCTTCAGGCGAAGGGAATATCCGACTGGGAGGCATCGCCATGGCGAAGTTGAAGCACAAGCTGCCGCGTGCATTGGGCTGGTTGAGCGTGGGATTGGGACTCACGGAGCTGCTGGGCGCGAAGCCGCTGCTGCGCTCCCTGGGCCTTTCCCGGGGGCACGGCCTGGTCCGGGGGTACGGTGTCCGCGAGCTGGCCGCGGGCGTGGGTCTGCTGGGCCCCGCGCGCAAGCGTCCCTGGCTCTGGGCCCGGGTGGCCGGTGACGTGCTGGACCTGGCCACGCTGGGCCGCGGCTTCCGCGAGCCGGGGGTGCGCAGGGGGCGCCTGATGGCCGCCACCGGCTTCGTCGCGGGCGCCACGCTGCTGGACGTCTACGCCGCCGCGCGCGCGTAGGCCGGGGCGGGACGTGCGATAGGCTTTGCCCGCCGCGCGCGGTGTCCCTCGCGGCGAAGAAGGAAGCCGCCCGTGCGCCCCGTCCTGCTCTGCCTGCTGCTGCTGTCCCCCTTCACCGCCGCCGCCGCGCCCAAGGCGGAAGACCCCTTCACCTTCCAGGGCGTGGAGCGCGTCGTCGCCGTCGGAGACGTGCACGGCGACGTGGAGGCGTTCAAGGAGGTGCTGCGGCTTGCGGGCCTCATCGACGCGAAGGACCGCTGGGTGGGCGGCAAGGCGCACCTGGTGCAGACCGGGGACATCCCGGACCGGGGCGACCACACCCGGGCGGCGCTGGAGCTGCTCATGCGGCTGGAGACGGAGGCGCGCAAGGCCGGTGGCCGCGTGCACGCGCTCCTGGGCAACCACGAGTGCATGAACATGCGCGGCGACCTGCGCTACGTCACGCCCGGGGAGCTGGCCTCCTTCGCCGACCAGTCCTCCACCGCCGACGGCCCCGGGCAGCCCAGGGGCCTCCACGGCCATTCCGCCGCCTACGCCCCGGACGGCCGCTATGGCAAGTGGCTGCGCACGCACCCCGCCGTCATCCGCGTCAACGACACGCTCTTCATGCACGGAGGGCTGGCGCCGGGCGTCCCGGGCGCGACGCTGGAGGCCGTCAACCGTTGGGTGTGGCAGGACCTGACGCCGGGCCAGCCGCCGGGCGGCGCCGTGGCCCAGGACGGCCCGGTGTGGTTTCGCGGCTACGCCCTGGACGACGAGGCGAAGTGGGACGCGGGCCTCACCCAGGTGCTGGAGCGCTTCGGCGCCCGGCGCATGGTGATGGGCCACACCCCCTCCAAGGATGGCCGCTTCTCCGTGCGCTTCGGCGGCCGGGTCATCGTCATCGACACCGGGCTCAGCACCCACTACGGCCGCCACCTGTCCGCGCTGGAGCTTCGCGGCGAGCGCGCCACCGCCCTCTACCCCGAAGGCCGCGTGCCCCTGCTGCCCGTCCCCCGGGACACCGCCGCCCCCCGACCCGCGGTGAAGACGGGCACGAAGTAGGCGCCACCCTTCAAGAACGCCGCCTTGCGGTGTTCACCGGAAGTCTTTTGACTTTGATAGTCAGTATCAATATCGTCTGGCCCCATCGAACGCAGGGAGCCGCGATGCACGAGGGATGCGGGCCGCAGGGAAGTGCCGGGGAGCTGCGCTGCATGTGCGGCAGCCTGCTGGCGCGGCTGGTGCCGGGCGGCGTGGAGCTGAAGTGCCGCCGGTGTCACCGGACGCAGGTGGTGCCGCTGGAGGGCGCCAGTCCGTCCCGCGACGTCCGCGGGGGCCGGGTGGTGCCCCGGGGCAAGGGCGGCTGAGGCGGTGGGCAGTGTCCGGCTCCGCGTGAGGGCCGGGGTGGTGGTGTGTTTCCTGCGGCCCGAGGCCCCTGAGCCCAGCGCCCGACAGGCTTCCCGTTCGCGGGAGGCCCCCGGCTTTCGTGCCGGGAGGACGTTGGATGTCCGGGCGTGGATGGCTTTGCGCACTGCTTTGCATGGGCCTGGCCGGCGTGGCCCGGGCGGAGGACGTGCCGTCCGTGGACGGAGGCGTGGCGGAGGAAGCGCCCGCGCTCCAGACGGTGGTGACGGGCTCGCGCAGCCAGGAGCGCGTGCGCGAATCCCCGGTGACGACGGAGGTCATCACCCGCGCTGAGATTGTCGCAAGCGGGGCGCGGGACGCCTCGGAGCTGCTCTCCGCGCGCCCGGGCCTCGTGGTGCAGCAGGGCTTCTCCGGCGCGGGGCTGTCCATGCAGGGCCTGGCGCCGGAGTACGTGCTGGTGCTGGTGGACGGCGAGCGCGTCACCGGCAAGGTGGACGGTGACGTGGACCTGTCACGCCTGTCGATGGAGGACATCGAACAGGTGGAGATCGTGAAGGGCCCCGGGTCGGTGATGTACGGCAGCGACGCGGTGGCGGGCGTGGTGAACTTCATCACCCGCAGGGCGCAGCGCCCCCTGGGCGCGGACCTGCGCGCCGCCTACGGCACGCTCAACCGGCTGGACCTGGACGCGACGGGCGAGACGCGCGGGGACGCGTGGGGGCTGCGCATGAGCGGGGGGCTCCAGCGCCGCGCCGCGTATGACCTGGACCCGACGGACATGGGCACCTCCGGCAGCAGCCTGGATGGGTACGACCTGTCCGCGCGCGGCGACTGGCGCGGCTCGGACACGCTGGCGCTGGAGGGCACGGCGTCCTTCTCCCACCGCGTCCAGCGCGGCGTGGACCTGGGCGCGGGCAACGCCGTGTTCGACCGCGCGACCCGCGACAACACCTTCGCCTCGCGCCTGTCGCCGTCCTGGAAGCTGGGGGGGAAGGCGACGCTGCGCACGGACCTGTCCTACGGGCACTACGAGCGGCGCTACCTGCGCGACCAGCGCAACGCCTCCGCGCTGGACTCCGTGGAGGACACGCGCGACCAGCAGGCCCGCCTGGGCGTGCAGCTGGACGCGCGGCCCGGCTCGCACGCGTTCGTGGTGGGCACGGAGTACCTGGGCGAGTGGCTGCGCTCGGACCGGCTGGAGGGCGGCAAGGGCCAACGCGGGCGCGGCTCCTTCTATGCGCAGGACACCTGGACGATCTGGGAGAAGCTGGGGCTGGTGGTGGTGCGGGGCGGACGGGTGGACCTGGATTCGCAGTTCGGGTTCGCGGTGACGCCCCGGGCGGCCTTGAAGGTGGACCCCCTGTCATGGCTCACGCTGCGGGGCGGCTACGGCTGGGGCTACCGCGCGCCCAGCTTCCAGGACCTGCTCATCGACTTCGAGAACCCCTCGGTGGGCTACACCGTGCGCGGCAACCCGGACCTGAAGCCGGAGCGCTCCCGCAGCTACAACATCAACGTGGAGGTGCGGCCCCTTCGCGACTCCCTGGTGTGGGCGGGCGTCTTCCAGCACTCGCTGCGCGACATGATCGCCGCGTCGCTCCAGGCCGAGGGCGAGGCGCTGCGCTACTCGTACATCAACATCGCCCGGGCGCGGGTGCGCGGCGGCGAGCTGGGCGTGCGTCAGTCGCTGCCCGGCCGCGTCCAGGTGGAGCTGGGCTACACGCTCACCGAAGGCACGGACCAGGACCTGGAGCGCGCGCTGGAAGGCCAGGCGCGCCACCGGCTCACCGCGCAGGCCACCTGGCGTCACCGCGCGTGGGGCCTGGAGGCCCTGGTGCGTGGCGCGCTCACGGGCGAGCGACCTTTCTATCCAGATACCAACGGAGACGGTGTGGCGGATTCCTACCGTGCCAGTCGCACCGTCTCCCTGGATGCCCGCGTCGCCTGGCTCATGCCAGCGGGTGGGCTCCAGCTTTTCGTCGTCGGCAGCAACCTCACCGACGCGGGCAATCCCAACGACCTGCCCATTTCACCCCGCACGCTCCAGGCCGGTGTGTCCACCCGGTTCTGAGCCTCCCCTTCCACCGTCTGTCCCTTCCGAAGGAGTCCGCATGTCCTCCATTCCGTTGCGCCCTGGTTTCCTGGGCCGCGCCTGCGCGGCGCTGCTCGTCGCGGGCCTGAGCTCCGCCTGCGGTGACGACCTCCAGCCCCAGCCGGGCCCCGGGGAAGAGGAGGACCCCATCATCCATCCGGAGGACAGCGCCAACCTCAAGCACCAGGACCACGGCGACGGGTCCTTCACGTCCGTCGTCAACGCCATGGAGCCCACGCTCTGGGTGGGCCTGGATTTGGATACGGGCAAGGAGGCGAGCGCGACCGAGGACGCGGCCTGGGACCTGGCCTTCCAGCGCTTCGTGGTGATGTCGCGTGGGGGCGTCAGCGGGACGGGCGACGTGCAGGTGGCCGTCCTCACGGACACGACCTTCGAACAGCTCACCCAGGCGCCGACGACGGGCTGGGCCTCGGATGCCGCGGACGGCGATGACGTGGACACCACCCCGGACACGGTCTTCAACGCGGCGGGGGGCTGGTACGCCTACGACATGAAGTTCCACACGCTCACGCCGCGCCCGCAGCTCTACGTCGTGCGCTCCGACCAGGGGGCGTACTTCAAGGTGGAGCTGCTGTCGTACTACGACGACGCCGGCACGCCCGCGAACGTGAAGCTGCGGTGGGCGAAGGTCACCGCGCCGGCCGGGGGGCAGCCGTGATGACGACCCCGGTGGAGGCGTCCGCGAGCACGACCGCCGCGCTGCGAGAGCGCTGGCGGGCCCTGAAGGAATCCCAGCCCCGCGTGCGCATCCGCGACGCGGCGGAGCACCTGGGGGTGAGCGAGGCGGAGCTGCTCGTCACCGGCCTGGGCGGCGAGGTGGTGCGGCTGGAGCCGCGCTTCGACGTGCTCCTGCCCCGGCTGGAGTCGCTGGGCCGGGTGATGGCCCTGACGCGCAACGCGTCCGCAGTGCACGAGAAGAAGGGCGTCTACCACAAGGTGGAGGTGCACGGCGCGATGGCGCTGGTGCTGGACGAGGACATCGACCTGCGGCTGTTCCTGTCGCGCTGGTGCTTCGTGTTCGCGCTGCGCGAGGACGTCTCCGGCGAGGTGCGCCGCAGCCTCCAGGTGTTCGACGCGGCGGGCACCGCCGTGCACAAGATCTACCTCCAGCCCGAAGCCGACGTCGCCGCCTACGAGGCGCTGGTGCGGGAGCTGACGCACGCGGACCCGTCGCCCGTGTTGAGCGTGGCGCCGGTGGCCGCGCCGCCCGCGCCGCTGCCGGATTCGGAGATCGACGCCGCGGGCCTGGTGGACGGCTGGCGCGCGCTCCAGGACACGCACGAGTTCTTCGCGCTGCTCAAGCGCTTCAAGGTGGCGCGCACGCAGGCGCTGCGGCTCGCGGGCCCGGAGCTGGCGCTGCCGGTGGCGCCGGACGCGCTGGGCTGGACGCTGGAGCGCGCCGCGTCGTCGGCGCTGCCCATCATGATCTTCGTGGGCAACCCGGGGGCCATCCAGATCCACACCGGGCCGGTGCGCACGGTGCGGCCCATGGGGCCATGGATGAACGTGCTGGACCCGGGCTTCAACCTCCACGTCCGCGCGGATCACGTCCACTCCGCCTGGGTGGTGCGCAAGCCCACGCGCGACGGCACCGTCACCTCGCTGGAGCTGTTCGACCGGGCGGGGGAGAACATCGGGTTGCTGTTCGGCAAGCGCAAGCCGGGGGAGCTGGAGTCGCCCGCGTGGCGGGCGCTGATGGAAGAGCTGGGCCGGGCGCTGCCCGCGGTGGAGGTGGCGTCATGAGGCCGCTGGCTTCGAAGTGGGGGCTGTTCGCGGCCCTGTTCGCCCTGGCCTCGCACGCGGCGCCGCCCGCTCCGAAGGCCGCGCCGAAGCTCGTCACGGTGGGGCCGGCCGTGACGCAGACGGTGTTCGCGCTGGGCGCGGGCGACCGGGTGGTGGGCGTGGACGACTCCAGCGCGGCGCTGCCGGAGGCGGCGAAGGTGCGCACGGTGGGCTACCAGCGGGCGCTGTCGGCCGAAGGGGTGCTGTCGCTGGGGGCGGGCCTGTTGCTGGGGTCGGCGGAGGCCGGGCCTCCGGCGGTGCTGGAGCAGTTGAAGCAGACGGGCATGCGCGTGGAGACGTTCGCCAACGAGCCCACGGTGGAGGCGGCGCGCGCGCGCATCCAGGCCATCGCGGAGCGGCTGGGCACGCCCGACCAGGGGCGGGCGCTGGTGGCGAAGCTGGATGAGGACCTCGCGAAGGCGGCCGGACGCGCGGCCTCCGTGAAGGGCACGAAGCCGCCGCGCATCCTCGCGGTGTACGCGCGGGGCGCGGGCGCGATGATGGTGGCGGGGACGGGCACCGTGGCGGACACGCTCATCCGCCTGTCGGGCGCGGTGAACGCCGTGGCGGGCCTGCAGGGCTACAAGCCGCTCAGCTCGGAGGCGGTGGTGGCGGCGGCGCCGGACTTCGTGCTGCTGCCCGCGGGCTCCGTGGCGACGGTGGGTGGCGCGGAGGGGCTGGCGAAGCAGCCCGGCCTGTCGCAGGTGAAGGGCTGGCGCCTCGTCACCGTGGACGACGTGGACTTCATGGGCCTGGGGCCGGGCCTGGGCCGGGCCGTGGGGCGCCTCCAGGACGGGGCGGCGCCGGCGGGGAAGGGCGGCGCCAAATGAGCGCGTCGGAGGCCGTGCGCGTGCCCGCCGCGCGTCCGGCGCCCGTGCGGCTTCCGGGCGCGGGGCCCTGGGTGACGCTGGGGCTGGTGCTGGCGCTGGCGGCGCTCGCGTCCCTGGCCATCGGCACCGTGTCGGTGCCGCCGTCCGCCATCCTCGGCAGCCTCTGGGAGGCGCTGGGGCTGGGCGAGGCCTCCCAGCGGCTGGAGCCGATGCAGCGCGCGGTGCTGCTCAACCTCCGCCTGCCGCGCGTGGTGCTGGGCGTGATGGTGGGCGCGGTGCTGGCGACGACGGGGGCCGCGCTCCAGGCGCTCTTCCGCAATCCGCTGGTGGAGCCGGGCCTGCTGGGCACCTCCAGCGGCGCGGCGCTGGGCGCGGTGCTGGCCATCGTGCTGGACGTGACGCTGGGCACGCACGCGGGGCCGCTGCGCATGCTGGTGGTGCCGGGCGCGGCCTTCCTGGGCGCGCTGGGCGCGACGCTCCTGGCCCAGCGGCTGGGCACGGGCGGAGGCCGCACGGACACGCCGCGCATGCTGCTGGCGGGCGTGGCGGTGAGCGCGGGGGCGTTCGCGGGCATGGGCCTGCTGACGCACGCGGCGTCGGACGCGCAGCTGCGCTCCATCACCTTCTGGAGCCTGGGCAGCCTGGGCGGCGCGTCGTGGGAGACGGTGGGCGTCGCGACGGCGCCGCTGCTGTTGACGCTGGGCCTGCTGCTGCGCGAGGCGCGCGCGCTCAACCTGATGCTCCTGGGCGAGCGCGAGGCGTGGCACCTGGGCGTGGACGTGGAGCGGCTCAAGCGCAGGCTCATCCTCGCCGCCGCGCTGGGAGTGGGGGCGGCGGTGTCCTTCACGGGCATGATTGGCTTCGTGGGCCTGATGGTGCCCGCGTTGCTGCGCATCGCGCTGGGGCCGGACCACCGGCGGCTGCTGGCGGCGTCCGCGCTCACGGGCGCGTCGCTGTTGCTGGTGGCGGACCTGCTCGCGCGCACCCTGACGCCTCCTTCGGAGCTGCCGATAGGGGCGCTCACCTCCGTGCTGGGCGTGCCGGCCTTCATCGCGCTCCTGGCGCGCAAGGGGGCGGCATGAGCCTGGAGGCGCGCGACGTGGAGGTGTGGCGCGGGCGTGGGCGCGTGGCGGGCCCCCTGTCGCTGGAGGTGCGGCCCGGCGAAGTGCTGGCCGTGGTGGGCCCCAACGGCGCGGGCAAGTCGTCGCTGGTGGCCGCGCTGTCGGGCGAGCTTCGCTGCAAGACGGGAGACGTGTTCCTGGAGGGCCGCGCGCTGCATGCGTGGCCCCTGGTGGAGCGCGCGCAGCGGCTGGGCGTGCTGCCCCAGGAGTCCTCGCTGGGCTTCGGCTTCACCGCGCTGGAGGTGGCGCTGCTGGGGCGCAGTCCGCACGCGCGGCGCGGCGGCGCGGAGTCCGACCTGGAGGTGGCCCGCGCCGCGCTGGATGCCACCGACACGCAGCACCTGGCCTCGCGCGCGTACACCACGCTGTCGGGCGGCGAGCGGCAGCGCGTGCAACTGGCGCGCGTGCTGGCCCAGCTGTGGACGCCCCCCGCGCAGGGGCACCGCTACCTGCTCCTGGACGAACCCACGGCGAGCCTGGACCTGTCTCACCAGCACCTGGTGCTGGAGCGGGCGCACGCCTTCGCGCGTGAGGGCGGCGCGGTGCTCGCGGTGTTGCACGACCTGAACCTGGCCGCGCGCTACGCGGATCGCATCGCGGTGCTGGACCAGGGCCGCTGCGTGGAGCTGGGCACCCCCACGGGCGTCCTCACCCCGGACCTCATCGCCAACACCTTCGGGTTGCGCGTGGAGGTGCTGTCGCGGCCGGACCTGCCCGGACCGCTGGTGATTCCCATGGGCCGCGCGTCGCCGCCGCCCTGAAAGCCCAGGCATTCCCGTGAACGCCCCTCCAAGGCCGCGCGTCGGACCCTCCTCGCGGCGGGGTGTTGCTCTCCGCTCACGTCCGGATGCTGGCGGACACCTGCCACCTGTTGCTGCCGGACATGGCGACGATGAAGCCGCCCGCGGCGTCAGGCATGAAGGCGGCGTCGTCGCGGGCTCAGGGGGCCGGGCGCCGGGGCACCGGCGGCGTGGGCGAATCCAGCGCGGCGGCGATCTGCTCGTCGGTGAGCTGGAAGAACACGGCGCCGCGCGGGGCCCACTCGCCGGTGAAGACGAAGTTGGGACGCGTCGTGGGGGCTGGCTGCGGCACCTTGCCGCCCTGCGAGGTGAAGGGCGGCGGACGGACGAAGCCCTCCAGCTCCGCGGGGGTGATGCCGCAGAAGGCGACCACGGCCGGGTCGATCCACTGCTCCACGTCGATGGCGCCTTCGGCGGTGGCGAACTCCAGGATGAGCCCTTCCGGGGCCTGGACGTACATCGACTTGCACATGTTGTGATTGACGGGTCCCGCGACCCAGTACCCGTGCGAGCGCAGCCGGTCGCGCAGCGCCAGCAGCTCCGCTTCCGTGGGCACGCTCAGCGCCAGGTGCTGCATCGCGCCGGGGGCCACCGAACCCGCGCTGAAGCCCGGGTGCGAGACGCCAATCACCGGCTCGATGGTCGCCATGTCCGGCGCCTGCACGAAGCTCAGGGAGCAGGTGTCGCCCAGGCGCAGGAACGCGTGCACGGTGTTCTCCACGCCGTGCATCCAGTACAGCGCCTCCAACTCCATGCCGACGACCTGGGTGAAGAACGCAAGCTGCGCCTTCATGTCCCGGGTCGCGAGTGCCAGATGATGCACGCCAGTGGGAAGACCCATCGAATGCCTCCACGGTGGAGAAAGGGGCCGTCCCGGAACGGAACGGCGAGCCGGATTTCTATCCCTTTTCCCACGCGCGGGCACCCGCCGCCCGCCGCCCTGCCCGCCGTGGGGGAGGGCCCCGCTGCTCAAGGCGTGGGCGCGAAGTGCAGGCGCAGCACCTGGGGGGACAGCGAGCGGTAGATGTTGTCGTGGCGCAGGTCCGGCCGGGGCTCGTACCGCCACTTCAATCCGGCGGGCGCGTTGGCGCGGAGGACCTCCGCCAGGCGCGCGGACTGCGGGGCGATGTTGCCCTCCTCGGCGGACGCCACATACAGCGTGGCGCGCAGGTCCGGCCGTGCCTGGAGGCGCTCCGCGGCCTTGCGCACCAGCTCCTCGTCGTTCCACCAGAGGCTGGGGCTCAGGGCGATGGACGTGGTGAACAGCTCCGGTTGCAGGAAGAACGTCTCCACGATGAACAGGCCCGCCAGGGACTCGCCGATGATGGCCGTCTCATCCGTGACGCGGTAGCGACGGCGCACCTCGGGCATCAGCTCATCCCGGATGAAGGCGAGGAACGCGGCCGAGCCTCCGACGCGCGCGGCGATCTTCCGGTCCTCGTCCACCTGCGTCGGGCCGGTCATGTCGCGCCGCCGCTCCGTGTTCTCGATGCCCACCAGGATGAAGGGCCGCACCTCTCCGGCGCGGATCGCGGTGTCCAGCGTCGCGGCGACGTGCGGGAAGTCCTCCTGTTCGCCGCCGTCAGGCATGTACAGCACGGGGTAGCGCATGGCCTCCGCCGTGTCGTAGCCCGGGGGCGTGTAGACGTTGAGCCGCCGGGTCTCCTGGAGCGCGGCGGACGCGAGCGTGAAGGACGCGCGCACGGGCCCCGCCTCCGGGGGCACGGTGTTCCCGTGGCCCCTGCAAGCCGCCAGGAGCGCCACGAACAGGCACAGGCTGAGTCGCGTCATCGAGCGGCGCATGCGCTCAACCCCGCCCCGGACGCTTGCCCGAGCGGGACGGGACCGAGGCCGGACCCTTGCCGATGCGCTGCGCGAAGAAGAGCGTGTGGCGCGAACCCTTCGTCCCGTGCGCGGCGGCATGGATGAGCTGGACGGTGAAGCCCACCTCCTCCAGGCGCTTCACGAACGCGGGCGATGGGCCGGCGCTCCACACCACCAGCGTGCCCTTGGGGCGCAGGGCGCTGTAGGCGGCGGACACGCCGGCGTAGTCGTAGAGGCTCTCGTTGTCCGGGTGGGTGAGGGCGGAGGGGCCGTTGTCCACGTCGAGCAGGATGGCGTCGAACGCGCCGCTCTGCTTGCGCATCAGCCGGCCCACGTCACCCTCCACCACGGTGACGCGCTTGTCCTCCAGCGGGGCCTTGGCCAGGGGCGCGAGGATGCCCCGGTTCCACGCCACCACGGAAGGCAGCAGCTCCGCCACGACGACGCGCGCGGAGGGCTCCATGCGGTCCAGCACCGCGCGCAGCGTGAAGCCGAAGCCCAGGCCGCCCACCAATATCCGGGCCTTCTCCACGCCCACCAGGTGCGCGCAGCCCGCCTCGGCCATGACCGCTTCGGAGCCGTGCTGCCGGCTGGACATCAGCGTCTGGCCGCGCACGCGCAGCACGTATTCACTGTCACGCCGGGCAAGGACGACCTCTCCCACCTCCGGCACCTGCTCGCGCTCGACTGTCTCCCAGGGCTTCATGTCGCGCTCTTCGCGCGACCGGGGCCGCAGGTCAAGGGGGCGCCCACCCTGCCTTGACACCCCGGGACGTGCCTGCGAAATCGCCGCGAGGCGCCCTGCGGCTCCCAGCCCCGAGGACGCGGCCCCCACCCATGGAACGCAACGGACGTCAGGCGTGGCCCCCGGAGTTGTCCGAACCGCTCCGCGAGGTGGACCGCCTGCGCCGGGGGGGCCGCTACACGTCGGCCCTGGCGCTGGCCAGGGAGCTGGCGGACGCCCACCCGGAGCAGGTGCGCGTGCTCGTGGAGGTGGGCCTGACGCTGGGCGTGTGGGGCCGGCAGCCGGAGCAGGCGCTGCCGTGGTTCGACCGCGTGCTCGCGCTGGCCCCGGGCCACGTGGCCACGCGCTACCACCGCTCGCTGGCGCTGGCGCGGCTGGGGCGTCACGCGGAGGCGGTGGAGGGCTTCACGCAGGTGGAGGCCGCGGGCTTCCGCAAGGCGCTGGTGGTGCACATGAAGCGCGCGGAGTCGCTCATCGCCCTGGGCCGCTGGACGGAGGCCGAAGCGGACTGGACGGCCGCGCTGGCGGAGGACCCCGGCAACCCGTGGCTGCTCGAACAGCGCGCCCGGACCCGGGTGCGCGCGGGGCGGACGGACGCGGCCGAGCAGGACCTCACGACCGCGCTGGATGCCCAGGTGGGCGAAGCGGTGGACCCGGAGCTGCTCCACGCGCGGGGCGTGCTGCGGCTGGCGCGGGGAGACGTGCCGGGCGCGCGCGCGGACTTCGACGCGGGGCTCGCGGCGTTGCGCGTGGGAGATCCCCCAGCGTTGCTGGAGGCGCTCCGCCAGGGGCTCCGGGACGCGCGCTAGCGTTCGCGGGGGATGGGCTCGAACTCGACGGTCTTGCCCTTGGGCCGCGCGAAGTAGAGGTGGATGCGCAGGTGCGGGTACGCGGTCTGGAGCTCCTTCGCGCCGAAGTGCAGGTCCCGCATCTGCTGCTCCGCCATGATGTCCGGGCCCAGGGCGCTGTGCCGGGACTGGTAGTAACCGCAGCCCGCGTGCGCCAGCAGCAGCACGTCCTCGATGTGGTGGCCCTCGATGAGGAACTTCGCGGCGCGGGTGATGCCCTCGCTCTCCAGGTAGTCGGACGCCCAGCGGTTGAGGAGGGCGGGGCCGCCGGGCAGCGTGAGCGTGTCGATGCGCTCATGGCCCAGGTGGTGGGCCAGGTCCTCCACGGCTTCGGTGAAGCGCCCGTCCGAGCAGTACACGGCCAGGGCCTTCGGGTGGGTGGACTCGAAGGGGACGCGGGAGACGAAGGGCGCGGGGTCGGACATGGACCCCAGGTTAACGGCTCCCGTCTCCCGCGAAAGTGACTTCGCGTCTTTCAGCCCTGTCGTGCGTGGGTCAGTTGTGCTC
Organism: Corallococcus sp. BB11-1; assembly: GCF_026626625.1. Lineage (NCBI taxonomy): Bacteria > Pseudomonadati > Myxococcota > Myxococcia > Myxococcales > Myxococcaceae > Corallococcus > Corallococcus sp. BB11-1. The sequence goes on along the minus strand of NZ_JAPNJY010000026.1, from coordinate 34,793 downwards.
GGGGAACGCTGCGGGCTGGCCCGTGCCGCCGTTGCCTTCGGGCTTCGGCCCCGCGTGCTTGTCCGCTTCGGCCTCGCGACCGCCCCCCTTGTGACGGAGGTCCTCGTTCTCGCTCGCGCCCTGGTGAACGACCTGCTTCTCCTCGGGTTTCTTCGCGGCCATGTCGTGCCCCCTGTCGTTGGAAGTGATGCCTTCCAATCTGGGGCCGGGTTCGGGGAGTGCCAGTGGAGGCGGCCTTCCGGGGCTTGCCCGGTCGGTCGCTGACCCACGGGCAATGCTGCCCAGGCGCTTCAGCCTTCGTGACGGGCGCGGGCTTCGAGCACCGCGCGGGCCTCTTCCGCGAGGCGCAGGCTGTCGGGAAGCGCTTGGCCCAGCAGGTGGGGCACGCCCACGGCCAGCGCCACCGCGTTGCTGAAGAAGCACGCCTGGGCCCGTGAGAGTTCCGCGAGCGGGAGGGGCCGCTCCGCCACCGGTAGCCCGCCCACGTGGCCCGCGTCCAGCAGCACCGCGCGCGCGATGCCTGGCAGGCACGGGGCCGCGAGCGGCGGGGTGACGAGCGCGCCGCCCAACTGGACGAAGACGTTCGCGGTGGGTAGCTCGCAGACCTCGTCCGCCTCGTTGGTGATCAGCGGCAGTCGCGGCAGGAGCGCATGCTGGCGGAACCACGCGAGCCCCTTGTGGTTCACCGTGCGCTCCGCGCGCCGGTACGCCCCGGGCTCCACGCTGTCGAGCACTCGGCCATCAAGGCGCAGGGACTCGAAGTCCGGGGCGAGCGGGCGGAAGGTGCAGAGCACCCGGCCATCGCTGACCGCGAGCTTGCCCACGCCGGTGAAGCTCTGCCCGAGTAGCGGATCCGCCTCCAGACACCGGCGAAGCGAGTCGCGCACGGCGTCCTCCTGGAGGATCGACGGCGGCGGAGCGCGCACGGCGGTGGGGAACGCGGCGAGGCTTCCGCGCAGGCGCGCGAGGTGCCGGGCGAGGAACAGCGGCCGGCCAGCATCAATGCGGAACGTGGTGAAGAAGCCCGCGCCAAAGAAGAAGCCCTGGGCGAAGTCCTGGAGCCGCAGGTCCTCCCAACGTTGGACGACGCCATCGACGGAGACGATGGGGATGCTCACGGAGATGTGGGAGGCGACGCGGCTATGGGCGTTCCATGACTTGGAGGAACACGCCCCTGGCGGCGCAGTTCCCGTGCAAGGAACGGCGCACGGCGCTCAAGATATGAGAATGGAATCGGCTGGCCGCTCTTGGGGCGGAAAAACTCGTTGAACCAATTTTCATGCGTCTTGCTGATGTCTCGCGAATCCAGCTGCAGGCGGGAAATGGTGGCCTGCACCCGTGAGCGCAAAGGCTCGTCAAGTCCCGGGGCGGGCTCGACCTTGAATGTCGCCAAGTTGAGGGTGAACCAGCCGTCACGAATGAGGAACGGGTCGAGCACGTCCGCGTATTTGTTCTTGAGCGTGTTCATGAGGGAGCACGCCAAGCGGTAGTTGTTCCAGTCGTAGGCCTTGTCGAACCCTGGCGCCGCCAATGCGACGAAATGATCGACTGTGGGCCCGCAGATAGGCTCGATATAGAAACAGGAGTATGCGCAAATGCCATCGTAGGCTTCGTGGAGCGCATCCAAAGCCCGCGTCCAGTAGTCGTAGTCGCGGAGGACCGCAGGTGTGAGGTCTTCGATGCGAGTCGCCCTCGGCTGGATACGACGTCCCGAGCGTGTCAAAGTCGCAGGGTTTCCCGTCAGTTCAGCGAGTGCGCTGAGCCCAGGCTGGCGGACCCTCTGGTCGAAGTCGAAATCAGGAGGACGGGGCTCCGGCCTTTCCACGACTGGGATCATTTATTGAATCCAGATTCCTGTGCCCAGAAGCCCCAGCGGAGCCAGAAGGAGTCGACGTCAGGAAGACTGCTACGTAGGTCTCGTTGAACGCGCAGGAACTCAGCGGGCTGCACGTCCTTTCGATTCATGAGGGCCTCCGCGCTCTGGATGGCCTGCTCGGCTTCCAGGGAGCGGGGCTCCGCGAGATCGAAGACATCCGACGTCAGCCATGCGTTCGCATCTCCCCTCCTGCGCCACGCTTCGCGCCGGAGTTCAACCTGCTGCCCGATGAGGTCAAGGTTCCAGAGCGCGTCCTTCTTCTCGTCGAAGAGTGGCTCTACCGAGGCCAGCAGGAGCGGCGAGTGCGTGACCGTGAGGAGCTGGACGTCGACCTGCTGGCCCGTCAGCGCCGCCATGACGTCCAGGATCGAGCGGAGGATGGTTCGCTGCCAGCGTGGATGGAGATGCGCTTCGATTTCATCAATCAGGAAGATGATCTGGTTTGTCGTGCCCTGATTGAGGAGGCGACTGGCTTGGACATGCTCCTGCCAGGTCCAGACAAGCAGATATGCGAGCGAGATGATGCGTTTGACACCAGCAGAGGCGTGGATGACAGCGACCTGCTGCCCATAAGGTGCCTTGATCGTTGGCATGTCACGGACGTCCTCAATGCTGATCCGGGTTAGCTCACCAGGAACGAGAGGTTCATCCTTGGAGGGCGACAGCGTCTGAAGTGCCAAGAGCAGTTGATGGAAGGCTTCGCCATTCCGGCCCTGCCAGGTGGCCCAGTCACGGATGAGACCGTTGCAGTAGATCTTCCCCTGAGGCTCCAGCCCGTTCCAGACGTCTTGCGGCGCGAACTGGTAGGCCACGGGCCGGTCCGGTTCATCGATTCCGAGAGAGGGTGCCTGTCTCCAGTAGTTCCTCGCCGGGTCCCAGACGGAGAACGAGCCATCGATGCGGGCATAGAGGACCATCCCAGGGTTGGCGGGACGCCCCCCTCTGCGAGTCCAGGACTGACTGGGGAAGTCGTAGGTGCTGGTGTACTCGATAGAACTGCTCTTGCCGCTGAACTTGAAGTCAATGGTGGGTTCAACGCTCGCACCCCGTTGCGGCATGGCCGGAGCATCGGGCCATGAACGGGTCAGGACCCACCATGCGACGTCCAGGATGAAGGTCTTCCCCAGCCCGTTGTCGCCCGTCAGAAGGTTCAGGCGTGGAGCGAAGTCGAACGCGAGCTGCGGGGCAGGTCCGACATCCTTGAGCGCCAGTTTTTCGAGCATGTTCTTCCGAAGGGGGAGGCCTGTTCGTGGGTATAGGTCAGGTCTGTAGCAGGGCCAAGATGTTGGAGCCCTGGAGTGTCCTGCCCACGCGCTTCAGTGTTCCAGGAAGTTCGCGAGCAGGCGGGGGCCTTCGCGCGTGAGGAAGGATTCGGGGTGGAACTGCACGCCCTCCAGGCCCGGCAGCTCGCGATGGCGCAGGCCCATCACCAGGTCGCCGGACCAGGCCGTCACCTCCAGACACGCGGGCAGGCTGTCGCGGTCCACCACCAGCGAATGGTAGCGCGCGGCGGTGAAGGGCTGGGGCAGGCCGCGAAAGACGCCCTGTCCCCGGTGTTGGACGTCGGCCGTCTTGCCGTGCACCGGCACGGGGGCGCGCACCACCTTCGCGCCGAACACCTGCCCGATGCCCTGGTGTCCCAGGCACACGCCCAGCAGGGGCACGCGGCCCGCGAAGGCGCGGATGACGTCCAGGGACACGCCGGCCGCGTCGGGTGTCTTCGGCCCGGGCGAGATGACCACATGGCTGGGCCGGAGCGCCTCCGCCTGCGCGACGGTGATGGCGTCGTTGCGCACGACGTGGAGCGTGGCCCCGAGCGCACCCAGGGCCTGGACCAGGTTGAAGGTGAACGAGTCGAAGTTGTCGATGAGGAGGATCATCGCGGCCTCGTGCTCGCGGCCAGGGCGAGCAGCTGGGAGCGGGCCTTGTTGAGCGTTTCCTTGTATTCGCGCCGGGGCTCCGAGTCGTGGACGATGCCGCCGCCGACCTGCGCGTACGCGCGGCCGTCCTTCACCACCACGGTGCGGATGACGATGTTCAGGTCCAGCCCTCCCGCGAAGCTGAAGTAGCCGAGCGAGCCCGTGTAGAGCCCGCGCGGGTGGGGCTCCAACTCGGTGATGATCTCCATGGTGCGCAGCTTCGGCACGCCGGTGATGGTGCCGCCCGGGAACAGCGCCCCCACCACGTCGAGCGGCTCCACGCCGGGCGCGAGCTGCCCGACGACCTCCGACTCGATGTGGAGGACGTGCGCGTATTCGATGATCTCCATCAACCGGGTGACCTCCACGGTGCCGTACGCGCAGACGCGGCCCAGGTCGTTGCGCTCCAGGTCCACGAGCATGGCGTGCTCGGCCTGCTCCTTCTCGCTGGTGCGCAGCTCGTGCACGAAGCGCGCGTCCTCCTCGGGCGTGCCCCGGCGGCGGGTGCCGGCGATGGGGCGCGTGGTGGCGCGGCCGTCCTCCACGCGCACCAGCCGCTCTGGCGAAGCGCTGACGACCTGGAAGCCCTCCGCTTCGAAGTAGCTGGCGAAGTGGACGGGGCTCGTCGCGGACAGCGTCTCGTAGAGGGCCAGCGGGTCGCCCGGGAAGTCCACCTCCAGGCGCTGGGAGAGGTTGACCTGATACGTGTCGCCCGCGCGGATGTACTCGCGCACGCGCTCCACCGCGAGCAGGTAGGCCTCCTGCGTGAAGTTGGAGCGCCAGGCCGGAAGCGGCAGGTCCGGAGGCGGGGGCGCGGGGGGCGGCGTGACGACGGCGGCGCGCACCTGCGACGCCAGGAGGTCCAGGCGGCGTGAGCAGTCCTCCCAGTCCGCCCCCGTGGCCACGGCGTGCACGGTGTGCTCCAGGTGATCCACCACGAGGAACGTGTCCACGAAGTGCAGCGCGATGTCGGGCACGCGCAGGTCGTCGTGGGGGTGGTGGGGGAGGGCTTCGAAGAGGTGGCTGGCCTCGTAGGAGAAGAAGCCCACCGCGCCGCCGCAGAACAGGGGCAGGCCCGGGAGGCGGAGGCCCTTCCACCGGCGGAGCAGGCCGCGCAGGACGGTGAGGGGCGCGCCGTCCTGGAGAACGCCGTCGACCTGGCACTGCGCTCCCCGGGCGGTGAAGCGCAGGAAGGGACGGGCGCCGAGGAGGGAGTAGCGGCCCTCGCTGCTCGTGCGGGTGCTCTCCAGGAGGAAGCGGTCGCCCGCGGGCAGGGCGCGCAGCAGGTCCACGGGCCGCGCTGCGCCCACGTCCAGGGGCCGCGCCAGGGGCACCTGGGTGTAGCCCTGGGCCACGAGCGCGTCGAAGCGGGCGCGGTCCAGCGGGGGGAGGGGGGAAGCGGGAACGGCCATGCGAAATCCGTTCCTAGCAGGAACCGCTCCCGTCCCGAACTACAGCGCCTCGTCCTTGCAGAGCTCGTCCTGTAGCTCGGTCAGGGCCTTCCGGGCGCGCATGGGCTGGCAGGTGTTCGCCAGGAAGTACGACGACGCGCCCACGGTGGCCGCCTTGAGCTTCGGGCCCAGCGCGGACCAGCACCCCTCGAAGGCCACCTTGCTCGCCTGGACCGCGCGAGGGTCCTCCTTGGGAAGGCCGAGCGCCGCGATGACCGCCTCGGCGAGCGCCGCGTCCTTGCAGGCGCTGACGTCCCTTCCACCCCCCACCGCCATCGCGAAGAGCGGCATCGCCACGTAGGCGAAGTGCCCCTGCTTCACGAGGTGCGCGGCCTGGAGCGCCGCTTCGGGCCCCATGTCCGGTGTCAGCTCCAGGAAGGTGTCGATGCAACCGCGCCGGTCGAGTCCGAGGCAGCGCTGGAGATCCTTGCGCGCACCCTGGTCGCGAGCGGTAGCGAAGCGCGGCGCCTTGGAGAGGAAGGCATACCGCTGGCCCAGCGCGCGCGCCCGCCGGGAGGCGGCGAACGGCTCCTTGTCGTCAGGAGGAAGGGCCTCGACGTCGGCCGCCGCCGCGTCGGTGACCAGGGCCCGCCACGCGTCGGTGCGCTGGGGGGCGGGGAGGCCCTCCGCGCGCTCCAGCAGCTCCGCCCAGGCCTTCTGTGAAGCCAGGGTCTGGAGCTCCTCCAGCGTCACCGGCTCCCGGGCCCCCGCCTCCGCCGCGAAGAGACAGGCGGCCACCACGAGTCGACGGATCATCGGGAGAGGTTCCTGTCCAGGAACGCCGGCCCTTCGGCCGCGCCCTTCTGGGTGGTGGTGAAGGTGAGCGTGTCGCCGCCGCGCTCCAGCCCGAGCGTCGGACCGAAGCGGCAGACCAGCGCCGTGACGGTCTTCACCGAGGCGCAGCGGGCCTGGGCGCGGCTCACGAGCGGAGCACAGGCTGCCCACACGTCCAGCTCCGCCATCACCTCGTCGCTGAAGCTCTTCCAGTCGAACGCGAAGGTGGACGCGGTGCCGCAGGCCTTGTTCAACGCGGTGACGGCGTCGCCAGCGCGGGCCGTGTATTTCTTCTCCAGGTGGGGCCAGGCCTTCTTCTGGAAGGCGGCGATCCGTCCCGACTCCAGCTGCTGCTGGTGCGCGGCGAGCACCTCCGCGGTGGAGGCCTTGTCCGTCGCGTCCTGGTTGAACTTGACGGGGAACGCCTGCGCTCCGGGCAGGACGGCCTCGTAGCGACCGTCGCGCTGGAGGAGGAGCACGTAGTCGCCTCCCCGGTGGCGCGTCACGTAGTCCGCGCCGCGCGAGTGCTTCTTCAGGGTGGCGCGCAGGGCGATGCCGTCCTCTTCGGAGTCGGTGCCGCGCACGCGGATCAAGACCTCTGATGCCGTGCGCGGCTCCAACGTGACGACCTCCACGCTCTGGCCGTCGGTGCCCCGGTAGACCTTGCCCGCCACCGCTTCCAGGGAGTGCGCCGCCGTCGTCGCGAGGATCGCCGCCAGCATGAGCGCGGGTGCAAGGGGCCGGGGCATGCTCAGTTGAACGCCTTCTCGAGCGTGGCCTTGGTGTTGTCGCCGAGGTTCGCGTGGTCCTTGGCGGACATGTGGTACGTGAACACGCCCTTGTCGAGCGACATGTTGCGCAGCGTCGCGTCGTTGGAGCCGTCCTTCTTCTCGGCGGGCTTCACGCCGCCGAACAGGCACGCCACGCCGGTCACCTTCTTGGCGATGGCCTTCTTGTACGCGGGGCGTTCACACATGGACTCGATGCCCTGGATGACCGACTCACAGTAGGAGCTGAAGCTCGTACCGGACCAGTCGTCGGCCTTGAAGTTCTGGAAGTCGGTCTTCACCGCGAGCTTGGTGCCGCACTTGTCGTTGGCCGCCTTCAGGGCGTCCTCGATCTCTGCCTCCAGCTTGGCCTTGGCTTCTTCCTGGGCGGGCTTGAGGTCTTCTTCGGCGAAGGCGGACGTCGACAGCAGGGTCACGATCGCGAACACATGCTTCAGGGACATGGAGGACTTCCTCATGGAATGGACGGCAATCCTGGAGTCTCCAGGTGGGCAGCTCTTGAAGCAAGGCGGCGCGGTATGCTGGCCTGCGTCAAACAGACCTCCGAAATCCGCATGGGCGGTCCGTGAACCGGTTAGACCTCCGGTGCGATGTCCTTTCCCACGCGCTTCCAGGGCCACTTCCGTCTCATCGTGGGCGTCGTCGTCACGGTCGTCCAACTGCCCACGGTGCTCTGGCTTTGCGTCTGGACGCGCACGCTGCTCCCCGTGCTCGTCGCGCTGGGGCTCTCCTGGCCGTACCTGAAGCGGCTCACGACGCCGTGGAACACCCCCGCGCCCTCCCGGTCCACCTTCCTGGCGCTGGGATGGTGGTCCTCCTGCATGGTGTTCGACCTGCTCATGCTCCCCGCCGTGCTGGCCGTCCGGGCAGGTCTGCCGGACGCGGCGGCGTGGGGGCTGGCGGCGGTGGTCGCGCTGGCGGTGGGGGCTGACGCGGCGCTGGCCCGGCCCAGGCTGCGCAGGCGGACGGTGCGCATCGCGGGGCTGGCGCCAGCGCTGGACGGCTACCGCATCGGGCAGCTCTCCGACGTGCACTGCGGCCCCCAGGTGCCGGAGGCGCGCGTGGCCGCCTGGGTGAAGCGCTTCAATGGGCTCGACCTGGACCTGATGACGGTGACGGGCGACCTCATCACCCAGGGCTCCTCCCACGTGGAGGCCATCGCGCGGGCGCTCGGGGGCCTGCGCGCGAAGGACGGCGCCTTCGTCAGCCTGGGCAACCACGACTACTACACGGATGCCGAGCACCTGGTCCGCGAACTGGAGCGCCACGGCCTGGGCGTGCTGCGCAACCGGGGCGTGGTGGCGGAGCGGGGCGGGGCCCGCCTCTACGTCGCGGGCGTCGATGACACCTGGACGTCGCGCGCGGACCTGAAGCGGGCGCTCGCGGCGCGGCCGGAGGGGGTTCCCACGGTGCTGCTCGCGCATGACCCCGACCTGTTTCCCCAGGCACGGGCGCGCGGCGTGGAGCTGACGCTCTCGGGGCACACCCACGGCGGGCAGCTTGGGGTTCCGGGCGTGCGCCGCCTGTCGCTGGCGCGGTTCCTCACGCAGTGGACCGCCGGGCTGTATCGGGAGGGCCGCTCCTGGCTGTATGTGAACCGGGGCGCTGGCACCACCGGCCCTCCCGTGCGGCTGGGCGCCCCCGCGGAGCTGGCCGTCATCACGCTGCGGCGGGAGTGATTCCACGCAACCTGAAGGCTTCAGGGTTGCCGGGGGCCCTCCACGGCTCCGGACGCTACGGTGAGCGCGGGCAGCGTGAAGAAGAACGCGGCGCCCCGCCCCGGTGGGCTCTCCACCCAGACGCGGCCCCCGTGCGCATCCACCACGCCCTTGACGATGGCGAGCCCCAGCCCGACGCCCGCCTTGTGCGCGTGGATCGCCTGCCAGAAGCGATTGAACACGTGGGGCAGCGCTGTCGCGTCGATGCCCGGCCCCGTGTCCTCCACGCAGAAGCACACCTCAGCCTCCCGGCGCTCCGCCTTCAGGAGGATGCGTCCCCCCGGGGGCGTGAACTTGATGGCGTTGCCCACCAGGTTCTGGAAGACGCGCAGCACCCTCGCGCGGTCCGCGCACACCCGCGGCAGGTCCGGCCCGAGCGACACCTCCAGCCGCAGGGACTTGTCCGCCGCCAGCGGCTCGTTGAAGCCCTGCACCTGCCCGAGCAGCGCGGGCGCGTCCAGCGTCTCCAGGTCCAACCCCGGCTGCCCCGACTCCACCCGCGCCACCTCCAGGAGGTCGTCGATGAGCCGGTCCATGTTGCCCACCACGAGGCGCACCTTGCGCAGCGCCTCCGTGACGCCAGGGCCGTTGTCTCCGCGGGCCAGCCGCCGCTCCGCGCCATTGCACAGCAGGGAGATGGTGTTCAGCGGCGCGCGCAGGTCGTGCGAGACGATGCCCAGGGTCTCGTCGCGCGTGGTGACGGCCTGCCGCGCGGTGCGGTACAGCCGCGCGTTCTCGAGCACCAGCGCCGCCCGCCGCGCCAGCTCCTGCACCAGGGACAGGTCCTGCGCTTCGTAGCGCAGGTCCGGACGCAGGGACACCAGCACCAGCACGCCCAGGGGACGCGCCTGGGTCATCAGGGGTACGGCCACCGCGGATTGCACGCAAGGCGCGTCCCGGGAAGGCCCATGCAGGTGCACCACCGCCTCCGTGCGCAGGGCCTCCTCCACCATCCGCCCCAGCGCGCTCGCGGATCCCGCGCGGAACACCGCGTGCAGTGCGCCCTCCAGGTAGGGCGTCACCGCGGCGACCACGGTGGAGGGCTCCTCCCCATGGGGCCCGACCGGCGTGGCGATGGCGCAGCCGTCCGCGAGCGTGGGCACCGTGAGCTTCGCCACGGCGCGCGACACGTCCCCCCAGTCCAGGGAGCTCGCGCTGGCGGCGCTCACCTCGGAGAGGAAGTGGCTCCACAGCTCGGACCTGCGCTGCTCGGTGACGTCGCGGAAGTAGACGGTGAGCCCCTCGGGTGAGGGGTACGCGACGACGCGCAGCCACCGGTCCGCCAGGGCCGACGGCTGGTCCTCCTCCACCGGGGTGCCTGCCTGCGTCGCCCGGAGCAGCAGGGACTCCATCACCGCGCCGCGGGACTCGGAGAGGACCTCCGCCGGGCGCCAGCCCAGCAGGGCCTCGCGCATCCGCCCGAAGTGCGCCTCCGCGTGCCGGTTCACGTAGGTGAACCGGCCGTCCCGGTCGAACGCGGCGAAGCCGTCGGTGATGCGCTCGAGCACCGCGTTCAGCCGCTCGCGCGCGGTCTCCGCCTGCTCGCGCGCCGCCTCCTCGCGCGCCAGTCGCCACAGGGCCTCGCCGGCTTCATGGCGCCCGGTGATGTCCTCGTGGGCCACCACCAGGCGCAGCGGACCCTGGCCGACGAAGCGGGTGACGCGCATCAGGAACCAGCGCCGCCTGCCCCCGGGCTCATGGCACGGGTACTCCTGCAGGAACGACTCCGCGCGGCCGGTGATGATGTCGCGGATGCCCGCCGCGACGAAGGCGGCCTCCTCGGAGAACGCGCCCCGCGCGGCGTCCGTCACGCCCAGGTAGTCCGCGCCCACGCCGCACGTGCCCGAGTCCTCCGGGCAGCCGTTCTCCCGCGCGAAGCGCCGCCACGCGGCGTTGACGGCGAGGATGGTGCCCTGTCCGTCGAGGATGGCGATGTGCGTGGACAGCGAGTCGAGCGTGGAGCGCAGGAACTGCTCCGACTCATGCAGTGCCTGTTCAGCCTGCTTGCGCGCGCTGATGTCCCGGCAGAAGACGAGGAGCCCCTGCTTGGAGGGGTAGGCCCGCACGCCCACCCAGGCCTCGAGCGGCGCGTAGAACGCCTCGAACGCGACGTCGACCCGCTTCGCGAGCGCCCGCTGGTACTCCTGCTCGAACACGGTGCCGCGCGCCTGGGGGAACTCCTTCCAGACCTTGCGTCCGATGAGCTCCGAGCGCGGGCGCTTGAGCAGCCACTCGGCCCGCGTGTTGACGTAGGTGAAGCGCCAGGTGCGGTCGAGCGAGAAGACCGCATCCGAAATGTGCTCCAGGATGTCGAGGGCGTGGCTGGGCCCTTCCTCGATGGCCGCCGTCCCCCTGCCCGAAATACGTCCCTGGCCCGGTCGCAAGATCATCCACCACCCCGTCCATCCACCACCCTGGCCGACGGCGGGCACCGTGCCCGCTTCCCCATGAGGACCTCCCGAGAGAAGACGTCCTGATGAAGTATGCGCCCTGTGGCTTCAGTGCAGCCCCGCCTGAGCGCCCCCGCTGACCCCTCGGCTGGAGGGTCGGCCCGGGATGCGCCGCCACATCGCTCCGCAGGCCGTGACTCCAGGGGGCCCGGAAGGGGAGCGGAAGCAGGGCTGGCGCGCGGTGGGCACCTCCGGGGAGCTCAGCCCCGGAGCGCCTCCGCGAACGGCCGGCTCCACGAAGCGGCCGAAGCCGCGCGGGCGGCCTTCAATGCGGCGAGCTGCTGGGGCATGAACGCGCGGGTCGGCACCTGGACCGCGCCCCGGCTGCGCAGCGCCAGCTCCAGGGCCAGCGCATGGCGTCGCCGCATGGGCGAGGTGAGGAGCGCCTCAAGCAGGGCCTGGACGGTGAAGGGCTGACCGGAGAGGTAGCGCTGCTTCGCGTCCATCCGCTTGCGTGCCTCGCTCCACCACTCCGACACGGCCTGGGGCTGGGGCAGGGGCAGGGCATCCTCGGGCTTCGACGTCAGGTCCGCGTCGAGGTCCTCCTCCTCGATGGGAGGAAGCGCCGTGTCCTCTTCGTCGCGTGCGACCGCGTACTGCTCCGTGAGGCCCAGCCCGGTGATGGCGCTGAAGGCCTCGCCCGCGAGCGCCGCGACGGGCGGATGCCGCATCAACTCCACACAGGCATCGGCGGCGGCGACGCGGCCGGAGAAGCCGAGCGCCCACAGCACGTCCGGCTGGCGCTTCGTGTCGGAGAGCAACTCCAGCAGTCGCTTCGTGTCCCGCTCCTCCCCGCTCATGCCCAGGAGCAGGAGGGGCAGCCGGTCGCCGGGCGCGCGCGCGCTGGCCAGGGTCTGACAGGCGGCCCAGGCGCCGCGATGGCCTTCCATCAGCCCCGCGACGAGGGCGGCCTCCCGCAGCGCGGGCTCGCTGGAGTCGAGCGAGCGCTGGAGCACCGCGGGCTCCAGCGGCAGCCGGGCGCGGCTGGCGGCGCGCAGGGCGGCGGCGGCAACCCCAGGCTCCGGGTGCGTGAGGAACGGCGTGCACAGCGGGGCCGTGGCGAGCCCCTGGGCGCCCAGCGTGTCGAGCACCAGGGCGAGCCGCACGGGGACGGCGTCCTCCTTCAGGAGCGAAGGCAGGGCGGCGGGAATGCACGCGGCGGGGGACAGCTCCAGGGCGCGCTGGAGGGCCGCGAGCGCCGGGGGCTCCGCCGAGGACAGGGCGGCGAGCATCGCGGCGGGGCCGTCCGTTGTTTCGGCCAGGAGCAGCGCCAGGGCCGCCGCGACGATGTGCTCGTGCTCTCCGCTCAGCGCGGGCACCAGGAGGCGTGTCGCGACGGGCCCACCGCCCAGCACCAGCCCGTCGACGTGCGCGGCGACGGGCTCCTCCAGCTCCGCGACCTCCTCCAGCGTGAAGTCGGGTGCGTCGAGCGCCTTCTCCCACTGGCTCCACCGGAACGCGGCTTCGTCGAGGTGGGTCTCGTAGATGTCCCAGCGCATGGGTCTAGTTGATCTCCACGGAGCCGCCCTTGATGCGGTGGGTGCCGGTGGCGCGGGACTCCAGGTAGGTGCCCTTCACGATGACCTTGCCGTTGCGCCGCAGGGTGATGCTGGCCTCGCCGCACTTGAGGACGATCTCGTCCTGCCCTTCGATGACCACGCGCTTGCCGTCCACATGGGCCTCGGTGGGAACCCGGGCTGGCTCGGGAGCGGCCGGGGCCTCCAGCAGCGCATCCAGCAGGGGCGTGGCGCTGGGCTCCTGGATGAGCCCCATGATGAAGGGCAGCCCCGGGTCGCCGTTCTCGAAGAGGAGGACGACCTTCTGCTTCCGGGCCACGGCCTCCCGCAGTGCCTGGGCGTCCACCACCACGGCGAGCCGGGCGGGCACGGGGCCGGCGGTGTTGCCCGGGAAGTCGACGAGGACGGCGCCCGAGGCCTCCAGCCCGGAGAGCTGACCCGCGCGGCTGCCAAGGATGGGCGCGGGGGCGTCCCGCTCCGGGGGGAGGGGCTTCCTGTCAGGCGGCGTGCTCATGGGGTGGCCTCCGGCGGGGGACTAGATGTCGTGATCGCAGACGAGGCACTTGGGTGGGGCTTCGCTGCCCGCCATGGCCATGACAGGCCCTTGCATGACGGGGAAGGGAGGCGTGTTCTTGTCGTTGTGGAGCATGAGGTCGAAGGCGCGCGCCACGTTCTTGCCTTCGAACTTCACGTCGAAGGAGTAGTTGACGAACTCGGCCTTGCCCTTGGTCTTGTTGGAAGCCACGCCGCCGCCGGCGGTCCCTGCCTCGTCGCCGGTGCTCATCTTGAAGTTGGAGTCCTTCACGCACACCGGGTTGCCGGCCACGGACACCTTCTTGGTGCCCTTGTCGGTGTCGGAGGACTTCGCCACGTTGGGGTAGGGAATGGGCACGGGCCCGGCGGGGCTGGGCGTCTTGCACACGTCCGGGAAGGCCATGGTGACACCGCCACTGTCCTTGGTGACGACAGACATCTTGTTCACACCGGTATTGACGGGCATGGCCAATTCCTCCAGGGCGCATGATAGCGCGTGGAAGGGCTGAACGCTCACGGGGCGTGGATTTGGCTGGCACGGGGGCCACATTCAGCGTTGGCCACATCCAACCACCCTGCATTGCGTGGGCTGGGCATCGAGAAGCAGGTGTCCAGGAAGGTCATGGACAGGACGCCAGAGGAGGCCCAGACTTCGCCGGGGGCCAGGGGCCTTGAATGGGCTTCCAGGGAACGTTGAACGCGAACCGCCATGGCCTGATGAAGGATGGACGCGTTGGACCTCGTCATCACCAGCCTGGGGATGGTCTCGTCTGTGGGACGGGATGTCGTGATGGCCTGCGCGGCCATTCGTGCTGGAATTGCCTGTGCCCAACCGCTCACCTACTTCGAGGTGCTCGACGAAGCCTCAGAGGAGATGGAGCCAGTCACCGGCCATCCCATACGTGGGCTCACCGAGGGCTTCACCCTCATCGGCCGCTGGCTGCTGCTCGCCCGTGCTTGTGTGGCCGACTTGATCCATCAGGGCGCGCTTCCGGATGCCACCCATGCCTCCTTCTGGCACGCGACGGGAATACGAGTCGTCACGCCGTACCATGGGGATGAGCGGTTTGGCGTCGAAGCAAGCGATGCTGCCCCCTCCAGGGAGCCCATCCGGAGGGCCTACCTTCAGCCGCTTCTCGAAGCACTGCGGCTGCCCATTGACGAGCGCAACGCCGACCTCCTCTGTCAAGGTCCCTCGGGGGCGATCCAGTCCATCCATGAGGCCAGCGGATGGATGGAGGCGCGTGGGCTGGAGCGGATGCTCGTCATCGCAGCCGATTCCTATTGTGACCCACTGACGCTGGAGTGGCTCGCAGGATACCGAAGGCTCAAGGCGCCGGAAAATCCTCAGGGCCTGATGCCAGGTGAGGCAGGTGCCTGCTTCCTGCTGGAATCGGCAGCGAGTGCTCGTCGGAGGAGTCCCTCAATGTGTTTTGCCATCGCCAGCGCGGCGATTCGGGTGGAACAGAATCACTTCTTCAGCCGAAAACCCAATACCGGAATCGCGCTGGCGGAGGCCCTGGAGGAGACCCTGGCTGGCGCCATGCCCAGGGCGCCCTTCGCGGGCTGCATGGTGTCAGACCTGAATGGCGAGAACTGGCGTGCGAATGAGTGGGGCTACGCCCGGATTCGGCTGGCTCAGTGGTTCGCGGAGGGACCTTCTTTGATGCTACCAGCGGTTTCCCTGGGGGATACGGGGGCGGCCAGCGGTGCTGGCAGCGTGTGCGTGGCCGCCAGGGCCCTCGCGCGAGGATATGCGAGAGGTGCGCAGATCCTGGTGGTTTCCAGTTCGGAGCGTGGGCACGTCGGCGCGATGTGCCTGTCCATGAAAGGATGAACCGTGTCGGATCCTTCCGCGCAGCAGCATGAAGAGGACGTAGCACACAGGATTCATGTCAGCGTCAAGAACACGACCGAAGGCGGAAGATGTCTCAACCGCCACATCGCCGCGTGGGAGCCCATGACCTGCTCCCACCGCTGGCAGGCCTTCAAGCATGCCCTGGAGGACGCCCACCTCTACAACTGGCCGGCCTACAAGAAGCTCGCTCGGGGCAAGGAGATCCGCACAGACGCGATGCGGAATCACACCAGCAAGAGCGGGACCCTCTACCCCATCTTTCCCGAAGGGTATCGGTTCCTGCTCAAAGCTCCGAAACAAGGTGACTGGGACGTCTCCGAGTCCGTGACCAGCAAGAATTTCAAGTGGGACTACCGGAATCCATACATCCACAATGGCCACCATGTCGTCACCAACAGCCAACTCCGAGGTGCCGCCAACAAGCTTGAGAAGAAGTTCCCGAACGCCACCCTCATCGTTCGCCGAGGGCTGGCAAGGGCCGGCTACAATTTGAACCACAAGCTCAACATGGTCATCCTGCCAATGGATAGGAAGGTGGCGGGTGCGCTGAATCTTCCTCGTCACCTCATCACGTTCCTGTATCGGGATCACCGCTCGTACAGCGACTTCGTGGGGAAGCGCCTGGACAAGATCATGCGCTCCTACGAAGGCGAGCTGCGCAAGTATGTTCGCAAGGACAAGGAACACACGAAGCTGGCCCATGAACTGGCCAAGGAGCAACTCGAGATGCTCTCCGCGGAACTCTATTCGCAGATTGTCGCACGCCAGAACAAGGAGGAGCGCGAGGGAGGTACTCCAGGATATACGGGGACGCTGGATACCCTCATCAATGGGGTGCCATGAAATTCTTCGAGCTGGAGACACTGGGCGATCTCAACGACGCCGAGTTGCTGTTCTTGGACCAGGAGCCGGAGGTGATGGGGCTGGACGGGTATTGCCTGGCTGCGGGTGAGCGCCTTGGGGACAGCTATCCCGAGGAGGTGAAGCTCCAGTCAGGCGAGGATCGCCCAGGTATCCAACTCTCCTCGGTGCTGGGAAACAACTTCAACTACCTCATCGTGTGCAGCGCGATGAAGGACGTCATCGCCGCGACCTGTCCGAAGGATACCCTCGAATGCCTGCCCTTCACCCTCCTGGACCCCCGGGGGCGCGTTCGCAGTCAGGAGTACTTCTTCATCAATCCAATCGGCGGCGTGGACGGCGTGGATGCCAAGGCCAGTGACATCAAGTACCACCGTAGCGGTGCCATCGTCGGCATCCGTAAGCTGGTTCTGGATCCGGAGAAACTACGCGGCGCTCCCTCGCTCTTCCGCCTCCAGCAAGACCTGCAACTCTACGTGGTGAGTGAACCTCTGGCCCGGACGTTCCAGGAGCGGGGCTTCAGCAACGTGGTGCTGCGGGAACTGGCGGTTTCCACGACATCCTGAATGCACTGCCTGGAAGGGGATCCCGTGGCGTCGAAGTTCCTATCTGTCTTCATTGACAATGCGCTTGGCGAAAACGAAGAGCTGCTTCCGGCCTTTCTTGCAGGCAAGGGCGGAATGAAGGAGGCCCTCCGATTCAGCCAGAACTTTCGGGTCGCGGGCATTGGCTCGTTATTGATGTCTGGCAGCCCTACTCACTTTCATGAGTGTCTGCATGCCAGCGCACGCGCCTTCGCTCAC
This sequence comes from Corallococcus sp. BB11-1, assembly GCF_026626625.1. Classification (NCBI taxonomy): domain Bacteria; kingdom Pseudomonadati; phylum Myxococcota; class Myxococcia; order Myxococcales; family Myxococcaceae; genus Corallococcus; species Corallococcus sp. BB11-1. The sequence goes on along the minus strand of NZ_JAPNJY010000026.1, from coordinate 18,244 downwards.
TTCGCCCGTTCCTCCCCCGGAGCAAACCTGACCAGCCGTTCGCAGCCGTTCTTCGACGCGGTCGCCTGTGGAGACACCGAAGCTGCGCGTGTGATCGCACGCCTCGCTCCTCGGGCTTGCGATAGGAATCGCGAGTACGAGGAGGACTTCCTCTTCGTCCGCTTCCTCATGGACCATTGCTTCTTGGATATGGATTGGCGTGATGGGAAGGCCCAGCTTGAGCGCTACGAGGAGGTCCTTGCAGGCTCGCTGGATGTGCGGCTCGATGTGTGTCAAGCCCTGGCGGCGGCGGATGGAGCCCGTTTCGACGAAGCACTCACACGGATGATGAAGGCGCGGGAGCTCCGTTTCCAGAGGTTCGGTGAGAAGCAAACGGTCGCCGAGGAGGTGCTCGCGACGGAGGGCTACGTCTCCGTGGAGGGGCTCGCGCTGGTCCGTCTTGCTTTTTCGAAGGGGCTGCATCCGCAGGAGGACTTCCTGTTCATTCCCTCTGTGGCGCTCGACGAGGTTCACCTTCGCTACCGCCCAGACTCCTGGAAGCACTTCTTTACATAGGAGATGCCGGTAGGCCGGAGCCAATGTATCCCAATGCTTGCCCCAAGATGCGCAAGCGCCTCCGCGGGCACGGGGCTGTCCCCGCGCCCAGAAGGCCGCGAGAACGCTCCGTGCATGGAAGACCCGCTTCAGTGCCCCTGTTCGCGTGAGCGGTGCGCGAGCTGGAGGATTTCATCCTCGGAGAGTTGATCCGTCTTGATGATGTTCCGGTCCGCCTTGAGCTGTTCCACCTGTCCGTCGCGCAGGACGTGGAACTGCCCTTGCTTCTGCGCAGGGAGCTTCGCGGCGGCATCGACGCGTGCATCCGCGAACATGGGCCGGAGCTTCCGGATGGCCGTATCTTCCTTCACCCGACCGACGCACCAGGTGCGCACGTTGTCCCTGCACTTGTAGTCCAGGTCTCCCGGGCTCTGGGTCGCGAGCATCACCCCGATGCCCGCCGAGCGGGCGCGCTTCAGCAGGTTCTCCATGGGCTGCTTGGTGGCGGGCATGCTCATCGCGGGGAGGTACAGGTCGGCCTCGTCGAACAGGAGCACCGCCTGGAGCCGGGACGAGGGGTGTTGGCTTGCCCAGCGATTGGCTTCCACGAGCAGCTGCGACACCCAGAAGAGCGAGCCCTGCGTTCCGCCCAGGAACTTGGTGCTGATGATGCTCAGCCGGGTCCGTCCGGGAACCTTCGCGGTTCCGCGACCCAGCAGTTCTTCCATGTCCAGCTTCTCCCCCTGGGCTGCCAGCAGGTTGCGTGCGTTGAGCCGCAGCGTCGCCAGGTCCTGCGCGAGCCTGGGGAACACCCTGAGGTCCAGGCCGCTCACCTCCTGGACGAGCGTGATGTCCTGGGAGGCGATGAACTTCTGGAGCAGGTCCAGGGTCAACTCCTGCCCCAAGGGACGTTCCACCAGGAGGCGCAATGCCTGGGCCAGCAGCGCCTTCGCCGCCTTGTCCTTGGGACTGTTCTTGTACTCCAGCATGCTCGCGATGGCCTCCGCGGCCTGCTGCACGCTCTGGTCGCGCTCTTCGGGCGGCAGGGCCTCCAGCCCCCGCGGCACGAGCGGGATGGCCAGCGGCCGTCCGTCAGAGCGTCCCGGGGTGTAGAGCGCCACGTCCACGCGCTCGCGCAGCAGGCGACGGCGCTCGTTCAGGACGGGGTCCTTCAGCTCCTCCTCCCAGGCCTCGTCACGCGCATACGCCGCGAGGTCTCCCTTGCGGTCGACGAGCAGCGCCGGGATGCCCTGCAGGAGCAATTGCTCGATGATGTTCAGCGCGAGCGTCGTCTTGCCGCTTCCGGAGCCGCCGAGGAACGCGCTGTGCTTCGTCAACTCCTCCGCCTGGATGAAGACAGGCTGGGTGAAGACGCTCTCGGAGATGCCCAGGCGCATCGCTTCCGGCTTCGTGTCGATCGCGGGCCTGGAGGGGATGCCCTTCTGCTGCGAAACCTCCACGGGGGTCTTCGTGCGCCCAGGCACCTTGCTTACCAACGGTGGACCGAGGGCGGTGAGTTGATGCCCGTCCAGCCCGGTCTCCTCGGTGCGCGAGTCCGCCCTGGACGGCGTGGGCTCCCGTGCCGCTGCCGGCTCCTCGTCGGCCCGGGTGTCCACTCGACGTGGGCTCTCAGAGGAGGCTCCGCGAAGCTCCCCCTGGACTGGCTTCGTGACACTCGAAGTGGAGCTTCCCCCTGGGGAGGCTGACGCCGCAGGTTGCTCGCGCGTGGGCTCCGGAGGCGGAGGGCTCTTCTCCAATGCCAGCAGGTCCGAGATGGCCTTGAGCCGGGTGATGGGGTGCGTGGAGCGACTCCACTCGATGAACGCGGAGGCCGGGTGCTCCTTCTGGAAGGACTGCAAGGCCACGAGCTCTCGCAGGTCGCTGTTGCCGAGGACCGCCCGGCGACCGCCCTTCTTCAGCAGCAGCGTGGTCTGGTCCGCGACCAGCGTTCCCAGTGTCCCCGGAAAATCCGTCGTGCGCACGATAACAGGCAGCTTGCCCGCAGCGGCCCTCAAGGCATCCGCCATCTGCCGGCCCAGCCCGCCGCCCCGCGGGGACCGGTTGCAGAGGGCCACGAACATCTGGGTGTTGCCGGGCTGGAGCGTGACGTTCAGCGACTCCTCATCCAGGGGCTTGACCTTGAAGCGCGTGGCGCCGCCAAGTTCTTCTCCGCCCACTTCGATGGCCCAGGCCAGGAGCGCGGCGACGTCCGAGTCGTCCTCAGGAATCGCGCCCTTGAACCTGGCCCGGAAATCAATCCAGGCTTGGTCGGTCTTCTGGATGGGACTGATTTCCGGCTGGAGCGTGTGCGTGCTTCCGCTCTTGCCAGCCGTGGGGAGGGGGAAGTCCTTGGGGAGGCTTCCATCCTGGATGGCGCGCTCCCGGTAGCGGCGGCATTGATTGAGGACGTCGCGCGTTCGCTGCCCGCTGAGCAGTTCGAAGCCCTTTGCTGGAATAGGGTAGGTGGGGTCGGACGGGTGGGGCGCGATGCCGGATTGCGCGAACAGGACGCTCAGCCGCCGCGCAGCGATGTCTCTCGCGGTCTGCGCCGTGACTGAAACCTCCAGCGAGACGGGCTCGGGATCGTGCTCAATGCGGTCCCGCATGGCCAGGTTGAGCTGGTTGCGCATCTTCGACCAGAAGTCCTCCAGGCAGCAGACCACCACGATGGCCGTGGGCACCTGTGCCGCGAGCGCGGCGAAGCTGTTCATCGCCCGGCGGAAGGAGGGCTCCATCCGAGGACTCTGTTCGAAGTCGCTGATGTCCTCGACTTGATCCACGCAGAGGACCAGGGCTTGGTTCATCACGCCCATGAGCCGTCCCAGGTGGGTCATCATCCGGATGGGATCGTCGTCCGCGGTGCGCGGCACCAGGTCGCCAATCACCGTGCGATCCGCTGGCGCGAGGTCCTCACACCGCAACCACTGGAGGATCCGGTGGTGGAAGCGCGCTTCACGGCGTTGAAGACAGATGAGCGCACGCAGCAATTGCACATCGATGTGCCGGAAGTCATCGAGCGCGTGGAGATCATCCGCGACCGAGCGGATCATGTCGTGCAGTTCATGGTCTTCGAGGATGCGCTCTTCCGGGATGAGCGGGGCAAAGGCGCTCATGCAGCGCGCCATGACCGCGTCGGACAAGCGCATCAACCCGGAGTCCTCTCCCGCGTCCGAGTCATACGGCCGATCCAGGGAGTCGATGAAGTAGGACAGGATGTGCCGGTCATAGTGGGTCGCGTCGACGGTCATCGGCATGTAGCCGACGTAGCCGGCCCCTCGACTGTGGACGCTGTTTCGAAAGGCCCGCACGAGGTGGGTCTTCCCACTGCCGGACTCGCCCAACAGCAGCAGCAGCCTGCCTGCGTCGGGCGCTGGTGTGCGGGTTGCACGCTTCACGAGGCGTTCAAAGGAGGAACGCGCGGGAGCATTGAGGGATTCAACATCGAAGGGGTCCCGCTTCCAGAGCGTCTGTCCCTGCTGGACGCTGCTGAAGATCTCGGGACCATCCGTGAGGAACGCGACAAGTCGTGCGTCGGTGGTCATGGTGGCTCCTGGAGGACTCTGACTAGACGACGACGAAGTGGTAGGTGGCGCCGTAGGACTGGATCTCTGAATCAGCGACGTCCATGGCGTTCATGTGCTGGACGAGATCCGCGCGGCTCAGCAAGAGGCGTCGCTGACGGTTGGCGTCAATCAATGCGGCATCGAAAGCCTCCCGGTTCGACCACTCGGGCTGCATGCCCTTCCAGACATGCGAAATGAAGACCTTGTTGTCTCCAAAGCGGCCCGTGGGTGATGCCCTGGCGACGTCGAGCACCCGTTGCGCGAAGGCGTCTCCACCCGTTGCTAGGGAGGCGTTCGGTTTCGGTCGCGGGGCTTCCATGTGTATCGGGAGGGAGGCTGTCTTCTTCGGCTCCGGCGCGTCCTCCGCCAGCACCCACTCCCGCATCACCGCCAGCCGCACCACCTCCGCGTCCACCCGCGCCGCGCTCACGGTCCTCGCGGCCAGTTGCTCCACGCCGCGCTTCGGGTCGCTGACGTCCTGCTCCAGCAGCTGGCCCAGCAGGTGCGCCTGCACCGCGCGCAGGGAGAACTTCTCCGCCGTCTCCACGCCCAGCTGACGCCACAACAGCCGGTCCCGCACCTGCTCCAGCGTCGGCGTCTCCGGCCCCTCCACCTTGTGCGCCCGCTTGAGCAGCAACGCGCGCACACCATTCGCATCCACCAGCCTCCCGAACACCGCCTTGGAGTTCGGCAGGCCCAGGCCCCTGGCCAGCAGGTGCTGCTGCTTCACCCGCTTCCACGTCAGCCCCTTGGGCGAATCCACCCGCAGGAACTTCAGCGCCCGCTGCCGGCCCTGGCCCGTCAGCGCCAGCGCCGTGCGCGAGCGCTTCTCCACCAGCCTTGCCTCCTGCAACCCTTCCAGCAGCGCGTCGAACCGCTCGGTCCACTCGCCCCGGCTCCAGCGGTGCTCCACGAAGGCATGCAGCGTCTTCGCCAGCTCGTTGCGCGTGCCCGGCTTCTTCTCCGAACGGGTTGCCAGCCAGGCCAGGGCCAGGCCCTGGAGTCGGGTATCAGGGGTGTCGGTGCTGTCCATGGTCATGGCTCCCGCCCGGCGAGCTCTCGCCTCCGGGCTGCAATCAACGTGTCGAGGGTGTGGAGGATGTGCTCCAACTGGGACAGCACGTCCGTCGCGAGCAGCCGGTACACCCAGTAGCCCGCGCGCTGGAGGTCCAGGTCCTTGCGCCGGTCGCGGCGGAACCGCTCCGGATCCTGGAAGTGGAAATAGCCGTCGACCTCCACCGCGAGCCGCAGCTCCCGGCTCAGGAAGTCCACCTCCCAGGAGCGCTTGTCCTCGGGGTGCAGCCGGACGTTGTGTTCGAAGACCCCCGCCGTGGCCGCGTGCTCCTCCAGCCGGTCGCGCAGGTAGGCCTCCGCCTTGCTCCGGGACTTGTCCGGGGCCGGGTCCCCCGCGCCCGTGAGCACCTCCAGCGCCACCTCCGCGGCGCTCACCCGCTGCGCTTCGGGCGCCCCGGCGCGCTCCAGCTTCCGGAGCGTCTCCACCGCCCCCTCCACCCCCGCCGCCCGGGGCACCTCCAGCCGCCCCTCGCGCACCAGCGCCTTCAGCCGGGACTCCCCGCCGCCCAGGAACGCCTCCAGCGCCTCGGCCGTCACCCCGCACGCCACCGCCAGCGCCGGCACCGCGTTGCTCAGCGCCCCGGCCACCTGGAGCCCCCGGAACGACGGCGCCACGCCCGCCGGCACGCGCACCACCGGCGCGCACCCGGGCGGCACCAGCGCGTGCAGGGCCCGGAGCCCCGCGCCCACGCTCTTCGCCAGCGCCGCGCTCACCGCGTCCGGCAGCGCCCCCGGCGCCGTCGCCTCCCTGCCGACGACGAGCGCACGGCACAGCGCCCACGTCGCCTCCGGCAACCGCGCGGGCGGCGACAGCCCGTCCAGCAACACGCGCCGCTCGTGCGCCGTCTTGCCCGTGAACACCGGCGTGTGTCTGGGATTCGCGGCCGTCAGGCTGAACGTCGCCAGCGCCTCCGCGTCCGCCCCCAGGTCCCTGCTGGCCGCCAGCGCCCGGGCCCAGCCCAGCGCCGCCGCGTGCAGGTCCTCACCGGAGACCTCCACCACCCCCAGGCCGTGACGGGCGGCCCAGCGGGCCCAGAGCGCGCTCGCGGCGTCCGCCGGGCCCTCCAGGACGCTCAGCGTCGCGATGCCCTCCCTCCGGCGTCGGGCCTGCCGATCCAACGCATCCAGCAGCCCGACTTCTCCCGCCAATGGCAAGCCTGCCCCCCCGGGAGTGGTATCGCTTCACCACCGCCTGTGCATGCAAAGCCTGCTCTCCCAGGTCGGGTGCTGACAAGATCCCCAAAGGAGGTATGGACTTCCGGGGAGGGATTGACCCGGGTGGGTCTGGAGACACGCTACCGCGACTTCTCCTCCAGCGATTCCCGACTCAGGAGCAGCCCCAGCCCCGCCGCCGCGAGCGCGGAGGCCATGCCCGTCAGGAAGGGGGTCTGGGTGCCCAGTGACGCATACATCCAGCCGGTCGCCACCGGCCCTACCGTGCGCGCGAGCCCCCCGCACGACTGCGCCAGACCCAGCACGGCGCCCTGCTGCGTGGGCGCGGCCACCTGGGAGGCGAGGCTCGAAATCAGCGGCTGGACGAACCCCATCCCCACGCCCACCAGCACCACGGCGGCCATCATCGGCGGCGCGTGCTGGGACACCGCGAGCCCGCCCATTCCCGCCGCCAGCAGGAGCGCCCCGATGATGAGCAGCCGGAACTCACCCACCCTGCGCGCCAGGGGGCCAATCAAGCCACCCTGGATGATGAGCCCCAGTCCGCCCACCACCGCGAACGTGTAGCCCACCTCCTTGGAGCCCCAGTCCAGCCGCGCCTGCACCACCAGCGCGAACGCCACCTGGAGCGTGGTCATGGACAGGAACACCGCGAAGAACAACACCAGCACCATCCCCAGGGCCTTGCGCCGGGGGGAGTCCTGCAACGCGGACCAGCGCGTCTGGGATTTCGCGTGGACGCGCGCCTCGGGAGGGTGCGTCTCCGGCATGGCCACCAGCGCGCCCACGAAGCCCACCAGCGCCAGCCCTCCGGCGAGCAGCGGCGGCACCCACGGCCCCAGGCCGGAGAACACCCCGCCCAGCGTCGGCCCCAGCACCATGCCCAGTCCAATGCCCGCGCCGATGCGGCCCATGGCCTTCGCGCGCGTCTGCTTCGTCGTCACGTCCGCGATGGCCGCCTGACACGCGGAGATGTTCCCGGACGTCGCCCCCGCGAGGATGCGCGAGGCGAAGAGCAGGGGGAGCATCTTCTCGTAGCTGGCCAGCGCGAACAGCACCATCGCCACCGCGTTCGCCAGCAGGCTCAGCAGGATGACGGCGCGCCGCCCGTGCCGGTCCGAGTAGCGCCCCAACAGCGGCGTCGCCAGCAACTGCGTGAGGGAGAAGCACCCCAGCAGGACGCCCACCATCCGCGCCGAGCCGCCCATGGACTGCACGTAGAAGGGCAGCATCGGGATGACGATGCCGAAGCCCACCAGGTCCAGGAACACGGTGAGGAACACCACCGCCTCCACCCGGCGCAGCAGGCCCGGGGAGGTTGCCTGGGGCTGACCCACGCTCACGCTCTCCGCCACCATGTCAGTCGTGCCCCGGGCCCACCGGCAGCGAGTCCGCGTAGGCCCTCAGGATGCGGCCCTCGTCGTAGGTGGCCTGGAAGCCGGTGGCCGCGAGGAAGCGCTTGTTGTCCACCACGATGGGGTACCTCAGGTGGTCCGTCGCGCCCACCGACAGCCGGGGGAAGCCCGCCCGTCCCATCAGCAGCGACAGGAGCGGCGAGGGCAGCGGCACCGGCGTGCGGCCCGTGCCCTTGATGATGACCGACAGCGGCACGGGCGAAGGGCCCGCCACGTTGAAGATGCCGCGCACGCGCTTCTCCAGCGCCAGCTGGAGCGCCGTCACCACGTCCTCCTCCTGCAGGACGTGGAAGAGCGGGTCGTAGCCCAGCACCATGGGCACGCGCCGGCCGCGAATCAGGTTCGCGAGCGTGCCCGTCCCTGGCGTGCCCAGCGTGTACACCAGCCGCAGCACCGCGGTGGTGATGTCCGGCAGGCGCCACAGCGCCGTCGCGGCGTACAGGTCCGCGGCCACCAGGTCCGCCAGCTCCGGGATGGCCTCCAGCGCGCGCGGCGGCTCGTCCTCGGAGTGGTACAGCGGCGAGTCCGGCGCGGCGCCGTAGAACGTGTGCCGGCCCACGAAGAGCACCTGCTTCACGCCGTGCGCGGCGCAGTGGTCGAACACCGCCTTGGTGCCGTCCAGGTTGATGCGGCCCCGCTCGCCGCCCGGCACCGTGAAGGCCGTCACCGTGGCCATGTGCACCACCGCGTCCGGCTTCCAGCGGCGGAAGACGTCCTCGGCGGCGCGCTTGCGCACGTCCACCGGGTGCACCTGGATGTCCTTGGGGCCGTCGCGCCACGGGCGGACGTCGATGCCCGCCACCTGATGCCCGCTGTCGCGCAGGCGCAGGGCCAGCCTGCGCGCGATGCCGCCGGAGATGCCCAGGATCAAGACCTTCATGGCAAAAGCCTCCGGGTGCGGCGCAGGTTGCGCTCGGCGCGGTGCTCCTCGATGAGCCGCGTGATGCTGTCCTTCACCTGGTTCACGTACCCTTCGATGACGTGGTCCTCCTCGTCGCCGGTGCCTTCGAAGAAGAGCGGCTCGCCGTAGTGGATCTCCAGCCCCACCGGCAGGGGCAGGGGCAGCAGGTACGGCGTGAGCGGCACGTACGGCACGCCCAGCAGCTTGCCCAGCGCGTACGCGTTGGTCACCGTGGGGATGGCCGCGCCGCCGCCCAGGAAGGCGAAGGGGATGACGGGCGAGCGCGTCTGGAGCGCCAGCCGGATGAAGCCCGTGCCGAAGTCCACCAGCGAGTAGCGCTCCGTGTAGAGCTTCGCGGTGCCCCGGGCGCCCTCCGGGAAGATCATCAGGAGCCGGTCGTCCTCCAGCAGGCGCACGGCGTGCTCGGGCAGGCCGGTGAACTGGCCGGTGCGGCTGGCCCACAGGGAGGCCACCGGGAACTTGTGGATGAAGCGCTCCACCATGCCCTGCGCGAGCCTTGGCGGGTCCATCTCCAGCATCGTGGAGGTGAGCACCATCATCCCGTCCACCGCGACGCCGCCGGAGTGGTTGCCCACCAGCATGCCCCGGCCCTTCTTCGGGATGTGTTGCACGCCGGTGCAGCGCACGCGGAAGTAGTTCCGGTAGAGGAAGGCGAAGAACTCCAGCGCCAGCTTCAGGTGCTTCTTGGAGATGCCGTACGGGTCGACGCCGTACTCGTTGAAGGGCAGCTCCAACCGCTCCACCCGGGCTGACAGGGACTCGCTCTGGGGCACGGGCGCACCGTAGCACCGCGCGTGCGCTTTGCACGGGGGCCCCGCGTACCCCATTGTGCTCCCGACAGGTGCCCCGCATGGCGGGGCGCCCCTGGGAGGCGCGCACGATGGCGGGGCCGTGGACGGGAATGCTGGAGGGCGCGCTCGCGTGGGCCCGGGCGCTGCCGGAGCAGCTCTCCTCGGAGGTCGCGGTGGACGTGGCCGGCCGGCGGGTGCGGCTGTCGCACGCGCGCGTGGAGGCGCTGTCGCGCCAGGTGCTCCAGGGCGTGAAGGGGCTGGAGCTGCGCTCCTGGGCGTCGGGCCTCGCCGTGTACGACCTGCGGCTGTCCGTGCGAGGCTGGAAGCTGCGGGTGGAGACCACCCCGGAGCGCGTGGAGCTGGCCCAGGGGCGCTACACGCTGTGGCTGGCCACGCCGGGCCGGGTGGAGCTGGAGGAGTCCCCCGGCGCGTCGTCGCTGCTGATGGGGGCGCTGCGCACGGGCGCCGGCAGGGCCGCGCTCAAGGCCCTGGCCCAGAAGCTGCTGCCGCCGGAGCTGCGCTGGGACGGGCAGGTGCTGCGGGTGGAGGGCCGCCTGCCGGAGGACGGCGCGCTGGCGGCCCGGCTCTTCGAGGCGTCTTCCCTGCACCTGTCCTCGGTGCACGCCCCGGAGGGCCTGTGGCTGTCCGCCGAGGCGTGGCCGGGGCTGCTGGACCTGCTCCAGGCGGCCCTGGGCGCCCGCGCGGACGCTTCCTAGCGCCCCTCGCCGTCCCACACGTTGGCGCGCCCCTCCAGGGGGCCGCGCTGCGGGCGGACGATGCAGAAGCGCTGTCCGGTGGGCGCCTCCATGACCCACCAGCGCTTCACGTAGGCGACGCGCCTGGCGCCCAGCGCCTCCAGGCGCTCCAGCTCCGCGTCCAGGTCATCCGATTCGATGTCCAGGTGGATGCGGCTTTCGTGCTCCACCTGCTGGAGGAGGAGGGAGGGCTCGTCGGCCGTCGCCTCCAGCTCGCGGTAGTTGGGCGAGTCCGGATCCACCGGCTTCAGCTTCCGCCCCAGCGCCGCGCTCCAGAAGCGTGCGGACGCGTCGAAGTCGTCCCCCTTGCAGTCGATGACGAAGGTGCTGAGTCGGCTGTGATGCATGGCTTCTCCTGGAGTCCGCGCAGGGGTGCGCCTTGGGGGTGGGGGAGCCCGGAATACACCGAAAAGCGGGGTGTGGGGCGGCAAATTGAAGCGGGGGTGTCTAGGCGCAGGCCTCGCAGAGGCAATTCATGAGGGGGATGACACTGCGGGGCTCGTGGGGCTTGAGGGCCCAGAGCTCCGGCTGGCACAGCCTGCCGTCACAGACGTACCCGGCGGGGCCCCGGCACTTGCCACACGCCAGGGACTTGAGGGCGGGGCGGTCGCAGATGGCGCACCGGCGGGCGCCCTGCGTCCCCTGGAGGCTGGACAGCTGGGGCTTCTTCGACTCCGCCACCTCCTGTTCAAAGGCCTCCATGCCTTCGCGGACGGCGGTGACGAGGTCGTACATCCGGAGGGCTCCGCCGAAGATGGCGGTGTCGTGGAGGATGACGGGGTTGAAGCCCTCCTGGAGCAGCAGGTAGTTCAGGAGCAGCATGGTGTTCAGACGCCCGTTGGCGTCCGCGTAGAAGTGCCCCACGTGCAGGGCCCGGATGGCCCGCACGATGGCGCGCAGCTTCAGCTCCACCCGGGCCTTCTTCAAGGACTGCTGCTGCGCCTGGTCGCGCTCGCGGTAGTAGCGCTCGAAGAGGCCGTTGACCTTGCCCTTGACCTCGGACTGTTCGTAGGCGGTGCCCCAGAGCAGCTGGTTGCTCAGGGTGCTGGTGAGCAGGGACGTGGCCCAGTCCCGCTCCACCCAGTGGTCCAGCACGTCCTTGGGGGCGTGCAGGTTGGCCATCAGGGTCTTGTAGGTCCCGATGTCCCCGTCGTCGTTCATCTCCTTGAGGCTCTCCCAGGAGATGTCGTGTCCCGTCACCGCGATGGGGAAGTTCGTGTAGTGGCTGAGCTCGTGGGGCACCGGGATGAAGCGCCGGGTGGTGCGCTCGGAGATCTTGTCATTGAGCTTGAACACGCACTTCGTCACCGCCGCGTGCATGGCGTGGTAGCGCTTGAAGTCCACCTGGTCCGCCGGTGATGGGCGCGTGCTCAGCCACGCGTCGAACGCCTTCATCATGGCGTTGTAGAAGCCCGGGGACTGCTCCAGGTCGAAGATCATCTCCCGGTGCCTGTTGCCGCTGCCGTGGTAGCGCCCTTCGATGAAGAGCTTCCACCACCGGTCGCGCGGCAGCTGGGTGACGGGGGAGCCCCCCAGGGCCGGAGCGTGCGGCGTCAGCTTGTCCAGGACGCTGCGGACCTTGCTCGCCGCGATGGCGACGTCGAAGGTCGGCCGGGTCGCCAGCCCCTTCTCCAGGAAGAAGGTGGAGATGATCTTCAGGTCGCTGACGGCGCGCTTGGCGTGGAGCGTGTCGATCCACTGGATGAAGGCGGGGGTGTCCCCGGTGTCATGCGTCCCTCCGTCGGAGTCGTAGACCTCCATGCGTGGCCTCCTGGCGCGACTGCGGCGTCGGGGGGGGGCTAGCAAACCGGCCGCGGGCGCCCAACGACCTGGGGGGCCGCGAACCGCGGCCCACCGCCCTGGGCCACCCGGTTGCCGTGCCCCCTGCGACGCCCGTAGCTTGGCGTCCGGCGGTGCAGTCCGCACCGCGTCCTCCAGGAGCGGCCATGCCCAGGCGAGTCACCGTTCAGGTCATCGATGCCCACGATGATCCGGTGCCGGGCCTGCGGGTCCGCCTGGCGCAGACGGGGCAGCTCCTCCCGGACGTGGTCGCTCCGGAGACTTCGCACCGGGCGCTCCTGGAGGCGCACGGCGGAAGCCGACCGGGGCATGTGGAGGCCCCGGCTGGCTTGCCTTGCCCCTACCGACCGCTCATCCCCGGGCCCGGCTTCCAGACCTTCACGTAGTCGATGGAGGCGGTCCAGGCCGTGGCGTTCGTGGCGTTCGCATCGCCGTACCAGAACGCCGAGGCCGAACCGGTGACGGCCCAGTTCGAGGCGACGAAGTTCGACATGCCCACCAGCATCCGCTTGTAGTCCGGGTTGTTGGAGAACGCGGCGGGCAGCGGGATTTCGGTGATGACATTCGTGGAGGGATTGCCAATCCACATGCGGATGTCATTGCCCACGCGCCGCGCGGTGTAGACCCACTGCTTGCCTCCCGTGCGGTCCACCGCCGGCCGGACCGACGACTGCTTGTTGTCCGGGTCCCAGTGCCAGGTCGTCATGACGTCGCTGCCGTCGTTGAAGGGCAGCTCCACGAGGTCCAGCTCCGGCGGCCACGGCGTCCCGCCCCAGCTCTCCGCCACGGGCCACATCAGGAAGTACATGCCCGTGCCCATGCCGGGAGGCAGGTCCCCCTTGAACGACACCTGGTAGTCCGCGTACCCGGGATGCGCGGGCTTGTTGGCGTTGGCGTCCCACCACGTGCCCTGGTCCAGGTAGCAGCCGTCCCAGACGCCCGAGCCGTCATTGCGCTTGCGCGCGCGCATCTCCAGGTAGCCATTGACCGGCACGCAGTGGCTCCGCGTGTTCATGTACATGACGGTGTGGTACAGCGGCACGTTGGTCTGCTGCTGCTTCCACTTGTTCCCGTCGAGCGAGTTGAAGTCGTCCTGCATGTCGAGCACCCAGCCGGACGGCGGGGTGGGGATGCCGCCCGTGCCCGGGACGGTGCTCGAGCGCAGGGTCCAGCCGATGGTGGCGGACGCGCCGCCCGTGGCCTCGTAGTACTCGACCTTCACGCGGTGCACGCCGGCCGTGAGGGTGACGTCACCCGTCAACGTCGTCGCGCCGTGGTCGCTCCAGTGGTCGACGACGAGGTCGCCGTCGACGTAGATGCGGCTGCCGTCGTCGGACGTCGTGGAGAACCGGTAGGTGCCCGCGCTGGCGAAGTTCCAGTCGCCCTCCCAGCGGACGCTGAAGTTGTCAACGCCCACGCCCGTGCCGGGGCTGCCCGTGCCCCAGTTGAACTGGATGGCGGCGTCCCGGCGCTGGAACGCCTGCAGCGTCAGGTTCTTGTCGCTGAAGTACGTGCCGCGGAAGGCCCCTGTCGGGATGCCCAGGCCACTGCCGGCGGCGTCGCCACGCAGGTCGAGCTCCTGCACCCACGAGCCCCCCGTGTGGGTGCGGTAGCGGACGTAGACGAAGCGCGCGTTGGTGTCCGGGATGTCGCAGCCCTGCCACGTGAGGCTGCCGCCATCGAGCGTGCACTCATGCCAGCCCGTCTGGGACCAGTTGGCGTCGAACAGCTGCACGGCGAAGCCATGCGCCTGGTCGCCGTAGCTGCGCACCTCCTGGACCTGCTTCAGCGCCCCCAGGTCGTAGCCGACGTAGGCGAGATCGCCCGCACCCCATGCGCCGGAGGCGTCGTCGTCGTCGTTGACCTGCCAGTCATGGTTGAAGCCTCCCGAGTCGATCAGCTCCGCCGCCAACGAGGCGGTGAGCGCGCCCTTCGCGACGCCGGCCCGCGGCACTTCGGTCCCGGTTTCGCGGACCTCACACGCCAGCGTGAGGAGGGTGGGAATGACAAGACACGTTCGGGCGAACGCGCGGCAACGGGCACGAGCGAGGTGGAACATCGCTGTCTCCATGGGGTGAAACATCGGGGGCCTGGAGGCTCGCCCGAACTCTCCATGCTTAAAAGTATTTCTGCTATTGCGCGTTTCAGGTTCAACAGGGACGCGATGCCCTCCGTGCCCGCTCCGACACGGGCTCGTGCGCGGAGAGCCGCGGGTGCTGGCGGGCCTGCTCGAACACCTGCGACAGGGATTGTTGGGGAGACCTGGGCGACGACCGCGAAGTCTCCGGACCGCGCGGCATGGCCATCAAGGAGCGCTGGCGCACGCACGGCGGGCGCCGCTCCTGGTGTGCTCACCCCTGGCGCAGGAGGCGCTGGAGGTCGTCGGGGATGGGCATCGGGGTGAAGATGCCCACGTCCGCGCCGCCGGTGTTGCCCCGGGGTGCGCGCCCCAGGAGCGAACCCGGGCCCGCCAGCAGGAGCCGGGGCACCTGGCCCAGCAGCTCGCGCCAGTCCCGGGCCCGCCCGGCGAAGGCGAACATCGCTCCGTGGACCCGCAGGTGGGGCAGGGCATGGGCCTGACTGAGGATGTGGGCCCGCTCCAGGTGGTTCCAGGCGGCGTCCGGCGCTCCTCGCGCCTCGGCTTCACGGGCGTGGAGCAGCTCCTGCTCGAACGCTCCACTGAGGTGGGGACTCATGGCCATGCGCGTGGCTCCTGGACCGGCGGGGGCCCGTGGCGGTTGCGACGGAAGGGACGTCCGCGCCCGCCGGAATCTACACCCGGGGCTTCCGGACGGGAGCCGGGAACAGGCCCTTCGCGAGGCTACGGCTTGCGCGGCGTGCCCGCGTCCTTCGACAGGGAGCGGACGAACACGGAGTCGATGCCGTGGATGCGCAGCTGCATCAGGTCCTCCGCGGTGGCGTTCGTGTAGCCCAGGCCGCGCATCTCCTGGACGAACGCGGGGGTGACGCCGTGGATGCGCAGGCCCACGAGCGCTTCGGCCGTCAGGTCCTTGAAGCCCAGGCCGCGCATCTCCCGGATGAAGTCCGGCGTCACGCCGTGGATGCTCATGGACAGCAGCGAGTCCAGGGCCAGCCCCTTGAAGCCCACGGCGGCCAGGGCCTGGATGCGCTCGGGCGTCACGCCGTGGATGCGGCACTGGATGAGCTCCTCCAGCGACAGCTTGGGGTAGCCCGCGGCGGCGAGCGCCCGCACGTACTCCGGGGTGACGTTGAAGATGCCGACCTGGAGCAGGTCCTCCACCGTGCCCACGCGATGGCCCGCGGCGGCCAGCGCCTTGACGCGCGCGGGCCCCACTCCGACCGCGGCCAGCGTGAGCTGCTCGTGGGCATCCGGCGCGGGGATGCCCAGGTCCGACAGGGCCTTCACGTAGGCCGCGTCGGGGGTGAAGCGCCAGGTGCCCGTGCCCTGCTGGGCCGTGAAGCGGCCCTCGAAGGCGAAGGTGCCTGCTTCGCGCACCAGCTTGAACGGGGCGCTGCTTGCTTCCTTCGTGGACAGCCCCTGGAAGGCGGTGAGCGGGGTGGAGAACCCGTGCTGGGACTCAGGACGGTCCTTCGGGTGAAGGGACAGGTGCAGCTCCTGCTCCCGCACCGTGCCCACCCATGCGCCGGAATCCCAGGCACCTGCGGCGAGGACGGGGAGGGCGAAGAGCACCACGAACACGGTGAGCCACGGCGACAGGCGCGACGTCATGACGGCGACTCCTTTCGGGCAAGGCGCGGCCCGCCAACGCGCTCCGGATGGGAGCGCGCGGGTGGGCCGCGCGGTGAAGGGGGAGAAGGGGGTTACTTCCGGGGCTGCTGCATGCGGCGGATGAAGTCCGCGTCGACGCCGCCCGTGCGCAGGCGGCGCAGCTCGTCCACGGTGGCGGGCTTCAGGCCCGCCGCTTCCAGCTCACGGACGTACTGGGAGGTGACGCCCAGGGCGCGCAGCTCCACGGCGGTGTCCAGGTCCAGGCCGCCGAAGCCAGCGGACTTCAGGTCGTTCAGCCAGGCCGCGTCGATGCCCAGCGCCTTCGCCGCGAGCAGCTGCTCGGGGTCCGTCTTCGCGAAGCCCAGGCCCGCCATCTGCTCCAGCCACTGTGGCGTGACGCCCAGGTGTTTCATGCCCACCAGCAGCTCGGACGGGAGGGGCTTGCCGAAGCGGGCCGCCATGTCCTTCGCGTACTCCGGTGTGATGCCCGCGTGGCCGAACTGGACCAGCGTCTGCACCGTGGGCGCGTAGCCCATGGCCTTGACCTGGGCGACGACGTCCGGGGTGACGCCGGCGATCTTCAGCGAGACGAGCTGATCCACCGTGAGGGGGCCTTCGCCCACGCGGGTGGTGGCGTCATCCGCCTCCGGGGCATCCTTCCTTCCGGCACCCGGCGCCTTCGGGGCGGAGGGGCGCGCGGGCGGAGCCGCCGCGACGAGGACCGGGTGGGGCAGCGCCGCGGGAGCGCCCAGGGCCGGCAGGGGCGCCACGACCGGGGCGGGGATGGGCGGAACGACCGGAGCGGCGCCAGCGAACGGGAGCGGTGCGCTCATCGGGGTGGGGATGGCCGGCGCGGCCTTCACATCCGACACCTTCACCGGCTGCACGGCGAGCGCGGTGAGGGGCACCGCCACCGCGAGGCTGCTGGCCAGGGTGACGACGGAGACGCCCGCCGCCAGCCGTGAGGAGCACCGCGACGCGGGCGCCACCACCAGCCGCTGCACGCGGTCCTTCAACGAACCGCCCAGCGCGGACAGCGCGGGACCGCCCGCGTCCATGCCCTGCAGGCGCAGCGCTTCCAGCGCGGTGAGCGCCCGGGCGTAGGGCAGGGCGCCGGAGCCGTGCCGCACGGCGAGGTCGTCACAGCAGTTCTCCCGCTCCACGCGGATGACCCGGGACGTCCACCACACGGCCGGATGGTAGAAGAGCAGCGTCTCCACCAGCGTCTGCGCCACGTTCACCACGAAGTCGTGCCGGCGGATGTGGGCCAGCTCATGGGCCAGCACCAGCTCCAGCTCCCGCACGGAGAGCCCCGTGAGCGTGGCGGCGGGCACCAGCACCACGGGCTTCAACCAGCCCAGCGTGGACGGCACCTCCAGCTTCGACGACACCAGCAGGCGCACCGGCCGCGAGAGCTTCAGCCGCCGGGCCATCGCCTCCAGCCGCTCCTGCCATTCACGCGAAGCCTGCACCGCCTCGTCCACCTGCCGCCGCAGCGCCAGCCAGCCCTTGAACAGCCGCAGCGATGAGGCCGCCACCCCCATCCCCCACACCAGCACCAGCCAGGGCAGGCGCGCGTCCACGGTCCGCACGGCCTGCTCAAGCGGCGGCAGGGACGCGGCCCCGGAGGTGGCACCCACCGGCGCGGCCTGCGTGCGCGGGAGCGTCCTCGTGGCCACGAGCGGGGACGCGAACGCGGTGCGCTCTGGGGGCAGCGTCCTCGCCGCGCGCGCCTCCAGGGTGCGGACGGCGTGCCGCCACGCGGTGGCCACCGGCAGCACGAGCAGGATGCCCAGCGCGCCACACGCCAGCGCGTAGCGCAGGTTCGCGGACCGCACCCACCGCAGCGCCAGCGCCAGCGCCACCGCGACGAGCGTGCCCTGCCACAGCAGGTGCAGCAGCGCCCAGCCCACCGACTCCAGGATGAGACCGTTCATGACTCCGCCTCCTTCTCCAGCGAGTCCAGCAACTGGCGCAGCTCCGCCAGCTCCTCCGGGGACGTCTTCTTGGTGGACAGGGCCTGCAACGCGAGCCGCGCCGGGGACCCGCCGAACACGCGGTCCACCAGGTCGGTGACCAGCTGCCGCTGGGTGTTCTCCCGGGGGACGCGGGCGCTGTAGACGTGCGCGCGCTGGGCCTCGTCACGCATGACGAGCCCCTTCTCCGTCATGATCTGCATCGTCTTCAGCACCGTGGTGTAGCCGCTCCCATCCTGGAGCGTCTCGTGCACCTCGCGCACCGTGCTGGCACCCCGGTCCCACAGCACCCGCAGGATGGCCAGCTCCGCATCCGTGGGGCGTGGCAGCTTGGTTCGGCTCATGGCTCCCTCACTCCTCCATCGATACCGGGTAGATATACGAACGACTTCGTAGATGTCAACGAAGGTCTTCGTAGTTCATGGGGAGGGCGGGCAGGGAAGCGCCGCGGGCTTCACCTGCTTCGGCCTCGGTCGCGGCTGAAACCCGGCGCGGGCGCTGGCATCGGAAGGGGGCATGGCTCCTCCCT
>NZ_JAPNJY010000036.1:0-146644 GCF_026626625.1 Corallococcus sp. BB11-1 | reverse complement strand
ACGGCATCTCCGGATCCACATCGAGGACGTGCTCGGTTCCATTCACGCGAAGACGGATGCTCACGGTCGACTCTCCTCGCGCGGGCACTCCGCGCCGTCCTTTACCCACGCGGCCACCAGGGCCCCGAACTCCGCCTGCGTCCCCGGCGCCGGCACCCGGTCCGACCCCGGCTTCCAGCCCCAGCCCACCAGTTCGTCATGCGCGGAGTGTTCGACGATCTCCGCCAGGCTCTTGCCTCCGTTGCGCGCCGGGTCCTTCAGCTGCTCGCACAGGGATTGGGGCGTCCGCCCCTGCCACGCCATCACCTTGGGCGCCAGGTGCCACTTGGGCGCGCCCGGGACCCGCGCCAGCTCCGCGTTCTTCTCCTGATGGCAGGACGTGCACTCCAGACCCGGCACGCCCTGGTCCTCGGGGCCCCGCGCCACCGGAGGGTCATGCAGTTGGAAGGCATCCCCCTGCGTCGGGCTGTCGCCCGCGGGATGGCAGTTGACGCACCGGGGGTGCAGCATCACCCGGCTCGCCTCCAGGAACAGCGCGCGCGAGCGCTCCTTCTTGTCGCTGATGGAGGCGAACGCCGTCGGCGCGCGGAGCACCTGGGACTCCACGGGTGACAGCTTCACCGTGCCTCCCTGGACCGCGCGGCCACCACACCCCACACCGAACGCGAGCGCCAGTGTCACCCCCGCGGCCCCCGCACCCAGGACGACACCCAGTGCTTTCGAGCGAAGACTCATCGTGCCCCGTCCTCCCAATCCCGTCGGCCAGAGGTGGTTCCGGCGCCACATGAGGGAGCCTGTCAAAAGCCATGGGCCCCGTGCAGGAATTCTTTGAGGCGGGTCGCATTCCCATCAAGCAGGCAGCCTCCAGCGATTTGAACGCCGGAGGGCGGTCGCGTCGTGGGTGGCGTGCCTTGCTGACAGGGCCCGCTCACCGGATTGACGGATTGTCTTCCGGGGGCCGAGGGGTGTTCGCGCAAGTCCCTGGAATCGCGTGCGCGGGGCCTTGGAACGGCAAGTGTATTGGGAGGAGCGCAAGGAGATAGCCCGCCATGCGCCAGAGCCCCGTGTCGTCCGTGTTCTCCATCACCCGCCTCTTCAACGAGCAGTGCGCCCGCTGGCGGCTGCGTGAGGAGGTCGTCGCGTTCATCCTCGACTTCGGCACGCCTGCCCGGGCGTGTGGTGCCACCCACCTCACCGTGCACGAGCGCGACCTGCCGTGGAGCCTGCGGGACTCCTCCCTGGCGCGACAGGCGCGCGGGTGGATCCTCATCCTCAATGACGAGGACCGGCTCCTCACCTGCTACCGCCGCAAGGACGCGTCGCGCTTCCTGCGACAGAAGCCCAAGCGCCGCCCCGCCGGGATCAGCCGTGACCGCGAGGACCTGCTGCGCGGGCTCAGCTTCGCGCCCGCGTGAGTCGCGGACCTCAGTCGAGCCCCGCCTTGCCCACCGCCCAGTAGGCCTTCACCTTGGGCGTGGTGCGCGCGCCGTCGGCCTTGAGCCGCGAGCGCAGGGCCTGGATGGACTGCGCCCTCCCCGTCATCACCAGCGTCGCGTCCGGCTTCGCGCGCAGCGCTTCGCGCAGCCGTTCGTGCACCTGCGCCAGGTGGGCGTCACCGGACTGGCGCTCCACGTCCTGGCCCTCGAAGCCCAGCTCCCGCAGGGCGGGCGCGCAGTCCTCGCGGCTGGACACCTCGAAGACGGGCGTGACGTCCCGCTTCGCTCCGGTGCGGAACGCATGCGCCACCGCGAATGACGTTTCGTCACCGAAGAGCACCACCGGGGCGCGGCCCGCGTCCAACACCAGCGAGCGCCGGGGCCCGAAGAACTGGACGGCATCTCCGACGCGCACGTCGCGGCCCCACTTCGCGCCCGGGCTGTCGCCGTGCAGGTACACGAGGAAGGACGTGGCGCCGCGCGCTTCGTCCCACGACAGCGGCGTGTACGTGCGCATGCCCAGGCCGGGCAGGAACACCTGCACCTTGTCGCCGGGCGTCCATCCCTGGCCTCGCAGCGCCTGTCCTTCGCAGTCCACCTGGCGGAAGGCGCGCGACAGCTCACGCGCCTGCGTCACCTGGGAGTCGTGAAAGAGGAAGCGTCCCAGGACACTGCCCAACATCGCCTTCGCGGATGCCATCGTTGTCTCCCCTTCGGCGCAGGTTCATACGCCGCCTTCCTCCCGCTGGCCCGTGAAGTTGCGTGAAGCGTCGCCAGACGAGGGGGCTGGCATTGCGTCACGGGCGGACCCTGGGCCCATTCGCTTGCTTCCTGGGACCGGGCAGACGGGGAGCAGCGGGACGGGGCCGCGCGTGGTGCGCCCGGTGGACGGCCGGGCCGCTCGAACGTGCCTCCCCGCCGGACGAGAAGGCACATCTTCCAGGACAGACCCCCACGAAAGAGAGCGGACATGGGCCCCTGGAACACGCGGAGGCGCTGGCTTCGGGCCAGTGGCACGGGCGTCATCGCCCTCCTGGCGGCCTCCGGCTGCGCGATGGGGCCGGAGGACTTCGGCCGCCAGGTGAGCTCCGGCGCCGTGACGGAGGGCAGCGCCATCACGCAGTTCCGGGACGTGTTGTCCCCCTACGGCACCTGGATGGACCTGCCAGACGTCGGCTGGGTCTGGCGCCCCGATGCCAACGTCGTGGGCGCGGACTTCGTGCCCTACGCCACCGGGGGGCGCTGGGTGTCCAGTGATTGGGGTTGGACCTTCGAGACCGACTGGGATTGGGATTGGGCGCCCTTCCACTACGGCCGGTGGTTCAACAAGCCCTCGGTGGGCTGGGTGTGGTGGCCCGACAGTGAATGGGCCCCGGCCTGGGTGGACTGGCGGTGGGACGAGGGCTACATCGGCTGGCAACCGATGGCGCCTCCTGGGGTGAGCACCGGGCTGGCCTGGACCTTCGTGAGCATGAGCGACTTCCTGCGCCCGGCGGTGGGGCAGTACCGCGCACCGCCCGAGCGCGCCCCGGCATTGCTGCGTCAGACGCAGCCGGTGGGTGAACACGTCGTCTCCCGCCTCGGCGACTACTGGAACCCGGGTCCTACCTCCGCCGAGGTCGCGCGCGTCACCCGACAGCCCATCCCGCTCGCGGAGCCCATGACGCCCCCCACCGGCCAACCGCCCCGCGCCCAAAGCGGGTCCTCGGCGGCATCCGAGCCCCAGGCGGAGTCGCCCCCCAGGAGATGACGGTGCGACGCGTCCTCCCGTGGGCCTTCCATCACATCGGGGGCCACGGAATCAGGGGACGCTCACATCGACGAAGGGCGCTGGCGCATCAACGAAGCGCTGGAGTCCAGGTGTTGACCTCGACTTCCAGCGAGGACTCCTTCGCGACCTCCCCCAGGATTCTCCGGAGGACTCCAGCGTTGCTCCCCCCGAGCAGGAATGTGCGCACGTTCTCGAGGTTCTCCCTGGGCGTTCCGCCACAGCTCATGACCGCGTCGGCTCGCTCAAACAAGCCGCAGTATCGGCCGGTAGTGATTGGCTGCGTGAAACCCAGGCTGCTCAGCACCGGGGCGAGGAGGGATAGCTGGTCCGCGTCTTCGCGATAGAACGTCCCCTCGCACTTCTGGGGCATCTGCTCGAACCGGAACCGGAACAGCGCGCTCCACGACAACATCTCGTGAAAGGTCTCGAACCGGTCGACGGGATCGTCACCCCCGCGCGCGTACCGTGCCATCACCGTCGCATCGCCCCGCGCGGGCGCGTCGAGGTCATAGAACGCGTGCAAGGGCATCATCTCATCGGACTCGTATCCAATGAGCAGGAACCGGGAATGGGGCACGACGATCTTCCTGGCATAGCAGTCCAGCACGCGCCGCGCGGAGAAGTCCTGGCTGGGATACGCCAGCGGCCCCATGCTCTGCCCCATGCGGCTCAGGAACCAGCGATAGAACCGTGGCAGGGGGCGCCCGGCGATGCGCTCGAGCTGCTCGATTTCATCGGGCGTGGCACCCCGCCACTGGTCCGCGAGCCCGGGCACGGTCCTCAGGAGGAGGTCTTCCACTTCGAGGAACTCAAGGTCTATTTCGTCTTGTGCTGACACTTCATTTCCTCCTCGGGGCAGATGAGCAGGGGAAGAATGACGACACAGGCCATGCACGGCGGGACGCTCTTGCCGTGGGCGAAGTGCTTCTCGACTTCCCTCCCATTCTTGTCGATGAACCGGATCTTCGCACTCACCGGCTGCCCATCACTGCGGAACCACCGCTCCGTCAGCCCCGTGACGCGCGCGCCATGGTCCATCGCCAGCACAAGTGCCTTGGGGCCGGCACAGCCTCCCGGTGGGTAGGCTGCGGCGGTAGTCTTCTTGCTCGCGAACTGCTCATTGAACCCCTGGGCTCGCGCCCAGGCCTTCTCCACATTCTTGCTGTGTTTCTTGAAACGATTGTCAATGAACGCGCGGACCTCCTTGCGCGTGGTGCCTGGCTTGGGCGCGTTCCAGCCAAGCTCGCTGACACTCTTGCAGAAGACTTCGAGGGTATTGCCCGAGTGGTCAGCGTATTTCTGTCCACACTTGCACTGAGCGACGCCGAGCATCCTTCCCCACGGAAGCTCCTCGTCGGGAAACTCACCGACGCAGATCTTCTTGGTGAGTTTGACCTCCAACTGCGCGGCGTCGGCCTGGGTCGCGGAGGTTTCCTTCAGAGAGCCCTCGCTGCCATGCACCTTCTTGCACAGGGGGCACACGTCCTTCCCACTGACGACCAGAAGGGCTCCGGTCTTCTGGACCACTCCCAGCATCGTCGCCGCATTGGCTGGGCTCCCGCTCGGCCCGCAGTTGTTGAGCATGGGGTCACCGAGCAACTGGACGTTCTTCCCCTCGAACTTCACGTCCATCGACCCAGGGCCCAGGAAGCAGGTGGGACCTTCCACGTTGGCGGAGACGATGCCTCCCCCCGTCCCCTTGCTGGCCACGTCACCCATGGAGCCGAAGGTAGCGCCCTTGATAGCGACCTTCTTCCCCTCGATGGTAACCGTCTTGGAGTACTTCTTTGGGTCTGTTCCGCTCTTCCCGATGTTGGGCAGCGGTGTCGGCACGAACGGCGCAGGTGGCCCGGGCATCTTGCAGACGTTGGGTAGCGTTGCCGCAGCGACCCCACTGGAGCCCTCGGTCACCGGTGTCTTCGGTGCATTCACTGAGACGTTGCTCATTGCTTTCCCCCTCTCATTACAACACCCGCGGGTCCTGCAGGAGCATCGCCCCTCGCAGTCCCCCATCAGACCCTGCGGTCACCATGGCCCGGGGACCTCGCGCATAGCCCCGTGCGAACGCCCGGACCGCAAGGACACCTCCGAGAGCACCCGCCGCAGCGCCCACGTCGCCCCAGCAATCGCTCAGGGAGCGATATGCCGGGGAGCGCCAGACCGATGGCGTCCTCAGCGCGACGAACCCCCACTCCTCGCTGCGATACCGCTCGCCGTTGATGTCTGTGTAGAGCTCGTCCACTTTGTCGCGGGACAGGTCGCACCCCGCAACCGCACCTTCGACCGCCTGGGTCATTCCGACGCCGAACGAGCCCGTGTCGCTGTCGCGCAGGAGGCGCTCCTGCGCGGTCCGTGCCCCTCGTACCACCGCCAGCCGGGGCAGATGCAAGCGGCGGCGCAGCCCCGCGCTCATCAACGCCAGGCACCCGGCCCCCTCTCCTGGAATGAATCCACTGCGAATCCCCGGCTGTGCGAACCGGCCTTCGCGCTCCAGCCAAAGGAATGTCTCCGCGTGGTGGTAGCTGTCCACGCCTGCCACCAGGAAGAAGAGAGACCGGCCTTCGGAGGATTCCCACAAAGCCTGCTCCACCGCGCGCAGGGCTCCCGCGTGGCCGCGTCCGGCAATCTCGACGCGCATGCGCGCCGCCTTCGCCCGCAGGCGTGCCTCCATTGCGCTCACGAGCCAGGCCGCGTCGTCATCGGAGAATCCCGGGCGCGCCTCGGGAAGCGACAGCAGCAGCCGGCACCGGTTCCCCTCCAGGATTGCTGAACCGAGCTTCCCCTCGACCTCATCAAGGACGCTCTTGAGCAGGTGCACGTGCCGCTCCCTCCCCTCCAGCCTCGGGTCGAGTTCCCCATCCGAGGCCACCACCACCGGCTCGCCCCGTGCATCGATGAAGGGGAACTCGGCGTACCGGGAGATGCCTGCGCGCACGGCCGCCGCGCTGCTCTCCGCGGAGAAACCGAGCGCGGTCCGAGCGCCAACGGCCACCACCTCGACTTCAGCGCTCATGTCTCACCCTTCAATTCAAAGATTTCTGTCTCATCGAGATAGTCGGCCTCCGGGGCGCGCACACGCAGCGCGCTCTGCCACACCAGACACAGGCGCCGCGCCTCGGGCTCCACCAGGACCGTTGTCAGTCGCGAACCATGCTCCTCGCAGCGCGTACCAATGCGCGTCTTGAAGCCAAGCGAGATTCGAGGGAGTTCGAAGCGCAGGCTCCCATCGTGGGTCAAGTTGACCAGTTCGACGGGCTCTCCGCCCACCAGGGGATTCTCGGGCCGCTGATCCACTGGGGAGCTCAGCGCGAACGCGGGGTCGAAGTCATCCGGGAGCAGCGGCTTCTTCGTGCGCTCCCACCGCGCGTCGTAGGTCCCCGCGAGCTTGCGCCGGGGCATCCACGAGGAATCGATGGGACCAAACCCCGCCGGACCCATGGTCGCGGGGTCACCGCTGGGATACTCGATGGCGTGAGCCGGCTTTCCGGCGAGGTGGGCGCCGCGCGTCGCGAAGCCGCGCCCAATGGGATTCCGCTCATCGATGCGGCGCGTCGCTGGGTCGGTGCCTGACAGGTCGCTGCCACCAAAAGCGAGTTCATACTGAATGGGTCGCGTGGTGAAGGGCTGAGGCCGGCCCGGCGTCACGCCAGACCAACCTCGTTCATAGGTCCGCTCTCCGTGCACGACGAGAACCTTGTGGAGCCGCCCGACCCGAAGCGAGACCGGCACCGTGGGCGCCGGTCTTCCGCGAGGCGCGTACGCATGCGCGCTAACGAGGATGTCCGTGCCCGGCTTCGGCGCCAGCAAGTCGGAGTCATATCGCAGGCTGGAGCAACCCGGATCGCCAGAGGACTCCGGAACCAATACCGGCGGGAGCTGCTCGTCCGCGAGCTTCAACCGCTCGTCAGGCTTGATGTCGAATGTCGCCTTGACGGCGACGAGCCACCAATGGAGTCCGTCCCGGTCTCGCGTCCAGTTGCGATCTGCAGCAAACGCCGTGCGGTTGTTCAATGCCCACATATGTCCCCCCCTGGCGCCATTCAACAACCACTGCGGCGAAATCCCAAGGGACAGTATGCGCTAGCTCTCATTCCAGTCCACGATGGACTTAGAGGTCATGTTTCAGGGGATCTCCGGTTCCCTTTGCAGTCGAGCCGGCCCATCACCCGCGCGCTGGATCCCATCCGTAGAAGCGCATGAGTTCCTCGTAGAGGTCCGGCGTCTGCTCTTTCATCTGGCGTGGCTTCTCGAAGAAGGACTCGGTGGCCACGGCGAAGAACTCGGCCTCGTTGAGCCCGCCATAGTCATCCAGCACCCTTCGCTCCGGACGACGGCCCTCGCGAAGCTTGAGGTAGTGCTCGCCCATCACCGAGGCCCAGGCCGTGTAGTGCGAATAGCGGCGCAGCTGGGGGGTGCCGTCGAAGCTTCCGTCCTCGCGGTCCAGGACATGGGCGAACTCATGCGTGGCCGTGGAGTGGCCGTCATTCGGGTCGCGCAGTCCCGCCAGCACCGACTGCCACGACAGGATGACGCTGCCCCAGTGCTTCGCCTCGCCCAGCACCACGCCCGTGCGGTCTGGAAGCCGGAAGGCGTCTGGATAGACGATGACCTCCCTCAAGCGGTCGTAATAGGCGAGGTCCAGGTGGAGCACCAGGCGCACGGCGGTCGCGGACACCACGACACGGACCTCGTCGGTGATCGTGAAGCCCCCTGCCCCGATGAACTCCTTCTCCCAGATGAAGACCTTGAGCAGGTCCAGGAAGCGCGTGCGCAGCTCGGGCGCCATCTCCTGGGCGAAGGGGACGTGGCGCTCCAGCGGGCCGGACCATTCGGGGGGAAAGGGCCGGCGCAGCAAGCGGCGGCGACGGAGGGTGCGGAAGGGGCCGGAACGGGGGAGCGTCATGAAGCGCGAGTCTACCCGCGCGACATGCGGTGGGCACTGTCGCGGCCGAAGGCATGGCGGCCCCGCTGGCGCGGCGGGAGCCGGGCGCCCTCACCCCGGAGGCTCAGCCCTCAAGTCGCTCTGGCGTGAGGCACGCCGCCGCGAGGTCCAGGTCCTCCAGCGGGATGCGCTGGATGTGCTCGCGGGGCTCGTCGACCTTGTCGCGGTACTTGTGCGAGCCGCTCTCGTACGTCACCCAGAGTTCGCCATCGATGACGTTCACGCCCTGGGCGTAGGGGTCGATCAGCCCGTTGCCGATGTCCACCCGGTCCTTGATGTCCGCCTTGAAGGAGTCCTCGGTGGATTCGAACGGCTGGTAGACGAGCTTGTGGTCGCCCGTGGTGAACAGCAGGGCGCCGTCGACCACCGTCATGCCCTGGGCACGGTCCGGCGCCCGGATGGGCCCCTCGCGCGAGTCCTCGATGAGGGCTCCGGTCTTCTCGTCCAGCTTGTACCGCCAGACGGCGCCCGCCTTGCCGTCGCCATCCTTGCTGTAGCCGCCGATGTACGCGTAGCCGTCCTTCACGGTCATGAAGCTGCCAGCGGACACGAGGTCGAGGCCCGTGGCCGGGTCCTTCACGCCGTCGCGCTCCGGGACGTCCATCACCTGGAAGGCGCTGGCCTGGGTCCCGGTCTTCGCCGCCCGCTCAAGCTCGTCACGCGTGTAGACGAAGATGTGGTCCGTGTCGGAGACGTAGACGAACTCGCCGTCGGTCGAGACACCGCCACCGTGCGTGGGCGCGGGGCCCGTGCCACTGGCACCTCCGAGTTCGACCTGGAGCGTCTCGCCGCCCGAGTCCTTGTCCTGCACGGAGAGCAGCACGTCGTGGTCGTCGTTGTAATAGGTCGTGAGCACCTCGCCGCGCCCGGCGTCGTAGCCCTGCCCCTGCGGCGTCAACCCGGCGTCCAGATGCAACATCGGCGGACCGTGGGTCTCACCGCTGGCCGCCTGGGTCGGGGCCGCGGTGACGCGCGAGGCCTCCGTTGACGCAGGAGCGCTCCCGTGGCCGCTGAGGTTCACGGGGCTCGGCCGCGCCTTCTCCAGTGCGTCCTGGAAATAGGGCGCTGGCGTGTCGGCAGGGGCCGGAGGCGGGGCGGCCGGGGGCTTCGTGACCGCCGTCTGGACCGCGGTGACGACCTGCCGGATGAGGGAGCTGATCACGGACCTGCCTCCATCAGAAGACGCGTGGGTCACGAGCGTCGTGGACCCACATTGTCATGAAGACACCCAGCATACATCAGGGGGCCCTGGACGTCTGGCGCGCGCCGGGATCCTGGCGTATCCGTCCGCGCCCTCAACAACGGAGCCATCCCCATGACGAAGCGTGCAAGCGGCCCTTTCGACGTCAAGCTCACCCCCATGGCCCCGGAGGCGGGCGCGGTGGAGGCGGCCCCCGGCCGGATGAACCTGGACAAGCGCTACCACGGCGCGCTGGAGGCCACTAGCCAGGGGCAGATGCTCGCGGTGCGCACGCCCGTGGACGGCTCCGCGGGGTACGTGGCGATGGAGCGCGTCACCGGCACGCTGGAGGGCCGCAGCGGCACCTTCGCGCTCCAGCACTCCGGGACGATGACGCGCGGCGCGCCCCAGCTCGTCATCACGGTGGTGCCGGACTCCGGGACCGGTGAACTCGTGGGGCTCGCCGGTTCAATGACCATCGACATCGCCGCGGGCGGGAAGCACTCCTACGACTTCCAGTACACACTCCCCCAGGGCGCGCCGTAGCGTCGCGGCTCGGCGAAAGCGGCTCAGGTGGATTGGCGTATCCTGAGCCCCCATGCCTCCCCGGAACGAGACGACCGACCCGCCCTCCCCCTGGACCCGGGCGACGCTGGCCGGCCACCTCCAGACGCTGGGGCTTGAACCCGGCGACGCGGTGCTGACCCATGCCGCCCTGCGCTCGGTCGGCCCCATCCTGGGTGGACCCGACGCGCTCATCGCCGCCCTGGGTGATGTGCTGGGACCGGACGGCACGCTGCTGGGTTATTGTGATTGGCAGCTGGCGGACGAGGTCCGCGATGATCCCGCGCTGCGCGATCAGATTCCCCCCTTCGATCCGCTCCGCTCCCGTTCGGCCCGCGACAACGGTGCCTTCCCCGAGCTGCTCCGCACCACGCCCGGCGCCAGGCGCAGCGGGAGCCCCGGAGCCTCCTGCGCAGCCCTGGGAGGCCGCGCGGACTGGTTCACCGCCGACCATGCGCTCGACTACGGCTATGGGCCCCAGTCTCCCTTCGGCAAGCTGGTCGCCTCGGGCGGCAAGACGCTGATGCTCGGTGCGCCGCTCGACACCATGACGCTCCTCCACCATGCGGAGCACCTGGCCGACCTGCCCCACAAGCGCGTCCTCCACTACGAAGCCCCGCTCCTCGTCGATGGGCGGACGGTCTGGCGGAGGTTCGAGGAGTTCGACACCCGTCAGCCCGTGGTCGAAGGGCTCGCGGAGGACTTCTTCGCGGAGATCGTCGAAGCCTTCCTCACCACCGGCCAGGGCCGGCGCGGGCGCGTGGGCCATGCACCGTCGGTGCTGGTGGAGGCACGGCCGATGGTGGCCTTCGCCGTCGCGTGGCTCGAAAGCCGCTTCCGCGGCCCCCGGTGAGCCCCCGGGACCGTCTTCTCTTCAGCACGCAGGGCGTGCTCCAGGGCGGGACGGACGGGCATGAGCGCCTGATGCTCCAGGGCAGAGGGGGTGGCCGCTCACGCTCCCCCCGCCCCAGCTTCCCGACATGCATCCGCTGGGGGCACCCGCCATGGTCGAATCGCAGACCTCGCCGTTCGTCACCGACCTCCAGGCGATCCGCCACCGCGTCCTTGAACACCTGGAGGAAGGGGCCTTCGCGCGGGACGCCGCGTACACCGTCGCGACGACCCTCCGGCTGCTCAATGACGCGCTCGCGACGGAGATTGTCTGCGTGCTGCGCTACACGCACCACGCCCTCTCCACGGCGGGGCTCGACAGCGAAGCGGTGAAGGCGGAGTTCGGCCAGCACGCGCGCGAGGATCAGGAACACGCGCTGCGGCTCTCCGAGCGCATCCACACCCTGGGCGGCCAGCCAGACTTCCACCCCAGGGGGCTCAGCTCCCGCGACGCCCATCCCTCCGGCGCGGACCCGCATCCGGGAGACCGGCTCCGCGAGAGCCTGCTGGCGAAGCGCATCGCCATCGAGACCTACCGCGACCTGCTCCGCCACTTCGCGAATCACGACCGCACCACGCGGCGGCTGCTGGAGGACATCCTCCAGCAGGAGGAGTCACACGCCCATGACATGCACGCCGCGCTGGTGGCCCACCAGCGCCGGTGTTCGCGGATGAATTGAGACGCCCTGGCCCGGTGGGTCTCTCGGGCGGGCCCTGAATGGACCCGCCGGGTCGTGGCGCCTCAGCTTCAATCCTCCGCCGCGCGCTACAGCTCGCGGATGGCGCGCACTTCGACCTTGATCGGGTCCTCGGGACGCGACGCCTCAAGGCGCGTGCAGGTGCTGCCCGTGAACCGCACGCCAGCCTCGCCCACCGCCCAGGTGTCCGGGCCCGCGAGCGTGCGCTCGCCGTCGATGTAGACGACGATGAGCGCGGGGTCGGACGGGAGCTGGCTGGGGTCGAGCGAGATGAAGCAGGGCTCGCCGGGCTCGAGTTCCTCGCTGATGGCCTTCAGCGCCGCCGCCAACTCCTCCTGGTTCGCCGCCTGGTAGAAGGCACGACCACAGAGCTGGGTGTTCACGTCGCAGGTGTCCCCCGCGCCGCAGTCGATGTCCGCGCGGCAATCGCGCGCGAAGCCGCCCGCCTTGGCCATCTCATTGAGCACCTGGGGTCCAGCGCCCGACGACGTCTCCGCGCCGAAGCCGATGACGATGGTGGAGATATTGCGCGCCTTCAGCCTCTCCACCGCCGCGACCGAGGCGTTCTTGTCGAGGCAGCCGCGCATTTCGTACGGGCTGTCCTCCGCGGCGCAGAGGCTCGACGGGGTCAAGGTGCAAGCGCACTCCTGGGGATTCACACGGCCGCTGTACTGGTTCTTGTCGTTGCAGTTCGGCAGACCGTCGGTCAGCAGGATGATGATCCGCTCGCGCTCCGCGGAGTCCGACGTCAGCAGCGAGCCCGTGAACTCCAGGCTTCCGCTCGTCGGCGTACCACCGCGGGGGCGGTTCGCGCCGCTGTTGGGGATCGCCTGGAGGGCCGCGTTGAGGGTGTTCGCGTGGGCCTGCAGATCCTCGTCCGCGTCCAGGGTGATCGGGATGGGAACGCGAACGCTCTCACCCTGCGCGGCCGGGGCGCAGAACTGGGTCACGGAGGGCGATGCCACCGTGATGGGCGCCGGATACGTCGTGAGGCCGAAGCGGACCAGCTTGCCGCTCTCCGCGAGGAACGGGCCCATGGCGGCCTGGAGCTCCGACCAGCGGGTGGGACACACGGACGTGTCGCAGGGCAAGGTGTCTTCGCAGACGTAGTCCCGGCCCTGGCCATCCTTGCCGTGGCAGACCTTCACGCCGTTCACGGTCCTCTCGGGATCCACGGGCAGCGTCATGGAGCCAGAGGTGTCCACCAGCAGCATCACGTCCGGCTTGCTTCCGCGCGCCGTGATCACCGTCTCCTTGGTCGTCTGGGCGATGGCGAGCGGATCCACCGGCTCGAAGTCATACGTTTGACAGCCAGCCATCACGGCACTGCCGATGATGCCGGCCAGCAGGGCGCTCAGAGGGGTCGACTTGGCGCGCATAGGCTTTGGGATTTCCTTCCAGGGGGTGGGTGGCGAACCACCAACGCGCCAAGCCTAGCGTCTGGGCCCCACGCTGGATATCGCGATTCACGACGGGCAGGCCCCATTCAGGTGGGGCTGGCAAGTTCCAACCACAGGCGAGCCCCAGCGCGGCTCCGCGCGTCTGGGACCCTACATTGCCCCCTCCCAGCGGGGTGAGGCCTCAGTAGCTGGCGACCGCGTCGCGGTAGCGCACCATCCGGCCCAGCGCCGGATCCCACAGGTTCAGGCGCAGGCAGCCCACCACGTCCTTCAGCGTGAGCGTGGTGACGTGGGGCGCCTGCAGCTCCGGCAGGGCCGCCATCGCCTCCGGCAGCCGGTAGAACGGGATGCGCGGGTTGAGGTGGTGCACGTGGTGATAGCCGATGTTGCCCGTGAACCACGCCATCACCGGCCCGCAGCGCAGGTAGCTGCTGGCCTCCAGCGCCGCGTCCGCGTGCGTCCAGGCCGCGTCCGGCAGGATGGCCACGTTGTCGAAGTTGTGCTGCGAATAGAACAGGTACGTGCCCAGCGCGTACGCCACGAACAGCGGGCCCGCGAAGGCGCACAGGTACACCGCGAGCCCTAGGAAATGCCAGACGGCCACCGACAGCGCGACGTGCAGACCGAACGCGAGCCCGGACGTCCAATAGCGCTTCGGGTTCTTCACGAACGGCACCAGGCACAGGCTGATGAGGAAGGCGGTGACGTAGCCGAACAGCAGCGTCACCGGGTGGCGCTCCACCATGTAGCCCAGCCGCTGCCAGCCCGTGGCCTTGCGCCACTGCTCGGTGGTCCAGGTGACGAAGGTGCCGGCGGAGTCCGCCTCGATGCGCGCCGTGTTGGCGTGGTGGTGGTTGTGCGTGTCGTTCCAGATGCGCGCGGGCGTGAGCGTCAGGATGCCCTGCACCTGGAAGAGCGCCTTCGCCCACCTCGACTTCGGCAGCAGCGCGCCGTGCATGGCGTCGTGGAAGAGGATGAAGGCGCGGATGAGGACCAGCGCTTCAATGAGGCCTCCCACGATGCGCAGGGGCCACCAGGGCGCGGCCACCGCCAGCGCCAGCGCGCCCGCCAGCGCGGCATAGGTGGACGCCAGGGCCCACCCCGAGCGCGCGGCGTCCTGGGTGGCGAAGGGACGCGTGCGGGCAATGAGGTCCTTGCTCGACGGCGACGCGGTTCGTTCCATGGCGCTGAGACTCCGATGGTGACCGCCCGGCGACACACCGGGACGGATGACAGCCATCGTTGTCGCATCCCCATGTCATGGCCGGGTCAGCGGTCCGCACGGGCGCGCGGCCTCAGCGCTTCTTGCGCCACGCCTTGAGTTCGGCCTTCTTCTCCACGCCCACCTCGTCCAGCCGGTCCTGCCAGCGCTGGCGGAAGGGGCGCAGGGCTTCCGCCACCGCGCGGGCCACCACGAGGTTGCGGTACCACTTGGCGTCCGAGGGCACGATGTGCCACGGGGCCTGCTCGGTGGACGTCCGGGCGAAGACCTCCTCATACGCGCGCGTGTAGTCGGCCCAGTGCTTGCGGTCCTCCCAGTCCCCGGCGGAGATCTTCCACGCCTTGCGCGGCTCCTGTTCGCGCGCGATCAGCCGCTGTTCCTGCTCCTCCTGGCTGATGTGGAGGAAGAACTTGAGGACGACGGTGCCGTGCTCGGCGAGCAGGGATTCGAAGTCGCGGATGTGCTGGTAGCGCAGCTTCCACAGTGGCTTGGGGACCAGCGAGTTCACCCGCGCCACGAGGACGTCCTCGTAGTGGGAGCGGTTGAAGATGGAGAACTCACCCTTGCGCGGGGCCTCGCGGTGGACGCGCCAGAGGAAGTCGTGTTCGCGCTCCTCGGTGCTGGGCACGCCGAAGGAGGTGACGCTCACGCCGCGCGGGTTGAGGCTGCCCACCACGTGCTTGATGGTGCCGTCCTTGCCGGCGGTGTCACGTCCCTGCAGGACGATGAGCACGGAGTTCATCTTCGCGCCCCACAGGAGGTCCTGGAGGTCGAACAGCTCCTCACCCAGCGCGTCGAACTCCGCCTTCGCCTGGTCCCGGTCCGCCTTCTTCGGAGGCGCCGCGGAGATGCGCTCCAGCCTCACCTTCGCGCCCTGCCTGTCATTGCTGATGGTGTTCATGGTCCCCTGTCCTCCCGGTGTCGGGGAGGATGCTGCCCGGGAGTCCAGGGGATTCACACCGTCGCGCGCGGGGACACCGGGCGATTCACCGGATTCGGACCTTTGCAGGGGCAGGACCCGGTGCGCTTCCTCCAGCGGCTGTGGGCCCTCAGCGCCGCCACTCCCGCTCCGGCGCGGGGACCCGGGGGGCGGGCGGCAGGAACGTGTGCGCCAGGCCCTTGAGCCCCGGAGCGAGCAGTTCGTCGCGGATCTTCCGGGCCAGGGCCTCCGCCTCGTCCGCGTGGCCGGGCTGGGGCGCGAACGTCGCGGACCACTCCACGAAGGTCTGTCCGGTCGCCGTCACCGGCGTCACCCGCAGCTTCGCGTGGTAGTCGCGCACCGGCAGCGGGCCTTCCAGCATCGCGTACGCATAGCTGCGCGCGTGCGCGTCGTGCTCCAGCCTCGCTTCCAGATACACCGCGCCGTCCTTCGTGGTGAGGCGGCGCAAGGGCCCCGGCCCCGGCCCGGGGTGGGCCACCCGCTCACTGGAGACGATGCCCGGGTGCCAGCGCGGAAGGCTGTCAAAGCCTCCCACCCGGTCCCAGACCACATCCACGGGTGCCTGGATCAATTGACTCGCATAGGCCTCGAACATGGGTGCCTCTCGCCATTCATGAATCACTAGAAGGGGATGCGTGCTGACGGTGAACATGCGGCCTCAGGGCGCCCACCCTCCGGCAGGCGGCCTTCCAGACGCATGGGACGACCCTCGTGCACGGCT
The DNA here is from genome assembly GCF_026626625.1 of Corallococcus sp. BB11-1. Classification (NCBI taxonomy): domain Bacteria; kingdom Pseudomonadati; phylum Myxococcota; class Myxococcia; order Myxococcales; family Myxococcaceae; genus Corallococcus; species Corallococcus sp. BB11-1. The sequence goes on along the minus strand of NZ_JAPNJY010000036.1, from coordinate 130,879 downwards.
GCTCCATCCAAGAGACGTGTCCCTGGCCCGACTGACTCCACCCACCCCACCCCATTGCTTCAGGTCCATGCAGCTCCCCAAGTCAGGCCAAGAGGGGGCTGGATGTGAGGCAAGTCCAGCAGGGGCGATACTGTCCAGAAGGGCTGTTCCTGGCGGTCCGCATCTGGGGCCAGGGGGCGTGTGACTTCGCGATCACTCTCCTACCTGGGAGGACTCGGACTCCAGGGCAATGACTCGCGAAATGCGAAGCATTGGCGTGGCATGCGTGTTGAAGCCGCATTGCCAGGGTCCTGGCCCGGGAGACGCCCGATGACTTCCATTTCCATCACCGAGTACGAAACGCGCCTCTATTGGCAAGGCGAGCGGGGTGCGGTGCTGACGAGCGACCAGGCGCCCCCCGTGCCCATCGGTCCGCCCATGAACGGGGTGGTCGACACCACCCAGGGAGGATGGGCGCCGGAGGCCCTGCTGCTGGGCGCGGTGGAGGGGCGGGCCCTCCAGGCCTTCCTGGATGACGCCTGGGAGGCGGGCGTGCGCGTCCTCTTCTACCAGAGCACCGCGATGGCCCGGCTGGTGAGCGGTGGCCCGGAGCATGCCCCCTGCTTCACCGACCTCATCGTGCGCCCCCACGTCGCCGTGGCCAGCCCGTCGGAGGCCGAACGGGCGCGGCAGCTCTTCGCGGCGCTGCCCATGCGCTGCTTTCCCAGCTCCATGCTCCACCTCACGCCGCGCATCGAGGCGGTGGTGGAGGTGTGGGCCGCGCACCGGTCCTCCCTGGCGGACGGTGACGGCCGCGCCTCCCCGGACGCCGACGATTTCGCGCCCGCGCCGGGCGGATGACCCGCGGTCGCGGGCGTTCGTTGAGAACCACCCAACCGGCCGACACCGGGAGGCCGGGCCCGGTGCCCGGACGGGGTGGCATGCGCAGTGTGGGAGCACATGCCGACGAACCCACAGACGAACCCACCGACGAAGCCCGTGACGGAGCCGGAGCCGAAGCCCACGCCTGAAATCGAGCCGCCCCGGCCCGCCGTCCCGGAGAAGGATCCGCCGCAGCGGGAGCCCGAGCGCCGGGAACCTCCGCCGCCCCAGCAGGACCCTGAGATCGAACCGGGCATCCAGGATCCGCCCGCGCATGATCCCAACCGCCCCGGACCGCCGGACATCATCGCGGCGCCAGCGGTCCTCTGAAGGATGGACACGGGCGCCGCGTCCGCCAGACGTGGCGCTCCGCCCTCCACGGGGCGTGTTGCTTCGTGGGGCCGGGGCCCCGGTCAGGACCGGCCGTCCCGGACGGCGATGCAAGTGGAGGCGAGGGATCGTAGAGTCCGCCGCGCTCCTCGCGCGTCATGTCCACTCCGCCACCGCCGCAAGCCCTGCTCCGGGCCCTCGCGTTCGTCCTCGCCTGCGGTGCGCTCATGGGCGCGTTGGCCCTGGGGACTGGCGGCTGGGCCCCCGCTCCCCGCATCGCCGTCCTGGTGGCGGGCGCGGTGGTGCTCGCGACGGGCGGCGTGTGGGTCGCCCTGCGCGCGCTGGCCCGGACGCGGGAGGAATGCGCCCGGGCCCTGAAGCGCGCGGATGACGCCCGGGCCCTGCGCGACGCGGTCATGGACATCACCCCGGTGGGGTTCGCCTTCTTCGACCGGGACCTCCAGTACGTGCACGTCAACGCCGCGCTGGCCGCGATGAACGGCCTGCCCGTGAGCGCGCACCTGGGCCGCCACGTCACCCAGGTGCTGCCCGCGCTGGGCACCGTGCTCGCGCCCCGGCTCGCCCGCGCGCTGGAGACGGACACGCCCCTGCAGGACGTCAGCCTCCAGGTGGAGACGCCCGCCGCCCCGGGCGAGGCGCGCTTCTGGTTCGGCGGCTATTCGCGCGTGCGCGGCTCCGGCGGCGAGGTGCTGGGCGTCATCGCGTCCCTGTCGGAGGTCACCGAGCGGATGCGCGCCGAGCAGTCCCTGCAGGAGCACGAGGGGCGCCTGGACGTGCTCACGCGCTCGCTGCCGGACTACCTGTGGGGCGGCAAGCTGCGCGGCGGCGTGCTGCGGGACTTCTACTGCACGCCCGTCATCGAGCGCACCACGGGCTACCCCGCCAGCGCCTTCACCGGCACGGGGCCGGAGGGCACGCCCGCGCCGCTGTGGGCGGAGATGATCCACCCGGAGGACCGGGCCCGCTACCGCGAGTGCATCGAAGGCATGTCCCCGGGCGCGGAGGCGGAGGTGGAGCACCGGCTCATCTGCGCCGACGGCCGCGTGCGCTGGGTGCGCAGCCGCGCCGCCGCCTCCGGCCTGGACGCGCAGGGCGCCGTGCACCTGGGCTGCGTCGTCACGGACGTCACCGACCGGCGGATGGCGGACGACCTGCGCCAGCGCCTGCACGACAGCTTCCGCCGCTCCGCCACCGAGTGGCGCCGCACCTTCGACGCGGTGTCGTCGCCGCTGGTGGTGCTGAGCGCGGACGGCGTCGTCCACCGCCTCAATGGCGCCGCGCTCGCGCTCTTCCAGGAAGCCGACCCCTCCGGCCAGCCCCTGTCCTCCACGTCGGACGCGCCCCCCTGGTCCAGCGCGGGGCCGCTGGTGGAGGAGCTGCGCCAGACGCACGGCAGCGCGAACCGGCAGGTGCACGACGCCGCGTCCGGCCGCACCTGGGAGCTGGCCGCCGCGTGGGTGGACGAGGCCGGCAGCGAGGACCCGCGCATCATCCTGGTGGGCACGGAGATCACCCGGCTGCTGGAGTTGCAGGCGCACGTGCGCCGCAGTGAGACGATGGCCGCGATGGGCGCCATCGTCGCGGGCGTGGCCCACGAGGTGAGAAACCCGCTGTTCTCCATCTCCGCCGTGGTGGACGCGGTGGAGGCCACCTTCGGCACGCGCCCTGAATTGCAGCCCTACCTGGACGTGCTGCGCGGCGAGGTGCGCAGGCTCACGCACCTCACCCAGGAGCTCTTTGAATACGGGCGGCCCGCGCGGGGCGAATGGACGGACGGCGCGGTGACGTCCGTGGTGTCGGAGGCCCTGTCCTCGTGCGAGCTGGCCGGGGAGAAGGCGGCGGTGAAGCTCACGCGGCACCTGGCGGACGGGCTGCCCCCGGTGCGCATGGATTCGCGCCGCCTGTTCCACGTCTTCCGCAACGTGGTGGAGAACGCCGTGCAGCACTCGCCCCAGGGCAGCACCGTGCACATGGCCGTGGAGGCCGTGGAGGAGGCGGGCCGCGCGTGGGTGCGCTGCACCGTCCATGACGGGGGGCCGGGCTTCAAGGCGGAGGACCTGCCCCACGTCTTCGAGCCCTTCTTCAGCAAGCGCCGGGGCGGCACCGGCCTGGGGCTGTCCATCGTCCAGCGCATCCTGGAAGAGCACCAGGGCCGCATCCGCCTGTCCAACCTCCCGGCCGGAGGCGCCGAGGTGACCATCCTGCTGCCCGTCGGTCCCCCGGCTCCCGGCCCTTCCCCTGCTTCCCGCGCCCCATGACCCGCACCCGCATCCTGCTCGTGGACGACGAGCCCGGCGTCCGCCTGGGCATGAAGGGCTACCTCACCCAGCACGGGTTCGACGTGGATGAGGCCACCAGCGTGGCCGAGGCCCAGGAGGGCTTCCGCTCCCACCGGCCCGACGTGGCCGTCATCGACTACCGGCTGCCGGACGGCACCGCGCTGGAGCTGCTGCCCCGGCTCAAGGAGATTGACGCGGCGGTGCCCCTGGTGGTGCTCACCGGCCACGGCTCCATCGAGCTGGCGGTCCAGGCCGTGAAGGAGGGCGCCGAACAGTTCCTCACGAAGCCCGTGGAGCTGGCGGTGCTCAAGGTGGTGCTGGAGCGGCTGGTGTCCCAGCGCCGCGAGCGCCAGCGCCACGCCGCGGACCGCTCGCGCACGGCGCGCTCCCAGGTGGATCCCTTCCTGGGTGACAGCGCCGCCATCCGGGCCCTGCGCGACCAGGCGGAGCGCGTGCGCGACAGCGACAGCCCGGTGCTCGTCACCGGTGAGACGGGCAGCGGCAAGAGCGTGCTCGCGCGCTGGCTGCACGAAGGGGGCGTGCGCAAGGACGCGCCCTTCGTGGACCTCAACTGCGCCGCGCTGTCCAAGGATCTGCTGGACTCGGAGCTGTTCGGCCATGAGAAGGGCGCCTTCACCAGCGCGGTGGCCGCCAAGCAGGGCCTGCTGGAGGTGGCGGACCGGGGCACCCTGTTCCTGGATGAGATTGGCGACATGGACGTGGCCGTCCAGCCCAAGCTGCTCAAGGTGCTGGAGGAGAAGCGCTTCCGGCGCGTGGGCGACGTGAAGGACCGGCGCGTGGACGTGCGGCTGGTGGCCGCCACGCACCAGGACCTGTCCCTGGCCTCGCGCGAGAAGCGCTTCCGCAGCGACCTGTACTTCCGCATCAGCACCCTCATCCTCCACGTCCCCGCCCTGCGCGAGCGCGCCGAGGACGTGCCGGTGCTCGCCCGCCACTTCCTCGCGGAGATGGGCGGCGCGCGCGGCCGGGGCCAGGTGGCGCTGGAGCCCGACGCGGAGAAGGCCCTGATGGCGTACGGCTGGCCGGGCAACATCCGGGAGCTGAGGAACGTGCTGGAGCGCGCCGTGCTCCTGTCCGGGGCCAGCCGCCTGTCCCGGGGCGACCTGAGATTCGAGTCCGTCCCACACGAGGAGCCCCTGGGCGAGGACCTCACCCTGGAGGAGCTGGAGCGCCGCCACATCGAGCGGGTGATGGCGCGCGAGGGCGGCCACGTGGAGCGCGCGGCGACGAAGCTGGGCATCTCCCGCAGCTCGCTCTACGCGAAGCTCAAGGGCTGGCAGCACCGGGGCCCCTGAGGGACGGGGCCGCCGCAGCCCTGCCGCCGTCCGGATTCCGGAGGACATTCCAGAACCTGGAATCCGCCGGCGCGCTGGAGCCGGTCCACCGCGCCAATCCCGCGCATTGACTGGGATTGGGCCGCGCGAGCGTCCATGGCACACCCACTGCACTGCCCTGGGGCATGCACGGGAAAATCCTCCTCCTCGATTCGAAGCCCCCGGTTCGTGGGGCGACGGCGCGCCACCTGACGGCCGCGGGCTTCACCGTCTTCACGGCCCGCACGGATGCGCAGGCGCGCAGTCAGTTGGACTCCAACCTGTTCGACGCGGTCATCATCGACCATCCGTTCGGCCGGCCCGGGATGGACGAAGGGCTGACGTTCGCGCGGGAGCTGCGGCTCCAGGACGCCATCGTCCCCATCCTGCTGATGACGGCCCTGCCCCTGGACGAGGTGCGCCAGCTTGCGTGGGCCAGCGGCGTCACCAAGCTGCTGCCCAAGCCGCAGCTGATGCCGGTGCTCATCCTCCACCTGTCCGCGCTCATCCCCCACGCGGCCAACGAGGATGAGCTGCACCCCATCCCCATGCGGGAGTGACGCGCCGCACCGCGCCACGGGCGGATCCGGATCCTGGAAAATGGATTCCGGTAGCTGGACGCATCCGCCCCGTCCGCGCCGCCATGCCGTGCAAGCTCCTGGAAGTACTCAGCCCCCCCTGCCGTCCCGAAGCTGGCCCCCTCCTTGCCCATGTCCCCCTGCGTGCCCCGGAACCTGTTGATCATCGATGACGAAGCCGTGCTGTGCTGGGTGCTCGGCCGCTTCTTCGTCAGCGCGGGGTACGCGGTGGACTCGGCCTCCGACCTGGACGGGGCGCTGGAGCGGGTGACGCACGGGCACTACGACCTGGTCATCAGCGACTTGCGGCTGAGCGGGACGCTGTCCGAGGAGGGGCTGCTCATCGCGGAGCGCCTGAGGGAGGCGTCCCCCGCCACGCGCATGGTATTGCTGACGGCGTTCGCCACCCCGGAGCTGGGCCGCCGGGCCCGGGCGCTGGGGGTGGACCTGGTGCTGAGCAAGCCCCAGCCGCTGCCTGCCCTGGCCGAGCACGTCTCGCAGTTGCTGTCGCCGCGCTAAGGAAACGCGCGGTCCCCGTCCTGTAGGTACCCATGGAATCACCCCGCTCCGCCCCGTCCCCCACCTCCTCCCGCGGCGCCCCGCTCCTCGCTCGCGCCTGGACGCGGGAAGACGTGAACGCGGCCCCGTCGCGCCCAGGCGTCTTCTCCACGAACGTGTCCTCTCCGGGTTTGGCGACGGGCAGCGCCAGGGGTCTGCGCCCACGGACCCCGCCGTTCCTCGGGCGGCGGCGTCGGGCCCTTCCGGGTCGCGGGCTGGCGATGCTGCTGGCGGTGGGCCTGACGCTGGGCGCGGCGTCGGGGGCGGACGCGCAGCCCACGGTGTCGCAGGCCATCGACGTGCAGCAGTACAGGCCGGGTCCGGGTGCCCATGACGTGCTCGGGCTGAACAGCGCCCGCGTCGCACCGCACCTGACGTGGAACGTGGGCGCGTCGCTCAACTACGCGCACCAGCCGCTCAACTTCTACGACCCGCGTGAGGACGCGTTCGTCTACCACATCGTGGAGCGGCAGCTGTCGCTGGACCTGATGGGCGCGGTGTCCCTCTTCGACCGGCTGGAGGTCGGCGTGGTGCTGCCGGTGACGACCACCGGCTCGGAGCCCGCGGGCGCCGTCGCGGAGTCGTTCGCCAACGGCGTGGGCAAGACGGGCCTGGGCGACCTTCGCGTGGTGCCCAAGCTGGCGCTGCTGTCGCGGGGCTCGCTGAACCTGGCGGTGCTGGCACCCTTCACCCTGCCCACCGCGGGCGGCTCGAACTTCCTGGGCGCGGACGGGCCCACCTTCCAGCCGCGCGTGGCCGGTGAGTGGGCCACGCCGTCGCTGCGGCTGCTCGCCAACGTGGGCGTCAACCTTCGCCAGACGGAGCAGCTTCGCAACCTGCGCGTGGGCAACGAGTTCGCGTTCGGCGTGGGCGCCGAGGTGCCCATCACCCAGGCGCTGTCCGCCCAGGCCACGCTCGCGGGCGCGGTGGGCTTGAAGGAGTCCAACACGGAGGAGATCCCCCTGGAGGTGCTGGGCGCGGTGAAGTACCGCTTCGCCAACGGCTTCGCCGCGCACGTGGGCGCGGGTCCCGGCCTGACGCGGGGCTACGGCACGCCCGCCTTCCGCATCCTCGCGGGTCTGAGCTTCACGCCGGGAGGCCCGAAGTCCGCGCCCCCCTGCGCGCTGGGCCCGGAGGACTTCGATGGCTTCCAGGACGAGGACGGCTGCCTGGATCCCGACGACGACAACGACGGCATCCCCGACGTGAAGGACGTCTGTCCCATGGATCCGGAGACGGTGAACGGCTACCGCGACGACGACGGCTGCCCGGACTCGGTGCCGGAGATGAGGCCCACGGCGGAGGGCACCACGCCCCCGCCCGCGCTCACCCTGCCGCCCGCGCCCGCGGACATGGATGGGGATGGCATCCCGGACACGGAGGACCGCTGCGCGACGGCCCCGGAGGACGTGGACGGCTTCGAGGACGCGGACGGCTGCCCGGATCCGGACAACGACCGCGACGGCATCCCGGACGCGGCGGATCAATGCCCGCTGGAGGCGGAGGTCATCAACGGCGTGAAGGACGACGACGGGTGCCCCGACAAGGGCGAGTCCAAGGTGCGCCTGGAGGGCTCGCGCATCCTCATCCTGGACAAGGTGTACTTCGCCACCGGCAAGGACGTCATCCTGCCCAGGTCCTTCAGCCTGTTGCAGCAGGTGGCGTCCATCCTCCGCACGCATCCGGAGCTGGAGCGCGTGCGAGTGGAGGGCCACACCGACAGCCAGGGCGACGACGCGAAGAACCTGGACCTGGCCCAGCGGCGCGCGAACAACGTGCGCGACTGGCTGATGAAGAACGGCGTCTCCGGGACGCGCCTGGAGGCCGCGGGGTTTGGGGAGACGAAGCCGGTGGACACCAATGACACGCCGCTCGGCAGGGAGAACAACCGGCGCGTGGAGTTCAACATTCTGAAGACCGCCGACACGGCGGAAGGGGTGACGCCGTGAGGGGAAGCACCACGCCGCTGATGCTGACCCTGGCGCTGCTCGCGTCGCCCGCCGTGGGCCTCGCCGCGGAGGCGGACGGCCCCTGCGGAGGCCTGACGTTCGACCAGGGGCGGATTGGCACGGGCCACGTCCTGGAGCCCCGGGGCCCCCAAACGGAGGCGTGCCTGCGCGAGGTGGCGGACGCGGTGAAGGCCCGCCCCGCCATCCGGAGCCTGACCGTGGCCGCCAGGCTGCCGGACGCGGAGCGGCTGGATGGCCAGGGGCTCGCCGTGGCGAAGGCGGCGGCGGAGGTGCTGGTGACGGCGGGGATTCCGCGCACGCGGGTGTCCTTCGTGGCGCCCCAGGGCGCACCCGGCGCACCGGGGCAGTTGCAGCTCGCCTATGTGGAGCGGCCCACCCAGCCGGCGGTGGCGCGGCTGCGCACGGTCAGCGGGCCTGTGTCCGCGGGGCTGGAGGAGTCGGCGATGCGCTCGCGCGTCGCGGGGGATCCGCTGCACGCGGGCGAGCTCGTGGCGACGGGGAGGAACGGCCGGGCGGAGCTGGCCCTGGCGGACGGCAGCGGCGTGTTCCTGTCGCCGGAGAGCGCGGTGCGCCTGGGCACGCTGGAGCTGACGGCCGAGCGCCAGCGCAAGGTGCTGCTGGACCTGGTGCGCGGCACGGTGGAGACGGAGGCGGCGCCCGGCGGCGCGGGCTCCGTCTTCGAGGTGCGCACGCGCGGCGCGGTGGCCGGGGTGCGGGGCACGCGCTTCCGCGTCGTGCAGCAGGAGGACGGCACCAGCCGCGTGGAGACGCTGGAGGGCAATGTGGCCCTGGGCGTGGACGCGGCGTCGGTGGACGTGGGCGCGGGCTACGGATCGCGGGCGAAGCCGGCCCAGGCGCCAGAGGCCCCCCGGGCCCTGCTGGCCGCCCCCGTGCTGGAGCAGCCCCGGGGGGGCGTGTACCCGACGGTGCCCGCGCTCGTCTGGAGGGCGGTGGCCGGGGCGAAGGTGTACCGGGTGGAGGTGGCCGACTCGGCGGACTTCGCTGGCGACGTGAGGGTCCAGGAGTCGGCCACGCCGACGCTGACGGGAGCGACGCCGGGCCCGGGCAAGTGGTTCTGGCGGGTGCTGGCGGTGGACGGGGACGGCTTCGTAGGCTACCCCTCCAAGATCTTCAGCTTCGACATCCCTGGATGAGATGACGCCCACCTCGCGCGGTCCCCTGCCCCTGCTGTCCTCGCCCCCGGTGCTGCGCGGACTGGGCGCTGGCGTGGGCCTGCTGCTGGCGGTGGGCTCGGCGGTGCTGGGGGGCGCGCCGGGCCCGGGCGAGCGCGCCCTGTACGACTTCGCGGTGAGCCACGTCCTGTCGCCGCTGCCGCCCACCGCGGACCTGGTGCTGGTGGAGGTGGACGACCGCGCGCTCGCGGCGCTGGGCGAGCGCTGGCCGCTGTCGCGCGCCACCTGGGCCCGGGTCTTCCAGGCGCTGGAGCGGCAGCGCCCCGCCGCGGTGGTGGTGGACATCCTCTTCGACCAGCCGGAGCCCCGCGACGCGCTGGACCTGGGCGAGGACGTGCTGGAGCGCCTGCGCGGCTCCGGGCTCACCGACCTGCCCGCCGCCGCGAAGCTGGCCTCCGATCTGGAGGCGAGGCTGCATGCCCAGGACGGGGATGCGCGGCTCGCGGAGACCTTCTCCGCGCTGGGCACCGTCATCCTGGGCAGCATGGCGCTGACGGACGAAGGCGGCGGGATTCCCCCGGAAGGGGACTCCCTGGCCCCGGTGCCCCTGCGCGCGGACGGGCTGCGGCTGAAGGCGAAGGGGCTGAGCACGAACCTGGCCCCGCTGCGGCTGACGGCCTGGGGCAGCGGGACGCTGAACGTGCTGGTGGACGCGGACGGCGTCATCCGGCGCTACCCCTACGCGGTGGAGGCGGGCGGTCGCGCGTGGCCGTCGCTCGCGCTGGCGACCGCGCTGCGCCTGTGGCCGGAGCGCTCCGAAGCGCTGCTGCGCGTGGCGGCCACCGACGACGGGGCGCCCCTGATGCGGCTGCCGTCGACGGACTGGTTGCCGCGCGTGAGCCTGGCGGACGTGCTGGCGGCGGGGCCGACGTCGGTGGGGCTGGACCTGGCGCTGCGGGAGAAGGCCGTCTTCGTGGGCGTCACCGCCACCGGGCTGCATGGGCAGAGCACCCTGCCCGGCCAGCTCGCGGTGCCGGGCGTGGAGATCCACGCGTTCGCGATGGACAACCTGCGCTCCGGCCGGGTGCTGCGCGCCACGGGATGGCCGGCGCTCCTGGGCGTGCTGGAGACGGCCGCGGTGCTCGCCCTGCTGCTGTGGCGGCGGGGCCGCGCGCGGACCATGGGCGCGGTGGTGGGACAGGCCGCGGTGCTGCTCGTGGCGCACACGGCCTTCGTGGGCTGGCTGCTGGCGGACCCGGGCTGGGTGGTGCCCCTGCTTCCCGGCGTCGTCGGGCTCGCGCTGGTGACGCTCGCGGAGTCGGTGGCGCGCACCGAGGACCTGCAACGGCAGCGCGGCGCCCTCAAGCGCCTCTTCGGGCGCTTCCCGGGTGAGAGCTCCGTCCCGCCTCCAGGTGGGCCGATGGCCGCCGGGGACGAGGAGTCTTCGCGCTCCCTGCCCGGAGATTCGCGCAGGTAGCGCGTCCGGGCCGCGACGCCGCCCGGTCGTCGGGTGGGCGCCCCGGCAACAGGCCCGCCCGGACGGAGGGGCCCTGGTACGGGAGGGGGGCAGGCGTGGCACCATGGCCGAGAGCCATGCCGCGCTACGCCCTCATCGCCGAACCGGATCCCCACCGCGCCACGGCGCTCGTCGCGCTCGCGACCCAGGAGGGCCTGGAGGGTGTCGTCGCGCGCGACGGCGCGGAGGCCCAGGAGTGGGTGCGCCAGCGCGGCGCCCCGACGCTGCTGGTGACGGACCTGGCCCTGCCGAGGGTGGACGGGTTCGCGCTGCTGGCGTGGCTGCGGGGACGCTCGGACGCGGGCGGCATGGCGGTGGTGGTGGTGACGGCCTTCGACGAGCTGCGCGTCCGCGCCTGGCAGCTCAAGGACGCGCTCGGCATCCACGCGCTCCTGAGCCGGCGCGCGGACCCGGACGCCATGCGGGACGGCGTCCGACGCGCGCTCGCGGGGCAGCTCGCCGGGGGCGGCCTGACGGAGTCCAGCGCCGAGGAGGAGCAGCATCGCCTGGCGCGCATCGACGAGCTGCGGCTGGTGGACCCGGGCCCGCCCGACGCGCGGTTGCAGGAGCTGGTCTCGGAGGTGGCCCAGGCGTTCGGGGTGCCCGTCGCGCTGCTCACGCTGGTGCTGGGGGACCGCCAGTGGTTCAAGGCCCACGTGGGCCTCACGGGCTCGCTGGCGCGGGAGCGGGGCACGCCGCGCGACTGGGCCTTCTGCCACCACGTGGTGCAGGGCCGCGAAGCCATGGTGGTGCCGGACGCCACCCGCCACCCGGTGTTCCGCGACAACCCGCTGGTGCGCGACGGCGTCGTCGGCAGCTACGCGGGCGCGCCGCTCATCACCGCCAGCGGCGACGTGCTGGGCTCGCTGTGCGTCATCGACACGCGGCCATTGATGCTGGGCCCGGAGGACCTCGCCGCGCTGCGCGAGCTGGCGGCCCGCGTGGCGCAAAGCCTGGAGTCCACCACGGCCGGCCACCGGCCCCGCACGCCCCCGCCGCGCGGGGGGGGCCAGTCGGAGCCGGTGCTCAACGAGGCGAGCGCCCTGGCGATCGTGCGTGAAGCGGTGCGCGCCCTGGACGTGCCGGTGCTGGTGGTGGCCCCGGGCCGCAAGCCCTACGCCGCCAACGCGGCGCTGGCGGAGCTGCTGGGGCTCCCCGAGGAGCGGCTGTCGGGCATGTCCTTCGACGCGCTGTGCCAGCACGTCGCCAACCTGGGCGCGGATCCCGGCGGCACGCTGCGGCAGCTGGACCTTGCGGCGGAGTCCTCGCGCGGGCTGCACCTGACCCTCACGCTGGAGCGCCCCCGGCCGCGCGTGGTGCGCTGGGTGGCGCGCCCCTTCGTGGTGCCCGGCGGCGTCGCGCAGCTGCTGTCGTTGATGGACCTGCGCATCGGCTCCGACCTGAAGGGCGAGCGCGAGGGGCTGCTGCGCCAGGACGCCCTCACCGGGCTGGACACCCGACGCGCGGGCGAGGAGCGGCTGTCCAAGGAGATTGGCCGCTGCCGCCGGGAAGGCCTGCCCTTCAGCCTGGTGCTGGTGGACCTGGTGGAGCTGGGCGCGCTGAACCGCACGCGCGGCTTCGACGCCGGGGACGGCGCCCTGCGGGAGCTGGCCCGGCACGCGGACGGCCTCTGCCCCCCACCGGGCTTCGCGGTGCGGTGGACCGGGGACACGCTCCTGCTCGCGCTCCCCGGCGCGGACGCGGTGGGCGCGGAGGCCGTACGCCAGCAGTTCCACGACGTGCCCGGCGTGCCCCAGCGCGTGTCCGTCGCCGTGACGGTGCAGGGGGAAGAGGATCCGCACGGCACGCTGTCCCGGGCCCACGCCGCGCTCGCCCGCGCGAAGCCGGACCGGGCGCCGACCTCCGGACGCGGCGACTGAGCCCCCCGCCTGGCGCCAGGACGCCGCGCATGTGCGCGGTTGAAGGTCTGTTGCCAGAGCACACAGGCGTCATCCTCCAGAGCGGCTACAGCCACGAGGCATTCCTGCGCAACCTGGACTCCCCGCTTCCTCGGAAAAGCACCTCTGAGCCAGCCCTTCCGGAGTCACCCATGAAGCAGCGCCTGAATCGCCGTCCGTCGTTTCTATTGCGGCTGCTGGTGAGCGCCACCGCCGGCTTCGTCCTGGGAGGCGCGGTCGTGGCCCGTGCCGAGTCCCCAGCGCAGTCCCGCGAGGAGGAGGCCTCGGAGCAATCCGCCATGGCCTCGGGGCTGCTTCCCAGCTTGATCCCGACGCTGGTGACGTGTCCGTTCGGCGAACTCACCACGACGTACTCACCGGGCATCACCTACACGCCCCGGACCTCCACCGTCTCCGTCTCCGGGAGGTTCTCCTGCCTGACGCTGTCGGGTGAGGCGGTCTCCAGCGCCACCGTGAGCGCCGCGTCGCCGCCGGTCACCATCACCTGCGCCAACCTGCTGAGCGGGGGCTTCGCGCAGACGACCCTGACGTGGAACACGGGCGAGACGTCCGTGCTGGCGCTGAACGTGCAGAAGGTGGAACTCAACGGCACCACCACCGTGCAGACGTTCAATGGCGTCGTGGCCTCCGGCAAGTTCTTCGGCGCGAACGTCGTCCGCGCCGTGACCTACCTCACCACCGACCTCAGCGCGAGTTGCTCCTCGCCCAACGGCCTGACGCAGACCCGCAGCCTCTCCACCACGATGGCCCTGCTCAAGCCCTTCTGACAGGGGGCCGTGCAAGCCCTTCTAATCGGACGGTCAGCGCCTGCCAGCACGCTCGGGGGAGGCCGGATGCGTCAATGGCGTGAAAGTCACGAAGGCCCCGGCTATCGAAGGGCCTTTCCGCCTTCCGCGCGCATCTGGGACCCCGACGATGATTCCCTTCTCCGTACTCGACCTGTCGCCCGTCATCGCCGGGGGCGACCCTGGACTCGCCCTCCGCTGCACCCTGGACCTGGCCCGCCACGCGGAGGACTGGGGCTACCAGCGCTTCTGGCTGGCGGAGCACCACAACATGACGGGCATCGCGAGCGCGGCCACGTCGGTGGTCATCGGCTACGTCGCGGGGGGCACGTCCCGGATTCGCGTGGGCGCGGGGGGCATCATGCTGCCCAACCACGCGCCGCTCGTCATCGCCGAACAGTTCGGCACCCTGGAGACGCTCTACCCCGGCCGCATCGACCTGGGGCTGGGCCGCGCGCCCGGCACGGACCAGCGCACGTCGCAGGCCCTGCGCCGCAGCCTGATGGGCTCCGCGGACACCTTCCCGCAGGACGTGGTGGAGCTGCAGGGCTACTTCAAGGACCCCACGCCGGGCCAGGCCGTGCGCGCGGTGCCGGGCGCGGGCCTGCACGTGCCCCTGTGGCTGCTGGGCTCCAGCACCTTCAGCGCGCAGTTGGCGGCCGCCCTGGGCCTGCCCTTCGCCTTCGCGTCGCACTTCGCGCCCGCGCAGATGATGAGCGCGCTGCACCTGTACCGCACCCAGTTCCGCCCGTCGGACGTGCTGAAGAAGCCGTACGCGATGATTGGCGTCAACGTCTTCGCCGCGGACACGGACGCGGAGGGCCAGCGCCTCTTCACGTCGCTGCTCCAGGCCTTCCTCAACCTGCGCCGGGGCCGCCCGGGCCCCCTGCTGCCGCCGGTGGACAGCCTGGACGGTCAGCTGGACGAGCGGGAGCTCGCGGAGATTGAGCACATGCTGGCGTGCACCGTGGTGGGCTCCCCCGCCAGCGTGCGCGAGGGCCTCCAGGACCTCATCGCGCAGACGGGCGCGGACGAGCTGATGGTGACCGCGCAGATCCACGACCACGCCGCGCGGCTGCGCTCCTTCGAAATCGTCGCCCAGGTGCGCGACGGCCTCACGCGCGCGGACGCGCCTCCCGCACCGTCCCCGCAAGCCGCGCGATGAGCTGCGCGTCGCGGCTGCCGAACACGCGCCGCGCCCCGTCCGGCAGGCCCAGCACCAGGTAGTGCTTCTCCTCCACCAGCAGCAGCGCGGCCATGGAGGAGAAGAGCCCCAGCGCGGTGAGGGCGAGCCCCACCTCGAAGGCGCCCTGCATCGCCGTGACGGTGACGGACAGCCAGGACAGCAGGGGCAGCCCCACCGCCCCGCCCAGGCCCACCGCGAGCAGGTACGGCCACAGCTTCGGCGTGCGGCGCACCGTCTCCACCTGCCGCACGTCGCGCAGCGCCCAGGCCCGGGCGCCCACGACCAGCCGCTCGCGGGTGACGCGCACCTGCCCCGCCTGGAAGAGCGACGGCTCCCCCGCGTCCACGGGCGGCTGCGACGGGGGCTCCGGCCGCCGCTCCACTTCGCGGACCGGGGCGACGGGGTACAGCACGGTGACGACGGCCATTGGTTCACCCATGGGTGGTCTCCAACGAGGGAAATTGCGTGCGCAGCAGGGTGCGGAGCTCATCGAGCGGACGGCCCAGCGCGAAACATGCACGGGCCCCCTGACACAGGGCGCGGGACACCAGGCGCTCGTCCGCGAAGGGCAGGAGCACGAGGATGGGCACCGCGGCGGCGCAGGCCCGGGCGCGCGTCAGGATGGGGAGGATGGCCTCGCCCCGCTCCACGTGCGCCAGCACCAGGTCCGGCCCCGCCGCGTCCGTCGCGTCCAGGAACAGGGCGATGCCCAGGTCGCCAAGCACGTCCGCCAGCAACGATGCCAGGGACTCATCCGCACCGAGCAGCAAGGCCCGGGTTGTGCGCAGGGACGCCACGTCCCCACACCACAGCAACGTCCATGCCGGAGATACCGTCCCCCGGGGCTCCCGAGTGATCGCCGGTGGACCCTGGCAATCCGCCAGGACGCCGTGGCGGATTGCCAGACCGGGGCGCGGCGCACCGGGGCGCCTAGTGTCGTTGGGTGGACTCCGGGGCGGTGTGCGCCGGGACCGTGTCCCAGGACGAGCCCGCGCGCGGAAGCTCGAACCAGAAGGTGCTGCCCCGGTCCCGCTCGGACGTGACGCCGACGCGGCCCCCGTGCCCTTCCGCCAGCTTCTTGACGGTCGCGAGCCCCAACCCCAGCCCCTCCGCGACGCCGCCGTGCGCGCGGAAGTAGGGTTCGAACAGCGAGGACAGGACCTCCGGGGCGATCCCCGGGCCCGTGTCGCGGACGTGCGTGCGGATCATGCCGCCAGACTCCACCACCTGGAGGGTGATGCTCCGGGTGGGCGCGTTGCCCATGTACTTGATGGCGTTGCGCACCAGGTTGCCGAGCAGGCTCAGGTAGACCCCGGGACTGCAGGCGACCAGGACCGGAGGCACGGGCTCGCAGTGCAGTTCGATGCCGGCCTGCTCCGCTTCCCCCTCGAAGCCCGCCAGCAGATCCGCGATGGCGGCCCTGGGTTCGGTGCGGGCCCCCGGGTCCGGCCGCGCCCCGGAACGGGCGAAGTCGAGCAGCGCGCCCGTGATGGCGTCCGCGCGGGACAGGCTGCGGATGATGCGCTGGATGGGCGCGCGGGACGCCTCATCCGGACTCTTGCGCACGGCGAGCTCCGCGGACAGCCGGGCCGAGGACAGCGGGTTGCGGATGTCGTGGGCGACGCGGCCCGCGAACTGCTCCAGCTCCTCCGCGCGGGCCTCCAGGAACCGCGTGTGCTCGTCGCTGAGCGCGCGCCGGGCCTGCAGCTCCCGGTGGACCAGCCGCGCCACGACCACGGCCAGGATGCCGCAGACCACGTTGAGGCCCATGGCGAGCCACAGCGTCTGCCGGCGGGTCTCCCGGATGCGCTCCGCCAGCTCCCGTCCGCGAACCGCGTTCTGTTCGATGGCGCGCGTGACGTCCTCCAACAGGAGCCGCCCCGGAGGCTCCACCTCCTCGTCGAACAGCGGCCCCTCCCCGGCCTCCGGGTTCGCCTCCGCGACGGTGCGCGCGCGCGTGACGGCGTTGTCGAAGCGCAGCCAGGACTCCTGGATGTCCATCCGCACCGCCTCCTCGCCGGGGAAGGACGTCAGCGCCATGTACCCGCTCAGGCCCCGCCGCGCCTGGGCCAGGGCCGCGTCCAGGTCCCTTCCCAGCTCGGGCCGGCGCTGGGTCTCGTTGATGAACCGCGCGAGGACCAGCTCGACCTCCAGGACCGACCTGCGGACGATCGCCAGGTGTTCGATGCTCGGCGCCGAGTTGTAGATGATGTCCTCGGACAGCACGGCGACCTCCGCGGAGGAGCGCTGCACGACGAGGCTCGTCGCGAAGAAGCTCCCCACCACGGCGGCGAAGGCGAGGACGAGCATCTTCCAGGACACGTCGGTCCGGCGCGGCGACGAAGAAGGCATGTCCATGCGATGGGCCCGCCCGGCGCGCACGTCAAGCCATCAAGCCTCCAGGGTTCGGAATCAGACCTGCGCCTGCTCGCTTGGGATGAGGCGCGGCGCTTGGGGTGTTGCCTTTGGAGTGTCACCCGTCATCCCCACCGCCAGGAAGGAGCACCCCCATGTGGATTTCCTTCGCCATCGCTGCGTTCACGGCCCTGTGGCTGGGAGTGATGCTCCTCCAGGACGGCCTCCATGGGGTGTCCGTGCTCATGGTCCTGGCCGGGTTCGGACGCTGGCTCTACACACGCATGGACGCCTTCGTGCTGCGCGTCCATGGCGCGCGCCGGCTCCACTTCGAGGAGGCGCCCCGGCTGTACACGCTGCTGGCCCACCTCAGCATCGCCGCGAGGATCCCCTCGCCCCGCCTCTACGTGATGCGGCGCGAGCAGCCGAACGCCTTCTGCCTCGGCGCGGGCCCCCGGGCCGCCCACCTCGTCCTGACGAGCGCCGCGCTCGAGGAGCTGGATGAGGCGGAGCTGTGCGCCCTGGTCGCGCACGAACTCGCGCACATCGCCCGGGGCCACACGCGCCGGGCCACGCTCGTCGCCGCGCTGGTCGCGATGATGGCGCGGTGCGCGAAGCGCGCAGGATGGCGGGGCGGCACCTCGGGCAGGTTCGCCAGGTTCGCCGACCGGATGGGGGCGCCGCTTGAGCGGGACTTCATCGCCGACCGGGACGCCGCCGGGCTCTTGGGAGAAGCCCAGGACCTCGCGGCCCTGCTGGGCCGACTGAAGGCGCATGCTCCGTGGAGCGGGCCGCGCGCGCTGTCCGACGCGGGCCTCGGCTTCACGGTGCCCGCCGGGGATGAGACTTGGGAGCGCGCCCTCGACGAGCGCATCCACCGGCTCCAGCGGGTGGCGGACGAACAGCACACGCGACGCGCGAAGCCCATCCTCCGCCGCTCGCTCCACCGGGGCTCGCGCTTCCATCCCCGCGTGGAGGTACCGGGGCGCAGGACGCGGGTGCATCCATTGAGGGGCAAGCGGCTGACCCGCATGGACGGCGGCTCGCGCTCCGGGCCCCGGCTGCCTCCGGGCAGTCCCAGGGGCACCCACCCTCCCGACCGGACAGGCGGACCTCCGGCCGCTTCCGGCCCGGCGTGACCGGACAGCCGTCCGCCTGACGCCTCCCGGGGGCGGGGCCCGAAGCATTGCTCCCACCCCGCCCTCCCCCCACCTTCCCTTCATGATGGTGACAATCGCGCTGGGCGTGGTGGTGATCGCCATCATCCTGCTCTCCATCGACCGCATCCCCACGGAGGTGAGCTCGCTCGCCATCGTCGTGCTGTTGGTGCTGAGCGGGCTGCTGACGCCTGGCGAGGCCCTCTCCGGGTTCTCGAACGAGACGGTCGTCTTCATCTTCGCGCTCCTCGCGTTGACGCAGGGGCTCAGCGCGACGGGCGTGATGCAGATCGTGGGACGGCGGCTGCTCTTCTTCGCGCGGTTCAGCCCGCAGGTCTTCATCGTCATGCTGCTGGTGGCCGTCTGCGCCTTCTCCTCCGTCGCCTCGAACACGGCGGTGACGGCGGCGTTCCTCCCCGTCGCGACGGCCGCGTCCGCGCAGGCGAAGGTGGCCTCGCGCAAGCTGCTGATGCCCATGGCGTTCAGCTCCATGCTGGGGGGCACCATCTTCCTGTTCGGCACGTCCACCAACCTCGTCGTCAGCTCGGCGATGGAGCAGTGGGGGCTGGGGCGCATCGGCTTCACCGAGCTCACGCCGGTGGGGCTCCCCCTCGCCGTCATCGGGATTGGCGCGACGCTGCTCCTCATGCGGTGGCTGCTGCCCACGCGCGAAGGTGATCTGGGCACGGGAGCGCTGCCCCAGCGGGAATACGTGACGGAGGCGGTGCTCACGCCCGGCTCCCGGCTCGCGGGGAAGGAGCTGCGCCAGCTCACGGAGGGGCTGGGGGTCCCCGTGCGGGGCATCATGCGCGACGGGGCCATGCGCCCTCCCGACCCCAGCGAGCTGCTCGAGGCCCAGGCGCACGTCATCATCGCCGGCACCCTGGCGGACATCCTGCGGGTGAAGGACCTGCGCAGCATCGGGCTCAGTGCGGACCTGCGGATCCCCGAGGACTCCCGTCAGGCGCACACCCTCACGGAGGTGTCCGTGCCGCCCACGTCGGCCCTGGCGGGCAGGTCCCTGCGGGACATCCGCTTCGCGCAGCGCTACGGGCTCGTGGCGATGGGCATCCACCGTCACCCCACGCTGCAGGGCTCCCAGCAGCACCTGAACCTGATGGGGAACCTGGCCGCCGGGGACGACCTGAAGAACATCCCCCTGTCGGTGGGGGACATGCTGCTGGTGGGTGGACCGGAGCGGCGGGTCCGGGAGCTCGCGCGGGACGAGGAGCTGACGGTGCTCGGCAGCGTCGAGTACCAGCGCCCGCGCTACCGGCGCGCCCTGCTCGCGGTGCTCATCTTCGCGACCACGGTCGCGGTCGCGGGGCTGCGCATCACCTCCCCCGCCATCGCGGGGCTGGCGGGGCTGCTGGCCATGGTGGCGACAGGCTGCGTCGACACACGCACGGTCTTCCGCGTGGACTGGCGGGTCATCATCATGATTGGCGCGCTGCTGGCCCTGGGGCTGGCGGTGGAGAAGAGCGGCGCGGGCGAGTTCATGGCGCGCGCGGTGCTGCCCATCGCGGGCGTCGTGGGGCCGCGCGGGGTGCTCAGCGTGATCATGATCGCCACCATCCTGCTCTCCATCCCCATGAGCAATCAGGCCGCCGCGCTGGTCATGCTGCCCGTGGCCATCCACTCCGCGATGGACATGGGGCTCGACCCCCGGGCGTTCGCGCTGGGGACGTGTCTGGCCGCGTCGTGTTCGTTCCTCACGCCCCTGGAGCCGTCCGCCGCGCTCGTGTACGGGCCCGGGCGCTACCGCTTCGTCGACTTCCTCCGGGTGGGCACGCCCCTCACGGTGCTGATGCTCATGCTGCTGACGTTCGCGGTGCCGCTCGTGTGGCCATTCACGCGGAGCTGAGGCGCCGGGGTTATCGCTCCCGCTCGCGGCGGTGGATGGTGGACACGTCGATGCCCAGCAGCTCCGCGGCGCGCGTCTTGTTGCCGCCGCAGTGCTGCACCATCCAGTGGATGTATTCGCCCTCCAGCTTGCGCAGGGGCCACACCCCCTCCTGCGCCAGGGCGAGCGGGTGCGCCTCCGGCTCCGGCACCGGCGCGTGGGGCCGCAGGTCGTCCAGCTCCACCGTCTCCCGGGGCACCAGCACCACCAGCCGCTCCACCAGGTTCTCCAGCTCGCGCACGTTGCCCGGCCAGGGCATGGCGCCCAGCGCGGCCACCACCTCCGGGGACAGCGCCGTCACGCGTGAGCGCGGGTTGCGCGCCCGGGAGCGCGCGGTGAAGTGCTCCACCAACTGGGGGATGTCCTCCCGCCGCTCCTTCAGCGAAGGCACCCGCAGCGTGACGACGTTGAGCCGGTAGAACAGGTCCGCGCGGAAGCGCCCCTCCCGCACGCGCGCCTCCAGGTCCTGGTGCGTCGCCGCCACCACGCGCACGTCCACCGTGCGGTGCGCGTCGGAGCCCACCGCGCGCACCTCGCCGTCCTCCAGCACGCGCAACAGCCGCGCCTGGAGCTCCGTGGGCATGTCGCCAATCTCATCCAGGAACAGCGTGCCCCCGTGCGCCTCCACGAACAGGCCGCGCCGCACCGACGTGGCCCCGGTGAAGGCGCCCTTCACGTGGCCGAACAGCTCGCTCTCCAGCAGCGGCCCCGGCAGCGCGGTGCAGTTGACGGCCACGAAGGGGCCGGGCGCGCGCGGGCCCTCGAAGTGGAGCGCGCGGGCCACCAGCTCCTTGCCGCTGCCGCTCTCCCCGCGCAGCAACACCGGCGCCGCCGCGTGCGCCACCCGGTCGATGAGTTCGTACATCCCGCGCATGGGGACGCTCCGGCCCACGAGCGCGCCCATGCCGGAGCGCTCCTGCGACGCCTGCTTCAGCGCCCGGTGCTCCGCCCTCAGCCGCCGGTCCTCCAGCGCGCGGCCCAGGTACAAGCGCACCTCGTCCAGGCGGAAGGGCTTGGTGAAGTAGTGGTAGGCGCCCCGGCGCATCGCCTCCACCGCGCTCTCCACCCCACCGAAGGCCGTCATCAACAGCACCGGCAGCTCCGGGTCCACCGCGCGCGCGGCGTCCAGCACGTCCAGGCCGTCCACCTTCTCCATGCGCAGGTCGCTCAGCACCACGTCGTACACGCGCGAGCGGATGAGCGTCAGCGCCTCCTCGCCCCCCGTGGCCAGGTCCACCGTCCAGCCCGCATCGGCCAGCGGCTCCTGGAGCATGCGCCCCATCTCCACGTGGTCGTCGACGACCAGGATGCGCGCGTCAGCCGGCTTGTCGTTCGACATGTCGCTCCTCGGGCGCGGCGCGGGCCACCGGCCACAGCACGGTGACGCGCGTTCCCTGCCCCGGCGTGCTCTCCAGCTCCACCCGGCCCCCGTGGTTCCGCACCACGTGGGCCACCATCGTCAAACCCAACCCCGTGCCCTGGCCCCGCTTCTTCGTGGTGAAGAAGGGGTCGAACACCTGGTTGAGGCGCTCCTTCGGAATGCCGCACCCATCATCGCGCACGGTGAGCGCCACCAGCCCCCAGGCCCCCTCCTCCTCGCCCACCAGCGCGGAGGCGGACACCTCCACCCGCCCGCCCTCGCTGCACGCATCACACGCGTTGAGCGCCAGGTTGAGCAGCACCTGCTGGAGCTGATCCGCGTCCGCCGCCAGCGCCGGCACCGACTCCGGCACGTCCAGCGTCAGCGCCACCTGGCGCCGCTCCGCCTCCACGCGCAGCAGCTCATGCACGCTGTGCACGACCGGCCCCAGCGCCACCGGCCGCACCATGGCGGGCTGCAGGCGCGAGAAGTCCAGCAGTTGGCGCAGCGTGCGGCTCACCCGATCAATCTGTTCGATGATGACGCCCACGCCTGGACCCTGCGGATGCGAGGGGCCCAGCTTCCCCAGCACGTACTCCGCCCGCCCGCGCACCACGCCCAGCGGCGTGCCAATCTCATGCGCGATGCCCGCGGCGAGCACGCCCACCGTGGCCAGCTTCTCCGCGCGCAGCAGCTTCGTCTCCAGCGCGCGCACGTCGCTCAAATCCTCCACCACCAGCAGCGCCCGGACCTCTTCCTCCGGGTCCCCCGCCGACAGCGGCACCGCGTGCAGGTTGTACGTGCCCTCCTCGCCAAAGAGCGCCAGCGGTTCGCCCAGCAGGCTCAGGGGCCGGTCCTCCTGGCGCGCGGACGCCACCAGCGCGGACAGCCGCGTCAGCACCGGCTCCGGCGCCCCGGGGAACGCGGACGCCAGCGGGGCCCCGGTGACGTTGCCGGGCACGCGCGAGCGCAGCGCCTGGTTGACGCCGCTGATGCGCCCGTCCGCCGTCAGCGCCAGGACGCCCGTGGGGATGTGGTCCAGCATCTTCCGCGTCTGGTCATGGAGCGCGGCCAACTGGGCCGCGTGCCGCCGGCTCTCGCGCAGCGCCACCGCCCGGCGCCGGGCCAGCACCACGTACACCGCGAAGGTCACCAGGAAGAACGCCACCAGCCCGCCCGCGCCCAGCAGCCGCACCACCAATGACTGCTCGTGCGAGCGCAGCGCCTCCGTGGACACCAGCGTGGCCACCGCCCAGTGGTTGCCGCCGCGCATGCGGATGGGCGTGTAGACGGCCACCACCTCCGCGCGCCCCATCCCCAGCCGCTCCGCCTCCTGTTCGGACAGCGGCAGCATGCCGCGCGCGCCGGCCTTCAGCCGCGAGACGAGGAACGCGAAGCCGGGCACGCCCGCGTCCTTCTGGGCCGCGCGGCCGAACCACTCCGCGAGCACCGCGTCGCTCGCGGGCGTGGGCTGCCCGTGCATGCCCACGAGCAGCAGCCGCGCCTCCAGGTCCGACGTGACGATGCGCAGCGGCGCGAAGAAGGACTCGGTGTCCACCAGCACCGCCACCGCGCCCTCGGGCCTGCCGTCCTTGGCCGGCAGCGCCGTGGCGAGGATGCGCAGCCAGCCGCCGTTGGCCGCGTCCAGGATGGGGGACGTGGTGAGGTCGCCAGGAGGCCGCAGCAGCGCGCGCCGCGCCGTCTCCCCCATCTCCGGCACCAGCCCCTCGCGCGACACCTGCGAGTCCGAGCGCCGATCCAACAGCAGGAGCCGCTCCACGCCGTCGCCGTCGTACGCAGCGATGGCCTTGTACTGCCCCACCGCCTCCAGTAGCGCGCGCAGCTCGCGCCGGTGCTCCGCCAGGCTCCCCGGCTGGGACATCAGCTCGCCCGCGAACCGCAGGTTCTTGCCCACCTCCTCCAGCGAGTCGGTGACGCCCCCCACGGCCTCGTCCAGTTGCTTCTGCCGGTCCCCCGCGAACTGCTCCACCAGGGTGGTGCGACTGCGCTTCACCAGCGTCCAGACCCCCACCCCCACGCTGGCCAGCGCGGCGCACAACAGCAGGATGGGCAGGAGCGTGGACCGCATGGACGGCCCGCAACCTAACCTGACACGTCGTCCCAAGTCCTTGTTTACAGGCCCTTTTGTCCCACCTGCCCTCCGGTACTTGCCCGTTGACGGGGCGCGTTGGCCAGTGCTACCTACCGGTCGGTAGGCATTGGTGACCTACCGGTCGGTAGGTGGTCCATCCCGGCGAAGGCGTTGGTGCCGGCAAGGAGAGCACGCGTGACACCCACGGGGCGCAGACCGGACGAGGGCGAGCGGTACCGGACCATCCTGGAGACGGCGGCCCGGCTCATCTGCGAGCGGGGTTACGAGGGCACGTCGATGCAGGAGATCGCCGCCGCGTGCCGCATGACGAAGGCGGGGCTCTACCACCACATCCAAAACAAGGAGCAGCTGCTCTTCGCCATCATGAACTACGGCATGGACGTGTTCGAGGAGCAGGTCCTCGCGCCCGTGCAGGACGTGGTGGACCCCGTCGAGCGCCTGCGCCAGTGCATGCGCCACAACATCCACCTGGTGACGAGCGGGCGCAGCAAGGAGGTCATCATCATCCTCCACGAGCACGCCACGCTCACCGGTGAGCCGCGCGAGTTCATCGACCGGCGCAAGAAGCGCTACGTGCGCTTCCTGGAGGACGCGTTCGCGGACGCCATCGCCCAGGGCCTGCTGCCCGGCGTGGACCCCACGGTGGCGGCCTTCTCGTTCCTGGGCATGGTCCTCTGGGTCTACAAGTGGTTCAAGCCGGACGGTCGCCTCACCGAGGAGCAGATCGCCGACGGCATGGTGGCGATGATCCTCCCCGGCGCGTCCGCGCGCGCCGCCGCCGCGCCCGACGCCACGGTGGACGCGAATGCCTCCGCCCCGCTGCGCGTGGTGCCGCGCGCCGCCTCCGGGGAGGAGCCCCAGTGAACCGCGCCCGGTGGTGCTCGCTGACGGAGGCCGTGGCCTCCATCCCCCACGGCGCGTCGCTGGCGGCCGGGGGCTTCATGCTGGGCCGGGCGCCCATGGCGCTGGTGCTGGAGCTGGTGGCGCAGGAGAAGCGCGACCTCCAGCTGCTCTCCCTGCCCAACCCGCTGCCGGCGGAGTTCCTGGTGGCGGGCGGGTGCCTCAAGCGGGTGGAGTTCCCCTTCGGCGCGCTGGTGCTGGAGAACCGGGTGCGCCCCCTGCCCTGCCTGAAGCGGGCCATCGAGGCGGGCGACATCGACTGGCGCGAGCACGACGGCTACCGCGTGGTGCAGCGGCTGCGCGCGGCGTCCATGGGGCTGCCGTTCATCCCGGCGCCGGACGCGGACGTGTCGGCGCTGGCGGAGGTGGACGCGCCGCGCACGGTGGAGGATCCATTCACGGGACGGCGCGTGCCGGTGGAGCCCGCGTACTACCCGGACGTGGCGCTCGTCCACGCGCAGGCGGCGGACGACAAGGGCAACCTCTACATCGAGGACCCCACCACGGACCTGCTCGTCGCGGGCGCGGCGAAGCGCGTGATCGCCACGGTGGAGGAGCGCGTGCCCAGGCTGTCGCGCGTCACCGTCCCCGGCTTCCAGGTGGAGCGCGTGGTGCTCGCCCCCGGCGGCGCGCTGCCCACGGGCTGCCTGGGCAAGTACCCGCACGACGACGCGATGCTGTCCGCCTACCTGGCCGCGGCCGAGGCGGGACAGGCGCGCGACTTCCTGATGTCCCTGCGCACGACGCGGAGCGCGGCATGACGGCGACGACGAGGCTGGACGCGACGCCCGCGGAGGCGGTGGTGTCGCTGCTCGCGCGGGAGATTGAGGACGGCGCGGTGGTGGCCACCGGCGTGGCGTCCCCGCTGGTCATCCTGGCCATCGCCGTGGCGCGCGCCACGCATGCGCCGGGGCTGACGTACCTGGCGTGCGTGGGTTCGTTGGATCCGGACCTGCCGGAGCTGTACCCGTCGTCGGAGGACCTGCGCTACCTGGACGGCCGCTCCGCGGAGGTGAGCATCGCGGACCTGTTCGACCACGCGCGGCGCGGCCGGGTGGACACGGTGTTCTTCGGCGCGGTGGAGGTGGACCCGGCGGGCCGCACCAACATGACGGCGTCGGGCAGCCTGGAGAAGCCCCGCGCCAAGTTCCCCGGCGTCGCCGGCGCGGCCACGCTGCGCCAGTGGGTGAAGAACCCGGTGCTGCTGGTGCCGCGTCAGTCGCGCCGCAACCTCGTGCCGCAGGTCCAGGTGGCGACCACCCGCGACCCCAGCCGGCCGGTGCGGCTCATCTCCGACCTGGGCACGTTCGAGCTGGGCGGCCCTCGGGGGGCCCGGCTGTTGTCGCGGCACCCGTGGGCGACGGTGGACGGCATCGCCGAGCGCACCGGCTTCGAGTTCGCGGTGCCGGACGCCCTGCCCGTCACGTCCCTTCCCGACGCGCGCACGGTGGCGGCCATCCGCGCGGTGGATCCCCGCAACCTCCGCGACGCGCTCGTCGGGAGCTGAAGTCCTTCACCCCCTTTTGTCGCAACACGGAAAGAGGCACCGCATGGAGGCTGTCGTTCTTCGCCAGTTCGGGAGTGCCGAGAACCTGCGTCTGGAGACCGTGCCGGTGCCCCGGCCGGGCAAGGGCGAGGTGCTGCTGCGCGTCCACGCGTGCGGCGTCTGCTACCACGACGTCATCAACCGCCGGGGCAACCTGCCCCGCACGCACGTCCCCGCCATCCTGGGCCACGAGGCCGCGGGCGAGGTGGTGGAGGTGGGCCCGGACACGCCAGGCTGGAAGGTGGGGGATCGCGCCGCCACCCTGCAGCGCATGTCCTGCGGCGAGTGCGCGCTGTGCCTCGCCGGCCGCAACAGCCTGTGCAAGACGGACAACCGCTTCTTCGGTGAGGAGCTCCAGGGCGGCTACGCGCAGTTCATGGTGGCGCCCGTGCGCGGCCTGGGCCGCGTGCCGTCCAGCCTCCCCTGGGCCGTGGCCGCGACGGTGTGCTGCACGCTGGGCACCGCCGTCCACACCCTGCGCACGCGGGCCCGGGTGCGGGCCGGTGAGACGGTGCTCATCACCGGCGCCAGCGGCGGCGTGGGCCTGGCGGCCGTGCAGCTGGCGAAGGAGGACGGGGCGCGCGTCATCGCCATCACCTCCGGCGAGGCGAAGGTGGCGGCGCTGAAGGAGGCGGGCGCGGACGAGGTCATCGTGTCGCGCGGGCTGGACTTCGGCTCGGAGGCGCGCAGGCGCACGTCCGGCAACGGCGTGGACGTGGCGGTGGAGATCGTCGGCAGCGCCACGTTCGACCAGACGCTCAAGTCGATGGCGCCGGGCGGCCGCGTGGTGGTGGTGGGCAACCTGGAGTCGGGGGTGGTGAACCTGAACCCGGGGCTCGTCATCGTGAAGGAGTTGGAGATCCTGGGGGCGTACGCGACGACGCGCGAGGAGCTGGACGAATCGCTGCGGCTGACGGCGGCCGGGAAGATCCGCCCCTTCGTGTCGGAGGAGGTGGCGCTGGCGGAGGCGGGCCGCGCGCACTTCCGGCTGGAGAACCGCGAGGTGGCGGGCCGGCTGGTGCTGGTGCCGCCCGAGGCGTGAGTCATTCGGATTCGCAGGCTTTGGACTTGAGGAGCTCCCCATGAAGAAGCGGGTTGGAATCGAAGCGCTGGCCGTGGCGGTGCCCCGGCGGTACGTGGACATCGAGGACCTGGCGCGGGCGCGCGGCGTGGATCCGGCGAAGTTCACCGCGGGCCTGGGCGCGAAGGAGATGGCGGTCAACGACCCGGGCGAGGACTCCGTGTCGCTGGCGGCCACGGCGGCGGCGCGGCTCATCCAGCAGCAGTCCGTGGACACCTCCAGGATCGGCATGCTGGTGGTGGGCACCGAGACGGGCGTGGACCACTCGAAGCCCATCGCGTCGCACGTGCACGGCCTGCTGAAGCTGCCGCGCGCCATGCGCACGTTCGACTCGCAGCACGCCTGCTACGGCGGCACCGCGGGCCTGATGGCGGCGGTGGAGTGGATCGCCTCCGGCGCGGGCGCGGGCCGCACGGCGCTGGTGGTGTGCACGGACATCGCGCGCTACGGCCTGAAGACCGCGGGCGAACCCACGCAGGGCGGCGGCGCGGTGGCGCTGCTGGTGTCGGAGACGCCGGACCTGCTGGCGCTGGACGTGGGGCTCAACGGCGTGTGCACGTCGGACGTGTATGACTTCTGGCGGCCGGTGGGTCGCCGGGAGGCGCTGGTGGACGGGCACTACTCCATCACCTGCTACCTGGACGCGATGGCCGGGGCCTACCGGGGCTGGCGCCAGCGCGCGATGGAGCAGGGGCTGGTGCGCTGGGATTCGAAGCTGCCCAGCGAGCAGCTCTCGCGCATCCTGTACCACGTGCCCTTCTGCAAGATGGCGCGCAAGGCGCACGCCCAGGTGCGGCTGTGCGACCTGGAGGACGCGGCGGACTCCAGCCCGGCCACGCCCGAGGCGCGCGACGAGGCGGCGAAGTCGCAGGCCAGCTACGACGCGCAGGTGGCGAAGTCGCTGGGGTTGAACGCGCGCGTGGGCAACGTCTACACCGCGTCGCTCTACCTGGCGCTCGCGGGGCAGCTGCACGCGGAGGGCGCGGCGCTGGCGAACCAGCGCATCGGCCTGCTGTCCTACGGCAGCGGCTGCTGCGCGGAGTTCTACTCTGGCGTGGTGGGTGAGAAGGCGGCGGAGCGGATGGCGCGCGCGGACCTGGACACGGTGCTGGCCAGGCGCGAGCGCGTGTCGGTGGAGGAGTACGAGCGGCTGATGAACCTGCCGTACGACGCGCCGGAGGCCATCGCGCCGGAGCCGGGCACCTTCCGGCTGGCGGAGATTCACGAGCACCGCCGCAAGTACGCGGGCGCGTAGTCCGGAGCGGGTCGGGTCGTCATTCACGGGCGATACGCGCGGACAGCGTGTATCGCCCGTCTTGCGTTCCAATCCCTTCCAACCGCCCTGGGTTGCCCCGCACCCGGAGGAGGTCAGCCAGGACCAGGAGTGAATCATCCTGTCAACAAAGTTTGGGACACCCCAGAGCGCACCTATGTTGCGTGACACACGCCCGGTGCGTGTCCAAAACCAAGATGAACCGGAGAATTCCCATGATTCGCAAGCTCCTCGCTGGTGCTCTTCTTGCTGTGTCGATGACCGCCTCCGCGGCCGAGGTGGCCCCGTCCGAGACGGCCCGCCGTTTCGTTGACAGCACCCTTCGCGGCCAGACGCTGGACGTCAGCTCCCTCCAGATGGGCAAGCTGCCCATGTCCACGGGGGGCGTGACGACGCTCGGTCCCGCTCCCGCGCTGAGCTACGTGCAGGTGTACGCGGTGGGGTCCAGCAACGTGGGCTGGGAGAATGTCTCGGCCTCGCAGGTCACCACGGCCTATGACCACGGGGGCGACGTGTTGCTCGTGGCGGTGCTCGAGCTTGGCTACGGCACGTCTCGCTATGTCACGATGGCCGGCTCCGTGGTGTCGGGCTCCATGAACTACGCCAACGACAGCATCTGTGATGACGGCTTTGGCAACCTCGTCATGCCCTGTTCGCCCGGCCAGACCATCGTAGGCTTCATGCGCTACTACGACGTCTCTGGAAACCAGAGCGGGACGTTCTACTACCAGAGCACGTCGATCAACTCGCCCTTCAACACCATGTCCGACACCATGTCGATCCTCTGAGACTGACGACTCCGGTTCCCTGAACCGGCGGGCGATGCGCGCGGACCTACAACACCTCCGCGCGCAGGTCCGGGAATACCTTGCCGACCTTGCCCAGCAGGTAGTCCCCATACGTGCCCCGGAACGCATGCACGCTCTGACGGTCCCACCGCTCCGCGTGGTCGTCCCCACGGCCCTCGCGCAGCACCGGGGACTCGATGGCGTGGATCTCCGCCGTCCAGCCGGGATCGAAGAAGAACGGCAATGACAGACGGTCTCGGCCCGCGCGGTTGAGCACCCGGTGCGGCGTGGAGCGATACACGCCCCGGGTCATCCGGTCGAGCATGTCTCCGATGTTGCACACGAATGCGTCCTCCACCGGCGGCGCGTCCACCCAGCGCACCTTCCCGTCCTGGCGCGACTTCACCTGGAGCCCGCCCGCGTCGTCCTGCTTCAGGATGGTGAGCACGCCGTAGTCGGTGTGCTCGCCCACGCCCCACACCGGCAGCCCCTCCCCGTCCACCTCCGGGCCCGGCGGGTAGTTGAAGATGCGGAACAGCACCGTGGGGTCCGCCATGTACCGCGTGGCGAAGAAGTCCTCCTCCAACTCCAGGCTGAGCGCGATGCCAGACATCAGCGCGTGCCCCAGCGACGTCAGCGCCGCCATGTACTCGAGCACCGCGCCGCCCAGGCCCGCCGGCTCCCGGGGGAACAGGTTCGGGCCGTGCAGCGGTGTGCCGGCGAGGACTCGCGGATCCTCCGGTGACAGCTCCGTGCCGAAGTACAGGCCCTCCTTGCGGTCAGGCCGGCCCGACGTGAGCTCACCTCCCACCGGGAAGAAGCCGCGCCAGGCCCGGCCCCCCAATGCCATGCGCACGGCCTGCTTCTCCGTCTCCGACCGCGCGAAGAACTCCCGCGCCAGGGACTCCAGCCGCGCCTGGAGCCCCACGTCCACCCCGTGCCCGGCGACGTAGAAGAACCCGTTGTGCCGACACGCGACGCCCATCCTCGCGGCGACTTCACGGCGCGCCGCGAGGCTCGACGTGGCGTCGACGAGGGCTCGGACGTCGATGACGGGCACGGTGTCCATGGGGCTTCCTCCTCCGGGGGCGGACGACGACGCGGACTCTAACGCGCCGGGAGGGGCCTGGGGGGCGGGAGGCCTCCGCCTACCTCAGCGCGGCGGTCCCCGCGTCGGCGGTCCCCGCGTCCGAGGCGCCCGCGTCGGCCACGCCCGAGTCCGAAGCGCCCGCGTCCGAAGCGCCCGCGTCAGCGGTGCCGGCGTCCGAGACGCCCGCGTCGGACGGCGTATACACCGTTGTCTTCATGCAGCTCCCAACACAGTCATTCGCGCACTCGACGGCTGTACAGCCCCCGTAGACGGCATCGCAGCCATTGGGAGAGCCGCAGCGCCCCTTGCCGGTGCATCCCCCGGTACAGGTGATCGTCCCGGTTCCCCCGGCCATCGCGGCCACCGGTTCGCCGGAGCTGGATTGCGACAGGGTCGTAGGCTCCGCCTGGAAGCGCAGGGTCGAGACTCTTTGCCCATCCACATGCCGCACCGTGGCCGGGCCCAGGGGCGTCAGCTTCGCGCCCTCAAGAAGTCGTGCGACCTCCGGCTCGGTTGCATCAATCATCTTGCAGGTCTCCGCGGTGTCCCGGGTCGCGGTCTCTGTTTCGGGAGGAGAAGCGCCCTCGTCGCCACAGCCGAGCAACGCGGTGACGAGCAGTCCGGCGACCATTCCACGGATGCATGCATGCTTTTGGGTCTTCATGTGTCAATGCCCCCTCAAAGTGAAGACATGACTCTAGATGCGGTTTTTTCCTGTTTACGGCTGTGTTTCTGTGTTTGACCCAGGACTGTCGACTGGAAGACAGCGCAGCCGCACAACGGGACGTCCGCGCCGGTCCCCTTTCCCGCTAACGTGCCACGCATGGCCTCTGCTCCCGCTCCGGGTTCCGTGTTGCGCGTCGGTCTTCTTGGCTATGGCCTGTCCGGCTCGCGCTTCCATGGGCCGCTCGTGGCCGCGGAGCCGGCCTTCACGCTGGCCGCGGTGGCGTCGCGTCGCGCGGACGTCGTGGCGCGTGACTGGCCGGGCGTGCGGACGGGCACGGTGGAATCGCTGCTGGCGGACCCCGACCTCCACGTCCTCGTCGTCTGCACGCCCAATGACAGCCATGCGTCGCTCGCCGAGCAGGCCCTGCGCGCGGGCAAGCACGTCGTGGTGGAGAAGCCCTTCACGCTGGACGCGGACGAAGCGCTCCGGCTGGACGCGCTCGCGCGGGAGCGCGGCCTGTGCCTCACCGTGTTCCACAACCGCCGCTGGGACGGCGACTTCCTCACCGTGCGCCAGCTGCTGAACCAGGGCCGGCTGGGGACGCTCTACAGCCTGGAGAGCCACTTCGACCGTTTCCGTCCCCAGGTGAAGGCGCGCTGGAAGGAACAGGACGTGCCCGGCGGCGGCACCCTGTGGGACCTGGGCGCGCACGTCGTCGACCAGGCCGTGCAGCTCTTCGGCATGCCGGAGTCGGTGGGCGCGGACCTCGGCCGGCAGCGGCCCGGCGCGCAGGGCACCGACTGGTTCCACCTGGTGCTGCGCTACGGCACGCTGCGCGTGCTGCTGCATTCGGGGTCGGTGGTGCACGCGCCGTGGCCCCGCTTCGTGTTGCAGGGGGACCAGGACGCCTACGTGAAGCACGGTCTGGATCCGCAGGAAGGGCAGCTTGAAGCGGGCCTGCGCCCCGGCCACCCGGACTTCGGCAGCGAGCCCTCCGCGAACCATGGCCGGCTGCTCACGTCGGGAGACACCGTCACCACCGCGCCCGGCGACTACGGCCACTTCTACCGGCAGCTCGCCGCCGCCATCCTGCACGGTGCCCCGGTGCCCGTGACGGCGCTGAGCGCGAGCCAGACCGTGCGCGTCATCCAGGCGGCCCTCCAGAGTGACGCCGAAGGCCGCCGCATCGCCGTAACAGCTCGCCGCGCCCCGTCTGGGCGGGGCGAGGATGAGCCCGCCGGGCATTGAAGCACGGCGCGGTGGCGTCAGTCGGAGCTGGCCGGGAGCGTGACGGTACCGGGATTCTCGATGGCGGCAAGGGCGGCGCGCAGCAGGTAGCATCCCGGGTCATCACCGCGCAGGCGAGCCATTTCCCCCAAGCAGGGGCGAGGCCGGAGCCGGAGGAAGAGAGCCCGTCCTTTGCCGCGACGAGGGACGAGCCGAAGAAGGAGCGCACACCACGATTGGACTCTCGCCAGGCTGCTACGCAGGACGGAAAGCGCTGGACGTGTTCGCTTGCTCGAAGTGTGGAAACAGGAGATGCGCTCATCCAGCGCGCCTTCGCCGCCCTTTCAAAATGTCTCGAGGAAGGTCTTCATCTCGCGCAGCACCTCGTCATGGTTGGTGATCCAGACGTAGTGCCGCGCGTGCTCGAGCTTGATGCCCTTCCAGTTCGGCATGCTCATCACGCTCAGCATTTCGGCGTCCCGCTGGAGCGCCCTGGCCCTCAGGTTCCTCAACTTCTCCTGCACGGGAAGGTCCATTTGGGAGAAGCCTGGGAGGTCCTCCGGCCGCCCGAACCGAGGCTGATCCACGTAGAGGAAGAGCACGGCCGCCGTCACGGCCGCGAAGTCCACCTTCGAGAAACCCTTCATCACCTGCTCCTCCGCGTGCGGCCACTTGCGGTCGCGCAGGTAGTGCCCGGTCTTCGGATCGAACTCGTTCGTCTCGTCGATCTCGTGCGCGGGGAACGCTCCTCCGACGTCACTCGCGACCGCGGCGGCGAGCGCGGCGCGTGAGGCCACGTCCTCGGGAGCGGGCTCGCTCGGAGGAGGCATGGGCAGGACCGTAAGGAGCTCCGCCAGCAGGTCACCGTTGGTCTTCACGTCCAGGTAGACCACCTTCTCCACGCGCTCCGGGTGATGGGTTGCCACCCAGGTGAGCTCTGGCCCGGCGGCGGAGTGGCCCACGAATGACGCCTTCGCGATTCCCAGCCCCTCCAGCACCCGGACGACGTCCTCGCCCAGGGTGGCGGTGTCGTAGCCCTGCTCGGGCCAGTTCGACGAGCCAAACCCCCGGCGGGTGACGGCGTAGACGTGATGGGCCGCGGTGAACTCCGGCGCGAAGGTGTCGAACACGTGGCCCGTGTTGCCCAGGCCCGCCAGGAAGACGAGCGCGGGTCCCTGGCCTCCGAAGTCGAGCAGTTCGAGCTCGACCCCCTCGGCCACCTTCACCCGCTTCACCTGATGCAACGCGCTGGAGTCGGCAGAAGCCGGGACCGGGACGGACTTCGTCGTCACACAGGCGAACAGCGGCAAGCAGAGGAGGAGGAGTTTTCGCATGGACTGACTCAACTACAGGAATGCGGAGACCACCAGGGAGGCCCATGGGTAACAGCTCGCCGCGCCCCATCTGGACGGGGCGTGGATGAGCCCCCGCCCGGCTTCGATGGGCGCGGTGGTGTCAGTCGGAGCTGGACGGGAGCGTGACGGTGCCGGGAGTCTCGATGGCGGCGAGCGCAGCGTGCAGCAGGTAGCTGCTTCAGAGCACCTTCTCCAGCACCAGGAACGTGGGTGACGTGTAGCCCGCGTGCGTGCCGTGGGCATGGAAGGCGTAGCCCTGACGCCCGTACCACGCGTGGTGCGACGTCAGCGCGAGCCGGACCGACAGGCGCACGCGCGCGTGCCCCAGCTCGCGCGCCCGGGCCTCCACCGCCTGCATGAGCTGGAGCGACAGCGCCCGGCCCCGGAAGGCCGGCAGCACCGCGAGCCGGTCCAGATAGACGTGGTCCTCCTTCGGATGGAAGAACACGCAGCCTCGCGCGGCTCCGTCCAGCTCCACCACGAAGGCCCCACCGTCGCGCAGCTCCCGCGTCACCACGGCTTCCGTCTTGTCGTGCGCGCTGGAGGGCGGATCCAACCGCCCCCGGTACTCCTCGAACGCCTGGCGCAACAGGACCGTCAGCAGGGCGGCGTCATCGGACGTCGCATCACGAAGCGTGGGGGTGGACGGCTCGGGCATCGGAGGCACGCAGTGTTCCACAAACACGGTGAAAGACCGCTGGAGGCGCGTGCGCAACACCGTGCGTGAGACTGAATTCCCTGGGCGTCCACGGCGCCGCGGATCCGAGGCGGGTTGACGACCAGGCCGGGAAGTAAATCGCTGCCGGTGTGTCGCAGGCGCTTCTAGTATCCGCGGCCTCGCAGCCCTGAAACATGACGCATCACTGTTTCCTGGCGCCCCGCGATGCCCCCCAAGGAGTCGTACCCCATGGCCCCCACCCCTGAGCAGAAGCGCGCGCGGCTGGCGGAGCTGTTGCGCGAGAAGCTCCGCGACACGCGCCGCGTCCCGGCGTCGTTCGGGCAGGAGCGCATGTGGGTCCAGGAGCGGCTGGCGCCAGGACAGGCGGGGCTCGGGCTGGTGTACTCCGTGCGCCTGTCGGGGCGACTCGACGTGGCGGCGCTGGAGGGCAGCCTCCAGGAGGTCGTGCGTCGCCACGACGTGCTGCGCACCACCTTCGTCGAACAGGATGGGCGCCCCTGGCAGCGCATCGCTCCCACGCTCGTCGTGCCGCTGCCCGTCGTGCGCGTGGCGGACGAGGACGCGGCGTGGCGGCGCCTGGATGAAGAGGCCCGGGCGCCCTTCGACCTGGAGCAGGGCCCCTTGCTGGAGGCCCTGCTCTTCGCCCTCTCCGACACCGAGCACCTGCTGATGCTCAAGCTGCACCACACCGTCGCCGACGCCTGGTCCCTGGGCGTGCTGGTGCAGGAGCTGGGGGCGGCCTACGCGGCGCTGACGTCGGGCGTCCCCGTGACGCTGCCCGCGCTTCCATTGCAGTACGCGGGCTTCTCCGCGTGGCAGCGCGAGTCGCTGGGGGACGACGCCTTGCGGTCCCAGCTCGACTGGTGGCGGACGCACCTGGATGCCCGGGCCGTCCTGTCGTTGCCCACCGACCGCCCCCGCGGCGCGCAGGTGGATCCCCGGGGCGCGACCGTGTCGGCGGTGCTGCCCCCGCGGCTCCTCCAGCGGCTCACGGCGCTCGCGGGACAGGAGGGCACCACGCTGTTCACCGTCCTGCTCGCGGGCTTCAAGGTGCTGCTGCGGCGCTACTCCGGGCAGGAGGACCTCACGGTCGGCACGCCCATCGCCGGACGTTCGCGCGCGGAGCTGGAGTCGCTCATCGGCCTGTTCGTCAACACGCTGGCGCTTCGCACGTCGCAGGAGGGCGCCCCCTCCTTCCGCGAGTTCGTCACGCGCGTGAAGTCCTCCGCGTTGGGGGCCTTCGCCCATCAGGACGTGCCCTTCGAGAAGCTGGTGGAGGTGCTCCAGCCTCCGCGTCACCTGGACGTCTCGCCGTTCTTCCAGGTGATGTTCGTGTTGCAGAACACGCCCCGCCCTCCCCTCCGGCTGCCCGGGCTCTCGCTGGAGGCCCGGTCCGTCGCCCAGGGCTTCGCGCAGTTCGAGCTCACCCTCTTCGCGCTCGAACAGCCGGAGGGGTTGGGCCTCACCGCCGAGTACCGCACCGCGCTCTTCGACGAGGCCACGGTGGCGCGGCTGTTGGGCCACCTGCGCACCTTGCTGGAGGACGCCGTCTCCCGGCCCGACGCGCGCCTGTCGGAGCTGTCCCTGCTGGACGCGGCGGAGCGCCAGCGGGTGCTGCATGCGTGGAGCGGGCCCTCCGAGGCGCGTCCGCGCGGGGTGCTGCTGCACCAGTGGGTGGAGGCCCAGGTGGCGCGCACGCCCGACGCCGTGGCCGTCACCTTCGAGGGCTCGTCCCTGACGTACGCGCAGCTCGATGCGCGCGCCAACCAGCTCGCATGGCACCTGCGGGAGCGCGGTGTCGGGCCGGAGGTCCGCGTCGGGCTGCTCCTGGAGCGTTCGCTGGAGCTGGTGGTGGCGTTGCTCGCCACGCTGAAGGCCGGGGGCGCCTATGTGCCGTTCGACCCATCGTTCCCGGAGCAGCGCCTGGCGTGGATGGCCGAGGACGCGCGGCCCGCCGTGTTCCTGGTGCAGGAGCGGCTGGTCGCGCGATTGCCCGTCCACGACGGGCCGGTGGTCCGCCTGGACACGCAATGGGAAGAGGTGGAGCGCCAGCCCACCGTGACGCCGCCGCCGGTGTCCTTCGAGGAGGCCCTGGCCTACGTCATCTTCACGTCGGGCAGCACGGGGCGTCCGAAGGGCGCGATGAACGCGCATCCCGGCATCGTCAACCGACTGCTGTGGATGCAGGGCGCGCATCCGCTGTCGCCCGACGACGCGGTGTTGCAGAAGACGCCCTTCAGCTTCGACGTGTCCGTCTGGGAGTTCTTCTGGCCGCTGATTACGGGGGCGCGGCTGGTGGTGGCGCGGCCCGGGGGCCATCAGGAGCCGGGGTATCTGGCGGACCTCATCGCCCGGGAGCGCATCACCACCACGCACTTCGTGCCGTCCATGCTCCAGGTGTTCCTGGAGGAGCCCGGCCTGGAGCGCTGCGCGTCGCTGCGCCGGGTGGTGTGCAGCGGAGAAGCCCTCCCGCTGGAGCTGGCCGAGCGGTGTCTGGAGCGGCTGCCCACCATCCGGCTGCACAACCTCTACGGCCCCACCGAGGCCGCGGTGGAGGTCACCGCGCATGAGTGCGTGCGCGGCGCGCTGGGGCGCTCGGTGCCCATCGGCCGCCCGGTGGCGAACACGCGGATCCGGCTGCTGGACGCGGCGCTGCGGCCGGTGCCCCAGGGCGTGCCGGGCGAGCTGTTCATCGGTGGCGTGCAGGTGGGGCGCGGGTATCTGGGCCGGCCGGAGCTGACCGCGGAGCGCTTCATCCCGGACGCCTACGACGACACGCCTGGAGCGCGGCTGTACCGCACCGGGGACGTGGCCCGCTGGTTGCCCGATGGCGCCATCGAGTACCTGGGCCGCACCGACTTCCAGGTGAAGGTGCGCGGACTGCGCATCGAGCTGGGAGAGATTGAAGCCGCCCTGGAGCAACACCCCGACGTGCGGCAGGCGGTGGTGGTCGCGCGCGCGGGCACCACCGCCAGCGACACGCGGCTGGTGGCGTACCTCGTCCATCGGGCGGACGCATCCCCGGCCGGGACCGAAGCCCTCCGGGCGTTCCTGGAGGACAGGCTCCCCGAGTACATGGTGCCCGCGACGTTCGTCCCGCTGGAGGCCCTGCCCCTCACCGCCAGCGGCAAGGTCGACCGCAAGGCCCTGCCGGCCCCTGACACCACCACTGCCGTGGCGCCTGCGTATGTCGCCCCGCGCACGCCCACCGAGGAGCGGCTGGCGTCGCTCTGGACGGAGCTGCTTCGCGTCGAACGCGTGGGAGCGCACGACGACTTCTTCGCCCTGGGAGGGCACTCCCTGCTGGCCACGCGGCTCCTCTCGCGGCTCCGCGCGGCCTTCCATTTCGAGCTGCCGCTGCGCGCCGTCTTCAAGGCCCCCACGCTCGCGGCCCTCGCCGGTGTGGTCGATGAGGCCCGGGGACGCGCCACCGGGCCCCAGGCTCCGCCCCTGCGGCCCGCATCCCGCGACGAAGCCCTGCCGCTGTCCTTCGCGCAGCAGCGCCTGTGGTTCCTGGAGCAGCTTCAGCCCGGCTCCGTCGCCTACAACCTGCCCGGCGCCGTGCTGCTCGAAGGAGCGCTCCAGCCGCGGGCCCTCCAACAGGCCCTGGATGCCCTGGTCCAGCGCCATGAGGTGCTGCGCACCACGTTCGCCGCCGGGCCTCAGGGGCCGATCCAGCGCATCGCCTCCGAGACAGCGTGCCCCTTCGACGAGGTCGATCTGGGTGTGCTGCCCCCCGAGACGCGCGAGGCCCGGCTGCGGGAGGTCATCGCGGAGCACGCGCGGCGGCCCTTCGACCTGGCCCGGGGACCCCTCTTCCGCGCGGTGCTGGTGCGGCTGGAGGAGAAGCGGCACGTCCTGCTCGTCCTCACCCACCACATCGCGTCCGACGGGTGGTCCACGGGAATCCTCGTGCGGGAGCTGGTCGCCCTCTACACCGCGTTCGCGTCCGGCCAGGCGCCCGCGCTGCCAGCCCTGCCCATCCAGTACGCCGACTTCGCGGCGTGGCAGCGGCAGCGGATGCAGGGGGACGTGCTCGCGCCCCAGCTCTCCTGGTGGCGGGAGCAGCTGGCCGGCGCTCCGCCGCTGCTGACGCTCCCCACCGACCGACCGCGTCCGGCCGTGCAGACCTTCTCTGGCGAACAGCTCGCGGTGCGGCTGCCACGAACGCTGGCGGACGCGGTGAAGGACGTGGCGAAGCGTGAAGGCGCCACGCCCTTCATGGTGCTGCTGGCCGCGTATCAGCTCCTGCTGTCCCGGTACGCGGGCCAGGACGACGTCAGCGTGGGCGCGCCGGTCGCGGGACGCACGCGGGCGGAGACGGAGGGCCTCATCGGCTTCTTCGTGAACACGCTGGTGCTGCGGGCCCGCATCGACCCGGGCGCTTCGTTCCGCACGCTGCTGGCCCAGGTGAGGGCCACCACGCTAGGCGCCTTCGAACACCAGGACCTCCCCTTCGAGAAGCTGGTGGAGGAACTCCAGCCCGCGCGCGACACCCGCCACACGCCCTTCTTCCAGGTCACCCTCACGCTCCAGAACGCGCCCACGGCGGAGTGGCGGGCACCGGGGCTCACGCTGCGCGAAGTGCCCCCCACCCTCACGTCGTCGAAGTACGACTTCAGCCTCATCCTGGAGGAGTCGCAGGACGGCTTCACCGGCAGCCTCCACTACAACACCGACCTCTTCGACGCGGACTTCCTCCGGGGGTTGCTGCGCGACTACGCCACGCTGCTCGAAGCGCTCCCCGGACAGCTCGACGCGCCGATGCGAGGGCTGTCGCTGCTGACGGGTGAGGACCGGCGGAGGGTGCTGGAGGATTGGAGCGGAGCCTCGTCCGTCCGGGACTTCTCGCGACAGTCCCTGCCCGCGCGCTTCGCAGAACAGGTCGCGCGGGCGCCAGAGGCCCTGGCGCTGGTCTCCGACGCGGGAGACCTCACCTACGCGCGGCTCGACGCGCGCGCGAACCAGCTCGCGCACCACCTGCGCGCTTCGGGCATTGGCGAAGGCAGCCGCGTCGCGGTGCTCCTCCCCCGCTCGCCGGAGCTCATCATCTCGTTGCTGGCGGTGCTCAAGGCCGGCGCCGCCTACGTGCCCGTCGAGCTGAGCGCCCCGCCCGAGCGGTGGTCCCTGCTGCTGGAGCAGTCCGGGGCGGCGCTGATCATCACCCTGGAGTCGCTCGCGGACGAGCTGCCCGCCCTGCTGACGCCGCTGGTGTTGCTGGACGCGGAGGCGTCGCTGCTGACTTCGCAGCCGGAGACGGCGCCCTCCTCGCAAGTGACGGGAGACAGCCTCGCCTACGTCCTCTTCACCTCCGGCTCCACCGGCCTGCCGAAGGGCGTCTGCGTTCCGCACCGCGCGGTGCTGCGGCTGGTGATGGACAACGACTTCCTGCGCTTCGGTCCCACGGAGGTCGTCCTCCAGCTCGCGCCGGCCGCCTTCGATGCCTCCACGCTCGAAATCTGGGGCGCGCTGCTCAACGGCGCTCGGCTGGTGCTCGCGCCTCCTGGGGAGCTGTCCCTCGCGCGCATCGCCGACACCGTGGGCCACCACCGCATCACCACGCTGTGGCTGACCGCCGCGCTGTTTGAACAGATGTCGGTGCACCACCCGGAGGCCCTCGCCGCCGTACCCCAGTTGCTGGCGGGCGGCGACGTGCTGCCCCCGTCCCGCGTGCGGGAGCACCTGGCGCGGATGGGCGCGGACGCGGTGCTCGTCAACGGCTACGGGCCCACCGAGAACACCACCTTCTCCGCTACCCACGCGATGCACGCGAGGGACGCGGTGGGGACCACGGTCCCCATCGGTCGGCCGCTGCCCCACTCCACCGTGTACGTGCTGGACTCGGCTTACAGTCCGGTGCCTCCCGGGATGCCGGGGGAGCTGTACGTCGGCGGCGAAGGTCTGGCGTGGGGCTACCTGCGCCAGCCCGCGCTCACCGCCGAGCGCTTCCTCCCGCATCCCTTCAGCGCCACGCCCGGAGCGCGCCTCTACCGCACCGGCGACAGGGCCCGCTGGCGACCGGACGGCACGCTGGAGTTCCTGGGGCGCACCGACTTCCAGGTGAAGCTGCGCGGCTTCCGCATCGAGCCGGGCGAAGTCGAAGCGGCCCTGCGCGCGCTGCCGGGTGTGCGCGAAGCCGTGGCCGTGGTGCGCGAGGACGTCGTCGGGGACAAGCGGCTCGTGGCCTACGTCGTCGGGGAAGCCCTGGAGGGACAGGCCCTGCGCTCCGCCCTCCAGCAGCAGCTGCCCGACCACCTGATCCCGAGCGCCTGCGTGGTGCTGGCGGCCCTGCCCCTCAATGCCCACGGCAAGCTGGACCGTTCGGCCCTGCCCGCCCCCGAAGTCCCGGTGTCCACCGACGCTTTCGTCGCTCCGCGCGATGCGCTGGAGGAGCAGCTCGCCGGCCTCTTTGGTGAAGTGCTGCACGTGGAGCGCGTGGGCGTCCACGATGACTTCTTCGACCTGGGTGGACACTCGCTGCTCGCCACGCAGGTGGTGTCGCGACTGCGCTCGACGCTCGGGGTGGAGCTGCCGCTGGGGGACCTCTTCGCCGCGCCCACGGTGGGGCGGCTCGCCGTGCGCGTCGCGGCGCTGCGTGGGCAGGAGGCCTCACGTCCGGGGCTTCCGCCGCTCGTGCCCATGCCGCGCACAGGGCCCGTGCCGCTGTCCTTCGCGCAGCAGCGCCTGTGGTTCCTGGATCAGCTCCAGCCCGGCAGCGCGTTCTACAACGTGCCCGGCATCCTGGTGCTCGATGGCACGCTGGACGCCGCCGCGCTGGAGCAGGCACTCCAGGCCCTGGTGCGACGTCACGAAGCGCTGCGCACCACGTTCGCATCCGAAGGGGGCTCACCGCTCCAGCGGATCCACGAGGGCGGGACGCTCTCGCTGCGCACCATCGACCTGGCGTCCGTCGCGGAGGACCGGCGCGAAGCCGAGGCCGGGCGGCAGGCGGCGGTGGAGGCCGCGAGGCCCTTCGACCTGGGCCAGGGTCCGCTCGTGCGCGCCGTGTTGCTGCGGCTGGAGCCACGGCGCCACTGGCTGCTGCTCACGCTGCACCACATCGTGTCCGATGGATGGTCCATTGGCGTCTTCGCTCGGGAGCTGGGCTCGCTGTACCGCGCCTTCGCATCCGGTCAGCCGGACGGCCTTCCCGCCCTGCCCGTCCAGTACGCCGACTTCGCGCTCTGGCAGCGCCAGTGGTTGCAGGGGGACGTGCTCCAGGCGGAGCTGGACTGGTGGCAGGGACAGCTCGCGGAGGCGCCCACGTCACTGGACCTTTCCACCGACAAGCCCCGGCCCCTCACCCCGTCGTTCCAGGGCGCGTCCCTTCCCGTGGCGCTGTCACCGGCGCTGTCCGCGTCCGTGAAGGCGCTGGCATCCCGCGAAGGCGCCACGCCCTTCATGGTGCTGCTCGCGGGCCTCCAGTTGCTGCTGTCCCGGTACGCGGGCCAGGACGACGTCCTCGTGGGCTCCGCCATCGCCAACCGCAACCGGGCGGAGACGGAGGGCCTCATCGGCTTCTTCGTGAACACGCTGGTGTTGCGGGCCCGCATCGACCCGGGCGCTTCGTTCCGGACGCTGCTGGCCCAGGTGAAGGCGACGACGCTCGCGGCGTACGCGCACCAGGACCTCCCGTTCGAAAAGCTGGTGGAGGGCCTGCAAGCCGGCCGGGACCCCAGCCGGTCGCCGGTGTTCCAGGTGGCCTTCACGCTCCAGAACGCCCCGCCGGGCACGCTGGACCTTCCCGGTCTGCGGCTGGAGCTGCGCGGCGGGCAGATCACCACCGCGAAGTTCGACCTGGACTTCAGCCTCCAGGAGCAGGACGGCGCCTTCAACGGCGACCTCAACTTCGCCACCGACCTCTTCGAGCCCACCACCGTCGCCCGCATGGTGACGCACTTCCAGGTGTTGCTCGGGGCGCTCACCGCCCGGCCGGACGTCCCGGTGTCGTGGCACTCCCTGCTGCAGGGCGCCGAACGACAGCGCGTGCTGGTGGACTGGAACGCGACGCACCGTCCGCTCGCGCCCCGGTCCGTCCCGGCGCTGTTCGCGGCCCAGGTCCAGCGCGCTCCCGACGCCGTGGTGGTGCAGTCCGGCGGACAGTCGCTCACGTACGCGGCGCTGGAGGCCCGCGCCAACCAGCTCGCGCGTCACCTGCTGGCGTCGGGATTGAGGCCGGAGGCCCGCGTCGCGCTGTGCGTGGAGCGGGGCCTGGAGCTGGTGGTGGGGATGCTCGGCATCCTCAAGGCCGGTGGTTGCTACGTGCCCATGGATCCGGCGTACCCGCGTCCCCGGCTCGCGTTCATGTTCGAGGACTCCGGCGTGTCCGCGGTGGTGGCGCAGCAGGCGCTCCTGGGTGCGCTCCCCGCGCATGCCCTGCCCACGGTGTGCCTGGACGCCGACGCGGCGGTGCTCGACCGCCAGTCGCGCACCGGGCCCGAGGGCGTCGTCGTGGCTCCGGAGCAGCTGGCGTACGTGCTCTACACGTCGGGCTCCACCGGCGTGCCCAAGGGCGTGGGCATCACGCATCACTCCATCGCGCACCTGGTGCGGGATACGGACTTCGCGCGGCTGACGCCGGACGACTGCATGGTGCAGGCCGGCACGCCGTCGTTCGACCTCGCCACCTTCGAGGTGTGGGGCGCGCTGCTCAACGGCGCGCGGCTGGTCATCCTGCCGCGCGAGGTGACGCTGGCGCCCACGGAGCTGGCGCGGACCCTGCGCGAGGTGGGCGCCACCACGGCCCTGTTCGCCACGGCCCTGTTCCACACGGTGGCCCGCGAGGTCCCGGACGCCTTCGCCACGATGCGCGTGGTGCTCTTCGCTGGCGAGGCCGCGAACGCGGATGCCGCGCGCGCCGTGCTGCGCGCCGGGCCTCCGGGGCGACTGGTGAACCTGTATGGCCCCACGGAGGCGACCGTCGGCGTCACCACGCACGACATCGTGGACCTGCCAGCGCACGCCACGTCCGTGTCCATCGGCCGGCCGATGACGCGGGTCCAGGCGTACGTGCTGGATGCCCGGGGCCAGCCCGTCCCGGTGGGCGTCCCGGGAGAGCTGTACCTGGGCGGTGACGGCCTCGCACGCGGCTACCTGGGACGCCCCGCGCTGACCGCCGAGCGCTTCGTGCCCTCGCCCTTTGGCGACGTGCCCGGGGCCCGGCTCTACCGCACCGGCGACAGGGCCCGCTGGCGGCCGGACGGCACGCTGGACTTCCTGGGCCGCATCGACACGCAGGTGAAGCTGCGCGGCTTCCGCATCGAGTTGAGCGAGGTGGAGGCCCTCCTCCGCCAGCACCCGTCGGTGAAGGCCGCGGTGGCGGGGCTGGTGGACGACGGCTCGGAAGATCCGCGGCTGGTGGCCTGGTACGTGCCCGGCGCCCCGGTGGAGGCGGCGGTGCTGCGCGCCTTCGTCGCCGAACGACTGCCCGCGCCCCTGGTGCCCTCCGCGTTCGTGTCGCTGGACTCACTGCCGCTCACGCCCGTGGGCAAGGTGGACCGCAAGGCGCTGCCCCCGCCGGACGCGCGCGCGGTTGTCTCCGGCTCCCATGCGCCGGAGCACCTGTCGTTCTTCCAGAAGCGCATCGCCACGTTGTTCCAGGAGCTGCTCCGGCTGGAGCGGGTCGGCTTGCACGACGACTTCTTCGTCATCGGAGGTCACTCGCTGCTGGCCACGCAGCTCATCTCCCGGCTGCGGTCCTCGTTCGGGGTGGAGCTGCCCCTGCGCGCGCTCTTCGACGCGCCCACCGTCGCGCGGCTCACGGACACGGTGGAGGCGGCGCTGCTCTCACGCGCCACCAGCCCGAGCCTCCCCGCTCTCGTTCCCACGTCACGGGAGCGGGACCTGCCGCTGTCCTTCGCGCAGCAGCGGCTGTGGGTGGTGGAGCAGCTGCGCCCGGGAGGCAGTCACTACAACGTCACCTCGGCGCTGCGCCTGGAAGGCGCGTTGGACGCCGAGGCCCTGAGGCGGGCCCTGGAGCACGTCGTCGCCCGCCATGAGGCCCTCCGCTCCACCTTCGCGATGAAGGACGGGCAGCCCGTCCAGACGGTGCACCCGGCCGCCCGGTGGGAGCTGCCC
This sequence comes from Corallococcus sp. BB11-1, assembly GCF_026626625.1. Lineage (NCBI taxonomy): Bacteria > Pseudomonadati > Myxococcota > Myxococcia > Myxococcales > Myxococcaceae > Corallococcus > Corallococcus sp. BB11-1. Next base: position 86,838 of record NZ_JAPNJY010000036.1, on the reverse strand, counting down.
GTCACCGACCTGTCGCCCGTGGATGTCGGGGCGCGTGAGGAGGAGGCCCAGCGGCTCTGCGTGGAAGAGGCCTCGCGTCCGTTCGACCTGGGCCGGGGGCCGCTCCTGCGCACGCGCCTGCTGCGCGTGGAGACGGAGGCGCACCTGTTGCTCCTGTGCATGCACCACATCGTCTCCGACGGCTGGTCGCTGGGCGTGTTGGTGCGGGAGGTGGCGACGGGCTACGAGGCCTTCTGCTCGGGCCGGACGCCGGAGCTTCCCGCGCTGCCGGTGCAGTACGCCGACTTCGCCGTGTGGCAGCGCTCCTGGCTCCAGGGCGAGGTGCTGCGACAGCAGGTGGCGTGGTGGAAGCAGCACCTCGCCGGAGCACCCAGGGTGTTGGAGCTGCCCACCGACAAGGCCCGCCCCGCGCTCCAGTCCACGAGCGGGGCGCTCCTTGCCGTGCACCTGCCTTCGGAGTCGGTGGAGCGGCTGCTGGCGATGGGCCGGCAGGAAGGCGTGACGCCCTACATGGCGCTGCTCGCCGTGTGGCAGGTGTTGCTGTCGCGCTACTCACGGCAGGAGGAGCTGCTGGTGGGCTCGCCCATCGCGGGCCGCGACCGGGAGGAGCTGGAGGGGCTGGTCGGCTTCTTCGTGAACACGCTGGTGCTGCGCGGGCGCGTGCGTCCGGGGGACACGTTCCGGACGCTGCTCACCCAGGTCCGGGCCTCGACGCTCTCCGCGTTCGAGCACCAGGGCCTGCCGTTCGAGAAGCTGGTGGAGGAGCTCCAGGTGGCTCGCGACTTGAGCCGCAACCCCCTGGTGCAGGCCGTCTTCGCGCTCCAGAACGCCCCCACCGGGGAGCTGAAGGCGCCCGGGCTCACGCTGCGCCCGGTGCCGGTGGACAACGCCACGGCGCGCTTCGACCTGGGCCTCTTGCTGCACGAGGCGCCGGACGGCCTCCGCGGCGTCCTCGAATACAGCACCGACCTCTTCGAGCGCTCCACGGTGGAGCGGCTGCTGGGACACCTGCGCACGTTGCTGGACGCGGTCGTCGCCGCCCCGGACGTGCCGATGGCCCACCTGGAGTGGATCACGCCCGGAGAGCGCCAGCAGGTGCTCACGACGTGGAACGCCACCGCCGGGGACTTCCCGCGCGAGTCGAACCTCGCCGCGTGCTTCGCGCGGCAGGTCGCGCTGCGTCCGGAGGCCACCGCGCTGGAGTTCGGCGACGCGCGCCTGACGTACGCCCAGCTCGATGCGCGCGCGAATGCGCTGGGACACCTGCTGCGCTCGCACGGCGTGGGCCCGGATGCGCTCGTGGCCGTGTGCCTGGAGCGCTCCGTCGAGCTCATCGTCACGCTGCTGGCCATCCTCAAGGCGGGGGGCGCCTACGTCCCGCTGGATGCCGCGTATCCGGCGCGGCGGCTGTCCCTCATGCTGGAGGACGCCCCGCCCCGGCTGCTCGTCACCACGCGCGCGCTGCGCTCCTCGCTGTCGGTGTCGGAGGCGGTGCCGTGCGTCTTCGTGGAGGAAGAGACCCTGGAGGGTCGGCCCACCACCGCACCGGACGTGGACGTCTCCTCGCGAAGCCTCGCCTACGTGGACTTCACCTCCGGGAGCACCGGCCGTCCCAAGGGCGTCGCCGTGGAGCACCGGGGCGTGCTGCGCCTGCTGCACGGCGCCACCTGGGCCCGCTTCACGCCGGAGGAGGCCTTCCTGCTCCTCGCGCCGCTGTCCTTCGACGCGTCCACGCTGGAGATCTGGGGGCCGCTCCTGTCCGGAGGGCGGCTCGTCGTCTTCCCGCCCCAGCCGCCCACCGACCTGGAGCTGCTGGGCCAGGTCCTGCGCCGTCACGGCGTCACGTCGCTGTACCTGTCCGCGGGCCTGTTCGCGCAGGTGGTGGACGTGAAGCTGGAGGTGCTGCGCGGACTGCGGCAGCTCTTCGTGGGCGGGGATGTCCTGTCGCCCTCGCACACGCGCCGCGTGCTGGAGACGCTGGGCCTGCCCGTGGTCAACGGCTACGGCCCCACCGAAGCCACCGTCTTCACCTGCTGCCTGCGCATGGAGCGGCCCGAGGACGCGCGCGGGGACCTGCTCCCCATCGGTCCTCCCGTGTCGAACACGCGGGTGTACGTGGTGGACGGGGCGCTCCGGCCCGTGCCCGTGGGCGTGCCCGGCGAGCTGCTCATCGGTGGTGACGGGCTCGCGCGGGGCTACCTCTCCCGCCCGGACCTCACGGCGGAGCGCTTCCTGCCGGATCCGTTCAGCACCACGCCCGGTGAGCGCGTGTACCGCAGCGGGGACCTGGTGCGCTGGCGCCCGGACGGGAGCCTGGACTTCCTGGGCCGCATCGACGGCCAGGTGAAGGTGCGCGGCTTCCGCGTCGAGCTGTCCGAGGTCGAGGCCGCGCTCAAGGGCTGGCGCCCCGCCATCGCCGATGCCGCCGTGCTCGTGCGCGAGGACGTGCCGGGCGACAAGCGGCTCGTGGCCTACGTGGTGCCCGCGGTCGCCGGGGTGCTGGACGTCCAGGCCCTGCGCGAACACCTGCGCCAACGGCTGCCCGAGTACATGGTGCCGACCGCGTTCGTCACGGTCGCCGCGCTGCCGCTCACGCCCAACGGCAAGGTGGATCGGCACGCCCTGCCTGAGCCCGACGCCGCCTCCACCGCGCGCAAGGGTCGCTTCGTGGAGCCCGGAAACCCGCTGGAGGACCGGCTGACGTCCGTCTGGGCCCGGGAGCTGGGGGCCCAGCGCATCGGCGTCCACGACCACTTCTTCGAGGACCTGGGCGGCACGTCGCTCACCGTCGTGCGCGTCGCCAACCGGCTGCGCGAAGCACTCCAGCGCGACGTGCCCGTGGTCTGGCTGTTTGAACACCCCACCGTCCATGCGCTCGCCGAACGCCTGGAACGGGAGGGCGCGAAGGCCGGTGCGGCACCCATGGAGACGACGTCCGCGTCTGGAGCTTCCTTGAGCGCAGCAACGCCCGTGACAGGAACCTCCCCGGATGCGTCAGCACGAACGCCGGAGAAGGCCCCAGCGCCCACGCTGCCGTCGGGAGCCATCGCCATCATCGGCATGTCCGGGCGCTTCCCCGGGGCGGCGTCGGTGGAGGAGTTCTGGAAGAACCTGCGCGAGGGCGTGGAGTCCATCTCCCGCTTCCAGCCCGAGGAGCTGGAGCACCAGCCCGGCCTGCCACCGGGGGTGGAGCTGTGGCAGCACCCGGGCTTCGTGCCCGCGCAGGGCGTGCTCGCGGACATCGACGAGTTCGATCCCGCCTTCTTCGACATGTCGCTGCGCGAGGCGCAGTGGACCGACCCGCAGCAGCGGTTGTTCCTCCAGTGCGCGTGGGCCGCGCTGGAGGACGCGGGCGTCGACCCGGCTCGCTTCCCGGGCGTCATCTCCCTGTTCGCGGGGGCGAACGAGTCCGGCTACGCGAGCGAGGTCCAGCAGCACCTGCCGTTGGACTCGGCGGCCTTCTTCGAGCTGTTCGGCACCGCGACGTACCAGAGCCTGCCGACGAAGGTGTCGTACAAGCTGGGGCTCACTGGCGAGAGCATGCTCGTGTACACCGCGTGCTCCACGGGGCTCGTGGCCGTGCACGTCGCCTGTCAGAACCTGCTGACGGGCCTGTCGGACGTGGCGCTCGCGGGCGCGACGCGGCTGTCCGTTCCGCAGCGCACCGGCTACGTGCACCAGGAGGGGATGATCTACTCCCCGGACGGTCACTGCCGCGCCTTCGATGCGAAGGGCCAGGGCACCGTCTCCGGCAGCGGCGTGGCCGCGGTGGTGCTCAAGCGGTTGGAGGATGCCGTGCGCGACGGCGACGCCATCCACGCCGTCATCCGCGCCACCGCCGTCAACAACGACGGGCGCAACAAGTCCGGCTTCACCGCGCCGAGCGTGCAGGGGCAGGCGGCCGTCATCACGCAGGCGCTGAACCGCTCCGGCGTGGCACCCCGGGACATCGGGTACGTGGAAGCCCACGGGACGGCGACGCCGCTCGGGGACCCCATCGAGGTCGCGGCGCTCCAGCGCGCCTACGGCCTGGGGCCGGAGCACCGGGGCACCATTCCGCTCGCGTCGCTGAAGACGAACGTGGGCCACCTGGACACCGTGGCGGGGCTCGCGGGCCTCATCAAGGTCGCGCTGTCGCTGCGGGAAGGAGAGATTCCCCCCAGCCTCCACTTTGAACAGCCGAACCCGCAAATCGACTTCGACGCGGGACCGTTCTTCGTCAACACCCACCTGCGGCCCTGGCCCCGGGGTGGGACGCCCAGGCGCGCCGCGGTCAGCTCCTTCGGCGTGGGCGGCACCAACGCGCATGCGGTGCTGGAGGAAGCGCCAGCGGCGTCCAGCGGCCCCACGTCGCGCTCGCACCAGGTCTTCGTGCTGTCGGCGCGCTCACCCGAGGCCCTGGAGGCGGCGGCGCAGCGGCTCGCCACGTTCGTGCTCGCGGCCCGGTCGCCGGAGGCGATGGAAGCGGCGGCATTGAAGCTGGCCCAGCAGGTGCTGACGGCGCGCTCGCCCGAAACGTTGGAGACGGTGGCGAAGCAGCTCGCGCTGCACGTGCTGTCCGCCCGCGCTCCGGGAGCCGTGGAGGCGTTGGCGGACCCGCTCTCCGTGTCGGGCGCGGAGTCGGCGCTCGCGGACGTGGCGTACACGCAGGCCGTTGGACGACGGGCCTTCGAGTACCGGCGCACGGTGGTGGCGCGCGACGCGGCGGACCTGGCGAGGCAGCTTCGCAAGCCGGCCACGCCAGTGCGACTGAAGGACGTGGAGGGAGCCCGCCGCAAGCGGGTGGCCTTCGTCTTCTCCGGACAGGGCAGCCAGCAGCTGGGCATGGGGCGGGAGCTGTCCGGATCCGTGCCTGCGTTCCGCGTCCACATGGACGCGTGCCTCGCGCTGTTGGACGCGCCCCTGCGCGCGCGGGTGGAGGCCCTGCTGCATCCGGATGCGGAGACGGACGGGGCCCCGCTGCTCGCGGACACCCGCGTGGCCCTGCCCGCGCTCTTCACGGTGCAGGTGGCGCTGGCCCGGTTGTGGCAGGACTGGGGCATCATCCCCCACGCGGTGCTGGGCCACAGCTTCGGCGAATACGCCGCCGCGTGTGTCGCGGGCGTCCTCTCCCTGCCGGATGCCCTGCGGCTGGCCGTGGCACGGGGGGAGCTGATGCACCGGCTGCCTCCGGGCGCGATGCTCGGCGTGGCGCTGCCGGCGTCCGACGTCCAGCCGCTGCTGTCCGGGCGACTGACGCTCGCGGCGCTCAATGCTCCGGACCGCTGCGTCGTCTCCGGTCCCGTGGACGAGGTGGAGCGCTTCCAGTCCCTCTTGCAGCAGCGCAAGGCCGGCGCGGTGCGCATGCCTTCGCCCCATGCCTTTCACTCCTCCGACGTGGAGCCCCTCATGAGGGAGCTGGCGGACGTGGTGGCCACGCTCCAGCGCCATGAGCCCTCCGTGCGCTACGTCTCCAGCCTCACGGGCGCGCTGGTGCGGCCCGGCGAGCTGACGTCTCCCGGGTACTGGGCCACGCAGATGCGTCAGCCGGTGCGCTTCACCGACGCGGTGGGCGCGCTGCTGGAGGAGGGGTGCAGCGTGCTGCTGGAGGTGGGGCCCGGTCAGGACCTCACCCCGCTGATGCGCGCCTGCCTTGGCGAGGACAAGGAGCGGGTGAAGGCGCTCGCTTCGCTGCGACGGGGCGGCGCGACGACGGAGCAGTCCGGTCTCCTCCAGTGCGTGGGGGAGCTGTGGATGGCGGGGCTGGAGGTGGACTGGGGCGCGTTCTATGCGCACGAGCAGCGCCGCCGCGTGCACCTGCCCACCTATGCCTTCTTGCGCAAGCGCTGCTGGGTAGAGCCTCGCACGCAGGACGGAGCACCGTCGGCGGTGGAGTCTCCGGGGCATCCGACCGTGGGCGCACCGCCTGCGGGTGGATTGCCCGCGGCCACGCACCTGTCCACATCGCCCCAGGCTGCAACGGGACGCGCTGCCGCGCCGTCCGCATCGCCTCACGCCCTGACGGAGCACGCTGCTTCGCCGTCCGCATTGCCTCACACGCATACGGGCCATGCGCCCGCCGCGCTGCCTAGCACCACCAAGGAGCGGCTGTCGCCTCACCTGCCCGCGCCTGTCGCCGGCCCCGTGCCCATGGGTCGCGAGGACGCGCCTCGCGGTGACGTCGAGATCCGGATCGCCACGCTCTGGCGCGAGCGGCTGGGCCTGGACTTCGTTGGCCGCGACGACAACTTCCTGGAGTTGGGCGGCAACTCGCTCATGGCCGCGCAGCTCCTCAACCAGCTCCGCGACACCTTCCACGTCCAGGTGCCCCTGACCGCGCTCTTCGAAGCGCCCACCGTCGCGGGCCTCACCTCGCGCATCGAGCCCCTGCTCCGTCACGCGCCCGTCGCGGAGCCCACGCACGAGCTGCCACTCGTGCCCCGCCCGCGCACCGGCCCCCTGCCCCTCTCCTTCGTCCAGGAGCGCGTCTGGCGCCTGGAGCAGTACCTGCCCGGCCTGTCCGCCTACGCGATCCCCTTCGTCCTGCGCCTGGAGGGTCCCGCCGACGCCGCCATCCTGGAGCGCGCCGTCCAGGAGGTCGTCCAGCGGCACGAAGCCCTGCGCACCACCTACGACGCGGTGGACGGCAAGCCCGTGCAGCGCTTCCACCCCTCCGTGCGCATCGCCCTCCCCGTCGTGGAGGTGCACGGCACGCCCGAGCAGCGCGAGGAGGCCGCCCTCCAGCTTGCTCGCGAGGACGCCGCGAAGCCCTTCGACCTGGTGCATGGCCCCGTCCTTCGCACCACGCTCGTGCGCCTGCGCCCGGACCTGCACCTGCTGGTCTGCGCCATCCACCACATCGTCTGCGACACGCTGTCCACGTCCCTCTTCCTCCAGGAGGTCGGGCAGCTCTACGCCGCCTTCCTCCAGGGCAGGCCCTCGCCGCTGGCCCCCCTGCCGGTGCAGTACGCGGACTTCGGCGCGTGGCAGCGTGAATCGCTCGCGCAGGCGCGCTTCCCCGAACAGGAGCAGTGGTGGCGCCAGCGGCTGGCCGGGATGCCGCGCCAGTTGGGCCTCCCCACCGACCGGCCCCGGCCCGCGAACTGTCCGCTCACCTCCGAGCGCATGGTGCTGGACTTCCCCACCACCCTCGCCGAAGCGCTGCTCGCCTTCAGCAAGCGCGAGGGCTTCACCCCGTACATGACGGTGCTCGCCGCGTGGAACGCGCTGCTGCACCGCTACACCGGCCAGACGGACCTCGTCGTCGGCACGCCCATCGGCAATCGCACGAGGCCGGAGCTGCTGCCGCTCATCGGCTACGTGGCGCACTCGGCCGCCTTCCGCACCCACGTCGGGGACGACCCGACCTTCCGCGAGCTGCTCAACCGCGTGCGGCGCGAAGTCACGGACGTGCAGTCACGGCCGGACGTCCCCTTCGAGCTGCTCGTCGAACAGCTCGTCCCCGGCAAGGACATTGGCCGGGACCGCATGGCCGACACGGTCTTCGTCTACCACTCGAACCTGTCGATGGGCGGCGATGCGCTGGCGGCCGTGGGAACCCGGGGCACGTTCATCGAAGTGCCGGGCACGCCCGTGCAATGGGGCGCCACGCTGTCCGACCTGACGCTCATCCTCACCGAGGAGCCCGGACGCGTGCACGGCGCGCTGGAGTACGCGACGGAGCTGTTCGACGCGTCCACCGCGCGGCGCATGCTGGAGCACCTCCAGGTGCTGCTCGGCGCGGCGCTGGCGCGGCCCGAGGACCCCCTCTCCCGCCTGCCCCTGGCCACGGAGCACGAACGTCGTGCCTGGCCCGAGCCCCGGGCCACCCCTCCCGCGCCGTCCCTCCCCGCCCTCCTGCGCGAACAGGCGCGGCTCCAGCCGGACGCCATCGCCGTGAGCCAGGGGGAGACGTCCTGGACGTGGACCGCGCTGGCCTCCCATGCGCTGCGGCTCGCCACGCGACTGCGGGAGCGGGGCCTGTCTCCGGGCGAACCCGTGGCGCTGTGCCTGCGCGCGTCGCCAGAGAAGCTGGCCGCGCTGTGGGGCGTGCTCGAAGCCGGTGGCGCCCCGGTGGCGCTCGGGCCCACGGACCTGGACTCCCTGCCGGTGTACGCCGTGGACGGCCAGCCCGCGCCCCACCTCGTCACCTGGCGGGGGCTCGTCACGTCCTCACGACTGGACCCCACGCGGGTCCTCCAGATGGAAGCGGCGCTGGACGGCGACGCGCCAGTGGCGCCGCATGGTGAGTCCCCTCCGCCTGCGCCGGACTCGCTCGCGTGGTTGCTGCCCCTGGGCGCGGGCCAGCCGGCGTGGGCGCTGAGCCATGCGTCGCTGACGGGCTTCTTCGCCGGCCTGGATGCACGCCTCCGCCCGGCCCCGGGCACCACCTGGCTCGCTGCCTCCGAGCCCGCTCCCGAGAAGCCCGAGCTTGAAGCCCTCTGGGCCCTGTCGCGCGGGCTGCGCGTCCTCTTCCCCTCGGAGGCCATCGCGTCGCGCCTCTCGCACGGGAGCGAAGGGGCCTCGCCGCTACAGCTCAGCCTCTCCTACTTCGCCAACGACGAGGACTCGCTGTCCGGGCCCAAGTACGAGCTGCTGATGGAGGGCGCGAAGTTCGCGGACGCGAACGGCTTCTCCGCCGTGTGGACGCCGGAGCGGCACTTCCACTCCTTCGGCGGCCTCTACCCGCAGCCCGCGGTGGTCTCCGCCGCGCTGGCCGCCGTCACGAAGAACCTGCGCCTGCGCTCCGGCAGCGTCGTGTTGCCCCTGCATGATCCGCTGCTCGTCGCGGAGCAGTGGGCCGTGGTGGACAACCTGTCCCAGGGCCGCGTGGACGTGTCGGTGGCCACCGGCTGGCACGTCCAGGACTTCACCTTCGCGCCCCAGAACTACGCCGACCGGCGCAACATCCTCCTGCGCCACCTGGAGACGCTGCGGGCCCTGTGGCGCGGAGAGCGCCAGCGGCGTCCGGGCGGCAACGGCGTCACCGTGGAGGTGGGCCTGCGCCCGAAGCCCGTGCAGCCGGAGCTGCCCGTGTGGCTCACGGCCACCGCCAACCCGGAGACCTTCCGCCTCGCGGGAGAGCTGGGCGCGGGCGTGCTCACCGGCCTCTTCGCCCACTCGCTGGAGGAGCTGAAGCCCAAGGTGGCGCTCTACCGCGAGGCGTGGCGCCGCAACGGCCACCCTGGACGCGGCCACATCACCTGCATGCTGCACACGTTCCTGGGGGACGACGAAGCGGAGGTCCTCCGGCAGGTGCGCAAGCCGCTGCTCGGCTACTTCCGCGGCTCCGCGGACATCACCGCGTCGCTGCTGGCGGCCCAGGGACACCAGGGCGAACTCAACAAGATCTCGAAGGAGGACATCGACGCGCTGCTGGAGCACACCTTCGAGCACCACGCGAAGGGCACCGGCCTCATCGGCACGGTGGACAGTGGCCTCAAGCGGCTGCGCGACGTGCGCGCCTCGGACGTGGACGAGGTGACGTGCCTCATCGACTTCGGGCTGGAGACGCCCGTCGTCCTGCAGGGCCTGCGGCGGCTGGCCACGCTGCGCGAGCTCCTGGTGGCGGACGAGTCCTCGCGCCAGACGCGCGTGCGGGGTGAACGGGAGACGGGCGTCGGGGAGCTGCTCGCCCTGGCCCGGCAGTCCGGCGCGGTGCTGGTGAACACCACCGCGCGGCTGGCCCGCACCCTGGCCGACATGCCGGAGGCGCGCGAAGCCCTGGCCCCGGTGTCCGCGTGGGTGTTGGAGGGCGCCTCGACGGAGCTGGCCTCGGCGCTCCAGCGCAGCTCGGGCAGCGCCGTGCTGCTCGCGGGTGAGGCCCGCGAAGGGGGCCTGCTGCCCAGGGCTCCCGGTGAGACGCTGCCGGCGGAGCTCCAGGCCTGGGTGCTCGACGCGGCGGGCGAGCCCGTGCCCACGGGCGTCGTGGGCGAGCTGGCCCTGTCCGGCGCGGGCCTCCCCGCGTCCTTCTGGAAGGCCCCCGCGGACGCGGCACGGCGCCAGGCCCCGCACCCGCTGAACCCATCCGTGCGCCTCTACCGCACCGGGCGTCCCGTGCGCCTGCGCTCGGACGGGCACGTCGAGCCCGTGGCCCTTCCGGCCTTCAAGCTCCCCACCCCGCGCCCCACCTCCGACACCCGCGCCCCCGAGTCCCGGGCCGTGGCCGTGGACACGACGGCGGACACCGGAGCCGACCGCGCGATTCCCCGCGCACCGCGCAGCGGGCCCCTGCCGCTGTCCTTCGCGCAGCAGCGCCTGTGGTACCTCCAGGAGCTGGAACCGGAGAGCACCGCCTACAACAACGCGATCATCTTCCGGCTCACGGGCCCGCTGGACGCGGGGGCGCTCCAGACGGCGCTGGATGCCCTGGTGGAGCGACACGAAGTCCTTCGCACCACCTACGGCCTCACCAGCACCCAGCCCGTGCAGCACATCCACCCCACCGGCACGCTGCCGATGGACCGCGAGGACGTCCCCGGGGACACGGCCGAGGCACGCGAGGCCGCCATGCTGCGCCGCTGCCAGGCGTACACCGCGACGCCCTTCCGCCTGGACACGGGCCCCGTCGCCCGCGCGCTCCTGCTGCGGATGGGGCCGGACGCGCACGTCCTCCACCTGCTCCTGCACCACGTCGTCTCCGACGCCTGGTGTGCCCTGGTCCTCAGCCGCGAGCTGCCCGTCCTCTACGCCTGCGCCAGCGCGGGCGTGCCGTCCGTCCTCCCGCCCCTGCCGGTGCAGTACGCCGACTACGCCGTCTGGCAGCGTGAATGGCTGACAGGGCCAGTGCTGGAGGAGCAGGCGCGGTGGTGGAAGGACCTGCTCCAGGGGGCGCCGCCGTTGGAGCTGCCCACCGACCGGCCCCGGCCCGCCGTGCAGTCCTACGCGGGCGCGGCCCACCGCTTCCACCTGCCGCGCGAGGTGTCGGAGCCCCTGCTCGCCGTGGGCCGTCGTGAAGGCGCCACGTCGTTCATGGTGTTGATGGCGCTCTACCAGGCGCTGCTCTCCCGCCACTCCGGCCAGGACGACTTCGCGGTGGGCACCCCCATCGCAGGCCGCACGCGCCCCGAGGTGGAGGGCCTGCTGGGCTGCTTCGTCAACACGCTCGCCTTCCGCGCGAAGCTCGACGGCGCGCCGAGCTTCCGGGAGCTGCTCTCCCGCGTGAAGCAGCAGGCCCTGGGGGGCTACGCGCGGCAGGACATGCCGTTCGAGCAACTGGTGGACGTGCTCCAGGCGCCGCGCGACCTGAGCCGCACGCCGGTCTTCCAGGCGATCCTCAACGTCATCAACGTACCGGAGGCCCAGGCGACGGAAGGCCAGGGCCTGCGCATCGGTGGCGTGGACGTGCCGGTGACGACGTCCAAGTTCGACCTGACGCTGGAGGTCTGGGAGCAGCGCGACGGGCTGCGCTGCCGCCTGGAGTACGCCACCGCCCTCTTCGACGAAGCGACGCTGACCCGGATGGCGGAGCACCTCATGACGCTGGCGAGGGCCGTCACCGCGGAGCCGGACGCGCCGGTCGCGGGCCTGACGCTGCTCTCCCCGGAGGCACGCGAACAGGTGCTGCGCGGGTGGAACGACACGCGCGTGGACTTCCCCCCTGGCGCGAGCCTCCACCAGCTCTTCGAGTCCCAGGCCGAACGCACCCCGGACGCCATCGCGCTCCAGTTCGAGGCGCAGCGGCTCACCTACGGTCAGCTCGAAGCGCGCGCCAACCAGCTCGCGCACCACCTGCGCGCCAGGGGCGTCGGGCCGGAGACCCTGGTGGGCGTCTGCCTGGAGCGGTCGCTGGAGCTGGTCATCGCCCTGCTCGGCGTCCTGAAGGCCGGCGCCGCCTACGTGCCGCTGGATCCGGCGACCCCGGGCGAGCGGCTCGCCGGGATGCTGGAGGACACCGCCGCGCCCGTCCTCCTCATCCAGGAGCGCTTCCGTGAGGCAATGGCTTCCCACGCCTCGCACCTGCTCGCGCTGGACACGCAGTGGACCGCCATCGCGGAGCAGTCCGTCAGCCGGCCTCCGCCGCTGGCAGGCGAGGATGCGCTGGCCTACGTCATCTTCACGTCCGGCAGCACGGGCCGCCCCAAGGGCGCGATGAACGCGCACGCGGGGATCGTCAACCGCCTGCGCTGGATGCAGGCGCGCTACGGCCTGACGCCCGGCGACACGGTGTTGCAGAAGACGCCCTTCAGCTTCGACGTGTCCGTGTGGGAGTTCTTCTGGCCCTTGATGACGGGGGCGCGGCTGGTGCTGGCCCGGCCCGGAGGCCATCAGGAGCCGGACTACCTCCACGCGTTGATGGCCCGGGAGGGCGTGACGACGGCGCACTTCGTGCCGTCCATGCTGCGGGCCTTCGTGGAGGAGCCTGGCCTGGAGCACCTGACGCGGCTGCGCCGGATCCTTTGCAGCGGCGAAGCCCTGCCCGCGGAGCTGGTGCACAAGGCGCAGGCCCGTGTGCCGCACGCCACGGTGCACAACCTCTACGGCCCCACCGAGGCCGCGGTGGACGTGACGTCCTGGGAGTGCCCGCGCGACCCGGCCCTGCGCGTCGTCCCCATCGGTCGTCCCGTGGCGAACATGCGGATGTACGTGCTGGACCGGAGGAACCAGCCGGTGCCGGTGGGCATCCCGGGCGAGCTGTTCATCGGAGGCGTGCAGGTGGGCCGGGGCTACTGGCGCCGGCCTGGCCTCACCGCCGAGCGCTTCATCCCCGACGCCCACGGTGACACGCCCGGCGCGCGGCTGTACCGCACCGGCGACATCGCCCGGTGGCGCACCGACGGCACGCTGGAGTACCTGGGCCGCGCCGACTTCCAGGTGAAGCTGCGGGGCTTCCGCATCGAGCTGGGAGACGTCGAAGCCGCGCTCCAGTCCTGGCCGGGGGTGCGCGAGGCCGTGGCCATCGTGCGGCAGGAGCACGCGGGGGATCCGCGCCTCGTCGCGTACGTCACCGCCGAAGGCGAGGCCCCCGACACCGCCGCCCTGCGTGCGCACCTGCACACGCGGCTGCCCGAGTACATGGTGCCCTCCGCGCTGGTCGTCCTGGAGGCCCTGCCCCTCACGTCCAGCGGCAAGGTGGACCGCAAGGCCCTGCCGGCTCCGGAGGCCCAGGCCCCCGTGCGAGGAGAGCCCGTCGCCCCGCGCGATGACACCGAGCGCACGCTGGCGGAGATCTTCGCGCAGGTGCTCGGCGTCGAACGCGTCAGCGTCCAGGACAGCTTCTTCGAGCTGGGCGGCCACTCCCTGCTCGCGACGCAGGTGGCGGCGCGGGTCCGCGCACGCCTGGGCGTGGAGCTGCCGCTGCGCACGCTCTTCGAGGCGCCGACGGTGGAGGCCCTCTCGCGTCGCCTCTCCGGCAAGGCGACCTCCGCCACGGAAGCGGAGGTCGTGTCACGGCCCGTCCCGCCCCCGGCCTTGGAGACAGGGGCCGTGCCCGTGCAGGCAGCCGTCGCACGGCAACCGGTCTGGTTCATGGGCCAGCAGGAGCCCGGCTGGCACCACCGGCTGGTGCGGTACGCGAACACCACGGGCTGGCAGCAGGCCCAGACCCACGCGGTGCCGGCCCCGGGAGCGCTCACGCCGCTGACGCGCAGGGAGCGGCCCGCCGTGTTGCCGTTGTCCTTCGCCCAGCAGCGGCTGTGGTTCATCCATCAGCTCGGCGTCGCGGACGCGGCCTATCACGTCCCGCTCGCGCTCAAGCTGGAGGGCACGGTGGACCTCGCCGCGCTCCAGCGGAGCTTCGACGAGCTGATGCGCCGGCATGAAGCCCTGCGCACCACGTTCCGCGCGCACGAAGGTGACCCGGAGCAGGTCATCCACCCCGTCCTCTCCCTGCCGGTACGACAGGTGGACCTCACGGGCATCACCGACCCGGAGCAGCGCCACGCCGAAGCGGCGAAGCTCGCACGGGAGGAGACGCGCAGCCCGTTCGACCTGGAGCAGGGCCCGCTCATCCGCGCGCTCCTGCTGAAGCTGTCGCCCACCGAGCACGTCCTCGTGCTCAACCAGCACCACATCATCTCGGATGGCTGGTCCACCGGCGTCCTCGTGCGCGAGATGGGCACGCTCTACACCACCCTCTCCCGCGGCCTTGCGTCCTCCCTGCCCGAGTTGCCCGTGCAGTACGCCGACCACGCGCTGTGGCAGCGTGACTGGCTGCGAGGCGAGGTGCTGGAGCACCAGCTCGGCTACTGGCGCCAGCAGCTCGAAGGCGCGCCGTCCCACCTGGAGCTGCCCACGGACCACCCGCGCCCGGCCCGGCAGTCCTTCCAGGGCGCGCTCCTGCCCCTCACCCTGCCCCGCACGTCCAGCGAAGCGCTGGAGGCCCTGGCGCGCCGGGAGGGCGTGACGCCGTTCATGGTGCTGCTCGCGGCCTTCCAGGTGCTGCTGGGGCGCTACGCCGGCCAGGACGACGTGCTCGTGGGCTCCCCCATCGCGGGGCGCCGCCACGCCGAAGCCGAAGCCCTCATCGGCTACTTCGCGAACACCGTCGTCCTGCGCACCCGGCTGCGCCCCCGGGACACGTTCCGCGCGCTGCTCACCCAGGTGCGGGACACCACCCTGGGTGCCTACGAGCACCAGGACCTCCCCTTCGAGAAGCTCGTCGAAGCGCTGCACCCCACGCGCGACCCGGCCCGCACGCCCTTCTTCCAGGTTACCTTCACGCTGCAGAACGCGCCGCTGCCGAAGCTGGAGCTGCCCGGCCTGTCGCTCCAGCCGATGAACGCCGACCCGGGGGCGATCCGCTTCGACCTGGAGTGGTTGCTGCACCGCGCGCCAGAGGGCTTCGCGGGCGGCATCAACTTCAACACCGCCCTGTTCACGCCGGAGACCGTGGCCGGCATGGCCCGGCACCTGCGCGTGCTGCTCGACGCCGCGGTGGCCTCTCCCACGACCCCGCTCTCACGCCTGCCGTGGCTCACCGCCGAGGAGCGCCAGCGCGTGCTGGTGACCTGGAACGACACCGCCGCGCAGTACCCGCGCGACGCGTCCGTGCCCATGCTGTTCACGGAGCAGGCCACGCGCACGCCCGACGCCATCGCGGTGAGGGCCCCCGGGGGCCCCGGCGCCATTCCGGCGGGCGCGACAGCGGGAACAGCGCGCGAACTCACCTACGCCGCGCTGGAGCAGCAGTCGAACCAACTGGCGCACCACCTGCGGCGCATGGGCGTGCGCCCGGGAGACCGGGTGGGCCTGTGCGTGGAGCGCTCGCCGGAGCTCATCACCGGCATGCTCGGCATCCTCAAGGCCGGCGCGGCCTACGTGCCGGTGGAGGCGAAGGCCCCCGCCGCGCGCACCTCGTGGATCCTCCAGGAGGCGGGCGTCGGCGTGCTCGTCACGCAGGAGGCGCTGGCGGATGAGCTGCCGTCGGAGGCCGGGCTGCTCGTGCTCCTGGACGCGGAGGCGGACCTGCTCGCGAAGCAGCCCGTCACGCCGCTGGACGTGCGGGTGCCCGCCGAAGCGCTGGCCTACGTGATGTTCACGTCCGGGAGCACCGGCCGCCCCAAGGGCGTCACCGTGCCGCACCGGGGCATCGTGCGGCTCGTCCGGGGCACCCGCTTCATCGAAGCCGGGCCAGGCGAGGTGTTCCTCCAGGTGGCCCCGGTCGCGTTCGACGCATCCACGCTGGAGGTCTGGGGCCCGCTCCTCAATGGCGCCAGACTCGTGATGGCACCCCCGGGAGCGCTGTCGCTGTCGGAGCTGGGCACGCTGCTGACGACCGAGGGCATCACCACCCTGTGGCTCACCGCCGCGCTGTTCGAACAGATGGTCCTGCACGAAGGCGCCTCCCTTGCGCGCGTGAGGCAGGTGCTGGCCGGCGGCGACGTGCTGCCCGTGCAGCGCGTCCGCGAACACCTGGCGCGGATGGCGCCGGACGCCGTGTTCGTCAACGGCTACGGCCCCACGGAGAACACCACCTTCTCCGCCACGCACACGCTGCGCGCCGGGGACACCGTGGACGCAGCGGTGCCCATTGGCCGGCCCCTGTCCCACTCCACCGCGTGGGTGCTGGACGCGGGGCTCGAACCCCTGCCGCCCGGGGTCCCCGGGGAGCTGTACGTCGGAGGCGACGGCCTCGCGTGGGGCTACCTCCGGCGGCCCGACCTCACCGCCGAGCGCTTCGTCCCGCATCCGTTCAGCACCACGCCCGGCGCGCGCCTCTACCGCACCGGCGACAAGACCCGCTGGCGCGAGGACGGGACGCTGGAGTTCCTGGGCCGCACCGACTTCCAGTTGAAGATCCGCGGCTTCCGCATCGAACCCGGTGAGGTGGAGGCCGTGCTGCGCCAGTCCCCCGACGTCCGGGAGGCCGTGGTGGTGGCGCGCGAGGACGTGGCCGGAGAGAAGCGGCTCGTGGCCTACCTGGTGCCCGTGGAGGCCGGCCTGGACATGGACCGCGTGCGGGCGTTCGCACGTCAGCAGCTCTCCGATCCCCTGGTGCCGTCCGCGTGGGTGGAGCTGCCGGCCCTGCCGCTGTCCCCGAACGGCAAGGTGGACCGCAAGGCCCTGCCCGCGCCCGAAGCGTCCCGGCCCGAAGGCACGACGCGCGAAGGGCCCCGCGATGCGGTGGAGACGCAGCTCGCCGCCATCTGGGCGGAGGTGCTGCACCTGGAGCCCGGGGCCGTGGGCATCCACGACGACTTCTTCGAGCTGGGCGGCCACTCGCTCCTGGCCACGCAGGTGGTGTCGCGGATCCGCCGGGTGCTGGGGGTGGAGCTGCCCCTGGGCGAGCTGTTCAACGCGCCCACCGTGGCCACGCTCGCGGCCCGCCTCTCCACCTTCGCGGGCACGTCCGGGGTGCCGCCCCTCACGCGCGCGCCGAGGCCCGCCGCCCTGCCGCTGTCGTTCGCGCAGCAGCGGCTGTGGTTCATCGATCAACTGGAGCCGGGCAGCAGCCTCTACAACATGCCCTTCGCCCTGACGCTCCTCGGAGCGCTGGACGAGGCCGCGCTGCGAGGAAGCCTGGATGCGCTGGTGGCGCGGCACGAAGCGCTGCGCACCACCTTCCGCGTGGACGGCGTCCAGCCCGTGCAGCACATCCGCGACGCGGCCCCCGTGCCCCTGGAGCGCGTGGACCTGACGAGGTGGGAGTCCGCCGAGGAGCGGCAGCGGGAGGCGGAGCGCCTGGCGACAGCCGAGTCCCAGCGCCCGTTCGACCTGGAGCACGGGCCGGTGATTCGCGCCCTGCTGCTGAAGCTGGACGCGCAGGAGCACGTGCTGGTGCTCCACCTGCACCACATCGTGTCCGACGGCTGGTCCCTGGGCGTGCTGGCCCGGGAGCTGACCGCCCTCTACGAAGCCCTGCACGAAGGCCGGGCGCCCGCGCTCCCGGAGCTGCCCGTGCAGTACGCGGACTTCGCCCTCTGGCAGCGCGGCTGGCTCCAGGGAGAAGCGCTGCGAGCCCAGCTCGACTGGTGGAAGCAGCAGCTGGCCGGAGCGCCCCGCGTCCTGGAGCTGCCCACCGACAAGCCCCGCCCCGCCGTCTCCACCCAGCGCGGCGACCGCGTGCCAGTGCACCTGCCCCAGCACCTGGCCGAACAGGTGGAGGCCCTGGCGTCACGGGAGAACGTCACGCCCTTCATGGTGCTGCTGGCGGCCTTCCAGACGGTGCTGCACCGCCACGCCGGGCAGGACGACGTGCTGGTGGGCTCGCCCATCGCGAACCGCCGCAACGCGGAGACCGAAGGCCTCATCGGCTTCTTCGTCAACACCCTGGTGCTGCGCGGAAGCTTCGGTCCCCGGACGACGTTCCGGGAGCTGCTGGCCCAGGTGCGCGCCACCACGCTGGGCGCCTATGAGCACCAGGACATCCCCTTCGAGCGGCTGGTGGAGTCGCTGCAACAGACGCGCGACCTGGGCCGCATGCCGCTCTTCCAGGTGATGTTCGCGCTCCAGAACGCCCCGGTGGCGGAGCTGTCGGTGCCCGGCCTCACCTTCCGTCCGGCGCGCATTGGCGACCGCGTCATGTCCCAGTTCGACCTGAGCCTGGACCTGCACCGACAGGAGGACGGCTTCCAAGGGACGCTGGAGTACGCCACGGACCTGTTCGAGCGCCCGACGCCCACGCGGCTCGTCACCCACCTGCGCGTGCTGCTGGAGGCCGCGCTCGCCCGGCCGGATGCGCCGCTGCGGGAGCTGTCGCTCGTCACACCGGAGGACCGGGCGCACCTGCTGGCCATCGGCCGTGGCGACGTCACGGACTTCGAGCGCGAAGGCACGCTGCACGGACACTTCGAACAACAGGCGGCGCGCACCCCGCACGCGGACGCCGTGGCGTTCGAGGAGACGACGCTCTCCTTCGAACAGCTCGACGTTCGCGCCAACCAGCTCGCCTGGGAGCTGCGGGCCCGGGGCGTGGGACCGGAGGCGACGGTGGGGCTGTGCCTGGAGCGCTCGGTGGACGCCATCGTCGCGCTGCTCGCGGTGCTCAAGGCCGGGGGCGCCTTCGTGCCCCTGGATTCCGCGGCCCCCGCCGCGCGCAGGTCCCTGCTCCTGCGCGACTGCGGCGCCTCCGTGCTGGTGACCTCGCGGGACCTCGCGGAGGCGTGGAGCCCGGACGTGCCCCAGGTGGTGCGGCTCGACGACGAACAGGAGCGGCTGTCCGCGCGGTCCCGACAGGCCCCGCCTCCGTTGGCGCTCGCTGGAAATCTGGCGTACGTCATCTACACGTCCGGCTCCACGGGCATGCCCAAGGGCGTGATGGTGCGGCACCGCTCGGTGCTCCACCTGCGTGCCGCGCTGAAGCGGTCCGTCTACGCCGGCCTGACGCCCGGCCAGCGCGTCACGCTCAACGCGCCGCTGCACTTCGACGCCTCCATCGCCCAGCTCCTCCACCTCCTGGACGGCCACTGCCTCTGCATCGTCCCCGAGGATGCGCGGAGGGATCCGGAGCAGCTGCTCGCGTGGCTGGAGGCGACGCGGGTGGACGCGCTGGACTGCACCCCCGCGCAGCTCAAGCCCCTGCTGGAGGCCGGGTTGCTGGAGCGCGCCCGTCCGCCGTCGTTGCTGACCGTGGGCGGCGAGGCGGTGGACGAGGTGCTCTGGACCCAGCTCGCCGCGGCCCGGCGCACGCGGGCCTTCAACGCCTACGGCCCCACGGAGTGCACCGTGGACGCCACCGTCTGGGACATCCAGGGCACGTCCCACGCCCGGCCCGTCATCGGACGGCCGCTGCATAACCTGCGCGCCTACGTGCTCGACGCGCGCCAGGAGCTGACGCCCTTCGGCCTGCCCGGAGAGCTGTGCATCGCTGGCGAGGGGCTCGCCCGGGGCTACCTGGGCCGGCCGCACCTGACGGCGGAGCGCTTCCTCCCCGACCCCTTCAGCCCCGAGCCCGGCGCGCGCCTGTACCGCACGGGGGACAAGGCGCGCTGGCGCGAGGATGGGACGCTGGAGTTCATGGGCCGCCTGGACTTCCAGGTGAAGCTGCGCGGCCACCGCATCGAGCCCGGCGAAATCGAAGCCACGCTGCGCACGCACCCGGACGTCCGGGACGCGGTGGTCCTGGTGCGCGAGGACGCACCAGGCGATGCGCGCCTCGTGGCCTACGTCGCGCCCCAGGTGGACACCGCCCCCTTGCGCGAACACCTGCGCAAGCACCTGCCCGACTCCATGGTGCCCACCGCGTTCGTGGCCCTGTCCGCGCTGCCGTTGACGCCCAACGGGAAGGTGGACCGCAAGGCCCTGCCCGCCCCGGATGCGTCACACCTTCCGGCGAGCACCTACGAAGCCCCGACCGAGCCCACCGAGGAGCGCCTCGCGGCCCTTTGGGGCGAGCTGCTGCGCGTGCCCGCCGTGGGGCGCCACGACAACTTCTTCGAGCTGGGCGGCCACTCGCTCCTGGCCACGCAGGTGGTGGCCCGGGTGCGCGCGCGCTTCGGCGTGGAGCTGGCCGTGCGGACCCTCTTCGAGTCCCCCACCGTGGCGGCCCTCGCGAAGCGGCTGCCGGAAGCGGCGAGGTCCACCGCCCTGCCACCCCTCACCCGGGCGAGACAGGAGGAGCCACCACCGCTGTCCTTCGCGCAGCAGCGGCTGTGGTTCATCGACCAGTTGGAGCCGGGCAGCCCGCTCTACAACATGCCCTTCGCGCTGCGGCTGTCCGGCACCTTGGAGGTGTCCGCCCTCCAGCAGGCCTTCGACGCGCTGGTGCAGCGACACGAAGTCCTGCGCACCACATACGAAGCGCGGGACGGAGAGCCGCGCCAGCGCGTCCACCCGGCCCGGCCCGGGGTGCTGCGCATCGAGCACCTGGGCCACCTGCCCGAGGACGCACGCGAAGCCGAGGCCCGGCGGCGGGCGACCCGCGACGCGCTGCGACCGTTCGACCTGGGCAGGGGGCCGCTGGCGCGCTTCACGCTCCTGCCCCTGGGCGCGCGCGACCACCTGCTGCTCCTGTGCCTGCACCACACCGTGTCGGACGGCTGGTCCTTCGGGGTGCTCGTGCGCGAGCTGGTGGCGCTCTACGAAGCCTTCCGCCAGGGCCACCCCTCCCCCCTGCCCGAGCTGCCCGTGCAGTACGCGGACTACGCCGTGTGGCAGCGGACGTGGCTGGAGGGCGCGGTGCTGGAGGGTCAGCTCGACTGGTGGCGACGGCAGCTCGCCGGAGCCCCGCTGGAGCTGGCACTGCCCACCGACCGGCCCCGTCCGGCGAAGCGCTCGTCCCAGGGGGACATCCTCCGCGTGGCCCTGTCCCCGGCCCTGAGTGACGCGGTGGAGGCGATGGCGAAGCACGAGGGCGCCACGCCCTTCATGGTGCTCATGGCCGCGTTCCAGGCGCTGCTGTCCCGCTACGCCGGCCAGGACGACGTGCTGGTGGGCACGCCCATCGCGGGCCGGCGCCACGCGAACACCGAAGGCCTCATCGGCTTCTTCATCAACACGCTCGTGCTCCGGGCCCGCTTCGGCGCGGACACGTCCTTCCGCAAGTTGGTCGCCCAGGCGCGCACCACCACGCTGGACGCGTACGAACACCAGGACGTCCCCTTCGAGCGGCTGGTGGAGGCCCTCCAACCCAGGCGCGACCTGGGACGCACGCCGCTGTTCCAGGCCGTCTTCTCGCTGCACAACACCCCGGAGTCGGAGGTGGGCCTCCCTGACCTGACGTTGACGGCCCTGGAGGTGAGCGCGCCGCTGGCGAAGTTCGACCTGGACCTCGCCCTGGTCCGCATCCCCGAAGGCTTCCAGGGCTCGCTCTCCTACAGCGCGGAGCTCTTCGATGCCGCCACGGTCCAGCACCTGATGGAGCAATGGACCCGGCTGCTGGAAGACGCCCTCACCGCGCCCGACGCGCCCCTGGATCGCCGGCCCCTGCTCGACGCCGAAGCCCTGGGCCGCAAGGTCGTCCCGGAGAAGCCCCTGCCCCCGGACGCCGGTCGCGGAGCCTCGCCGGAGCCCACCGTCATCGCGCCGCGCGACGCGCTGGAGTGGGAGCTGGTGGCGCTCTGGGAGGAGCTGCTGGGCCGGAGCCCCATCGGGGTGACCCAGCCGTTCTTCGACCTGGGGGGCCATTCCCTGCTCGCCTTGAAGCTGATGGCGCGCATCCGCGAGCGGCTCCACCGCGACCTGCCGCTGGCCGCGCTGTTCCAGGCCCCCACGGTGGAGGCCCTGGCCCTGCTGCTGCGAAGGGCGCCCACGACCTTCTCCCCGCTCGTGCCCATCCAGCCCGGGGGCGGCCAGCCGCCCTTCTTCTGCGTCCACCCGGTGGGAGGCAACGTGCTGGCGTACGCGGAGCTGGCGAAGCAACTGGGCCCGGATCAGCCCTTCCATGGACTCCAGTCACAGGGGCTGGAGGGAGAGCGCCCCCCGCTGGACACGGTGGAGGCGATGGCGGCGCTCTACGTGGACGCCCTCCGCGCCGTGCAGCCCCAGGGGCCCTACCGGCTGGGCGGCTGGTCCATGGGCGGCGTGGTGGCCTACGAGATGGCCCGCCAGCTCCAGGCGCGAGGTGAGACGGTCGCGCTGCTCGCGCTCATCGACCCCAGCCCGGCGAAGGATGACCGGGTGCCGTTCGACGTGGGGGACCCCCAGGAGGTTGCGGCCCTCTTCGAGCTCGACCAGGGGCAGCTCGCCGCGCCGGAAGCGCAGGGCGCCCAGGGGCACACGCTCCTCCAGGTGTTCACCCAGAACCTGCGGGCGCTGAAGCACTACCGCCCTGGACGGTACGCGGGCCGCGTCCTGCTGCTGCAAGCGGGCGAAGGGCCCGCCAGGGATGACGGCTGGGAGGCGCTCATCGACGGCGAGCTGGTGCGCCAGACGCTGCCGGGCAACCACTACACGTTGCTCAAGGCCCCGAACGTCCAGGGCCTCGCGGAGCGACTGGAGGCAGGGCTCCGGAGCCTCGCACCGGCCACGGAGCCCTGAACCTACGGGGAGGGCGCCAGCCCCGCGCCGTGCTTCACCAGCACGGCGCGGCAGTAGGCCATGAGGAAGCCCAGCCGCATGGCGTTGCGCTCGGTGGGGATGCCGGGCGCGGACATGATGGCGGCCAGGTCGCTGCCCCGCTCCACGCCCCGCGCCAGCCGGGCGGCGATGAGGGCCTGCTGAATCCCGCGGCGACGGTACGCGGGCAGCACCGACGTGCCGAACAGCGTCGTGAGCCCCTCGCTCGACTCGCAGCCCCCCGCGCCCACGGGCACGCCGTCCAGCCACGCCACGAACGCGTCCGTCCCCGGCGTGCGCGCGCCCTTCATGCCCAGCGACAGGAAGAGGTCCGACATCTTCTCCCCCTCCGGCACGAAGCCGCTGCCGGAGACCTCGGCGAAGGTGCGCACCGCCGCGTCGTCGCTCGGGTCCACGCGCTTGATGACCAGCTCCGGGGGCGCGCCCTGGCCCAGCTTGCGCAGCGCCTCCACGTCGCGCAGCGGCCGGTACAGCACCGTTTCGAACTCGCGCAGCACGAAGCCCCGCTCCGCCAGCGCATGCAGCAGCGTCACCGGGACGAACGGGCTGATTTCCGCCTTGGGCTCCACCCCACGCGAGGAGAAGAACTCCACCAGCGCATCCAGCTCCGCGCCGGTGACCTCCCGCCCGTGGCCGTAGCCGCAGGACTTGTTCACGTAGGAGCCCACGCCCCCGAACACCATCCAGCCATCGGCCAGGGGGGCGGACTCCGTCGCCAGCGCGACCACGGTCTCGGCCTGCTTGCGCTCGAAACGCCGCGCGATCTCCACCAGGTTCACGTCGTTCATCCGCCCCCTTTACACCGGGCGGGCCCGTCACGTCCCGGCGGGGCCATGGTTGGAGGGCGCCGCATCAAGCATAGTGCCGGCCCATGGGACGTCGCTGGACATGGCAGGCGTGGGCGGCCGCATTCGCGTACTGGACGCTGGCGGGCCTGGCCGGCGCGAGCGAGGATCACTCCGTCCGGGGAGTGAGCTGGTCGCACGCGCTCTTCACGTCGCTGAGCGCCCACCTGCTCTGGGTGCCCCTCTCCGTCGCCATCCTCCAGCTCGGCCTGCGCTTCCCCCTGGAGCGGCGGCGCTGGGCCTCGCGCGTCGCGCTCCACCTGGGCGGCGTGCTCGTCATCGCGTCCATCCGCGCGACGATCATCTTCAGCCTGGACCCCTGGGTGGGCTGGTACGACGTACGGCCCCCCTTCGAGAACGTGCTCATGCACGCCCTGCTCTCCAATCCGTTCATCTACATGACGGTGCTCGGCGTGGCGCACGCCCTCTACTACGCGGACCAGCTCCGGCTGCGGGAGACGCAGCTCGCCCGCGCGCAGCTGCACGCGCTCAAGGCGCAGCTCCACCCCCACTTCCTCTTCAACACCCTGCACTCCATCTCCGCCCTGGTGCACCGCGACCCGGACGGCAGCGAGCGGATGATCGCGCGGCTGAGCGACCTGCTGCGCGGCGCGCTCGACGCCGCGGCCACCGAGGAGGTGTCGCTCCAGGACGAGCTGCGCGCCCTCCAGCCCTACCTGGACATCCAGGGGGTGCGCTTCGCGGACCGGCTCACGGTGAAGCAGGACATCGCCGAGGACGCCCTCGCCGCGCACGTCCCCCACCTGGTGCTCCAGCCGCTCGTGGAGAACGCCATCCAGCACGGCATCGCGCCGGGCACCGAACCGGGCACGGTGACGCTGGTCGCGCGGCGCGCGGGCGCCGAGCTGCACCTGGAGGTGCGGGACGACGGGGTGGGCCTCCAGGAGGCTCCGGCGGACGTCTCCCGGAGCACGGGAGGCGGGCGGGGGTTGAGCATCACCCGCGAGCGCCTGGTGCAGCTCTACGGCGGCGCCCACCGCCTGGAGCTGCGGGACGCCGTGGGCGGCGGCACCACGGTGGCGCTCGCCCTGCCCTTCCACACGGAGCCGGCCCCGTGAGCGCCCCCTTGCGCGTGCTCATCGTCGACGACGAGCGGCTCGCCCGCGAGCGGCTGAAGGACCTGCTGGCCGAGGCCGGCGACATGCAGCTCGTGGGGGAGTGCCGCAACGGCAACGAAGCCATCGCGGCGATTGACGCCGAGCGGCCGGACCTCGTCCTGCTGGACGTGCAGATGCCGGGGCCGGACGGGTTCGGCGTCCTGCGCGCGCTGCCGCCGGAGTCCCCGCCCGCGGTCATCTTCGTGACGGCCCACCGCGACTTCGCGGTGCAGGCGTTCGAGGCCAACGCGCTCGACTACCTGCTCAAGCCGTTCGACCGGGAGCGCTTCCGTCAGAGCCTCGCGAGGGCACGCGACCGTCGCAGGGCCGTGGCGTCACCGCTGGACACGGAGCTGCTCGCCCGGCTCGAAGCGCTCACCCGCCGTCCGCCCCACGAACCCGAGCGCTACGTGACGCGGCTGGTGGCCCGGGTGGGCTGGCGCATGCGCTTCCTCCAGGTGGAGGACATCGACTACCTGACGGCGGAGGGCAACTACGTCTCCGTGCAGGTGGGCAAGCAGTCCCACCTCACGCGTGAGACGCTGAGCGCCCTGGAGGCGAAGCTCGACCCGAAGCAGTTCCTGCGCGCGCACCGCTCGTTCATCGTGCGGCTGGACCGCATCGAGGAGGTGGAGCCGCTCCCCCCGGGCGAGTACGTGTTCGTCCTGCGGGACGGCACGCGGCTGACCTCGGGGCGCAGCTATCGCGCCCAGGTGCAGCGCGCGCTCGAATTGCCGACGTAGGGCCCGCGCGCGGCGACTCCACCGTTCATCCCGGACCCTCCACCGTTCGTCACATCTCCTTGGACGCCTTCGCCGCCGACGGGCGACGGTGGCTTCAGCAAAGGAGATGCACATGCGGCGTTTCGCGAAGCTCCAGTCGTGGTCGAAGAGCCTCTTCCTCGCCCTCTCCGTGGTGACGGTGTCCGGCACCGCCGGAGCCCAGGCCCTCGAGCCGGAGTCGTCCTCCGCCTCCGGGCCCTGGTGCGAGCCGGGGGGCAACCTGTTCGCGCCAGGGGAGATCTCCCTGGAGGACCGTTCGGAGTACCGGCTGGTGTTCGATCCGGACGGGAGGACGGCGTACTACCACGTCGAATCCGACCAGCCGCCCTACCAGGCCATCTACGTGACGCGGCTGCGCAATGGCAACTACGGCCCGGGGGAGGTGGTGTCGTTCTCGGGCACGTACAAGGACTCGGATCCGTTCGTCTCACCGGATGGGCAGTCGCTCTTCTTCTCCTCCACCCGGCCCGTGAACGGCGGCCCGGAGCGCGAGGACACCGACCTCTGGGTGGCGCACCGCGTCCAGGGAGGAGGCTGGGGGGAGCCCGAACACCTGGGCGCGCGCGTGAACACGCCGAAGCAGGAGCTCTACGTGAGCGTGACGCGTGACGGGACGCTCTACTTCGCGAGCGGCACGTTCGAAACGGACTTCGAGCTGTACCGCGCGCGGCGTCAGGGCCGGAGCTACGCGGCGCCGGAGAACCTGGGCCCCGCGCTGAACAGCCCCGACACCTGGGAGTACAACCCGTGGGTGTCCCCGGATGGGCGGGTGCTGGTCTTCGCGTCGCTGAATCGCCCCGGAGGCTACGGACTGGGCGACCTCTACGTGAGCTTCAACGTCGCGGGCACCTGGACCCAGGCCCTCAACCTGGGGCCGGCGGTGAACACGGCGAAGGATGAGTTCCACCCCACGCTGAGCAACGACCTGCGCCACCTCTACTTCGTGCGGCAGACGTGGGATCCCTTCACGCCGTCGGACTTCTACCACCTCGACACGCTCTGCCTCTGGCGCTGAAGAACCCCGCGCGGGGCCCTGGCGTCCATGGACAGGGCGTCCAGGCCCCCCGCGGTCAGTGCGCGTTGGGCAGGGTCTCGAACGGCCACGCACGGGCCGAGGCAGGCCCTTCCTTCGCGGGCCCGCCGAGCCACAGGTCCGCGACGCGCTGGGCGAGCGTCCACGGAGCACCGCCCGCGCGGTTCGTCAGGACGATGACCGTGAGGCGCTGCTCCGGATATTTCACGATGGCGTTGGTGAAGCCACACGTCTCACCGTGGTGTGACAGCCGCTGGCGTCCGCCGTCCTCGTCGACGAACCAGCCGAAGCCGTAGCGCGAGCGCGTGCCGTCCGGGAGCGTCGGCGGAGTCCAGGCCTGCCTCCGGGCCTCCGGGAGCAGCAGCGCCTGCGACTCCAGCGCCTGGTCCCACGCCACCAGGTCCACCACGGACGCATAGATGCCGCCATCACCCAGGACCGCGCTGGTGGGGCTCTGGTCCCGGGGGATGAAGCCGGTCGGGCCGGCGGCGTAGCCATACGCGCGGCGGGGCACGGAGGAGACACCTTCCTCGTGCGCCACGGTGGAGCGCATGCCGCTGGGGACGAAGACGCGCTCGTGCAGGAAGCGGGCGAAGGGCATGCCCCCCACCTGCTCCACGATGAGGGCGAGCACCGCGTAGCCGGAGTTGCTGTAGCGCACCGCCGTTCCCGGTGCGAACCAGGTCCGGTCCGTGCGGGAGAGCAACGTCAGCACGTCCCGGTCCTTCACCTGCACCGTCTGCGTGGGCGGGACGAAGTCTTCGTAATCCCAGATGCCCGACGTGTGCTGGAGCAGGTGGTGGACGCGGACCTCCCGCAGGGAGGGAGGGAACCCGGGGAGCACGTCCACCACGCGGTCATCGAGCCGGAGCCTGCCGTCCTGGACCAGCAGCAGGATGGCCGTGGCCGTGAACTGCTTGGAGAGCGAAGCCAGCCGGTAGTTGCTCTCCGGCGTGGCGGGCGTTCGCTGCTCCAGTTCGGCCAGACCGTACGCCCGACGGAGCACGACCTGCCCGTCATGAATCACGACGACGCTGGCGCCCGGGAGGCCCGGGCCGTCGTAGTCGCGAAAGAGGGCATCCACCGTGCTTGCGTCACCCGACGGAAGCGCTCGGGTGCTGGCACATCCGACGAGGCCGGAGAAGAGGACGGCGGCGGCGAGCAGGGGGGCGGTCATGGGTCCAGGCCTCATGCCGTGATTATGCAGAAGGAGGAGGCCGGCGAAGGGCTGGAAGCGAACCCAGCCGCATCGCCAGAGCTCAATCCTTCGTCAGGTCGTAGACCTCCTGGATGTTGTGCAGCGTCTGCACGAAGTCCAGCTTCAGGTCGTTGATGATGCCGTTGCGCATGTCGAACACCCAGGCATGCACGGACGGGAAGCCCCGCGCCAGGTAGGACTTCTGCACGGCGGCCGTCTTGATGATGTTGATGCTCTGCTCCAGGACGTTGAGCTCCACCAGCCGCTCATAGCGCTGTGACTCCTCCGCGATGCCGTCCAGTTCCTGCTTGTGGAAGCGGTACACGTCCCGGATGTTGCGCAGCCAGGGGTTGAGGATGCCCAGGTCCTTGGGCTGCATCGCCGCCCGCACACCGCCACAGCCGTAGTGCCCGCAGACGATGATGTGCTTCACGTCGAGCTGCCGGACGGCGTAGTTGATGACGGACATCACGTTGAGGTCGACGTTGTTGACCAAGTTGGCGACGTTGCGGTGCACGAACACGTCACCGGGCGCCAGTCCCATGATCTGGTTCGCCGGGACGCGGCTGTCGGAGCATCCGATGTACAGGAAGTCCGGCTGCTGCGACTGCGAGAGCCTGGTGAAGAAATCCGGGTCCGAGCGCAGCTGCTCGTCGGCCCAGCGCTTGTTGTTCTCGAAGATCTTGTCGTAGGGCGTCACGAGGCGGACGCTGGCACGGGTCGGAACGAGCGTCGAGGGTTCCCTGCGCCGCTCCCCTTCCGTGCCGTCAGGATTCACCACAACCGTCCAGTGCGCGATGCTGTCCCCCCACCCAGGGAGAAAGCCTCCGAGCCATGGCGACACGCAAACGAACGGTGAAGCAGACCGCGCTGGACCGCGAGCTGCGGGGCCACCTGCTGCGGCTCGACCGCCTCGACCATGCTCTGCGCTCGGAGTGGACCACGACGGAGTTCAAGGATCGCGCGCTGGAACGAAAACTCACCGCCCTCACCACCGCGGGCATCGCCTGGCTGCGCGACGTCATCCAGGAACACGGCTGGCCCGGACACACCCTGGTGGGCCGCGCCGCGGCGGCCGCGGCGTGCCGGCTCGTCCTCCACGCCGAGTGCTCCCTCACCTTCCATCGCCAATGCCTGCGCCGGCTCCAGGACGCAGCGGCCCAGGGTGAGGTCCCCCTCCAGCAGGTCGCCTACCTCACCGACGTGGTGCGCATGCGCGCTGGAAAGAAGCAGCTCTATGGAACGAAGTTCCGCAAGGTGAAGGGCGAGCTCGTCCCCTACCCCATCGAAAAGGCAGACGCGGTGGACGCACGGCGAAAACAGATGGAGATGCCGTCCCTGCGCACCTACGCTCGGCGCCTCCAGCGGCGCTACCTGCCGTCATGACCGGAGCCGTGATGAGCCGCGAACCCGATTGGGAATCGTTCGTGCGTCGCCACTGGGAGAAGACGCCGGCGCACCTGTCCCTGGACGTCCCCGTCGTCTTCCCGGAGCAGGTCTTCCGGAGCCTCGTGGCGGTCTGCGCGCCCTTCCGCTTCGGGACGCGCTTCCGGGCCCTGCCGGACGTGCGGCTCTTCGTGGAGACCGCGCAGCTCGGCGCGCCGGGACCGCTGCTCCCCGGAGAAGACGACGCGGGCGTCAGCGACTACGTCCGCCGGGCCTCCGCGGGCCTGGGTGGCAGACCGTTCCAGCTCTTCGTCGAACAACCGTTCATGTTCGACTTCACCCTCTGGGATCCCGTCCGCCGCTTCGTCCGGGGGTTGCTGGAGCGCGTCGGCCTTCCGGTCCTCCCCATCGTCAGCGAGCTGCTGCTGGGGAACTTTCCCCAGACCCCCCGGGGCGTCGCGAAGCGCCCGAATCACGCCCTGTTCACGCTGGTGCTCCACGGACGACTGCGCGTGCGCCTCTGGGAGAAGCTCTGGGGTGACGCTCCTGGAGAGACCGTCGACTTCGACCGCCACCACGCCGACGCCACGACCCTGGAGGCCGGCGCGGGAGAGTGGCTCTACACCCCCTCACGTCTCTGGCAGTTGGATGAGGCGCGGGGTGACTGCATGGCCCTGCGGCTGTGGGTCCCCGTCCAGGGGAGCCGGCCGACGGACGCGGTCAAGGAGGTGCTCGTGGCGCTCCTGGAAGCACGCTCCGCGCACGATGAAGCCGTGCCCTACCTCCCCTACCCCTGGCGCCGACCGCGCAAGGGCAAGCGCACCACGGCCCCGCCCCTGGAGCGGACCGCCGATGACCTGGAAGCCCTGCTGCGCTCACCCGACGTGCACCAGGCGCTGCGCATCATCTGGGCAAGGCGGGTGAGCGCATGCGGTCTGGAACCGGCTCCACCGCCCGACAAGGCCGTGCCCCTGCGGGACACCGACCTCGTGCGGGGCGTCCCCTCCGCGGACATCGTCCGGATGGGAGAGCGACCGGGCCCGTGGATCTGGGCGGTCAACGGCCACGTCTTCCCCGGGATGGGCACCGCCGTGGCGCAAGAGGTCCTCAAGGCCCTGGCATCGGATGAAGCCCACGCCGTGGGGGAGCTTCGGCGGCTTGCACGGCGAGGGGCGCAACGGGAGGAGCTGGACGCGGTGCTGGAGAAGCTCCAGCGGCTGCGGGCGCTCCAGGTCGTGACCGGGGAGGAGGGCTGAACCATGTCCGCGCTTGAAACCACCCGCCGCTTTGATTGGGACACCTTCGTCGCGCGCTACTGGAACCAGCGGCCGGTGCTCTTCAAGGGCACCGGCGCCTCGCCCTTCACGCTCACGGATGTCTTCGACGCCTCCGCGGGCGCGACCCGGCGATACCTGGAGCGGAGCTACGCCGTGGACTCGCGGCCGGATGTCACCTTCACCGTGGACCGGTCGCGGCAGCTCGTCCTCAAGCCCTGGCTCCCCCGCGCGTCGGACGGCACGCTGGAGGCCTACGACGCGCGCATCGCGGCCGAGGTGGGCGCGAAGCGGTATGCGCTGATCATCTCCAGCCTGCACAGCTCTGGATACGGGCTGTGGAGCCGTGAGCGAGCCTTCTTCGCGGAGCTGTGGAAGCGCGTCGGCCTGCCCATCACGGGAGGCATCACGACGCTGTTCCATGGAACGTACGAACACAGCCCCGTGGGCGTCCACCTGGACCGCTTCACCACGTTCCTCTTCGCGCTCAGGGGGCGCAAGCGGATGCGGTTCTGGCGCAAGCGGCCCTGGAAGGAGGACGTCTCCACGGTGCTCGACTACCAGCCCTACCTGAAGGACTCCTTCGTCGCGGAGGTCGAGCCCGGGGACATCCTCTACTGGCCCTCGACCTACTACCACGTCGGAGAGAGCGCGGGCGCGGGCGTGGCCACGAGCGTCAACGTGGGAATCCCGCTCACGGAGCACCGCACCGTCTACGCCGTGGACGACCTGCTGCGAGGGATGATCGACGAGACGTCCCTCGCCGACCACGAGTGGACACAGACGCGCCTCGCCAGGGTGGACGCCTCCCCGTTGATGCGAGATGCGCTCAGGGCCGGGGGCCGCCTGCCCACGGTGCTGCCCCGCGCGCTCACCGAATCGGTCGAGGCCTTCCGCAGCGTGAGCCGGCCCCGCGACGCGCGTCGGCACATCCAGGAGACGTGGCTCAAGCGCCTCACCTCCGGCGGCTTCCAGCCCGTGCCGGACCCGGCGCCCACGAAGCGGCTGCGGGACGGGGACCGCGTGCACGCGGACGCGCGCTTCCCCATCGTCTTCGAACAGGAGGACACGACCCGCTGGATCTGCGCGGCCAACGGACAGGCGCTTCGAGGCAAGGGGGGCGGGCAGGCAGTCGCGAAGCTGTTCAAGGAGCTGGCATCTGGCCGGGAATCGAGCATCAGGGACCTGCTCCGGCCATTTCGTTCAGGCGGTAGAACGACGCCGGACGTGGATGTGATTGCCGCAACGCGTGAAGGGATGCGCAGCGTGCTGGAAAAGCTTCACGCCTGCCGCGCGCTGACGCGGGGACAGGATGCCAGGCCGCATCCAGCGCTTGACGCATCTTGAAACACGTCCCACGCTGTACGCGCAGTCAGCCCAATCGACGGAGGAGTGTCATGCTCAAGAAGAAGGCGAAGGCCCCCCGGTCGTCCAAGCAGGCCAAGCAGAAGCTGGTGCAGATGATGCGTGAGATGGAGAAGGCCACGGTGCCCACCTCCACGAAGGCGCGCGGTACGTGCATCCGCATCTACTGCACGATCTGAGACGGCGTCGTTCCTGATGCGGGCGTGGGTCGGGTTGCTCGATCCACGCCCGTTTCTTTTCAGCCTGGGAGAGGCAACGTCACCGATGCCCCGGAAGACCGCCCTGCCCCGAGGCATCCCGAAGCCGCGTCCGGGTCCCCTACCGCCCCTGCCACCGCGGGCGCGCGGGTTGGTGGAGGCGGTGCGAAGGGGACGGGCCACCGGCTTCTTCCCGCCCGTGGTCCGCGAAGGTCCCGAAGGCGTGCTCCAGGTCGCGAGGGCCCTGCACGGCGAAGAAGATGCCCGGCGCATCCATGCCCTGCTGGCCCGGCCCGGCTTCCGTCCGCTGGTGAAGCTCCTGGAGGAGCTGGGGGCGTGGTGTCGAAGCACGGCGGAAGGACATCCAGGACTCTTCGGCCCTCGGGTGCTCACGCTGAGCAACGCGGAGCTGTTCGGCCCGTTGATCACCGACGCCTTCACGCAGTGCGCCGCCACGGACGAGGGCGCCGAGCCGCCCGACCTGGGCGCGCTGTGGAAGGGGTTCCAGGCATTCTTCGCGCGCTTCCTCGTCCGGCTGCGAAGGGACCTGCGAGCGGGGGTGTTCCAGCGGGAGGGCTTCACCGGTCCGGTGGTGGGCTTGTGGGCGAACCCGGAGGAGACGCACAACGGACGGCAGTGCGTGTTGCGGCTGCGCTTTCGCAAGGGCGGAGCGCTGGCCTACAAGCCGAGGCCCGCGGGAGGTGAAGCGCTCTTCCTCTCCGAGGGCCGCGCGGGAAGCTCCCTCTTCGAATGGCTCAACGGGCGCCCCGCGGCGTCCGGAGCGGTGCACCTGCCCACGATGCGGATCCTGGAGGGCCGTGGAGCGGACCGGTTCGCCTACAGCTGGCAGGAGTGGATCCCCCGCCCCCGGCAGTGGGGCACGTTGCGGGAAGCGGAGCACCTGCGGTTGGAGGGCTGTCGGCTGGAGCCCCGGGAAGCGGAGCGCTTCTGGCATCGCGCCGGTTCGCTCACCGCCGCGTGCTTCGCGCTGGGAATGGGCGATCTCTTCGCGGGCAACGTCCTGGTCGGAGCGAGGAGCAAGGACCGGAGGCCCATGGCCTATCCGGTGGACCTGGAGGTGTTCTTCGCCCCCGTCCAACGGCTTCCGGAGACCGGGCTCATCAACGATGCAAGTGACGGAGGAAACCACCACGTAGGCTTCGAGCGCAGCGCGCGGTGGTGCACCGAAGGCGGCCCGCGGGTGTGTTTCACGGAGACGCGCGGAGGCGTGCTGCGGCTCGAAAAGAGGACACGGCCCTGGGCGCGGGAGGAGACGCGCTCGGTGGTCGCGGACACGCAGGGAAACGTCGGCTTCGGCGCGTACCTCCCGGCGTTCCTGCGCGGCCTGTTCGACCTCTGGACGCTGCTGCTGTTGGAGCGCCCCCGGGTCGTGAAGTTCCTGAAGCGTGCGTCACGGAATCGGTTCGTCCGGGTGCTGGTCAAGCCCACCTCGGTGTATGGCGAAGCGCTGGACCGGCAGGTGCTGTCCTCCGGCGAGCCCTCCTCACCGCGTGGCAGGTTCAGCCGGGAGGAGGCGGAGCAGTTGGGCCGGCTCGACGTGCCGTACTTCTTCAGGGAGGCGCAGGGAGGTCCCCTGCTCTACCTGACGGGAGTGGAAGGAGCGCTGAAGACACGGCGCGCGGGACCGCAGCGCTTCCTGGAGCCGAACGCACC
Organism: Corallococcus sp. BB11-1; assembly: GCF_026626625.1. Taxonomy (NCBI): domain Bacteria; kingdom Pseudomonadati; phylum Myxococcota; class Myxococcia; order Myxococcales; family Myxococcaceae; genus Corallococcus; species Corallococcus sp. BB11-1. The sequence continues at coordinate 53,592 of NZ_JAPNJY010000036.1, read as the reverse complement.
GCCCTCGCTGCCCGTCCTGGAGGGAGAGCGTTTCACCCTCGCGAACCTCGGGGTGGCGGTGCGCGACGCCGTGGCCTTCGTCTTCCGCGACAGCCCCCAGCACACCGTCACCGATGCACGGCTGGGAGTCCACCTGGACCTGAAGTCCCCCGAACAAGGACAGGTGTCCTTCGACTGGAAGCAGGTCGGCCAGCGCCTGACGTTCTCGTGGAAGCAACGAGAGCTTCACGTCACCCTGGGCGAACTATAGGAGCCCGCGCTCCATAGGGCCTCGGCTCAACCAGGCCTGTAGTGTTCGCGCCTCCAGGTTTCGAGCGTCATGGCGGCACTGAGTCCCACCATGCTCAAGGGGATCATGGCCAGTTCGGCCAGCACACGCGTACCCTCCAATGGGGCGTATTCCAGGGCGACTGAAGCCGCCCAGAACCGCGTTCCTGGCTCTGGGTCATCAAGCAGCCTCAACATTCGTTCCCTGGCCTCCGCGCCGCGTGACTTCAGCTCGGTCTCGATTGCGCTGACGCGCTCGAACTCCTTGTTCGCGGCTCGCGTCTTGCGCGCGTCAAGCAGGTGTCCGTGCTTGGCGGAGACCTGCCGAAATGCCTCTACGAGTGCCTCGTCTGAGAGGCCCGCCCAATCATCTACCTTCATGGGATGACGCCCAGTTGCTTGAGGACCTGGAGCCCGAACTCTCGCTGCTTCTCGTAGGACTGCTCGCGAAGCCACTCACGAACGACCCGCCCTCCTGCGATGCGCTGTTTGGAGGAAAAATACGCACTCATGCGCTCATGAATCCGTGCGTCGACCGCGATCACGTTCTCCGTGGTGTGAATGACTTCAGGGCCAAACCGCCGCACGTTCCCCGGCGTCTGCTCGACGATGTGATGCCACTGCTTCCCCTGCCCCGCCGGTCCCATCGCGCTCTTGAAACCACTGAAAGACCTCCATGCCTTGATACCAGACTGACGGGTGGCAACCGTCCCAGCCGTCGTTCCGCGCGAGGACATCGCCACGGCTCCAGGCGCCAGGGTGACCGTGAAGCCATCAGCGGCCAGGGCCACGGCTTCAACCTGTCCCACCGCCGCGGATTCAACCCCCATCCGCGCTTCAGCCCTCACCGCGGCGTAAGCAGCCCCCGGCAATCCCGGCAACTTCGCACTCAGCGTCGCGCTCGTGCTTCCGATGGCGGCGGTCGCAAGCATGACGAAAGCCCGCGCCGCGTTGCGGCCCATCAACTGTCCAAAGCGCTCTCCCGCCTCGCGCAGCTCATCGAACGTCACTGCCCGGTCGGACTCGGCCATCAACTGTCGGAAGCCGTGGACGAGGCCCCAGAACGTATCGATACCCACGTAGAGGATGACCGCCGCCGTGAGCACAGCCGCCACGCCCTTCGTCATGGGCTCGGGGACGGCCCAGAGCAGCGCGTAGGTCGTCGCCGTCCACAGGGCTGCCTTCATCAGCGCTTCCGGGTGGGCCGTGTCCTTGACGGCATCCCATAACGAGTCCAGCACCGCCCCCTTCGCCAGGGACATGGCCAGGGTGAAGCGCGCGTCCCCCGTGAAGCCAGGCCCCTCCATCAGCAGCCCCAGACAATCGCCCCGCTGCCCCGTTCGCACGCACCAGCGCAGGTAGGCGTGCGTCAGCTCGGCCTCCTCCCGGGACAGCTCGGCGTCCAGGTGTTCTCCAGGTCCGAGCGGAACCATCCGCCGACTGCGGACATCGAAGAGATACGATCCGCTTCGGGGGTCCACCTCGAACAGACGCCGGGCCGCTTCCTGTGGGCGCGGAATCAGCGGGAGGGTTCGGGCCAGGTGCGCCACCGCCTCCTTCACCGCATCCCCGTCGAGTGCGCTCAGCCCGGAGGCATCCTCCGAGCGCGGGACGTGGACGATGGGCGGCGAGACACCTGCTGTGTCGATCCGGATGCCCCTCGGAACCCCACTGCACCCCACCAGGGCCCAGAGCAGGGACAGCAACAGCCACGGCAGCCGCATGCGCCACTCCATGCCCGAGGACTTCTCCAGAGCGCCAGGCATCATCACCCAATTGGAGCCACGGTCGGGGAACTACTTCGCATCGGCGGCAGGGCTGGGCCTGCACGGGCTGGAGGCGCATGGAGCGCGACCGATCAACCTCACTGAGCCTTGTCCGGGCGACCTCCTTTCACCATCCTTCCGTCAACGCGTGCCCAGGGCGTTCACCGCGCCCCCACGCTGACCGAGCAACGGAGCCGCCATGTCCCCCCCGCGCGACGCAGACCTCCCTGAACACGTCGACGTGCTGATCGTCGGTGCCGGCATCTCGGGGATTGGGGCCGCCTGTTATCTCCAGCGGGACCACCCGTCGAAGTCGTACGCTGTCCTCGAAGCCCGCGGGGCCACCGGTGGAACGTGGGATCTCTTCCGCTACCCCGGTATTCGCTCCGACTCGGACCTGCACACGCTCGGCTACGAATTCAAGGCGTGGACGAGCAACAAGTCGATTGCCGACGCGGAAGCCATTCTCGCCTACCTGCGCGAGACCGTGGCGGAGTACGGGATTGACCGCAGGATCCGACTCCACCACCGGGTGCACGGCGCCGCCTGGTCCAGCAGCGACGCCCGGTGGGTGGTCGACGTCGAGCGCACCGACACGGGCGAGCGCAAGAAGCTCTCCTGCCGGTGGCTGTTCTGCGCCAGCGGCTACTACCGCTACGACCAGGGGTTCACGCCCCATTTCGAGGGGACCGCGCGCTTCCAGGGCCGCGTCATCCATCCCCAGCACTGGCCGGAGGACCTGGACTACAGCGGCAAGCGCGTCGTCGTGATCGGGAGCGGCGCCACCGCCGTGACCCTCGTGCCAGCAATGGCAAACACGGCCGCGCATGTGACGATGCTCCAGCGCACGCCCTCCTACGTCCTGCCCACGCCCGCCGAGGACCTGTTCGCGAAGCTCGCGCGCAAGCTGCTGCCGAAGAAACAGGCCCACGCGCTCACGCGCCGGAAGAACATCGCGCTGCAGCGTTTCCTCTGGCGCTTCTGTCAGCGCTTCCCGCGTGCGGCCCGGCGCTTCATCCGCTTCGTGAACGCCAGGGAGCTCCCGAAGGGCTATCCCATCGACGAGCACTTCAACCCGCCCTACAACCCGTGGGATCAGCGGCTGTGCGTGGTCCCGGACGCGGACCTCTTCAAGGCCATCTCCAGCGGCCGGGCCTCGGTGGCCACGGACCACATCGAGACCTTCACCGAGAAGGGCCTCCAGTTGAAGTCAGGCAGGGAGCTTGAGGCCGATATCATCGTCACCGCGACCGGGTTGAACCTCCAGGCGCTCGGAGGCATCGCGCTGACCGTCGACGGGGCGCCGGTGCGCCTGCCGGAAACGGTGGCCTACCGGGGCATGATGCTCAGCGGGGTGCCGAACTTCGCCTTCGCCATCGGCTACACCAACGCATCCTGGACGTTGAAGATCGGCTTGCTGTGCGAACACTTCTGCCGCCTGCTCACGCACATGGACGCGCACGGCCACACCATCTGCACCCCCGAGCTGAGCGACCCGGCGATGCCAACCCGGCCGCTGCTCGACTTCGACGCCGGGTACGTGAAGCGCGCACTCGACACCCTGCCGCGTCGAAGCGACGAGGCCCCGTGGCTGATGTCCATGGACTACCACGCGGACGTCAAGCTGCTACGGGAGGGAGCGGTGGTGGACCCGAACCTGCGGTTCTCCTCCCACGTCCGTCCGGCCAGCACGGGCATCGTGGCGGCGGGCTGAGAACACGCGCTGAGCTATACCGCTCAGGCGGGCAGCGCGCGTGACAGCGCCTGACGCACCGCCGCGCGCACCGGCGCGGGGACTTCATCTCCCGGAATCCGCCGGCACAGGGACACCGTGCGCTTGAGCGAGTCGCACGCCTCCGTGCAGCGCGGGCAGCGCGACAGGTGGTCCTCGAGGCGCACGCAGGTGGCCTGATCCACCTCCTGAGCGGCGAACCCGGCGAGCTCCTGCGCCAGCTCCGGGCACCCCTGGGCCTGCCCCGGAGCGCCCTCCCCCATGAGGGTGGAAAGGTGCTCGCGCAATTGGAGGCGCGCGCGGTGCAGCCGGCTCTTCAGCGCCCGCACCTCGATTCCCACCACCTGCGCCGCCTCCTCGGCCGAGAGCCCCTCCACGTCCCGGAGGATGAGCACCTCCCGATGGGCTTCCGGCAGCGCGAGGATGGCCGCCTGCAACATCTCCCCCATCTGCCGCGCATGGGAGACCATGTCCGGGGTGGCCTCCTCCGCGGCGACGCGGTTGGCAGCGGGAGAGTCGAGGGGCTGGAACGCCTCGGGCGCCCCCACGCGCTTGCGCCGCAGGCGGAGGCAGTGCGTGCGGGCCACCTGGTACAACCAGGTGGAGAGCTCCGCGTCGCCCCGGAACGCGTGGATGCCCCGGAAGGCCGCGAGCAGCGTCTCCTGGAGCACCTCCTTGGCGTCCTCCTCCGAGCCACACATGCGCAGGCCGAAGCGGTACACCTGCTTCTCGTGGCGGGCGAGGACTTCATCCAGGGCCTTGTCGTCGCCCGAGCGCGCGGCCTCCATCAGCTGCTCATCGGTTCGCGTCGACATCCGCCCGTTGCCTCCTCCTCGCTCTCCGCCGCTTCCGTATGGGAGAACGCTCGGCCGCCAGGATGCCTTCCTGGACGTCTCCATGAGGATACATAGCGGGAGCCTAGCGCCGGTGCTGAAGGGACATGCCCATGTGCCCTACGGGTACGGAGGCTGACACTCCTCCTGTCGCGCAGCGGGAGGAAGGCCGCCAGCTGGCCCCCAGCGTGGCCCGCAGTGCATGGCGGTCGAGGTACCAACTGAGCCCACCCTCCAGTCGCAAGCCGCCAGAGGCGTCCTCCAGGGCCTCGCCTGCGACCCGAGCCACCAGTGCCCAGGGTTCAAGCACCGTGGCCCCCGGGCCCGGCAGGTTGAGGCCCGCGCGGACATGGGTGAGCAGCATGCGTCCCTGCGTGGAGGCCACATGATGAACCTCGGCCGAGAGCACCAGCGGGCGCAGGCGCAGCAGCGCATCCACACCCAATGAGTGTGCATCGCCCCCTGCCTCCGTGCTCCCTTGCAGGGCCAGGGTGAAGCCGGGGCGGAGGCCAAAATCATTCATGGGCAGGCTGAGGGCGTACGCCTCCGCCTCGGGGGCTCCCAGGGTGAGGGCGGTGCGGGCCAGCAGCAGCGGCGACCGCTGCTCTCCTTCTGAGCCGGGGCGGTACACCACGAGGCCCGCGTCGTAGCGCACGCTCCAGCCTTCCCCCCGGAGCAGACCGCCCATATCCACCCCCGGAGCGCGTCCCGACTCCGTCCCGGCGAGGTGCTCGCGCAGGGGGCCCTGCGTGAATGCCTTGTCCAGCGAGTCCACCACGAAGCCACTGGTGAGGCTCTCGCGGCCCAGTTGCGGACGGAACAGGCCCACGCTCAACCAGAGCCTGCGGGGCAGCACGGTGAAGGTGGCGCTGGCCTCGTGAAGGGCGAGCGGCGGCCCCCGAAGAGGACCCGGCAGGAGGGTCAGTCTGTCGAAGGACACCTCCACCGAGCCCCGCACCCATGGCAACCCGGCCAGGCGCAATCCCACCCGCCCCCGTCGCAGGCTCACGGCCGTTGAGTCCGGCAGCCCGAGTTGCTGGTCGAGGCGCACCTGAAGCGCCTCTTCGAATTCCAGCCGCGGCCCCTCCTCCCGCGCCACCTCTTCGGCTCGGCCAGGCCACGCCACGCCGGCCATGGACAGCAGGCAGATGGACAGCACGGTCCGCCTTCTCCGTGTCGCGCTCTCCATGGGGCGGATGCGGCTCTCTAGTAACGGATGACCTGGTAGCCCGCGGCCACCAGGCGCGACAGCTCCGCGACGCCGTTGTCCACCACCTCCGCCTCCGGCTGGAGCTTCTTCGGGTCGATGCCGAACTTCGCGAGCGCGTTGCCACAGGCCACCAGCCGTACGCCCGCGGCCTTCGCCGCCTGGGCCTCCTTGCGGACCGACTCCGGCACGGCCTTCACCGTTGGGTCCAGCGCCACCACCGCGCGGCCATAGGTGAGCCACACCACGTCCGAGAGGTAGCCGGACTCCTTGGCGTTCACCGCGTGCCGGAAGGAGCTGGAGAGGGTGCCGATGTCCTCCAGGCCCGTGGTGGCCACGAAGACGAGCTTGCCCTGGCGCGCGGGCACCTTCTTCTCGGTGGCCTGGGAAGGCTGGGACGGCGGCGCGGCGAGCGTGGCCAGGGGAGCGGTGACGAGCGCGGTGACGAGCAGCAACAGGAAGCGATTCATTCGAGGGACTCCGAATCAAGCTGAGGATTACTGGATGGACAGCAACTGGATGAGGCCCCAGGCGGACAGCGCCAGGGCCGCGAAGCCGACGAGGCCCGCGTAGACGACGCGCATGCCCGCGCGGCGAACCATGCTCAGGTGGGTGCCCAACCCCATGGCCGCCATGGCCATCACCATGAGGAAGACGCTGGCGGTGGAGAGCCCGGCCTTGGCGGCCGCGGGCAGCACGCCCACCGAGCCCAGCACGCCCACGGCGAGGAAGCCGATGACAAACCAGGGAATGGGCGGCTCCTTCAGCGAGTAGCGCACCTTCCCGCCCGCACCGGAGACCAGTCCCAGCACGACGAGCGCGGGGGCCAGCAGCACCACGCGGGTGAGCTTCACCAGCGTGCCCAGGTCCCCCGCCGAGGTGCCCCAGGTGAAGGCCGCAGCCATCACCTGCGCCACCTCGTGCAGCGTGGCGCCCGAGAGGATGGCGAGCTGCGCGGTGCTCAGCCCCAGCAGCGGCCCCGCGAACACGTAGAAGAGCACGCCCACCGTGCCCAGAATTCCGCACAGGCCCACCGCCAGCGTGGTGTCCTCCTCCTCCGCGCGGGTGACGGAACTGGCGGCCACCACCGCGCTGGCGCCGCAGATGGAGGTGCCCACGGCCAGCAGCGTGCCCAGCTTCTCCGGCACACCGAAGCGCTTCGTCACCCAGCGGATGCCCAGGATGCCGCCGACGATGACGGCCAGGGCGAGCAGCAGCACGCGCGGGCCCACCTTCGCCACCAGCCCGAAGTCGAGCCGCGCCCCCATCAGCACGATGCCCAGCCGCAGCACCGTGCGAGCCGAGTAGCGCGTGCCCTCCACCAGGACAGGAGACAGCCCCAGGGACGTGCGCAGCGTGATTCCAATGAGCAGGGCCACCGTGAGCGGCCCCACCACCTTGAGGCCAGGAAGCGTAGCGAGCCAGTAGCTGGCCACCGCCAGCCCGGCGGCGAGCCCGAGGCCCGGCAAGCGCCGACGCCAGACGCCTCCAGGCGGAGGCGCGACGGTGGTGGAGGCGGGTGCGGCAAGAGGTGTGGTCATTTCGTGTTCTCGGTTCCATCCGGAGGAGCGCTTGGCCCGGGTAACGGGCACCCGGGCCAAGCGCTCCTCCAGCTCGGTTTCGTGTCAGGCCATCGCCGCAGGCGCCCGCGCCGGCTCGGCCACGCCACACGCGAGGTTGGCGGGCACGGCCTGGGCCAGCTTCTTGGGCGGCGGCAGGTTGAGGTTGTTCATCAGGTGGACGAAGTCCTCGCGGCTCCTGCCCGCTGCGCGCGCGTTGTGGCGCTTCTCCTCGTCGATGGTGCTGACCCCGTGTCCCTTGTAGTCATGGCCCGCGTACACGCGGATGCCGCCGGGCAGGGAGAAGAGAACCCGGGTGATGGAGTCGTAGAGCGCGCTCGCGCTCCCATTCTGGAAGTCCGTCCGACCGGCGGAGCGCACCAGCAGCGTGTCGCCGGTGAAGACGCTGTCGCCCACGCGGAAGCACAGGCTGTCATCGGTGTGGCCGGGCGTCTCGAGCACCTCGACGCGCACCTCCCCCATCTCGAGCGTGTCGCCATGCGACAGCCGGAGGTCGACGCAAGGCGCCCCCAGCCGACTCGCGGCCACCCGCGCTCCGGTCCGCTGGCGCAGCAGGCCCGCCGCCGTCACGTGGTCGGCGTGTACGTGCGTCTCCAGCACATAGCGTAGGGTGAGCCCCAGCTCGGCGAGCAGCTTGACGTCTCGCTCCACCTGCTCGAGCACCGGATCGATGAGAAGCGCCTCCCGCGTCTGCTCATCCGCCAGCAGGTACGTGTAGGTGGAGGACTCGGAGTCGAAGAGTTGCCGGAAGATCATCGGAGGTTCCTTCCTGAAACGAGTCTGCGTTGAGACAGCGCCTGCGCCTGGAGGACACGAGGAACTGGAGCGGGAGTTCCCGCGCACCTAGAATGCCCCTGGCGGCTAGAGCTCCACCGAGCGAAAGCCCTCGGCCTGACGCTGGAGGGCCTCCACGAGGCCGTTCTCCACCACCTCCACGGAGGGGGACAGCTTGTCCGGGGCAATCCCCTTCTCTGTCAGGGTGAGTCCGCACGCGACCACCCGGATGCCGGCCTGCTTCGCCTCGGCAAGACGGGCTTCCATGACGTCCCCCGCGAGGAGTGAAGTGATTGCGGGCCCGCACACCAGCACCTCCACCTCGCGCGCGGGAAAGCCGCGCCCGGCGAGCGACTGCTGGCCGGTGGCCAGCGCGGCCTTGAGCTGTGGCGGCTGCTGCACGAGGAAGAGCACCCGCTCCGTGGCGTCCGCGCCGCGCCTGGCCGAAGCTCCGGGGGCAGGTGGCCGCGCCGCGAGCGCCGGTAGCGCCAGGGCCACGGTCAGGACGCCCACCGCCCCCACCAGGGGCAGCCGGAGTCGCGGGTGCGTGCTCAGCCACGCATCGACGCTGAAGGCGCCCCCACCCTCCACGGCCCAGTGCAGCAGTCCGCCCAGGAGGGCCACGTTCTTGAAAAGCGGCCCCATGCCCTCGGCGGCTCCCACCTGCACGGTGAGGGTGATGGGGACCAGGACGGCGAAGAGCGCGACGGCGGCCCAGCGCGTCAGCGTCCCGGTGAGGAGCGCCAGCCCGCCGAGCAGCAGCACCGCACCGCTCAGCACGACGAGGAGCTTGGGAGAGGCCAGCGCGCTGACGAGGGCGGCCCCCGGGGCCTCCACCAGGCGCCCCACGATGGCATCAGGAGCGAGCAGATGCTTCGCGCCAGCGGCGAGGAAGATGAGGCTGAAGAGGGTACGGAAGGCGAGCTGCGTGACGGCGCGAAGCCTGGGACAGTGAAGCTTCATTCGAGTGTCATTCGTGCGGTTGGAGGGGATGGAGCTCACTGCTGGACCTGCTGGGTGCGCAGCACGGCCGGAAGGTCCTCGCCCACCGCGCGGCCCTCCAGCGAGTCGTGCAGCCGCGGCTTGCCGGCCAGGAAGCGGCGCACCGCTTCATGCGCATCCACGTCCAGCACGCGCGGCTCCTGGATGCCGGGGATGCGGCAGACCATGTCGGGGGCATCCCCTTCCCGCTCGCAGGCCGTCACCGTGTAGAGGCGCTCGTCCTCCACCGGCTCGCCACCGACTTCCAGGGTGAGGAGGCGCTGCCCCTTGGGTGCGTCGGCGCGGAAGCGCAGCGTCATTCCCGAGGGGCGCGGCAGCCACCCGCCAAAGCGCTTCTCCGGGTCCTTCGCGAAGACGTTCTCCAGTTCCTGCTCCCAGAAGGCACGAAGCTGGCGGCCACTCACCTTGCCCGTCTTCAGCTTGTTGACGATGGGGAAGAAGTTCCACAGGTCCGCCTCGCGCACCGGCCCGGGCAGCAGCGGCGTGCCGAAGCGGAAGCCGTTGGAGAGGCCAATCTCCGTTCCTCCGGCGGCGCGGATGGCGTCGGCCAGCACATTGTCCAGCGGGTTCTCCACGACCGCGTAGCGCGCGAGCGTCACGCCGGTGTGGCCCACCGGGGCGGACAGCTTCGCCTCGTGCGGAGCGAGCGCGGCGTCCACCAACCGGGCCACCTTCGGGTCCTCGGGAAAGCGCGAGGCGGTCAGCTCGATGAGTTCCCAGCGGCGGTCCACCACCCTCCCCTCCTCCACCCACAAATCCAACCGGCCGAGGAAGGAGCCGAAGGCGCCGGGCTCCACCACCCAGCTACCGGCCTGCTCAATCGGCGTATAGGTGCGCTCGTGCGTGTCGCTGGACAGGTGAGCGTCCACGCCGGGTACCCGGGCGGCGAGCCCCACCGCCTTGGCGAGCCCCACGTGCGTCATCAGCAGCACCACCTGGGCGCCCTCGCGCTCGCGCACCTCGCGCACCAGCGCCGGCAGTTCCTCCGGGCCGTCGTAGCGCAAGCCCTGGCTGTAAGCCGGGGGCTGACGGCGCGGGACGTCCGGGTCCGTGAAGCCGACGACGGCCACCCTCACTCCGCCCACCTCCTTCACCAGGTACGGCGGGAAGAGACGTTCACCGCTGGCCGCATCGCGCAGGTTGGCGGCGAAGAGCGGATGCTTCAGCTCACCGGCGCGCTGGCGCAGCACCTTGGGGCCGTACACCACCTCCCAGTTGCCGGGGACCGCCCCGTCCAGCCCGAGCGCATTGAGCGGCTCGATGAGGGCGCCGCCCTCGGTGAGCGCCGCCGCGCCCGAGCCCTGAATCGTGTCTCCCGCGTCGAGCACCAGCACGTCACCACCGCGCTCGGCCCGAATCCGCTGGATGGCGGCGGCCACCCTGGCAAAGCCTCCCGCCTCCTCGATGCGCTCCTTGCCGTCGCGCCAGAAGAGCTCGGGGTGGGCGCGCAGCTGCGCGTGCAGGTCCGCCACGTAGAGGACGGTGAGCTGCTTGCGCTTGGAAGCGGGAGCACTGGCGGCCCCCGCGCCAGTGACCACGGGCCTCGGCGAAGCACAGCCGGAGGCCAGGGCGAGCAGCGCGCCGAGCAGGGAGAGGAGACGGGTCATCGTGGAGCACCTTGCGAGGAGTGGAAAGAGACAGCGGAGGGGACACGAGGTGCGCCGCGTGAAGTTCCCGGACGGCAGCTCAGCGGTGGTTGCCCCCCTGGCCGCTCCCCTCGCGTCACTCCCAGGCCGACATGGGGCCGAGGTTGAAGACCTGCTCGAAGCCACGCTCCTTCAGCAGGAGCTCGGCGCGGGTGCTACGCGCGCCACTGCGGCAGTAGATGACCAGGGGCCTCTCCGGCGAGCCGAGCTCTCCGAGCCGCTGTGGCAGCTCATCCACTGGGATGTTCACCGCGCCAGGCAGGTGCCCAGCGGCGAACTCCTCCGGCGTGCGCACATCCACCAGCGTGGCGCCCGCCTCCACCCTGCGGCGGGCCTCGGGCCCGGCCGCCGCCCCGGCGGGCCGCTGGCGCGCACAGGAGACGAGGAACAGACCGACGAATACGGCGGCGACGACGAGAACGACCTTCATGGCGCGGCTCCAACCGGCACCGGAAGCCCATGGGCCCCGGGAAGTGAGGTGCAGCGCGGTGAGAGCCATGGAGGCGGGCAAAGGATTCAGCGCCCTCGGTGCACGGCGGCCCAGCCTCTCCCGGGCATCCAGGCGCGATCAGCTCCGGCGTGAAGCGGGACTCAGGAGTCCGCGCCAGCGTCGCTTCGCGGCGGGAGTCCAGGGGCGCCAGGGGAGAAGATCCCGGCACAACGGACACCCGTGATGGACTCCAGTCCGTCACGGAGGGAGGTCAGGGACTGCTCACCCACGCGGCGCGCCACCTCCTGGCCCGCGCCGTCCAGGAAGACGAATGTCGGAACGCCGCGGATGCCGTGACGGGCGGCGGCCTGCCGTCCCTCGGCCGTCCCGACGTCGAGGTGGAGGACCTCCACGCCCGCTCCCGTGCAATGCTGCTCGGCCAGGGCCACCACGGGCTCCATCCGCTGGCAGACAGGACAGCTGCGGCTCACGAACTCCACCATCGTCGGGCGCTCGAGGCGGTCCAGTGCGGACGGGCCGCTGATGGGCGGGACGAAGCCCTCCTCCGGCAGTGCGCACGCGCCCTCTCCACCGGATTCGGTGGTGCACGCCGCCCCCGCCACGGACGACGCGCGGGCCTTCGCCACGGCCACGGAAGTCTCCACCGCCTCCGTGGGAGGCACGAGCAGTCCGAGCGAGTCGGTGAAGAGCAGCACCCCCAACCCGGCCAGCAGCACGCCCGTGGCGACCTCGACCTTGCGCAGGTGGCGCTTCGCGCGCTCCAGCCAGCGCAGTGCCAGCGGCGCGGCGGTGGCCACGAGCAACAGCGGAGCGGACAGTCCCGCCGCATAGGTGCCGAGGTAGAGCGCCCCCATGGCGGGCTCCGACGTGGAGGAGGCGGTATAGGTGAGCACCGCACCGAGCACCGGCCCGATGCACGGCGTCCACCCCAGGGCGAAGGCCGCTCCGAAGAAGAAGCCTCCCAGGAGGTTGCCACCCCGCCGTACCCGCCCGAGCAGGGGCCGCGACTCTCCCTCCAGCCATGGAATCCGGATGAGCCCGAGCTGCTTGAGCCCCAGCAGGAAGAGCGCGAGCCCTCCGAGATGGAGGAGCCAGCTCCGGTACTCCGCGAGCGCTCCACCCACGGCGGTGGCCGCCATTCCCAGCGCGACGAACACGGTGCCGAGCCCCAGCGAGAACGCCAGTGCCACGCCCCAGGGCCGCCGCACGCCACGGCCCGCCTCCTTCAGCCGGGACACGGACTCGCCCGCGAGGAAGGACAGGTAGAGCGGAACGAGCGGGAGGACGCAGGGCGACAGGAACGTCAGCAGGCCCGCGAGGAAGATGCCGGGAAGGCCGAGACTCATCGCACGCCTCCCGCGCCGGGGCGGCACGGCCGCCGATGACAATCGCTCATGCGGAAGTGGACACGGCCGAAGCTTTCGAAAGTTCCCGGCCCCGCGTTCTTCAGGGAGAGAGGCGGGCCAGCGCGTCCAGGAGCACCGACGTCTCCATTTCAGAGACGGCCAGCGCGGCCTGCTCGCCCCCACGCGGCGCCACGCAGATGCGCTCGCCCACGGGACCCTGCGTGCAGCGCGTCTCCTCTCCGGCGAAGCTCGCCGCCTCCCGCGCCGCGGGCGAGCCCGGCGGCGGCAGGAAGAGCGTCATCGCCTTGCCGCCCTCGTGCCGGTATAGAAGGGAGGCAGAGAGCTGACCATGCAGCTTGCAGCGGCGGGCGCCCAGCAACGTGGCGCCGGGCACCACCGGCACCTCCACCGCGTAGCCCAGCTCCCGCTCCACCCAGGCCTTCACCGCGGCCGGGTCCGAGGACTCGAACTCGCAGGGGGTGGTGCGCGAGAAGGCCTTGAGGTGGTGCCGCTCAAGGTCCATCGCCAGCGCGTCATTCATGCCGCTGGGCCAGGACGTCCAGAGGACGCCCACGGACGCGAGCGCCGCGGCCAAGCTCGCCGTCAGCCGCCGCCTCCGGAAGGCCGGACGCGGGGGCGGCGCCAGCCGGGCGACACGCTCCGTCAGCGCGGGCGGCACGTGCGTCTCTGCGGCGGCCCGGGCCCTCAGCTCCTGGCGCAGCGGGGCATAGCGGGCCGCCTCCCGGGCACAGCCCGCGCACCCGGACAGGTGGTGCGCCACCGCCTGCCGCTCCGGCTCCTCGGCCTCCCCGTCGAACCACGCGGAGAGACGCTCCTGCCACTCCGGGCTACAGGCTTCCATGTGCCTTCTCCTTTTCGAGGAAGTCGAACATCGCCAGCCTCGCCCTCGCGAGGCGCGAGCGCACGGTGCCCACCGGGCAGCCCTGGACCTGGGCGATCTCCTCGTAGCTCAACTCTTCCACTTCCCGCAGCCACAGCGCATCGCGCCACTCCGGGCACAGCGACTCCAGCGCCGCCTTCATTGCGGAGCTGAGCGTGCGGGCGTGCAACTCCGCCTCCAGGTCCCCGGCGGGGGACTCCCTGCCCATCCCGCCCTCCAGCACCTCCAGGCGGGGACGCAGCCCCCGGCGGGAGTTGAGGAACACGGTGCGCTGCACGGCGAGCAGCCAGCCCTTGAGCCGCTCCGGATCGCGCAGCTCGCCACGCTGCTCCAGGGCCCGCGCGACCGTGTCCTGCACGAGGTCATCCGCCTCCGCCGGGCTGCCCGTCAGCCGGCGGCCGACCCGTCGCAGGGCGGGCAGGTGCTCCAGGGCACGTTCGATGAAGGCGCGGCTGCTCACGTCTCCCCCAGACACGGCGACGGTGGAGAAAAGTTCCCGGGGCAGGGCGCCAAGGCGATGGAGGCCCCCTCCTCCCGCAGCGGCAGGCGCACCGTGAAGGTCGCCCCACGGCCTGCCTCGGAGCGGACGGAGACGGAGCCGTGGTGCGCCTGCACGATGCGCTGGACCGTGGCGAGACCAATTCCCGTCTGCGGCTGGGCAGCGCGAGCGAAGGCCAGCAGGGCCTCTATCAAGCCCTCCGAGCGCTTCGCCATGCGCTGGAGCCTGTCGGCGGCTTTCTCCACCGCGGCGGCGTCCGTCGCCTGGAGCCGCAGCGTGGCGGCCTGCAACGAAACCGGGGCGAGGATGTTGCGCAGGTCATGAGCAATCCGCCCGGCGAAGGCGTCCAGGTCCCGGTTGATGTCCTCGAGGCGTCGGTGGGACTGCTCGAGCCGCGACCGGCTGCGCACGAGCAGCACCGTCAGGGCCACCGCCAGGATGACGCGCTCCGCGTGGCCGGAGACCACCTCTTCGAGCTGGCCCGTGGTGGCGCGGAGCTGACCGAGGGCGAGCACGCCAAAGGCGATGCCGAGCGCCACGACCAGTCCATAGGCCCACAGCAGGTTCTTCGTCCGCGCGAGTCGCAATCCAGCCGCTCTCCATCTGGCCGCCAGCGCGGCTCGTGAGTGGGTCATCCTCCTTCGGTGTCGCCGGCCCCATGCGGGCGGTCCGAGAGGCCAGGGCTACGGAGCGGGCGTCGCGCCCAGGCCCGGCGTCCCCGCGCTCACGCTGCGCCGCGCTTGCAGCACCTGGGCGAGGTACATGCCGGCGAACATGGCGGGCACGAAGACGAACAGCTGTGTCGCACCGCTGGCGAGCGAGGTGAGCGCGGGACCGGGGCAGTAGCCGCCCAGCCCCCAGCCCACGCCGAAGAGGCCCGCGCCCACGAGGAGCTTGCGGTCCACCCCGCTGGCGGAGAGCGAGGGGAACTTCGGGGCGAAGAGGGGCCGCTCCCGCCTGTGGATGAGGGGCCGCAGCGCCGCGTGCACGGCGATGGCCCCCCCCATGACGAACGCGAGCCGGTAGTCCCAGTCCCCGGCGATGTCGAGGAAGCCCAGGACGTTGACTGGATCCGTCATGCCGCTGATGCCCAGGCCGACGGCGAAGATGAGGCCGCTGAGAAACGCACTGATGGAGGGACGCATGGAGGACTCTCTCTAGAAGGCGTGGCGGGCGAGGAAGACGGTGAGGACGCCGGTGGCCATGAAGGTCAGCGTGGCCGCGAGGGAGCGGGCCGAGCCCCGGCTGATGCCGCAGACGCCATGCCCGCTGGTGCAGCCGTTGCCCAGCCGCGAGCCGAAGCCCACGAGCAGCCCCGCTGCCACCAGCAGCGCCCCCCCACCCATGCCCAGGGGCGCCGGGGCCGCGAAGGAGCCGGGGCGCAGCCACGCCAGCAGCAGGCCGCCGCTGAGCAGCCCGCCAAAGAAGAGCACGCGCCAGGCGATGTCGCCGCGCACGGGGGCCAGCAGCGAGCCCACGACGCCGCTGATGCCAGCCACCCGGCCGTTGGCCAGCAAGAGGAATGAGGCACTCAGCCCGATGAGCGCCCCGCCCAGGAGCGGAGGGAGAATGGAAGAAGTCATGTTCTTTTAGAGCCAGACTCCAGAAAGAGGATTCGCCCGCTCAGCAGCCGCGCTTCGACGGGCCGTCCTTGTCATCTGGAGCAGGACCCAGAGCACGACGAAGGCCAACACCATCCAGAAAGAGTCCATGATGAAGAGTAGGAGCCAGGAAGTGCTCCCGAGGATTCACGGAGCCATCCGCTAGCGAGCGGGCGAGCCCGTGCCCGCCACCCGGATCAGGGTGACGGGGCGTGCGTTCCGGGGCTGCAAGGGCCGGTTCGAGGGGTTGAGGTGGGCGAGGACGCGGTAGGCGTCAATCCGCGCCTGCGGCAGCTGGATGGGCGTGCTCAACACGTACCACTGGATGCCCTCGGTGCACGGAGGCGTGGTCAGTGAGCCCGGGTAGTGGAAGAAGCTCCGCTCGGCCGGCAGGAGGTTCGCGGCGTTCACGGTGACACCGGGCAGCCTGGAGTGCTCGTCCGTGTGCGTCGGGAGGTGCTGGAAGGCGGGCTCCAGCGCCGCAAGAGGGTGGGTGCCCTCCTTGGCGAGGACGCCCACCACCACCGCGGGCCTGCCTCTGGCGTCCAGGTGCAGCTCCAGCGGGTAGCTCACGCCGTCGACGGTGTGCTCGCTGGGCGTGTGGAAGTGGAACTGCGCGAGCCGGCACAGTCCCGAGGGATCCTCGGAATGAACGGGAATGATTCGTCATGCGCGGGCAGACACGGCCAAGCCCATTTCGAGTTCCCGGGCGGTGGCGCCACCGCCACATGGCTGCTGGAGCGAAGCGGCGTCCCCCCACTCCCCCGGCCGCTCTGCCTACTTCTGTCGTGAGCAAGGTGAGAAGCGGGAAGACCCTGAATCCTTTTTCCGACCCCCTGGCTCTCACCGACAGGAGGCTTCGAGATGATTTTCCGTCAGCTTTTCGATACCGAGTCTTCGACGTACACCTACCTCATCGGTGACGAGACCACGCGCCAGGCCGTCCTCATCGACCCCGTGCTGGAGCAGGTCGACCGAGACCTGCAACTGGTGAGCGAGCTGGACCTCACGCTCACCCACGTCTTCGACACCCACGTGCACGCCGACCACGTCACCGCGTCGGGCGTGCTGCGAGAGCGCACGCAGGCCACGGTGGTGGGGGGCGTGGGCGGCGCCGCCTGCGCCAACCTCCAGGTGCGCCACGGGGACGAGGTGCGCGTCGGGGAACTCGTCTTCCAGGTGCTCGCCACCCCGGGGCACACGGACGACAGCATCAGCTACCTGCTCGGCGACCGTGTCTTCACTGGGGACGCCCTGCTCGTGCGCGGCAACGGCCGCACCGACTTCCAGAACGGCGACGCGGCCCAGCTCCATGACTCCATCACCCGCGTCCTCTTCAGCCTTCCCGACGAGACGCTCGTCTACCCCGGCCACGACTACAAGGGCCGCACCGTGACGAGCATCGCCGAGGAGAAGCGGCACAACCCGCGCGTGGCCGGCAAGAACCGTGAGGAGTTCATCCACATCATGGAACACCTCAATTTGCCCAAGCCCAAGAAGCTCGACGTTGCCGTCCCCGCCAACCGCGCCTGCGGACACGTGGCGCCCTCACCGCAGGGAGCCTGAGCGCCCTGCCCTGTTCCCAAGGAGGCCCGACCATGACTCCACACCCCTACCAGGACATCATTCCCTCGCAGCTCGACACGCTCGGCCCCGAGGTGCGGCGCATCGACGTGCGCGAGCCGGATGAGTACACCGGTCCCCTGGGCCACCTGCCCGGGGCGGAGCTCGTCCCGCTGGGCACGCTGGAGGCGGCTTCCGCCTCGTGGCCGCGCGAACAGCCGCTGCTGCTCATCTGCCGCTCGGGCGGACGCCCCGCGAAGGCGGCGCAGGCGCTCGCCCGCAGTGGCTTCAAGCACCTCTACAACCTGGCGGGCGGAATGCTCGCCGTGCGCGAGGCGCTCGCTGCCCAACCCCAGGGCTGAGCGCGCCAGAACGGACACCATGCCCATCATCGGCTTCTCCCTCGCGGCCCTCATTGGCCTGTCGCTCGGCCTGCTCGGCGGCGGCGGCTCCATCATCACCGTCCCCATCCTCGTGTACGTCCTGGGCTTCGGGGCCAAGGAGTCCATTGCCATGGGACTGGCCGTGGTGGGCGTCACCAGCCTCTTCGGCGCGGCGAGCCACTGGCGTAAGGGCAACGTCCAGCTCCGGGCGGCCCTCGTCTTCGGCTCGGTGGCCATGGCGGGCACCTACGCCGGAGCGCGCCTGTCCGCCTTCGTCTCCGGCGCCGCGCAGTTGCTGCTCTTCGCCACGGTGATGCTCGTGGCCGCCTTCTTCATGTTCCGCAATGGCCGGAAGGAGGCAGCGCTCGCGGCGCGCAAGGAGCCCGCGCACGCGCCCGAGCCCCACAAGGCCCCCTTCGCCGTCATGGCCCTGGCCGCCCTCGGCGTGGGCGGACTCACGGGCCTTGTCGGAGTGGGCGGTGGCTTCCTCATCGTCCCGGCGCTGGTGCTCCTGGTGGGCCTGCCCATGAAGCAGGCGGTGGGCACCAGCCTGCTCGTCATCGCCCTCAACTCCTTCGTGGGGTTCGCCGGCTACCTCGGCCACGTCGAGGTGCCCTGGCTCTACCTCGGCATCTTCACGGCCATCGCCGTGGCGGGCATTCTCATCGGCACCTGGGCCTCCCATTACGTCTCGCAGGCGGCCCTCAAGCGGGCCTTCTCCGTCTTCCTCGTTGTGATGGGCGTCTTCATCTTCTTCAAGAACCGGGAAGCGTTGGCGCAAGGGGGTGGGGAGCCCGCGACGCCTACAACCTCCGCGGCACCGCACACACGTTGAAGGCCTTCGAGATTCGAGGAGGAGCACCATGGCCGAGCAGCACCCGAATGCCGGCACCCAATGGGATGCACGCTTCAGCAGCGAGGCGTACGTCTATGGCACCCAGCCCAACGACTTCCTCGTGGACATGGCCCCGCGCCTGCCGCCCGGCGGGCGCGTGCTGAGCCTCGGTGAAGGCGAGGGCCGCAACTCCGTCTACCTCGCCTCCCTGGGCCACGCCGTCACCGCCGTGGACGCCTCCCGCGTGGGGCTCCAGAAATCGCAGCGTCTGGCCGCCGAGCGCGGCGTCTTCATCGAAACCATCGTGAGCGACCTGGCCGACTTCACCTTCGCGCCTGAGGCGTGGGATGCGGCCGTCGCCATCTTCTGCCACCTGCCCCCCGCGTTGCGGCGCAAGGTGCACCAGTCCCTGGTGCGGAGCCTGCGGCCCGGAGGCATCGTCCTCCTCGAAGCCTACACACCCGCCCAGCTGGGTTTCCGCACGGGTGGCCCGCCCGTCACGGAGCTTCTCTACACAGCCGAAGCCCTCCGCGAGGACTTCGCGGGGCTGGAACTGCCGGTGCTGCGGGAGATGACGCGCGAGGTGCGCGAGGGCACGCTGCACACCGGTCCGGCCGCCGTGGTGCAGCTCGTCGGGCGCAAGCCCACCTGAGCCCGAGGGCAAGCGCCTCGCGCTCTGCCCGACAGTTCCCGTCCGCTGCCTTGTTGGGAGTGGACGGCATGCGCAGCCTGAAGAATCCATCGTTTCCCAGGAGGCACCATGACAGCGGAGCGCATCAAGGTAAGCGAGCGATTTACCGTGGAGATGTCGCCGCCAACGCGTGACCGGGTCGAAGCACTCGCTGCGGAGGGGTTCCGTAGCCTCGTCAATCTGCGTACCGCGGAGGAGGAGGGCCAGGCCCTCTCACCGGATGAAGAGGGCGAGGTGGCCCGCCGGCATGGCCTCCAGTACCGGCACGTGCCGGTTTCCCCCTCGAACCTCGGAGCCGAGGTCGCCAGGAAGTTCGACGAGGAGGTGGCACACCTTCCTGCGCCCACGGTGGTGCACTGCGCCTCGGGACGTCGCGCGGGGCTCTTCACCCTGATGCATGTCGCCCGGGCCGAGGGACTCTCCGGTGACGACGCCATCGCCAGGGCCGAGCGGCTCGGCTTCGAGCTCAACAAGCAGGCGAAGTCGCTTTTCCGGCAGCACGTCGACGGCGAGGGGCAGCGCTGAACCCTGGACCTCATACCCGCGAAAGGAGCTTCCTCATGATCTTCCGCCAGCTCTTCGAGCCCGAGTCCTCCACCTACACCTATCTCTTCGGCTGTCCGGAGACGGGCCAGGCCGTGCTGCTCGACCCGGTGCTGGAGACGGTCGACCGGGACCTCGAGCTGCTCCAGCGGCTGCAACTGAAGCTCGCGTACGTCCTGGAGACGCACATCCACGCGGACCACATCACCTCCGCGTGCCGGCTGCGCAACCTCACCGGGTGCAAGATCGCGCTCCCGGCTATGGAGCAGGTGTCGTGCAGGGACGTCGGTGTCGAGGAGGGGCAGCCGTTCGGCGTGGGGAGCCTCCGCTTCCAGCCGCGCTTCACACCGGGCCACACCGACACGCACCACAGTTACCTCGTCGAGCTACCGGGCGTCATGCGCGTCTTCACCGGGGACGCCCTCCTGATTGACGGCTGCGGCCGGACGGACTTCCAGAGCGGCGACTCCGCGGCGCTGTATCGCTCCATCCACGAAAAGCTCTTCTCGCTGCCGGACGACACCCTCGTGTACCCGGCGCATGACTACCAGCACCGCCACGTCTCGACCGTCGCGCAGGAGCGTGAGCGCAACCCTCGCCTCGGCAGCGGCAAGGCGCGCGAGGAGTTCATCTCCATCATGGCGAACCTCAAGCTCGCCTACCCAAAGAAGATCGACATCGCCGTGCCCGCCAACCGCCAGTGTGGGGATTGTGCCCCGGAGGCGGTGGAGCAGCTCCATGAACTCGGGGGGAAGTCGGCGCAGGGCGTGCCGGCTCCGGACGGGAACGCCTGAGGGCCAGGAAGACTCGGCGTGCGCCGGTGCCAGGAGCAAGCGAGCGGGCACCCCCAGGCTGGCATGGGCAACCCAAAGGGCGCAGCTTCGCAGCAGGTGTACATCCTCGGAGGTCCACCATGACGACGCCTGCCACCCAACCGAGCGATGACCTCGTCCGCCGGAGCAGCCCGGCGGCGACCAACCGCGAACGCGACCAGGAGATTGCCGAGCGCGTGGCGCATTACTCCGAACAGCCGAAGGCGAGCATCACCCTCCGCCTGGCGGAGCTGGAGTGCGAGTGGGACATGGAGCGAGCCCTGGAAGTGAACGCCTCCTCGCTCGCCCTCCTGAGCCTGCTGCTGGGCGTCACCGTCAACCGCAAATGGCTCCTGCTTACCGGCGTGGTGGCGAGCTTCCTCCTCCAACATGGCCTCCAGGGCTGGTGCCCACCGCTTCCCCTCTTCCGGCGCCTCGGGCTGCGGACGCGGGGGAGATCGACACGGAGAAGGCGGCGTTGAAGGCCCTCCGGGGAGACTTCGATGGCCTGCGCTCAGTTCCCGGAGCCTCTTGAGCACCGACCTTCATGACGTCTTGACGTGCTGGACCGACTGGCGACCCACGCCAAGCTCCGCCGCCTGGCCGGATGCAGCGACAGGATGCGGCGACCCAGGCCGTCAACCCCGCCACCTGCACGATCCGGGCTGATTCAAAACCAGGGGCTCCAGGCGGGTATCAGCTAGGGGCTGTCCCTGATTAACGCAGCCAGAGAAGCATGGAGGCGACGTGCAGGACGGCGAGGTAGCTGCTCGCCGTCTTGTCGTACCGGGTCGCGGCGGCGCGAAAGCGCTTGAGGTCGTGGAAGGAGCACTCCACCCGGTAGCGAAGCCGATAGAGGGTTCGGTCCAGCGCTGGAGGCTGCTTGCGGCTGGGATGGGGATGGATGACGGGCTTCATCCCCACCTTCTGGGCGTTGGCGCGAATGCGCTCGGCGTCATAGCCCGTGTCCGCGATGAAGGCCTCGCCCCCGGCGTGCACCAGCAGTTCCTCGGCCATCGTGGACTCATGCTGCTGGCCTGGCGTCAGCACGAGGTGGAGCGGCTTACCGCCCGTCGTTGTGACGGCGTGAACCTTCGTTGAAAACCTCCTCGAGAACGCCCCAGAGCATTTCTTCGGACCCCCCTTTTCCGCCCGAGGCGTCCTGGTGCGCTCGGACGACGGAAGCGTCAGCGAGGGAGCCGAGCTCATCCACGTCCAGCCGCAGCGCTTTGAAGATGGCTTCCCAGCGCCCGGTTTTCGCCCAGCGGTGGAAGCGGTTGTAGACCGTCTTCCAGTGGCCGAACCTCTCGGGCAGGTCCCGCCACTGCACTCCCGTCTTCACTCGCCAGATGACGGCGTTGATGAAGTCGCGGTCACCTCGCTTCGAGGGCGGGCCGCTGCGCGAGCCCAGCAGGGGCTCGATGCGGCTCCACTCGGCATCGCTCAGCTCATGTCGGCGCACAGCCAGCGTTGATCACGTCCGATGCTGGCTGGCAACCTCCGGATGCCTTCGGACGCCAGGTCCAACTCGGGTGTTTGATCCGCCAGGTTGATTTTCGGGCCGGAGATCAGGGACAGCCCCTAACGCACCGTGAGGCGTGAAGTACCAATGAGTTCAGGCTGTTTCGTGGAGCAGAACGAACTCACTCGCCTATGCAATGCCTCATCCAGGGGGATGACGTTCTCAGCATTGTGTAAGGACTCGGGTCCAAACCGCTGCACGTTTCCTGGTGTCCTTGACGGCGTCCCAGAGCGCCTCCAACACCGCGCCCCTCGCCAGGGCCATGGCCAGCGTGAAGCGCGCATCCCCTGTGAGCGTGGGCCCCTCCGCCAACAACCCCAGACAGTCACCCTGGCGCCCCGTCCGCACGCACCAGCGCAGATAGGCACGCGTCAGCTCCGCATCCGCATGGGACACCTCGGCCGTCAGGTGCTCGCCAAGCCCCAGCGGGATCATCCGTCGGCTGCGCACGTCGAAGAGATACGACCCGCTCCGGGGATCCACCTCGAACAGGCGTCGGGCCGCCTCCTGGGGATGCACGGACAGGGAAAGGGTCCGAGCCCACCGCGCCACCGCCGACCGCACCGCGTCGTCATCCAGCTCAATTGCTCCGGCGGCACCTTCCGCGCGGGGAACATGGACGATGGGCGGAGAACCCGCGCCCGTCTCGATCCGGATGACCCGCGCTGCCCCACCGCACCCCACCAGCGCCCAGAGCAGGCACAGCACCCACCACGGCAGCCGCATGCGGACCTCCAGGCCACGCCTGGAAACAAAAAAGGCCGGCTGCCCTGGGGGCAACCGGCCTTCTTCTTTTGGAGCCGACATCCGGATTTGAACCGGAGACCTACTGATTACGAATCAGTTGCTCTACCAACTGAGCTATGTCGGCGCGACGGCTGAAAGCGGCGCGTAAGTACCATCCGGTTCCGGGCCCCGCAAGCAGAATCTCGCCCACCGCTCGCCCACCTGAAGTCACCGCCGCTTCTTCCATCCAGAAGCCCTGACATCCATGACACGGCGCATCCGGCGGGGTGACACAACGCGTCGGCTAAGTGCGCGTCTTTTCTCCACTATTTGGAGAATTGACGATCTCCGCAGCGGTTGACCCCCTGTGGAGCCTGTGCACATAAGGGCCCCGCTTTCCCCTGCGGCCCCCACTCAGGAAGGGCCCTCAAGGAGCACGTTCCATCATGGCCAGCGAAGAGACTTTCATGCGCGCCCCGGCCCCTACGCCCAAGCGCACCATCTACACGGAGGCGATGGAGATCTTCCACTTCGCGGCGGATCTCATCGGCCTGGACAAGCGGGTGCGTCTGGAGCTCGAGGAGCCCGACTACGAGCACATCTTCTACGTCACCGCGAAGCTCAAGGACCGGCTCGTCCCCCTGCTGCCCGAGGAGGCCAAGTCCTTCGCCGACCTGTCCGTCACGCAGGTGCGCAACACCGAGGGCCTGGAGCGCCTGGCCAACGGCAACATCATCCTCAACGGCCGCGCGCTGCTGGGCTCCGACGTCGCCATCCGCCACGGCCACCTGCGCCTGCCGGACGGGCTCGTCTACCAGCTGGTCCCCGGTGAGTCGCAGCGCTTCAAGGCCTACCGCGTCCAGCACAACCAGGCCCGTGGCCCCTACAAGGGCGGCCTGCGCTACCACCGCGAAGTGTCCCTGGACCTCTTCAAGGCGCTCGCCGCGGAGATGACCTGGAAGACCGCCATCGCGGAGGTTCCCTTCGGCGGCGGCAAGGGCGGCATCCAGATCGATCCCCGCGAGTACGGCCGCGAGGAGATCCAGGCCATCACCCTGCGCTTCATGTACCGGCTCAAGAGCCTCATCGGGCCGAACATCGACATCCCGGCGCCGGACGTGGGCACGAACCCGGAGATCATGGCGCTGCTCTACCGCCAGTTCTCCGACGGTGAGCGCGAGCGCCACAACCTGCGCGGCATCGTCACCGGCAAGGACGTGCGCATCGGCGGTTCGGAAGGCCGCGGCAAGGCCACCGGCCAGGGCGTCGCGTTCTGCATCGAGGACTACTACGCCGACCGCGGCGAGAGCGTGAAGGGCAAGACGTTCGTCCTCCAGGGCTTTGGCAACGTGGGCAGCCACGCCGCCATCATCCTGGGCAACATGGGCGCGCGCCTGCTCGCGGTGAACGACGCTGACGGCTCCATCTTCAACGGCGACGGCATCGACGTGAACGCGCTGGCCGCCTACGTGGCCGACCCGAAGAACCTCAAGCGCTCCGTCATCGGGTTCCCCGGCGCCCAGCGCATCGAGAAGAAGGACCTCTGGGACGTGCAGGCGGACATCCTCGTCCCCGCCGCCCTGGGTGGCGAAATCACCGCCGAGGTCGCCGAGCGCCTCAAGGTGAAGCTCATCGCCGAGGGCGCCAACGGCCCCACCACCCCGGAGGCCGACCGCGTCCTGCAGAAGCGCGGCATCGAGCTCATCCCGGACATCATCGCCAACGCCGGCGGCGTGACGGTCAGCTACTACGAGTGGATCCAGAACAAGCGCATGGAGCGCTGGAGCGAGGCGGAGGTCGATCAGCGCCTCGAGCGCGCCATGAAGCGCAACTACCGCATCATCCGCGACATCTCGCGCAACCAGCCGCGCAAGACGGAGATGCACGACAGCCGCCCGTACTGCATCGGCAAGAACGTGGACAGCCGCTGCGCCGCGATGATCCTCGCGCTCAAGCGCATCGAAGCGCACTACCTGCTCGAAGGCTTCTCGCAGTAGTCCCAGCGCAGCTGACGTCCCACGCCCGGGGCACGGTGTCTTCCCGCTTCGCAGGGGAAGGGCCGTGCCCCGCGGTCTTTCAGTGCATCACCCGCTCGCGGTCCACCAGGAGCAGCGGCGCGTCGTCCATCGTCTCGTACGCCACGATGCGCAGGCCCACGCCACGGCTGTTGCCCGGACGCCCATCCTTGCGCCCGAAGGCCAGCGCCACCTGGTAGCGCACCTCGCACAGGCACGTCATCTCCGTGCCGTCCTCGCCCGCGAACGTCACCTTCAGCTTCTCGCCCAGCCCCAGCGAGTCGCGCACCTCGATGAACATGCCCCGCGCGCTGATGTTGCGGCCAATCCCCCGCATCATCCCGTCCTGCGTGGACAGGTACACGGTGAAGATCTTGTCGAATCGGAGGTGGGTGCGGCGTTCCTGCGGCTGGGTGTTCATGGCGGGGGTGCCTCCGAAACAGGGGGTGACAGGGACAAACTACATGGTGGCTACATGTAGGCAACTTATCTACCTACATCCACCCCACCCCACTGCGCCCCACCCATGGGAAAGCCCTGCCCCCGGCGCGGCCGAAAGTGGCAGCATCCCCCGGTCGTCATCCCCCTCTTCTTCTGGAGTCTCCGCCCGTGAACCGCTTCCTGGCCGTCGCCTTTGCCCTCCTTGTGCCCACGCTCGCCCTGGCTGACGTGGACAAGCGCTTCGCGAAGCTGCGCGACGAGTCCGAGCCCCTGGGCGGCCTGGGGGCCTTCCTGGAGAAGTACGTGGGCGAGTGCGACGGGGCCTTCGTGGACCCTCAGTGCAAGGCCAACGCGGAGGCCTTCCGCAAGAAGTACACGGGCAAGAAGCTGTACATGATCATCACCGAGGACGACGCCACCATGCTGTCCGCGGGCGACTACAACCCCGGCACCAACGACTACACCATCAACATCACGCCCTTCTTCGGGGGCGGGAAGTACGCGCTCACCCACGGCGCGCCCAAGAAGACGGACGCCCAGGGCAACCCGCTGATGAACTACCTCACGGTGAGCGGCACGGCGCCGGACGGGTGGAACGGCGGCGTCTTCAGCCGGCTGTTCTCCACGCGGGGCGTGCGCGCGCAGGTCGTCTTCACGCCGCAGAGCGTGTGGTCCATGCCCAAGAAGGGCGGCGGGAAGATCTACGGCGTGAACGCCCGCGTGGAGAGCGTGCTCCTCACCGAGGGCCGCAGCGGCGGACACATGGGCCTGTGGCTCAACGGCAAGGACGCCGCCGGCTCGAAGTAGGCGTGGGGGGCCCCTGGCGGGCCCCACCGCTTCAGCGGGCGATGGCGATGTACTGGAGCGCGTCGCCCCGCTGGACGCGCAGGAGGATGCTGGCCCCCGCGCTGCCCCGCTCCAGGGCGGCCTTCACCCCGGCGGCGTCCTTCACCCGGCGACGGTTCACCTCGGTGATGACGTCGCCGGCGCGCAGGCCGGACTGCTCCGCCGCGCTGCGCGGGACGATGCCGGACACCAGCGCGCCCACGAAGGCGTCGTAGCCCAGGGGCGCGGCCACCTCCGGCGTCAGGTCGCGCAGGACGAGCCCCAGGTCGTTCGTGGTGCTGCCGCCCCGGTTGGCCAGGCCCTCGGTGGCCTCCTGCGCCGGGCGCGCCACCAGCCGCACCGCGACCTCCTGGGTGCCGCCCTCGCGCAGGAGCGTCAGCTTCGCCTCCGTGCCCGGGGCCAGGAGCGCCACCTTGCGCAGCAGTTGGAGGTAGCTGCCGATGGGCCGGCCGTTCACCGCCACCAACCGGTCCCCGGGGCGGATGTTCGCGGCGGCGGCGGGGCTGCCCCGGTAGACGTCCTTCACCACCGGCGCCGTGGTGGTGGAGTGCTGGCCGTCCTCGTTGATGACGACGCCCAGCCACCCGCGCTCCAGCTTGCCGTTCTCCCGCAGGTTGGGCAGCAGGTCCTTCACCAGGTTGATGGGCACCGCGAAGCCGATGCCCTGGCCCTCGCTGATGATGGCGGTGTTCACGCCAATCACCTCGCCGCGCATGTTGAAGAGCGGGCCGCCGGAGTTGCCGGGGTTGATGAGCGCGTCCGTCTGGATGAAGTCGTCGAACTGGCCCACGCCCAGCACGCGCTCCTTCGCGGAGATCATCCCGTGCGCCACCGAGTGGTCCAGGCCGAACGGGTTGCCGATGGCCACCACCCAGTCCCCCACCTCCAGCACGTCCGAGTCCCCCAGGAACACCGCCGGCAGCGTCCCCAGCCCCGCGCCGCTCAGGCGCAGGAGCGCCACGTCCGTGGACGCGTCGCGGCCCACCACCTCCGCGGGGAACTCGCGGCCGTCCGCCAGCCGCACGGACACCTGCTGGACGGGCACCTCGCGCGGGCCCCCCTTGTTCGGGGTGACGCCGCCCTTCGGGGCCACCACCGGGCCCTGGGCGTTGGCCACCACGTGGTTGTTGGTGACGACGAGCCCGTCGGGCGTCAGCACGAAGCCGGAGCCGGTGGAGCGCTTCACCGCGCCCGGCAGCGCCCCGGGGCCCACCGTGGTGATGTTCACGACGCCCGCCTCCACCGCGCGGATCAACGGCGCCAGGGACGTGGGCGGGACGAACTGGGGGACACCCGCGCTCCCGGGCGCGCGCTCGCGCCACAGGGCGGAGGGGCCCACCGTGCCCTCGCTCACGGCGGAGGGCGGTGGCGGGGCGGCGAAGAAGGCGGTGTGTTCGCGCACCCGGGCCTGGAGCCAGGGCAGGAGCGGATCCTCGGCGGCCTCCGCCACCGGGGCGAGCGCCAACACGCAGAGAACGCTGAACAGTCGGACGGGCACGGAGCGGCAGCTTACACGGCGGGCCATGGCGTCAGGCCCCAACAGCGTGGAGGGCCCCACCCTTCCCGACGCGCTGGCGATCAGGAAGGGGGCCTCCGTGGATGACTCCGGCGCCGGGCGCCGGGCCGCTCAGGCCTGGGCCGGGGCCACGTACCGGGCCACCTTCACCCGGGCGGGGCGGATGACGCGGTCCTTCAGGCGGTAGCCCGCGCGGAACTCGGCGACGACCTTCTGGTCGTCCTCCGGCACGGGGGTGATCTCCATGTCCGCCGCCTCCGCCACGTTGGGGTCGAAGGGAAGGCCGACCACCTGGAGCCGCTCGATGCCGGTGGCCTGGGCCTTGGCCAGGAGGCTGTCGCGGATCATCCGCACCCCCTGGGCCAGGGGGGACGTGTCCTGCTGGCTGGAGCCCAGCGCCAGGTCCAGCTCGTCGATGGCCTCCAGGAGCGTGCCGGCGACGTTTCCGCGCTCCACGTCGATCATCCGCTCACGCTCGCGCGTCAGCCGCTGCTTGAACTCCTCGCGGTCCTTGTTGAGGTCCTGGTAGGCCCGGGCCAGCTCGTTCACCCGGCGGCGGGCCGCCTCCAGCTCCGTCTGGAGCCGCGCCACCTCGCCGTCCGATGCGGCCTCGCGGTCCTCCGGGAAGTCGGTCGAAGAAGCCTCCCCCGCCTCGCTGGCGGGGGACTGCGTCTCCGGGGTCTCGTCGCTGCGGGGCTTGCCGTCCATTGTCGAACCTGCACCAGGGGGTTGAAAGAGCGGACCTCGATACGCGGCGCGAACCTAACCGCGAGGGCGGCCCTGTCAACGCGCCTAGTGACTGGAAGGGGCCGCGGGTGGGGCCTCGGCCATGAAGCCGTGATCCACCTGCCCCGTCACCTCGTCGATGATCTCCACCTGGGCGGCCCTGAGCGAGTAGTAGAGGAGCCAGCGCTCGGCGGCCGTCAGCGTCCCCGGGGGCAGCGCCTCCTCGATCTCCTGCACCGTGAGCCGGCCTTCCTTGAGGCCCTTGGCGAACAACGACTTCCGCGCGACGTAGCTCTTCCCAATGCGGTTCTCCACGGCGACGCCTCCTTGTTTGCCAAAAGTAATTTCGCCCACCGGCCACCGCAGGCTGGCGGTGGATCCGGTGGGCGAAGGTCTGCCCGGAGGGCAGGCAAGCACTCAGGAGTCGAGCTTGCCCTGCGCGTGCTGCGTGGGCGGCATGCCAGGCTCGGCTTCGCCGCTGCCCACCGGATGCGCGGAGATGACCGTGCGGGCCTCCGGGTGCAGCAGTCCCCGCTGCGCCAGCACCTTGGGCCCCAGGATGGCGGTCATCGCCTCCTCCTCAATGACCTCCGTCGCCAGCAGCCTCGCCGCCAGGGCCTCCACCTTGTCGCGGTTCACGCTGAGGACCTCGCGGGCGCGGTCGAGCGCCTCGGAGACCATCTTGCGGACCTCGTCGTCGATCATCCGCGCCGTCTGTTCGGAGTAGCTGCGCGACTCCGGCAGGCCCGCGCTCCTCAAGAAGCCCGGTCCCTGCTCACCGCTCAGCGCCACCGGCCCCAGGCTGCTCATGCCGTAGTCGCGGACCATCATCTTGGCGATCTCCGTCGCCTGCTTGATGTCGTTGGAGGCGCCCGTGGACACCTCGCCGATGAAGAGCTCCTCCGCGGCACGTCCGCCCATCATCCCCGCCATCTTGTCGCGCAATTCGTCCACGGACATGAGGTAGCGGTCTTCCAGGGGCAGCGACATGGTGTAGCCCAGCGCCGCCAGGCCTCGCGGGATGATGGACACCTTCGTCACCCGTTCGGCGTACGGCAGCATCCAGCCCACCACCGCGTGGCCCGCCTCGTGGTGCGCGACGATCTCCTTCTCGCGCTCGTTCATGCGGCGGTTCTTCTTCTCCAGGCCCGCCACCACGCGCTCGATGGCCTCCTCGAAGTCCGCCCGCATCACCGCGTCGCGGTTCTTGCGCGCGGCCAGCAGCGCCGCTTCGTTCACCACGTTGGCCAGGTCCGCGCCGGCGAAGCCCGGCGTGCGGGAGGCGATCTGCTTCAGGTCCACGTCGGTGCCCAGCTTCACGCCCTTGGCGTGGATCTCCAGCACCTGCTCGCGGCCGCGCTTGTCCGGGCGGTCCACCAGCACCTGCCGGTCGAAGCGACCCGGGCGCATCAGCGCGCTGTCCAGGATCTCCGGACGGTTCGTCGCCGCCAGGATGATGAGGCCCGCGCGGCTGTCGAAGCCGTCCATCTCCGCGAGCAGCTGGTTCAGCGTCTGCTCGCGCTCGTCGTGACCGCCGGCCACCCCTGAGTTGCGGCTCTTGCCGATGGCGTCCAGCTCGTCGATGAAGATGATGCACGGCGCCTTGGCCGTGGCCTGGGCGAACAGGTCGCGGACACGGGCCGCGCCCACGCCCACGAACATCTCCACGAACTCCGAACCGGAGAGGTTGAAGAACGGCACCCCGGCCTCACCGGCGACGGCGCGCGCCAGCAGCGTCTTGCCCGTGCCCGGAGGGCCCACGAGCAGCACGCCCTTGGGGATGCGACCGCCCAGGCGGCGGAACTTCTCCGGCGTCTTGAGGAACTCCACGATCTCCCGAAGCTCGTCCACGGCCTCGTCGACGCCGGCCACGTCCTTGAAGCCCACGCCGGTGTCGTTCTCCGCCTGGACCTTCGCGCGCGTCTTGCCGAAGCTCATGACGCTCTGCGGGCCCTGGCCCATGCCGCCGGACATCCGGCGCATCATGAAGCTCCAGAAGAGGATGAGCAGGCCCATGGGGATGAGCCAGATCCACAACACCTCACTGAAGCTGGACTGCGGCACCGCCTCGAACTGGACGCCCTTCTGCTCCAGCAGCGGCACCAGCCCCTCGTCCCCCGGGACGCGGTAGGCCATCCACGGCAGCGCGCTGGGCTCGCTGCGCAGCGTGCCCCGCTCGCCAGAGGCCGGCGGCGGCGGCTGGGCGTTGTCCTTGAGGAACCCCTTCACCCATTCGTTGGAGATCTGCACCCGGCTGAACTGGCCGTTCTCCACCGCGTCGCGCAGCTGGCTGTACGACACCCGGCGAACACCCGCGTCCTGAAACACGTTCCGGAACAGCAGGAACCCCAGGACGAGCAGGAGGATGTAGCCCAGTGGTGAGCCGAACTTGAACCCACCTTTCGTGGGTGTTGGCTTGTCGCTCTTCTTTCCGCGCGGGCCCATCCCCGGCGGCAGGTCCTGTGGCTTCATCGTCGGCACGCTCGCCCTCCCCCTCCCCCGTACACACAGACGACATGTCGTGTGACGGTTCCCTTAGCCGGCCAAAGATGGTCACCCGCGCCAAGCCGTCAACCGCCGGTCGTGACGGGATGACAACTGAGGCCCGCCGGAGTGTTGGATCAGCGGCAATCCACGCGGACCAGGGGCTCCCCCGTGAACTCACTGCCCAGCAGGTAGCCGCGCCCGTCCTGTAGAAAGGTAATGGCCTCTGCCTGGGCCTGGCTGGCGCCGGGCACTTCCACCACCTGGGCCTGGATCAAATCCTCCAGGCGCTTCGCCCCCGACTTGCGGACCTCCCAGACGCGCGTGTACGTGCGCACCAGCAGGCGCTCGCCGGACGGGTGCAGCGCGGCGCCGGTGGACAGCCGGTCCACGTCCTCGGGCACGCGCAGGGTGCCCAGCTTCCGCGCCTTGCCGGAGCCCCCCGGCGCCAGGCCCTCCACGGCGTACAGGTCGCCCAGCGACACGCGCGTCTTCGTCAGCACCGCGATGCGGCCGGAGCGGGCGTCGATGATGAGCGACTCGGTGTCGTGCGCGCCGTCTTCATAGGTGAAGGGCAGCGCCTCCACCGGGAGCGTGGCGTCCGCGAGCGACTCCGGCTCCGCCAGCCGGAACAGGCGCACCTCCTTGCGTCGCTCGAAGTTGTCGCCGGTGTCCGCCAGGAAGACGCAGGTGGCCTTCTGCCCCGGCGCGCACGGCCCCACCGCCACGTCCTCGATGTCGCGCGGATCCGCGCCGGTGAGCGTCAGCGTGGCCTTCACGGCGCCCGCCTCGTCCAGGGCGAACAGCTCGAAGGCGTTGTTGGAGTCGTTGTGTCCCCAGAAGATGCCGGGGTGGCGCTGGCTGGCGGCCAGGCCGGACAGCTCCGGGACCTGCCGGGGTACGGTGCCCGTCTTGCGGCCGTCCGCGTAGAGCGTGCAGCCCTCCAGGCCGGTGGCGGGCACCTGCGCGCCGGCATCGGGGACTTCGGAGGCGGACGGGGTGGGACGGGAGCTGGAGCAGGCGGACCCCAGCAGCAGGGCCGCGGTGGCGAGCAGACGCGGGAGGGAGCGCACGGTCAGTGGTCCAGGTCCAGCAACCGGGCCAGCGTCTTGGCGTCCGCGTCAGGGAAGCGGTACTGCCCCATCTCCTCCAGCGCCACCCAGCGGTGGTCATGCACGCGCAGGTGCTGGATCTCCGCCCCGCGGTCGCTCAGCTGGCAGCGGAACACGCGGAAGTCGATGTCGTAGGTGGGGTACTCGTGGTGGGTGTGCATCACCTGCTCCAGCACCACGATGCGGACGCCCATCTCTTCCTGGAGTTCGCGGGCGAGCGCCGCGGCGTCGTCCTCCCCCTCCTCCACCCGGCCGCCCGGAAACTCCCACAGGAGGGGCAGCGTCGCCTTGGGAGGCCGCTGGGTGATGAGGTAGCGACCCTGATCGTTCTGGAGCATCGCGCCGACGACGCGCACGTGACGACGGGTCATTCACTTCTCCTCGATGGGTGTCCCATGAACCACGGGCAGGGAGCGGCGGCCTAACACAGGCCCCGACCGGCGCCAATGCCGCAGGCCCCTTCTCCCAGGCAGCGTGCGCATGCCCTGGACGGGCGTCCACCCCGCCATGCCCGCCCCCTGGCTGGCGGGCGCCACCGGTCCGGGCGGCGGTGGGGAGGGCCGGGAGGGCCGGTCCAGCGGGCCCTGGGGTCGGCGTGCTGTTGGGGACTTCACGCCGGGAGGGACAGGTCCCCGGGCGGGCCACCGTCCGGAAGCGGTGCGTGTGGGATTCAAGTGACGCCAGGGCCGGATGGCGCCATGCTCGGGGAATGACACAGAGTCGGAGAGAGCGGGCCGAAGCGCTTGGCGCGGCGCTGAAGACGGCGCGGCAGCAGGCGGGGCTCTCCATGGAGGAAGTCGCCGAACATCTGGAGCTGGGGGTGGAAGTCCTGGCCCGTGTCGAGCGCGGCGTGATGGTGCCCACCATCCCGACGTTGAGCCGGCTGTGCGCGATGATGAAGCTGGATCCGGACAGCCTGCCGGACCTCCCGGAGCTGAGCGACTGACGTCGGGCGGGCCGTCCTCCGGCCCGACGGCAGGTC
This sequence comes from Corallococcus sp. BB11-1, assembly GCF_026626625.1. Classification (NCBI taxonomy): domain Bacteria; kingdom Pseudomonadati; phylum Myxococcota; class Myxococcia; order Myxococcales; family Myxococcaceae; genus Corallococcus; species Corallococcus sp. BB11-1. The sequence continues at coordinate 20,790 of NZ_JAPNJY010000036.1, read as the reverse complement.
GCTCGGTGGTCAGCCCAGCCGCCCCAGCAGGTGCGGCTTCCCCTCGCCCGACAGCACCCGGAACGCCACGCCCCCGGACTCGCGGGCCGTCTGGAACGTCACCCGGGCTGGCAGGAGCAGGGGCTTCTTGAAGTCGCAGTCCAGGGTGAGCGCGTCCGGGTGGGCCGCCTCGCCCAGCTCCGCCACGCAGCGCGCGAGCGTCCACATGCCGTGGGCGATGGCGCGCGGGAAGCCGAAGGGCCGCGCCGTGAGGGCGGTGAGGTGGATGGGGTTGAAGTCGCCGGAGGCCCGCGCGTAGCGGCGGCCGGTGTCGGCGGGAACGGTCCAGGGGGCGGGGCGGCTCGCGGCGAACCGCGCGTCCTCCGGCGGCCGGTCCTTGCGCCCCGCGTCCTTGTCCGTCCGGGCCCCGTGGCGGCGCAGCATGGTGGTGACGGCCTGCCAGAGCAGCTCGCCGCTCTCCTCGGCTTCGACGCGGGTGTGCACGTCGAACTCGTGGCCCGCGGGCACCTCCCGGGGTCCCTCGAAGTGGCAGGACACGGTGAGCGGCGCGGTGTCCGCGATGCGGCGGTGCTGCGCGATCTGATTGCGCACGTGCACGGTGCCCAGCACGGGGTACGGGAAGTCGGGCAGGCCCAGCAGGCCCAGGTGCAGCGGCGTCGCCAGCACCTGGGGGTACGTCGCCGGCAGGAAGCCGTCGGCATCGAAGCCGCACGCGTCGCGGTAGCGCGCCAGCAGCTCCGGGGAGGCGCGGCAGCCGTGCACGCGCAGCCTCATGTCCGGCAGGGACGTGCCGCGCGCGTTCCTGCGGGTGAAGGCCGCCCGCAGGAGCGCGGCGGGCATCGCGGGGAGCGTGTGCAGGTCGAAGATGGTGGCGGACATGGGCGGGATTCTCCGCCACCCGTCCTCATCCCGCGCGAGTTTTGTGAACGGCCCGGCGGCTTCGGCACGCCCCCGGCCCGGATCCAGCCCGGCTTCAGCTCTTCAGGCCGTGCCGGCGCAGGAGGCGGTACAGGTACACGCGGTCCATGTCCGCGGCGGCGGCGGCCTGGGACACCTTGCCTCCGTGCAGCTTGAGGAGCGCCTCCACGTAGTCGTGCTCGAAGGACTCCAGCGCCCTGCGGCGGGACTCCGCGTACGTCAGCAACGCGTCCACGGAACGGGGGGCCGGGGTCTGGACGCCAGTCCCGGACACCGGGGGCGGCAGCGCGCTCTGGAAGACGACGCACCGCTCCAGGTGGTTTCGCAGCTCGCGCACGTTGCCCGGCCACGGGGCCCTCTGGAGCTGCGCGAGGAAGTCCGGCGTGGTCAGCGACGCCACCTGCGCGGGCGTGGCGCCCAGCCCCGCGAGGATGCGCTCGGCGATGAGCGGGACGTCCTCCGTGCGCTCGCGCAGGGAGGGGATCGGGATGCCCACCACCGCGAGGCGGAAGAAGAGGTCCGCCCGGAAGCGGCCCGCCTGCACCTCCGCGCGCAGGTCGCGGTGCGTGGCCGCGATGACGCGCACGTTGACCGCTTGATGCGTGTTGGAGCCCAGGCGGCGGATCTCCCGGTTCTCCAGCACGCGCAGCAGCTTGGGCTGCAGCTCCGAGGGCAGCTCGCCAATCTCATCCAGGAAGATGGTGCCGCCGTCGGCTTCCTCGAACGCACCCACGCGGCGCTGGATGGCCCCGGTGAAGGCGCCCTTCTCATGCCCGAACAGCTCGCTCTCCAGCAGGTTGGCCGGAAGCGCGCCGCAGTCCACGACCAGGAAGGGCGCGCTCGCACGCGCCCCCGCGCGGTGGATGGCGAGCGCGGCCCGGCTCTTCCCCGTGCCCGTCTCCCCTTCCAGCAACACCGTGGCGCTGCACGACGCCGCGCGCTCCATCCAGTCAAAGCTGGCCCGCGCCACGGCGGACGTGGCCACCAGGTCCCCGAAGGTCGCCCACTCCGCGGCACGCTCCGGACACGACGGCGCGACGCTCCCCTCCTGCGCCTCGCAGCGGGCGGAGAGCGACACCCCGCCGGCGCCGCCGCCCCCCCGCGGTTGGGCCTGACGCCACCGGACCCCATGCACGAAGGTCCCCGGACGCTCATCCGGAGACCGCATGCGCGCGCCCTTGCGCTCCGTCTTCAGCACGCCTTGGAAACGCGACACGGCGACCCCCTCGCTCGACGTCTTCATTGAGGAAACGCTCCTCATCCAGCCCCCCTGCGCTTGACGGACTTCCCCCTCTGCGGACGGACGGAGCTCCTGGGCCCCTGTCCCGGACGGTGTCCCAGCACCCTCCTCAGCCCTTACGCTGGGCCTTCTGGATATTCCCGGACATTTCCCTGGGGCGTTCTCCGCCGCCCGGGAGGGGGACTTCAGCGAACGGTCAGGTCCACCACGAAGTCCGCGCCGGTGTCCTCGGCCCGGGCCGCGTCCACCACGTCGGGCCGCTCGTCGCCCACCCACAGGCCCAGCACGTCGTAGACCAGCCACTGCGCCAGCGGCCGGGACACGCCCTGCGCCGCTTCACGGGGCACGCCGGCCAGCGCGCCTTGCGTCTCCATCAGCGCCCGCGCCAGCCGCGCCGGCACCACCCAGCACTCGGCGCGCACGAAGGCGGGCACCAGGAAGAGACAGAAGGCGGCCTCCGTGCGCGAGAGCAGCGCGTCCAGCCGCTCGCGGCCCAGCCGGAACGTGGGCAGCCACTGGCCCTCGCCGCGCTGCTCCAGCTTCGCCACCGGCATCCGGACCACGCGGCGCGTGCGCACGAAGCCCTCGCGCTCCACGGACACGATGAAGGCCACCTCCACGCCGGCTTCGGGCGCCCGGGGCGGCTGGCGGTGCACGGTCATCGTCAGGGACAGCGGCGAGGCCCGCCCCTGGGCCAGCAGCGAGCCCAGGTCCGCGTGGATGCGCTCCAGCTCCGAGCGCACGCCCTCCAGCAGCCCCGCGACAAGCTCCGCGGTCTCCTCGCGGAAGCGCTCCGGGTGGCGCGAGGCGACGTCCGCCTCCACGCGCCCCACCGCGCCCACCAGCAGGTCCTCCAGGTCGCGGTCGCGCAGCCAGGTGCGCCCGCCCACCGGCACCGCGCGCGTCGCGTGCAGGTGGCGCAGGGAGGCCGTCAGCGTCGCGGGCTCGGTGGCCTCCACTGGCGCCGGGGTCCTGCCCTGCCCCGCCCCGGCCTGGAGCCAGGACTGGAGCGAGCGCGCGCGGAAGCGGGCCTTGGGGGACGGGTGCTCCAGCATCTTGCGCACCAGCCGCCGGTCCGTCGCGGTGCGCACCAGCGCCAGCGCCGCCAGCTCCGCCTCCGAGGAGGCCTCGTCCGGCGCGCACCACAGGAGGAACTCGATGGCCGCCTTGCGCAGCACGGGCTTCTTGCCCATGCGCTGCGTCACCTCCGCGCGCCACGCCACGAGCCCATCCAACCCGGGCCGCGCGGACGTCCGGAAGCGCGGCCACACCTCCGCGCACTCCTCCGCCAGCCACACCAGGTGCTCGAAGCCGGGCAGCGACTCCAGCCGCGCGCGGGCCCGGGTGCGCCGCTCGAAGGCCTCCGGCGCGCCCCGCCGCACGGCCGCGCGGAACAGCCGCTCCTCCAGCCACAGCAGCGCGAGCGCCAGCGCGGGCTCCTTCTTGCGCATCGTGCCCTGGCAGTGATCCAACACGAACCGCGCGTGGCCCAGGTCCGCCGCCGTCTCGAAGTCGCTCTGCACCAGCGCGCCCAGCGCCCCGCGCAGCCCGTCCACCGGGGGCGAGTCGAACAGCGTGAGCAGCTCGCACAGGTTCTCCACCACCGCTGGCGGCCCGCCCACCTCCACCGTGCGCGCCAGCAGCAGGCCCGCGCGCGAACACCAGTCCGGCTCCTTGCGCCCGTTGGGGTAGCACGCGAGGAAGCCGCGCATCCCGCCGCGACCGTCCGGCGACGTGGCCAGCGCGAAGAGCCGCTCGCCCAGCACCTCGCTCGCCTCGCGCCAGGGGATGCGGGCCGCGCGCGTGCGGATGAACTCGGAGAGCCGGTCCCGGCCCTCCTCCCGCGTGTCGGGCAAGAGCGAGCGCAACTGCTCCAGCAGCCCCACCGACTTCGGCCCCGCGCCCAGCACCTGCTTCAGGTCCACGTCCACCGCGTCCTGGAAGCGCAGCGCGCGGCCGTCGAAGGTGCACGGCACGCCCCGCACCAGCGACAGGAGCGCGTCCGGGTGGCGCTTCAGGTAGCGCGTGAGCACGGTGGACAGCGAGGCGTCCGTCTCGCGCTGGAGCCGCTCCGCGCCCTCGGGGTCCCCCGCCTCGCGGAGCATCGCCACGGCTTCGCGCTGCCGGGCGAGCAACTGCCGCAGCAGGCCCGGGGGCGGCTCCGCGTAGGGCCAGAGCAGCTCACTGCACGAGGACAGCAGGAAGAGCACTTCGCCCGGGCTGCGCTCGCCCGGGGACAGCCGCTCCCACGCCGTGGCCTGGGCCCGCGTGCGCTCCTCCAGCGAAGCGCCCCGCACCCAGCGGGCGAAGTCCTCCCGCCAGCCCGCGCTCAGCGCCACGGCCTCCTGCGCCGCCGCCGCCGCCACCTGCGCATGCAGCGGCTGGAGCGACTCCGGCCAACCAGCCTCGGCCGACGACGGCATGGGCACGGACAGGCTCACCCGGGCCTCGCGTCATCCGGAGCGCCGGCTTGCGACGAGGCCCCGGCGCCCGGACTGGGGGCCACGGTGATGACGACGGACTTCGACGTGGGCGTGCGGCTCTTCTCCGCGTGGCTGTCCACCGGCACCAGCACGTTCGCCTCGGGGAAGTACGTGGCCGCGCACGAGCGGGGGATGTTGTACGGCACCACCCGGAACTCCCGGGCCACGCGCGTCTCCCCCTGGAAGTGGCTGGTGAGGTCCACCAGCTGCCCCGCCGTCAGCCCCCGCGCCTTCACGTCCTCCGGGTGCAGGAACACCACGCGCCGGCCCTGGTGGATGCCCCGGTAGCGGTCGTCCAGGCCATACACGGTGGTGTTGTATTGATCATGCGAGCGCAGCGTCATCATCAGCAGCTGGCCGGGCCCCAGCTCCAGGCGCGGCATGGCGTGCACGGTGAAGTGGGCCTTGCCGTCCGGCGTGGGGAAGCGCCCCTCGCGCGGGCCGTTGGGCAGCGCGAAGCCCCCGGGCTCGCGCACGCGGCGGTTGAAGTCGTCGAAGCCCGGGATGCAGCGCGAGATGCGCTCGCGCACCAGGTCGTAGTCCTCCACCAGCGACAGCCAGGGCACCGTCGAGCGCGCCCCCAGCACCGCGTGCGCCAGCCGCGCGACGATGACGGGCTCGCTGAGCAGGTGCTCGGACGCGGGCGTCACCGCGCCGCGCGACGCGTGCACCATCCCCATGGAGTCCTCCACGGTAACGAACTGACGCCCCGTGGCCTGCACGTCGTGCTCGGTGCGGCCCAGGCACGGGAGGATCAACGCGCGCCTTCCGTGCACCAGGTGCGCGCGGTTGAGCTTCGTGGACACCTGCACCGTGAGGCGCGCGCGCCGCAGCCCCGCCGCGGTGAACTCCGTGTCCGGCGTGGCCGACAGGAAGTTGCCGCCCAGCGCGAAGAACACCTTCACCCGTCCGTCGTGCAGGGCCTTGAGCGTGCCCACCGTGTCCAGGCCGGGCTCGCGCGGCGGCGAGAAGGCGAACTCGCGCTCCAGCGCATCCAGGAACGCGGGCCGGGGGTGCTCCCAGATGCCCATGGTGCGGTCGCCCTGCACGTTGCTGTGGCCGCGCACCGGGCACACGCCCGCGCCCGCCTTGCCAATGCTCCCGCGCAGGAGCGTCAGGTTGACCACCTCCTGCACGTTGCCCACCGCGTTGCGGTGCTGGGTGAGGCCCATGGCCCAGCAGAAGATGGTGCGCTCGGAGCGCGCCAGGATGTCCGCCGCGGCCTCGATCTGGTCGCGGGGCACGCCGCCCTGCTCCACCACGTCGTCCCACGACACCGTGGCGAGGTGCGCCGCGTAGGCGTCGAAGCCCGCCGTCCTGCCCTCGACGAACGCCCGGTCCACCACGGTGCCCGGCGCCTTCGCCTCGCGCTCCAGCAGCGCCTTGCCCAGCCCCTGGAGGAGCGCGACGTCGCCGTTGATGCGCACCTGGAGGAAGAGCTTGTTGAGCGCGGTGCCCGGGCCCAGCAGGTGCAGGACCTCCTGCGGGTGCTTGAAGCGGTTGAGCCCCGCCTCCGGCAGCGGGTTGATGCTGACGATCTCACAGCCCCGGCGCGCGGCGGCCTGGAGCGCCGTCAGCATGCGCGGGTGGTTCGTCCCCGGGTTCTGGCCAATCACGAAGATGGCCTGCGCGTGGTCGAAGTCCTCCAGCGTGACGGAGCCCTTGCCAATGCCCAGCGTCTCCGTGAGGCCCGTGCCGCTGGACTCGTGGCACATGTTGGAGCAGTCCGGCAGGTTGTTGGTGCCGAACTGCCGCACGAACAACTGGTACAGGAACGCGGCCTCGTTGCTCGTGCGGCCAGACGTGTAGAAGCACGCCTCGTCCGGCGACCCCAGCGCGTCCAGCTCCTCCGCCACCAGCGCGAACGCGTCCTCCCAGGACACGGGCTCGTAGTGCGTGGCGCCCTCGCGCAGCACCATCGGGTGTGTCAGCCGCCCCGCCTTGCCCAGCCACAGGTCCGACTGCTCGGCGAGCTTCGCCACGCTCCACTCGCGGAAGAACTCCGGCGTCACGCGCTCGCGCGTCCCCTCCTCCGCCACCGCCTTCGCGCCGTTCTCGCAGTACTCGTTCGCGGACCGGTGAGAAGGGTCCGGCCACGCGCACCCCGGACAGTCGAAGCCATCCGTCTGGTTGATCTTCCAGAGCAGCTTGCCGCCGCGCCACGGCCCCGCTTCCCCCAGGACGTGCTTGAGCGCGTGCAGCACCGCGGGGGCGCCCCCCGCCACCGTCTTCACGCCCCCCACGTCCGGGGGCCGGGCCTCCACGGGTGGCTGGGCCGCCGGCACCGCCAGGGCCTCCGCCTTCACGTCCGCGTCCTCCCCCTGTCGTGGTGCCTTGGCCATGTCCCACCTTCGTGCCGGGTCTTCCTCTTCCGGGCGCGCGACTCTACCCCGCTCCCGACTTCCCGACAGCGCGGGGATTGAGCAGGAATCTCCGTCAATAATGACAAGGCAGCATTATCAAGCTTTGCGGCCTTCAGGCAGGATGGGTTCACGCGCAGTGTCCCCCGACACCGCGTGTTCACCCCTCTTGGAGGTTCCCCCATGAAGTCGTTCCGCTCCCTCGTCGTCGCCGCGCTGCTGGTGTCCCTCCCCGCCCTGGCCGCGGACGTGCACAGCATCTGGTCCAGCAAGGGCCTGTTCGTGAAGGACGACACCGCGGGCTCGCTCCCGGTCACGAGCTCCAACGCGGTGGTCAGCTGGAACGTGACCACCCGCACCGCGTTCCTGAACTTCCACGGCTTCGCGGGCGGCAACGAGTACGACTTCGAGCTCGTCGGCTCTCCGGCCAGCACGGCCACCGCGTATGAAATCACGGGGCTCTGGAACGTCCGCCGCAACGGCGTGCTCGTCTGCGGCGGCTGCACTGGCAGCGCGTACGGACTGACCGCGGCGGTGGGCGGCTACTTCAAGTTCTACACGACGGGTGAGGTCTACGGCTTCAGTGCCTCCGTGACGACGCGCAAGGACTACTGACGCACGGCGTCCAGCCGCCTGGGTTCGCGAGGGGACATGCCGCGCACGGCGTTCCCCCGCGACGTGGGAGGTTCGGTTAGGGTGCCCGCCCGGGCGTCCTCTCCCGCGCCACCTATCCAGGAGTCCTCCGCATGTCCCGCATCATCCGCGCCTCCCGCGGCACCACCCTCTCCTGCAAGGGCTGGGTGCAGGAGGCCGCGCTCCGGATGCTGATGAACAACCTCGACCCGGACGTGGCCGAGGCGCCCGGCGACCTGGTCGTCTACGGCGGCACCGGCAAGGCCGCGCGCGACTGGCCGTCCTTCGACCGCATCGTGTCCAGCCTCCAGTCGCTCACCGACGACGAGACGCTGCTCGTGCAGTCCGGCAAGCCCGTGGGCATCCTGCGCACGCACCCGGACGCGCCGCGCGTGCTCATCGCCAACTCCAACCTCGTGGGCCACTGGGCCAACTGGGAGCACTTCCACGAGCTGGAGAAGAAGGGCCTCATGATGTACGGCCAGATGACGGCGGGCTCGTGGATCTACATCGGCTCGCAGGGCATCCTGCAGGGCACCTACGAGACCTTCGCCGCCGCGGGCCGCTTCCACTTCGGCAGCGAGGACCTGGCCGGCCGCCTCATCCTCTCCGGCGGCCTGGGCGGCATGGGCGGCGCGCAGCCCCTGGCGGCCACGATGAACAACGCCGTGTTCCTGGGCGTTGAAATCGATCCGCACCGCGCCCAGCGCCGCGTGGAGACGCGCTACCTGGACGTGGTGGCCAAGGACATCGACGAAGCGCTGGCCCTGGCGAAGGACGCGCAGGCCAAGCGCGTGGGCCGCTCCATCGCCATCATCGGCAACGCGGCTTCGGTGTTCCGGGAGCTGTTCCGGCGCGGCATCAAGCCGGACCTCGTCACGGACCAGACGAGCGCGCATGATCCGCTCAACGGCTACGTCCCCACGGACCTGTCGCTGGAGGCCGCGGCGGAGCTGCGCAAGCGCGACCCGGAGGGCTACGTCAAGCGCGCGCGCGAGTCGATGATCATGCACGTGCAGGCGATGAACGACTTCCAGGCCGCCGGCAGCCACGTCTTCGACTACGGCAACAACCTGCGCGGCCAGGCGAAGGAGGGCGGCATGCAGAACGCCTTCGAGTTCCCCGGCTTCGTGCCCGCGTACATCCGCCCGCTGTTCTGCGAGGGCATGGGCCCGTTCCGCTGGGTGGCGTTGTCCGGGGACCCGGAGGACATCCGCCGCACGGACCGCGCGGTGCGCGAGCTGTTCCCGCACAAGGCGTCGCTCAACCGCTGGCTGGACATGGCCCAGGAGCGCGTGGCGTTCCAGGGCCTACCCGCGCGCATCTGCTGGCTGGGCTACGGCGAGCGCGCCAAGGCGGGCCTCGCGTTCAACGAGCTGGTGCGCAAGGGCGAGGTGAAGGCGCCCATCGTGATTGGCCGCGACCACCTGGACTGCGGCAGCGTGGCGTCCCCCAACCGCGAGACGGAGGCCATGAAGGACGGCTCGGACGCGGTGGGCGACTGGCCCATCCTCAACGCGCTGGTGAACGCGGTGAACGGCGCCTCCTGGGTGTCGTTCCACCACGGCGGCGGCGTGGGCATGGGCTATTCGCTGCACGCGGGCCAGGTCATCGTCGCGGACGGCACGCCGGAGGCCGCGCGCCGCATCGAGCGCGTGCTCACGTCCGACCCCGCCATGGGCGTGCTGCGCCACGCGGACGCGGGCTACACGGAGGCCACCGACGTCGCGAAGGAGCGGGGCGTGCGCATCCCGGGCCTCACCGCCTAGAGTGCGCCGGATGCCAAGCCGGATCCTCGCGTTCCTGACGACTGGGGTGTTGGGCGTGCTCGCGGGCTGCAGGCCCACCACCACCGGGCCCATGGTGATGCGCATGGGGCCGGGCCTCTCCACGGAGCGCTTCTACCAGGTCGGCTTCCGCACCGGCCCCCGCCTCAACGCCCCGCAGCTGTCCGAGCGCGGGGAGCTGGACGGCGCCTTCCAGGGCGACGCGAAGCCCTTCGACACCGAGCAGTGGGGCGTCGCCTTCGACGGCGCGGTGACGCTGCCGCTGGATGAGCGGCTGTCGCTGCACGTCGGGCTCCAGGGGGAGTTCTTCCTCGCGCCGGTGCCGGGCTACGGCCTCTATTCGGGCCTGTCGTACTACATCGGTACGCCGACGGTGGGCCTGGCCCCGGCGTTCGCGGTGCGGGGCGCGTCGGACTTCGGCCTGGGCGAGACGGACAGCACGAGCAGCCTGTTCGGCCTGGAGGGCACCTGCGCCTTCACCGTGCATCCGGAGGCCGGCGTGTCCCTGGGGCTGGTGCCCTTCGTGGGCGCGCACCGGTCGCTGGTGAATCCTGGCTCGCAGCAGACCGCCCTCTATTACGGCGCGGTGGTGGCGGCGCAGATTTCGTTGAGCGCAGGCAAGTCGAAGCTGGAGGTGTCCGGCGGCTACGGCCGGGCGCACGCGAATGGAGCGAGCTGGAACGTGCCCATCGCTGGAGTGCGTGGAGGACGCTGACCGTGATGCAAACCGAAGCCCTGGACCTGTGGATCCGCAACACGTCCGAAGTGCTCACCGTGGAGGGCACGCACCGCGAGCCCGCTGAAGTCGCCCTCACCCCGCGCCCCGCCGCGTGCGTGGGCCTGCGCCAGGGCCGCGTGGCCTTCGTGGGCCGGGAAGCGGACCTGCCGAAGGGCGCGCTCACGGACGCGACGGAGATCATCGACGCCGAAGGCGGCTTCGTGGGCCCCGGCTTCGTGGATCCGCACACGCACCTGGTCTTCGCGGGGGAGCGCTCCGCGGAGTTCGACCTGCGCAACCAGGGCGCCACGTACCTTGAAATCGCGAAGGCGGGCGGCGGCATCGTCAACACGGTGGGCGCCACGCGCGCGGCCAGCGAGGAGGAGCTCGCGCGGCTCGCCCTGCCCCGCCTGGAGCGGCTGCTCGCGCAGGGCGTGACGACCGCGGAGGTGAAGAGCGGCTACGGCCTGTCGCTGGAGCACGAGCTGAAGATGCTGCGCGCGGTGCGCCGCCTGGGCGCGCTGTCCCCGCTGGAACTGGTGCCCACGCTCCTGTGCGCGCACGCGGTGCCGGCGGAGTACCAGGGCCGCCGGGGCGACTACCTGGACCTGTGCATCAACGAAATCCTCCCCGCGGTGGCCCGCGAGGGACTGGCGCGCTTCTGTGACGTCTTCACGGAGGACAGCGCCTTCACCGTGGAGGAGTCCCGCCGCCTGCTGCTCGCGGGCAAGGCGCTGGGCCTCACGCCGCGCCTGCACGCGGACCAGCTCACCGCCTGCGGGGCCTCCGCGCTCGCCGCCGAAGTGGGGGCCTCCAGCGCGGACCACCTGGAGCAGGTGACGGACGAAGGCATCCGCGCGCTCGCCGCCGCGAACGTCACCGCCGTGCTCGTGCCCACCTCCACCCTCTTCCTGCGCATGCGCCCCTACGCGCCCGGCCGGAAGCTGCGCGACGCGGGCGTCAACATTGCTTTGGGTTCCAACGTGAACCCCGGTTCCTCCATGACGGAAAACCTGGCGCTGGTGCTGGGGCTCGCCTGTCTGGAGAACGGCCTGACGGCCGCCGAGGCGTACTGGGCCGCCACCCGGGGCGCCGCGCAGTGCTTGGGGTTGCAACGGCAGGGGCGGCTGGCCGTGGGTGATGCGGGCGACCTGGTGGTCTTCGGCTGTCGCAGCTACAGGCACCTGCCCTATCATCTGGGAATCAGCCACGCGCGGGTGGTGGTGAAGAGTGGACGGGTGGTGGGCCGCGCGCGGATGGAATGCTGTCCCTGAGTGCGCGCCGCTGAACAACGGCCATCGTCCGAGGGGGCAAGTGGAACTTCTCTCGTGGGCCGGCCGTTGTAGAGATCAGCTGCCACCATGTGCCGACTATTTGGGTTCAGATCCGCGGTCCCCGCTGCTGTCCATACCGCCCTGGTGACGGAGAGGAATTCCCTCCTCATCCAGTCGCGCGAGCACAAGGACGGCTGGGGCATCGCCTCGTATGGGCAGGAATGCTCGCCGCTCGTCGCGCATGGTGTGGGTCCCGCGCACAGCGACCCTGACTTCGAGCGCGTGTCGAGCCAGGTGTCCGCGCGCACGGTGGTCGCGCACATCCGGCTCGCGAGCGTGGGCGCGGTGGAGATCCGCAACTCGCACCCGTTCCATTACGGCCGCTGGTCGTTCGTGCACAACGGCACGCTGCGCGAGTTCGCGAAGCACAAGGCCGCCGTGGAGGCGCTCATCCACCCGGAATTGCGCGTCAACATCAAGGGCACCACCGACAGCGAGCGCTGCTTCTATCTGTTCCTGACGCGGCTCGCGGAGTGGGGCCCGCTCGGCGGGTCGGTGCCCGCGGAGGCGATGGCGCGGGCGCTCGCGGAGACGATGACGCTCGTGTCCACGATGACGGACGTGCCGGGGAGCCGCGAGCCGAAGGAGCGCTCCGCGATGAACTTCCTCGTCACCGACGGCGAGGCGATGGTGGCCACGCGCCGCAACCGTACGCTCTTCATCTCATCCGGCATCGGCGGCTGCCCCGAAGCGCTGCGCGCGCCGCACACGGACGTCCCGCTCCAGCAGTTCCTCATCGCCAGCGAGTCGCTGTGCGGCGGACCCCACTGGGCGCCGGTGGATGAAGAGGACGTGGTGGGCGTGGACGCGCGGCTCGTCTTCCGCCGCTGGAAGGTGCAGACACTGGCCGAAGGCGTGCTGGGCCCGCGTCCGCCCGAGCCGAATCACGGCGGCGCGGCCTGACGGCGCTGTTTCCTCCTTCAGCCGAGCCACGCCTCCAGCAGCGCGGCGGGACGCTCGCCGAAGGCCTCCGCCTCCAGGCTCCGCGCGGCCTCCCCTTCATGGCGCAGCGTGACGCGCAGGTGCTCACGCGGGGCGGCCTGGGGGATGCGGTCCAGCCACTCCACCAGCATCGCGCGGTCGTTGTCCGCCACCATGTCCACGAAGCCAGTGGCGTACAGCTCCTCGTAGTCCGCCAGGCGATACAGGTCCGCGTGGTACAGCGGGATGCGGCCCTCGTACGGGTACACGATGGCGAAGGTGGGGCTCGCGACCTCCGACTTCGCCACGCCCGCCCCCTCCGCCACGCCGCGCACCAGGTGCGTCTTGCCCGCGCCCAGGTCGCCCACGAGGCCCACGAAGTCCCCAGGCGCCAGCAGCGTGCCCAGCTTCACGCCCAGCCGGTGCGTCTCCTCCGGGGATGGGGACACCAGGCGCCGCGTGCGCGTGGGCCCGCTCACCGTCCCCACCGCAGCCAGACCGATCCCAGGTCCTCCAGCAGGTCCGTGGCGATGAGGCCCATCAGGCCCCGCCGCTTCGCCGCGAGGTCGCCCGCGAGCCCGTGCGCGTACACCGCCGTCCACGCGGCCCGGGGCAGCTTGATGCCCTGCGCGAGCAGCGCGCCGCACACGCCCGACAGCACATCACCCGTGCCCCCCGTAGCCATGCCCGCGTTGCCCGTGGGGTTGATGAACACGCGCCCGCCCGGCTCCGCGATGAGCGTGCGCGAGCCCTTGAGCACCACCGTCACGTTGAGCGACGTGGCCAGGTTCAGCGCCACGCCCACGCGGTGCTGCTGCACGTCTTTGGTGGTCCGCCCCCACAGCCGGGCCATCTCGCCCGGGTGCGGCGTGAGCAGCACGGGACCCTTCGCCCGGCGCAGCACCGTGAGGTCCTCCGCGACGGCGTTGAGGGCGTCCGCGTCCAGCACGGCGGGCGCGTCCACCGTCGCCAGCAGGTCGCCAATCAACGCGCCCGTCTCCGGCCCCCGGGGGATGCCCGGTCCCATCACCAGCGCGTCCTTGCCCTCCAGCGCGGCCTGGAGCGCCTCCAGGTCGCCCTTGCCCAGCGGCCCGTCCCCCGGCAGCGCGATGCCCATGATCTCCGGCGAGTGCGCCATCACCCACGGCAGCGCCTCCGCGCGCGTGGCCACCGTCACCAGCCCCGCGCCGCTGCGCAGCGCCGACAGCGCCACCATGGCCGCCGCGCCCGTCTTGCCAGGGCTGCCCGCCACCACCAGCACGTGGCCGTAGGTGCCCTTGTGCGAGTCCGCGCGGCGCGCGGGGATCACCTCGCGCGCGTCCTCCTCCTCCACCCGCAGCAGCTCCGCGCCGGACACGGCCCGGGCGGACTCCCCGCCCAGCCCGATGTCCACCCGCCGCACGTCCCCGCACAGCGACGCGCCGGGCTCCAGCTCATGCGCGGGCTTCAGGAACCCGAAGGCCACCGTGACGTCCGCCTCCACGCACAGCGCGAAGGGCTCCGCGGTGTCGCTCTGGAGGCCGGAAGGCACGTCCGCCGCCACCACCTTCGCCCCCGCGCGCCGCCACCGCGCCACGGTGCCAATCGCATCCGCGAACGCCCCTTCCGGCGCGCGGCGCAGGCCGGTGCCGAAGAGCGCATCCACCACCACGTCGCCCGCGCCCGCCTCCGGCAGCGCCTCGAAGGCGCGGGGCGACTCACCGAAGCCCTCCAGCGCCTGGAGGTTGCGCTTCGACTCCGCCGTGAGCTTCGCCGCGTCTCCCACCAGCGACACCACCACGCGCGCGCCGCCCTCCAGCAGGAAGCGCGCGGCGACGAGCCCGTCCCCGCCGTTGTTGCCGGGGCCGCAGAGCACGGTGAAGCGCCCGCCCGGGCCCGCGACGCTCCGGGCGGCGTCCGCGAGCGCGCGGCCCGCGTTCTCCATCAACAACCCGGAGGGCATCCCGTGACGCTCCTGGGCGGCCGCTTCGGCTTCACGCATCTGGACGGCGGTCAGCACGCGCTGCATGGCTTCAGTCCTTCCTGCTTCACTTCGTCTGGAGCACCACCGTGGCCGCGGCCACGCCGGCATCATGGGTGAGCGCGAGCATCGCCTCCCACCCTCGCGCTTCCATCACTTCACGGGCCACGCCGGAGAGCACGAAGCGCGGCGGGCCGCCCTCGCGCACCACCTCCATGTCCTTCCAGTGCACCCCGGGCGGAACCCCCATCGCCTTCACCAGCGCCTCCTTGGCCGCGAACCGGGCCGCGAAGGCGCTGGCCGCGTCGTGGCGGGGCGCGCAGTAGGCCCGCTCACCCTCGGTGTACACGCGCGCGAGGAAGGCGTCCTTGCGCGGACCGTCGAGGATGCGCTGGATGCGCTCGATGGAGCAGAGGTCCAACCCCAGGCCGACGATGGGCATGCCGGCTACCTGGCGTCGCGCATGAGGTCCAACATCTCACGCACCGCGCGCTCGAAGCCCACCAGCACCGCGCGCCCGACGATGGCGTGCCCGATGTTCAGCTCGTCGATCTCCTGGATGCGCGCGATGGCCTGCACGTTGTCGTAGTTGAGCCCGTGGCCCGCGGCCACGCCCATGCCCAGCTTCGCGCTCGCCTTGGCCGCGTCCACGATGCGCGCCAGCTCCCGCGCGCGCTCCTTGTCGTTGCGCGCCTCGCAGTAGCGCCCCGTGTGCAGCTCCACCCGGTCCGCGTTCACCTTGTGCGACGCGCGCACCTGGTCCAGGTCCGGATCAATGAACAGCGAGACGGCGATCTCCCCGTCCTTCAGGTTCTTGATGATCTTCGCGATGGTTTCGCGTTGGCCCGCCACCTCCAGGCCGCCCTCGGTGGTGAGCTCCTCGCGCCGCTCGGGGACGAGCGTCACCACGTCCGGCTTGTACTCGTAGGCGATCTTCACCATCTCCGCGGTGGCGGCCATCTCCAGGTTCAGGAGCGTCTGCACCGTGTCGCGGAGGATGCGCAGGTCCCGGTCCTGGATGTGGCGCCGGTCCTCGCGCAGGTGGATGGTGATCTGCCGGGCGCCGGCCAGCTCCGCCAACGCCGCCGCCGTCACCGGATCCGGATACACGGTGCGCCGCGCCTGCCGCAGCGTCGCCACGTGATCCACGTTGACACCCAGTCGCTGTCCCATCGACCGCTCCTCACCTGGCGCGAGGTGCGGGATTGTCCGGGGCCCGGGCCCGCGCCGGCCCCTCTATTCGTGGCCGGCGTCCGGAAGTCAACCGTCCTGCGAGGGGCACAGGACGGAAGTCCCGCCCTGCTAACCGTTGAGGGCCTTGGAGATCGCCTCGACGATCTCCCGGGCATAGGCCTCGTTGCGCGCGGCGTCCTCGCCTTCGATGAGGACGCGGGCCTTGGGCTCCGTGCCGGAGAAGCGCACCAGCACGCGGCCGGAGGTGCCCAGCTTCTGCTCCACGTTCTTGATGGCCTTCATCACCGTGGGCAGCTCGCCCAGCTCCCGGCGCTGCTTCACCACCACGTTGAGCAGCGTCTGGGGCACCGGCTGGAAGATGGAGGCCAGCTCGCTCAGGGGCTTGCCGTGGCGGCACATCACCGCCAGCAGTTGGAGCGCCGCGAGCGTGCCGTCACCCGTGGTGGTGTGGTTCAGGAAGATGAGGTGGCCGCTCTGCTCGCCGCCCAGGCTGTAGCCATTGCGGCGCATCTCGTCCACGACGTGCCGGTCGCCCACGCGGGTGCGCGCGACCTTCACGCCCCACTGCGCCACCGCGCGCTCCAAGCCGATGTTGCTCATCACCGTGGCGACGAGCGTCTTCTTCTTCAACTCCTTGCGCGCGACGAGCTCCCCCGTGCAGATGGCCATGATGGCATCGCCGTCCACGACGTTGCCCTTCTCGTCCACGACGATGAGGCGGTCCGCGTCACCGTCCAGCGCCACGCCCAGGTTGGCGCCGTGCTTCACCACCGCCTTGGCCAGCCCCTCCGGGTGGAGCGCGCCGCACTTGTGGTTGATGTTCTTGCCGTCCGGAGACACGCCCAGCGCGATGACCTTCGCGCCCAGCTCCTCCAGCACCGCGGGCGCCGTCTTGTAGGCCGCGCCGTTGGCGCAATCCACCACGATGGTCATCCCCTCCAGCGTCAGCTCGCGGGGGAACGTGGCCTTCAGGTAGACGATGTAGCGGCCCCGCGCGTCCTCCAGGCGGATGGCGCGGCCGATCTTGGTGGCCGTGGGGCGGATGTTGTCGATTTCTCCGCTGGAGACCAGCTCTTCAATCTTGGCCTCCGTCTCGTCCGGCAGCTTGAAGCCGTCGCGCCAGAAGAACTTGATGCCGTTGTCCTGGTAGGGATTGTGGGAGGCGGAGATGACCGCGCCCGCGTCCGCGCGCATGGACGTGGTGAGGTTGGAGATGCCGGGCGTGGGCAGCGGGCCCACCTGCTCCACGTCGACGCCCATGGAGATGAGGCCGGCGGACAGCGCCTGCTCCAGCATGTAGCCGGACAGTCGCGTGTCCTTGCCCACGATGACGCGGTGCCGGTGCGGGCCGTTGCGGATGAGGTACGCGAGCGCGCGCCCCAGCTTCATCGCGACCTCGGCCGTCATCGGATAGACGTTGGCGACGCCGCGGACGCCGTCCGTGCCGAACAGCCGCTCCGTCTTCTGCGCTTCCTTGGGGGGCATGTTCATCCTGTACGCCATGTGTCCCGCTCCAACCTTTCGCACGCCGGAGTGTTTCCGGCCTCGCTCACGTCCCGGGGCTTATACCCCTTCCGTCACGCGGGCTCGAACGTAGGGACGGGTCCACCACCAGGCAAGCACCCAGGCATGCCCGCCTGGCCTCTTTGTGACGGTCGGGGTTGCGTGCGTCAGGCGCCATACAGGTCGCCGCCACCCCGGGCCCTGCGGATGGCATCCGCCACCGCCAGCGCGTCGCGCGCTTCGGTCACGTCGTGCACCCGGACCACGTCCGCGCCGCCCATCACCGCCATGGCCGCCACGGACCCCAGCGTGGCCGCCAGCCGCTCGGTGGGGCCCCTGCCGCCCGCCAGCGTCCCCAGGAAGGACTTGCGGCTGGTGCCCACGAGCAGCGGCTGTCCCAGCCCGCGCAGCTCCTCCAGCCGGCGCAGCAGGAAGAGGTTGTGCTCCAGCGTCTTGCCGAAGCCGATGCCCGGATCCAACAGGATGCGCTCGCGCGGGATGCCCGCCAGCAGCGCCTGGAGCACCCCCTGCTCCAGGTACTCCATCACCTCGCTCACCACGTCCTCGTAGTGGGGTGCCTGCTGCATCGACCGGGGCATGCCCTGCGTGTGCATCAGGCAGCAGGCGGCGCCCGCGGCGGCCACCACGCCGGGCAGCGCGGGGTCGAAGTGGAAGCCGGTGACGTCGTTGATGAGGTGGGCGCCGGCCTTGAGCACCTCGGTCGCCACCGACGCCTTCATGGTGTCCACGGAGATGGGCACCGACGTGCGCGCGCGCAGGCCCTCCACCACCTGGAGCACGCGCGCCAATTCCTCCTCCGCGGACACCGGGAGCGACCCCGGCCGCGTGGACTCTCCGCCCACGTCCAGGATGTCCGCGCCGGCCTCCGCCAGCGCCACCCCGTGCTCCACCGCGCTGGCCGCGTCCGGGAACCGGCCCCCGTCGGAGAAGCTGTCGGGCGTCACGTTCACCACGCCCATCACGTACGTGCGCGTGCCCCACTCGAACGTGCGGCCGCCCAGCTCCAGCACGGGCGTCACCTGGAGTTCGAGCACGGCCTCCAGCGCCCGCGCCAGCGCGTCCGTGCGGGGGGACTTGCGCGCCAGGGTGATGAGCTTCTCGAACTGCTTGCGGCTGCCGGACAGGAGCGAGTCCCCGGCGCGGTCGCTGGCCTTGCCCGACACCCAGGCCGGGAACTGCTCGCGCTCGCGGGTGCCGTATTCGGGCAGCAGCTCCTCCTCGTAGGACGGACGTCCCCCCGTCACCAGCACCTGCGCGTGCCCCAGCTCGCGCGTCAGCTGCTGACAGGAGCGCATGGAGAGGTTCAGCCGGCGCAGCGCCAGCATCAGGTCGTCGGGGCGGTCACGGGAGATGAGGCGGGCACGCAGCACGGTCGGGACACCTCGGAGGCACGGGCCTGGCGGAAGGCCCAGTGTCGCCGCTTCCCGGGGTCCACGGAAAGGGCGACGTCACGAACGCGTGAAGGCCCGGCCCCGCGTGGGAGAAAAGCAGAAGGCCCTCCCCGACAGTCGCGGGAAGGGCCTTCGTCACTTCAGCGGAACCTGGGAGGCGACTACGCCTTCTTCGGCTCCATGTTGGGCAGGCCCTCGAGCGCGTCGAGGATCTTCCGCTTGTCCTTCTTCTCCGTCGGCTTCGGGGAGGAGCTGACGCGCGGGGGCGGACGCTCACGGGTGAGCTGGCCACCCTGCAGGATGATGTTCACGTCCTCGGCGTCGAGCGTCTCGTACTCCACCAGGGCGTCGGACACGCGCTGCAGCACGTCCATCTTGTCCGTCAGCAGCTGCTTGCCGTGCGTGTAGCAGCCCACGACGATGCTGCGCACTTCCGCGTCGATCTGCCGGGCGGTGTCCTCGGAGTAGTCCTTGGACGAGTTGAAGTCGCGGCCCAGGAACACCTCACCGTCGCTCTTGCCGAACGCCAGCGGGCCCATCTTCTCGCTCATGCCCCAGCGGCACACCATGGCGCGCGCCGTCTCCGTCGCCCGCTCGATGTCGTTCGCCGCGCCGCTGCTCATCTCGTTGAACATGATCTCCTCGGCGATGCGGCCACCCATCGCCATGGTGATCTGATCGAGGATCTGCTTGCGGTAGCCGTTCACCTTGTCCTCGGTGGGCAGGGACCAGGTGACGCCCAGGGCCTGACCGCGCGGGATGATGGTGACCTTGTGCAGGGGGTCGCAGCCCGGCAGCAGCTTGGCGAGCAGCGCGTGGCCGGCCTCGTGGACGGCCGTGTTCCGCTTCTCCTTGTCGGTCATGATCATGGACCGGCGCTCCGGGCCCATGAAGACCTTGTCCTTGGCCTGCTCGAAGTCCGTCAGGTCCACGCGCTCCTTGTTCTGGCGCGCGGCCATCAGGGCCGACTCGTTGACCAGGTTCTCCAGGTCCGCGCCCGTCATGCCGGGAGTTCCGCGGGCAATCACTTCCAGCTCCACTTCCGGCGCCAGCGGCACGCGGCGGGTGTGCACCTTCAGCACGCCCAGGCGGCCCTTGAGGTCGGGACGGGGAACGATGATGCGGCGGTCGAAGCGGCCCGGGCGCTGGAGCGCCGGGTCCAACACGTCCGGACGGTTGGTGGCGGCGATGAGGATGACGCCGTCGTTGGACTCGAAGCCGTCCATCTCCACCAGCAGCTGGTTGAGCGTCTGCTCGCGCTCGTCGTGACCGCCGCCCAGGCCCGCGCCACGGTGGCGACCCACGGCGTCGATCTCGTCGATGAAGATGATGCAGGGGGCGTTCTTCTTGCCCTGCTCGAACAGGTCGCGCACGCGGCTGGCGCCGACGCCCACGAACATCTCCACGAAGTCCGAGCCGGAGATGGAGAAGAACGGGACGCCCGCTTCACCGGCGACCGCGCGGGCGAGCAGCGTCTTGCCCGTGCCCGGAGGCCCCATCATCAGGACGCCCTTGGGGATGCGGCCGCCCAGCTTGGTGAACTTCTTGGGGTCCTTGAGGAAGGCGACGATCTCCTCCAGCTCCTCCTTGCACTCGTCCACGCCCGCCACGTCCGCGAACGTGACCTTGTTGTGGCTCTCGCTCAGGAGCTTCGCCTTCGACTTCCCGAACGTCATCGCCTTGCCGCTGCCGCCCTGGAGCTGGCGCATGAAGAAGATGAAGAAGAGGAACAGGAAGACGACGGGCATCCACTGCCCGAGGATGGTGAGCCAGAGGCTGTTCTGCTCCTCGCGCTCGTACTTCACGTCCACGCCGGCGGCGCGGAGCTGGTTGAGCACGGCCACCTCCGGCGGCGGCCCCGTCGTCCGGAACTTGTCGTTCGAATCACTGAACGTGCCGGAGTAGGTGTTGCCCTTGATGGAGACGGCCTGGACCTTCTTCTCATCCACCTTCGTCAGAAGCTGGGTGAAGGTCGGCTCCTGCACCTGCTCGTTGCCTTGCGAGAAGAAATTGTAGAAGGCGACGAAGAGGACGATCAGGATGACCCAGAGCCCGATGGTCTTGTAGGTCGAACGCACGTTTCAGCTGCCCTTTCGGTACTCGGCGGGATGAGGGCCGTGCCAGGAAGAACCCCGGCGAAGTTCGTCATGTGCCCGGCGCCCGCCTGTGTGCAGGCCAGCGACGGACCGTATCAGCAACAGCAAAAAGCCCTCAACTATTTAGGGGTGCGCGACCATCCCCTGTTTCGAGGCATCGACTCTATAACGGAGGCCCCGGGTGTTCGCTTGAGAGCGGCGGCGACGCCCACAGCGAGTGTCGGGAAGCCA
>NZ_JAPNJY010000042.1:0-149982 GCF_026626625.1 Corallococcus sp. BB11-1 | reverse complement strand
GCTGCGCGACCTGCGCTCGGCCATCCTGCGCCTGCGCATGGTGCGCGTGGGGGACGTGCTGGAGCGGCTGCCCCTGCTGGTGCGCGGCCTGCGGCGCACCACCGGCAAGGCGGTGCGGCTGGAGCTGGAGGTGGGCGACGCGGAGCTGGACAAGGCCGTGGCGGACCGGCTGATGCCGGCGCTGGTGCACCTGGTGCGCAACGCCGTGGACCACGCGCTGGAGCTGCCGGAGGAGCGGGTGTCCGCGGGCAAGCCCCCGGAGGGCCTGGTGCGCCTGGGCTGCCACGCGCGCTCCAGCGGCCAGCTTGAAATCACCCTGCGCGACGACGGCCGGGGCGTGGACGCGAAGGCGGTGGCGAAGGCCGCGAACGCGCCCGTGCCGGAGTCGGTGGACGGGCTGCTGGACCTGCTGTGCCGGCCCGGCCTGTCCACGCGCCAGGAGGCCACGCGCACCAGTGGCCGGGGCATGGGGATGGACATCGTGCGGCGCATCGTCGTGGAGCAGCTGGGCGGCGAGCTGCGCATGGAGACGCGCAAGGGCGCGGGCACCACCTTCACGCTGCGCGTGCCGCTCACCGTGACGCTGGTGGACGCCATCGTCTTCGAATGCGCGGGCCTCAAGTACGCGGTGGCCGTGGGCACGGTGGAGGAGCTCATCGACGTGGACGCGCTGAAGGTGGTGCGGCCCGCGGGCGCGGACGGCCTGGGGCTGGTGGAGCGGCGGGGCGCGGCGGTGCCGCTGGTGTCGCTGGAGCGGCTGCTGGAGCGGACGGCGCCCGCGCAGGCGGCGGGCCCCCGCGGCACCAAGGCGCTCATCGTGCGGCAGCGCGGTGAGCCCGTGGCGTTCGCGGTGGACCGGCTGCTGGGACAGCAGGAGATCGTCCTGCGGCCGCTGGAGGATCCGCTGGTGCGCGTGCCGGGCGTGGCGGGCGCCACGGACCTGGGGGATGGCCAGCCCACGCTGGTGCTGGACCTGGGCGCGCTGGGCGCGGCCCGCGTGGGCCGCGGGGTGGGCGCCGCGCAGTCGGGAGGGTGGGCGTCATGAGCGTGCTGCACGTGTTGTTCAAGGTGGACGGGACGGAGTACGCGATGCCCGCGGCGGACGTGGTGCAGATGGAGTCCTTCACCGGCGCCACGCCGGTGCCGGGGGCCCCCGCGCACGTGGCGGGGCTGGTGCAGGTGCGGGGCCGGGTCATCCCGGTGGTGGACGCGCGCGCCCGCTTCGGGCTGCCGGCCACCACGGCCACGCTGGATTCACGGGTGGTGGTGGGGCAGCTGGGTGAGCGCACGGTGGGGTTGCTCGTGGACAGCGCGCGCGAAGTCGTGAAGTTGGACCCGCGCACCATCCAGCCGCCTCCGCCCATGGTGGTGGAGCGCGCGAAGGGTTACGTGAAGGCCGTGGCGCAGGTGGGCCCCCGGCTGGTGATGCTCATCGATTTCCCCCGGGTGATGGGGGAGGAGACCGCGGATGTCGACGGACAACGGTAACACCGCCCCCCGCATGGAGGACGCGCGCGCGCTCGCCGAGCGCACCGCCCTCAAGGTGGAGGAGAGCGCGGGCCTGGTGCAGTCCACGGAGGTGCTCGCGTCGCGGCTGGCGTCCGCGGGCAACGAGCAGGCGGCGTCGGGCGAACAGGTGCGCACCGCCATTGAATCCGTGGCCGCCCAGGTGGAGGAGACGAGCGCGGCGGTGCAGTCGCTGGTGCGCAGCCAGCGCGCGATGACCGAATCCGCCCGGGGCGTGCAACTGGAGGCGGAGGCCACCGCGGGCGCGATGCAGGAGGTCTCCGCGTCGGTGACCAGCGTGCGCAAGGACGCCGCGGTGCTGGCCGCGTCGTCGGAGGCGACGGCCTCCACGGTGGAGGAGGTGGCGCGCTCGGTGAAGGGCGTCAGCGCCAACGCGGAGGAGCTGGCCGCCTCCAGCGAGGAGCTGCTCGCGAGCGTGCAGGAGATGAACGCCACGGTGGAGGACCTGGTCGCGCGCAACCAGACGAGCGCCGCCACCACGGAAGAGGTGGCCGCCACCATCGAGGAGATGTCCAAGGGCATCACCCGGCTGTCCGCGGACGCGCAGGGCGTGGGCGAGCGCATGGCGCAGGTGTCCGGCGCCGTGGTGTCGCTGGGCAGGACGCTGCATGAGGTGTCGCGCGACGCGTCCATCATGTCCTCCAGCGTGGAGGAGACGGCCTCCACCACCGAAGAGCTGGCGCGCAGCGTGCGCGGCGTGGCCGACCACGCGCGCACCCTGGAGGCGCACACCTCCACCACCGCGTCCACCGTGCAGGAGGTGGCCGCCAGCGTGGAGGAGGTGGCCGCCACGGCGGAGAAGAACGCGGCCGTGGTGGACGCCAACGCGGCCACCATCGAACAGCTGGCGCGCTCCGCGCAGGCGGTGGCCCGCGCCGCGGACAGCATCAACGGCCTGGCGTCCACCAGCGCCACCGCGTCCGCGCAACTGGAGACCTCCACGCGCCGCGCGGCGCAGATGACGGAGGAGGCGCGCCTGGCCGCGGAGCGCGTGGGCGCCAGCGCGCGCGAGGGCGGCGTCACGGTGGCGCGCTCCATCACCGGCTTTGGCCGCATCCGTCAGTCCATCGTGGAGTCGTCCGGGGTGATGAAGGAGATGGGCCGCCGCGCCGAGGAGATTGGCGACATCGTGCAGACCATCAACCTCATCGCGGACCGCACGAACCTGCTGTCCCTCAACGCC
Organism: Corallococcus sp. BB11-1; assembly: GCF_026626625.1. Lineage (NCBI taxonomy): Bacteria > Pseudomonadati > Myxococcota > Myxococcia > Myxococcales > Myxococcaceae > Corallococcus > Corallococcus sp. BB11-1. The sequence continues at coordinate 147,272 of NZ_JAPNJY010000042.1, read as the reverse complement.
AGCATCGAGGCGGCGCGGGCGGGCGAGCACGGCCGGGGCTTCGCGGTGGTGGCGGAGGAGATCCGCGCCCTGGCGGACCGGGCGGCGGCGGCCAGCGCGGACGTGGCCAAGATTGTCCGGGGCCTCCAGACGACGGCGCGCGAGGCGGCCGTGGCCACCGGGGAGGGTGTGCGCGCGGCGGACGAGGGCGCGGCGCTGGCCGGGGACGCGGAGAAGGCCCTGGGCACCATCCTCAAGGGCGTGGAGGAGCTGGGCCAGAACGTGCGCGAGGCGTCGCGCGCGTCGGCGGAGCAGGTGCAGGCGGTGCAGTCGCTGGCCCAGGCCACGGCCAAGGTGAGCGAGCAGGGCCGCGTCATCGCGGCGTCCGCGACGGAGCAGGCGCAGGCCGCGCAGGCGCTGGCCCAGGGCGGCACGGAGATGCGGCGCATGGCGCGGCAGACGACGCAGGCCACGGCGGACCAGGCCAAGGCGCTGCGCGACGCGGTGCGCTCCAACACCCAGCTGGCGGAGGTGGCGCAGAAGGTGTCGCGCGCGGTGCAGGAGCAGGCCGCGGCGGCCACGGACCTGGCCAAGGGCGCGGTGCAGATGCGGCAGCTGGTGCAGGGCGTGAGCGGCGCGGTGGCGGCGCAGGGCCAGCAGGTGTCCGCGCTGGGCGCGGTGGCGCAGGAGGTGACGTCCTCCACGCAGCGCGCGCTCACCGGCATCGCCGAACAGGCCAAGGCCGCGCAGGAGGTGGCGCGCGCCATGGACGGCGCGCGCAAGGAGGTGGTCCAGTCCACCCGCGCGATGGTGGAGCAGGGCCGCGCCCTCAAGCAGGGCGAGGTGGCCACCCGCCAGGTGGCGAAGCTCGCGCAGGAGGTGACGCGCGCCACGGAGGAGCAGGCCCAGGCGCTGAACACGCTGGTGCGCGGCGCGGAGGAGGTGCGCCGGGTGGCCAGGACGACGTCGCGCGCGCTGGACGAACAGACGGAGGCGCTGGCCGCGCTGGCCACGTCGGCGACGAAGCAGGCCACGGGGGTGGCGGCCGTGGCCAAGGTGGCCCAGGAGCAGGCCACGGTGACGGAGCAGTTGGGCCGGTCCGTGGAGGAGATGCGTGGCCGCTCGCGGGAGATCGCCGTCACCACGGCCCAGCAGGCGCGCACCACGTCCGTCACCGCCCAGGAGGTGAAGGAGGTGGCGGGCCGGCTGGGGCAGCTCGCCAGGCTTCACGGTGAGCAGGTGGAGGGGCTGGCGCACCTGACCGGACTGCTGGGTGGCAAGGACGCGGCCGCGTCCCGTTCTCCCCGGGAGCAGAAGGCGTGACGACGAATTCGACCGTGCGGCAACACCCCCTCACGCTGTCCGCGGACGACCGCGCGCGGGTGGAGGAAGTGGAGCAACTGGCGCGCCGGGGCGCCTCCAGCCTGCCGGCGCTGGTGGCCGGCCTGGACGCGCCGTCCTGGGCGGTGCGCCGCGCCGTGGTGTCCGCGCTCGCGCGCGTGGGCACCCCGGCGGTGCAGCCGCTGTGCGACGTGCTGACCCAGCGGCGGGACAACGAGGCGCGCATCGCCGCGGCGGTGGACGCGCTGGTGGCCGCCTCCGGCGACGTGGAGGGGCCGGTGGAGGCGCTGGGGGATGACGCCAACCCGGCCATCGTCTGCGACGCCGCCCAGGTGCTGGGCCGCCGCCGCAGCCGCCAGTCGGTGCCGCTGCTGGCGCGGCTCACGGTGCACTCGGACGACAACGTGGCGGTGGCCGCCATCGAGGCGCTGGGCCGCATTGGCGGCGGCGCGGCGGTGGACGCGCTCCTGGCGTCGCTGGGCAGCGGCAACTTCTTCCGCATCTTCCCCGCCATCGACGTGCTGGGCCGCTCGGGCGACCCCACGGTGGTGCCGGCGCTGATGGCGCTGCTGGCGGATCCGTTCTACGCCCTGGAGGCCTGCCGGGCCCTGGGCCGCACCGGCCAGGAGGCCGCGGTGCCCGCGCTCGTGGGCCTGCTCCAGCGCGGCAACGACGCGCTGGTGCGCGTGGCGGCCGTGGCGCTGGTGGAGATCCACGACGCCCAGGTGGCGCGCTTCGGCGGCGCGCGCACGGTGCCGTCGGTGCTGCGCTCCACGTCGACGGACGCGCACCCCATCGGGCGCAGGCTGGCCCAGGTCATCTCCGGCGCGGACGCGGCGGAGAAGACCGCGCTGGCGCGCCTGCTGGGCTGGGTGGGCGGCGCGGACGCGGCGGCGGGGCTCTTGAAGCTGCTGGACTCGCAGGACCTGGGCGTGTCGCGCGCGGCCGCGGCGGCGCTGGGGGAATTGGGCGCGGAGGCGGACGCGCAGATCCTCCAGTCCCTGCGCGAGGGTGACAGCACCCGTCGCCGGGTGCTGCTGCCGCTGGTGGGCAAGCGCTCCGCGGCGGTGCCGGACGTGCTCCTGTGCCTGGAGGACCGGGACGCGATGGTGCGCGCGCTGGCGGCGGAGACGCTGTCGCGCATCGGTGACACGTCCGCGGTGCCGGCCCTCTTCGCGCGGCTGTCGGACGAAGACCCGCGCGTGGCGCAGGCGGTGGTGGGCGCCATCCAGTCGCTGGGCAGCGAGGCGACGGAGACGCTGGCGCTGGAGGCGGCGCGCTCGGCGGACACGCGCCAGCGCCGGGCGGCGCTGCGCATCGTGGCCTACTTCGGCTATCCGCGCGGCCTGGACGCGCTGCTCCTGGCCATGCGGGACCCGGACGAGCGGCTGCGCGACGCGGCCATCTACGGCCTGCCCTTCATCGACGACCCCCGAGCGGTGGACGCGCTGCTGTCCGCCGCCAGCCACGAATCCGAGCGCACGCGCGCCACGGCGATGCGCGCGCTGGGACAGACGGACAAGCAGGCGCGCATCACCTCCACGCTGCTGGGCGGGTTGAACGACCGCGACCCGTGGGTGCGCTACTACGCGTGCCAGGCGTTGGGGAAGCTCAACGAGGAGGCGGCCGCGGACGCCATCGTCGCGCTCGCCGACGACGACGCGGGCCAGGTGCGCGTGGCGGTGGTGGACGCGCTGGCGCACCTGCACACGGAGAGCGCCATGGCGGCGCTCCGGCGGGCGGCCTCGTCCACGGACGTGGACGTGCGCCGCGCGGCCCTGCTGGGCCTGGGCGTGGCCCGGCGCCCGGACGCGCTGCCCGTCCTGCTGGAGGCGGTGCACTCGGACGACCCGGCCACGCGGCTGGTGGCCCTGTCGGCGGTGGCGGAGTACGACGCCCCGGAGACGCTGCCCGCGCTCCTGCGGGCGGCCGGGGACCGCGACGACAGCGTGCGCAGCGCGGCGGTGGGCTTCCTCGCCACGCGCACCGGGCAGCACGCCACGCAGTCGCTGGTGTCGCTGCTGGGTGACGTGATGCTGCGCGAGCAGGTGGTGGGCGCGCTGGCGCTGCCGGTGGACGGGCGGCTCGCCGGGTTGCTGGCCGCGCTGGAGGTGGCGGATGACGCGACCGCGCCCCTGCTGGTGGCGGCGCTCGCGAGGATGCGCCGGGCGGACGCGCGGGCGGCGCTGATGCAGGCGCTGGCCGGGGCGAGCCCCGCGGGACGGCGCGCGTCCGCGCCCGCGGTGGCGGCGCTGGGCACGGTGGAGGCGCGCGAGGCGCTGGACCGGGCGGCCCACCGCGACGAGGACCCGGACGTGCGCAGGGCCTGCCTGCTGGCGCTGGGGCGTTGAGAGCACCCTGACCATGACCGCGCTGCCGCTGTCCCCGCAGGTCTTCACCATCCTCGCGATGCTCATCGAGCAGCGCGCGGGGCTGCACTACGGCCCGGAGGACCGGGACCTGCTGGCGGAGAAGGTGTCGTCGCGGGCGCTGGATGCGGGCTTCGACTCGCTGCTCGACTACTACTACTTCCTCCGCTACGACCCGCGGGGGAACGCGGCGCTGGACGCGCTGGTGGACTCGCTGCTCGTCCACGAGACGTACTTCTTCCGCGAGGCCCCGTCGCTCCAGGTGCTGGTGGACGAGGTGCTGGTGCCCGCCGCCCGCGCCGGCAAGCGCCCCCGGGTGTGGTGCGCGGCGTGCGCCACCGGCGAGGAGCCCCTCACGCTGGCCATGATGCTGGACGCGAAGGGCGTGCTGGGGGACGTGTCGCTCCTGGCCACGGACCTGAGCGTCCGGGCGCTGGAGCGGGCGCGGACGGGGGAGTACAACCTGCGCTGCCTGCGCGCGCTGCCCAAGGGGGTGGAGGGCCGCTGGCTGGACGTCGTTGAGGGCCGCCCCCGCGTGCGGCCGGAGCTGGTGGCCGCGGTGGAGTGGAGGGCGCTGAACCTGCTGGACACCGCGAACTTCCCGGCGCCGGAGAGCTTTGACGCCATCCTCTGCCGAAACGTGCTCATCTACTTCCAGGACGACACCGCGCGACGCGTGGTGGACGGCCTCACCCGGGTGCTCAAGCCGGGGGGGCAACTCTTGGTGGGTACGTCGGAGTCCCTGATGCGTTTCGGCACGGCGCTGCACTGCGAGGAACGGCGCGGCTCGTTCTTCTATCTGAAGGAAGGGTCATGACGCCGCCGGTGCCCCTGCGGGTGCTGGTGGTGGACGACTCGGCCTTCGCGCGCAAGGTGCTGCGCAAGGTGCTGTCGGACGCGGAGGGCCTGGAGGTGGTCGGCACCGCGCGTGACGGGCTGGACGCGCTGGAGCGGGTGGCGGAGTTCAAGCCGGACGTCATCACCCTGGACCTGGTGATGCCGGCGCTGGACGGGCTGGGCCTGCTCAAGGCGCTCGCGGGCATGCCGGACGCGCCGCGCGTGGTGGTGGTGAGCAGCGCTGGCACGGACAGCGAACTGGCGGTGGCCGCGCTCCAGGCGGGCGCGGTGGAGCTGGTGCACAAGCCCACGGCGCTCGCCACCGAGCGGCTCTACGAGCTGGGCGCGGAGCTGGTGGAGAAGGTGCGCATCGCGGGCCGGGCCATGCCGCGCTACGTCCAGGAGGAGGCGCGGGACGCCGCCGTCCGCGCCGCGCGCACGGGGACCGGGGCGTCCCCGAAGCTGCTCGCGGTGGGCACGTCCACGGGCGGGCCGCAGGCGCTGACGCGGCTGTTGTCGGCGCTGCCCCGGGACTTCCCGGCGCCGGTGGTGCTCGCGCTGCACATCCCCGCCGGCTACACGGAGGCGGTGGCGAAGCGGCTGGACACGCAGAGCGCGCTGGAGGTGGTGGAGGCGCGCGACGGGCTGGAGCTGGTGCCGGGCCGCGTGGTGCTGGCGAAGGCGGGGATGCACCTGAAGGTGGAGCGGCGCGGGGCGCTGGACCTGGTGCGCCTGGACCGCCAGCCGCTGGGCACCCCGCACCACCCCTCCGTGGACGTGCTCTTCCAGAGCGTGGCGGTGGGGTGGGGCCGGGACGCCGTGGCGCTGGTGCTCACCGGCATGGGCGACGACGGCCTCGTGGGCGCCCGCGCGGTGCGCGCCGCGGGCGGCGTGGTGCTCACGGAGGCGGAGTCGTCCTGCGTGGTGTACGGCATGCCCCGCGTGGTGGACGAAGCGGGCCTGTCCCAGGGCAGCGCGCCGCTGGACGGGCTGGTGCCCCTGCTGGAGCGCTTCATCCGCTGAAGGCCCGTGCGCCGGCCTCAGGGCTGGTGCGCGGGAGGCGGCGGGGGCGGCTCCGGCGGCGGGCCCTTCTTGGGGGGCGCGCGGCGCGGCAGCGTCACGGTGAAGGTGGTGCCGTCCGCCTCGGTGGAGGCGACCTCGATGGTGCCCCCGTGCGCGTGGACGATTTCGCGCACGATGTAGAGCCCCAGGCCGTAGCTCATCTTCAGGGTGCGCGTCGTCTGCGGGCCCTGGCGGAAGGGCTCGAAGAGGTGGGGCAGCAGGGCCTCCGGGATGGGGCGGCCCTGGTTGTGGACCTCGATGATGACCTTGTGGCGCAGGCCGCGCGTGACCAGACGCACGGGCGCCTCCGGCGGGCCGTACTTGAGGGCGTTCTCCACCAGGTTGGACACCACCTGGGCCAGCCGGTCCGGGTCCCACTGGCCCTGGGTGTTGCCCTTGTGCTCCAGGACGATGTGGCGCTTGGGGAAGGCCACGCGGAACTCGTGCGCCACCTTGCCCAGCAGCTCCTGGCTGTCGGTGCCGCGCGGCTCGATGACGACGCCGCCCACCAGCCGCGCGCGGGTGAAGTCCAGCAGCAGGCGCGTCAGCCGCTCGATGCGCACGGCCGCGGTGGCGATGCGCTGGCTGGTGCGCGCCGTCTCCTCCGCGGGGCCACCGGCCGCGAGCACGCGCGACCAGTTCATGATGGCGCCCAGGGGGCTGCGGATGTCGTGGCTGATGATGCCCATCAGGTGCTCCTGGAATTCGGAGTGCCTGCGCACCTCTTCCTCGGCCCACCGGCGCTGGGTGATGTCGCGGCTGATGCCGAAGAAGCCGAACACCTGGCCCTCCGGGTCGCGCAGCGGGCCCTTGGTGGTCAGCCACACGCGCACGCCGTCGGGGCCCTTCTGCTCGTCCTCGTAGGTGAGGGGGTGGCCGGCCTCCAGCACGTCCTGGTCGTGCTGGCGGTTGACGGCGGCCTCGTCGGCGGGGAACAGCTCCGCGTCGGCGTGGCCCAGCACCTCCTCCACGGTGCGGCCCAGGGCGCGCGCGCCCGGGGAGTTGATGACCTGGAAGCGGCCCTGGAGGTCCTTGATATAGATGGCGTCGGTGGTGCCCTCCATCACGGCCTGGAAGAGCTGGACCACGCGCTGCAGTTCGTGGCGGAGCTGGGACTCCTGGGTGATGTCGCGGCAGTGCACCAGCAGGGCGCCCTCCACGGGGCGCGCGCTCACGTCGAAGCACAGGCTGCCCGCGGGCCAGCGGTGCTCGTAGCGGACGGCGGGCTGCTCGGTGGCGGGGGCGTCCAGGCGCAGGTGCGTGCCCAGGTCGAGCAGGTCCGTCACCTGCTTGCGCGCGTCGTCGCCCGGCTGGGCGCAGCCCGCGAGCAGCTCGCGCATGCGGGGGCTCAGGTAGGTGACGTGCCAGCCGGCGTCCACGGCGAGGAAGGCCTCGGGCAGTCCGTCCAGCAGCGCGAGCAGGCCCAGGCCGGACGCACCCGGCGCGGACGGGGCGGGAGGTCGGGAACGCGGGCTGGCGGGAACGTGGGCCATCGTCGTTTCGGTGGGGGAACCGGTGTCCCTTCTAGGGATGGAACACGAAAGGGTGGGGGCGCGTGTCCGGCATCAGGAGGGGGACACGGCGGCAGGAGGACGGAGGGTGTCCCAACAAGCCCCTACGGGGGAGCCGGTCGGGTGGATCTCCGGGGAGGAGAATCCCCCGGGATGAAACGGGTCGGGTGGATTCCTGTCGCCCGCATTCCACGCGAGGTCGTCCGCGAGACATCCGACGTGGGGCTGGAAGGAGGAAGGGCGCATCCGTCCAGAACCATACTCCGCTCGCGATGAAGCGGGTGGCCTTGGACCGAGGGGAAACCCTGCTTCCGCCCCGCTCGCCCCTCCCTCTGCCCCCGGCCGTGCGCTGGTGGTGGAGGGTTGTGACAGGAGTGGATGAAGACCCTCCCTGCGCCACGGGGGGCGGTCAAGCAAGCCGGATGGGGGCCGGTGAAACCCGGGTCAGGGATGCCGCTGGAACCGCCGCCCGATGGAGAGCAGCCGCTGCGTTCGGACGTCCACGGCGTAGAGCACGACTTCCTGGAGGGGCTTGCCCGAGGTGGCCTCTACCGACTCGTTGGGATCCGGAGGACAGCGCTGAACATCGACGGTGAGCTGGACCAGCACGACGCCTTCGGGGCCGGGGGCGGCGGTCACGTCGTAGGAGTCGCGCCGGTCAAGGCACGCGGGCTGAGCGGAGGGCGGCGCCTCCCATGGCAGGAAGTGCTCCAGGGCGAGCTGGATGGCGGCGGCCGTGTTGCCATCAAGGCGGACCAGGCCCTGGAGGGGCAGCTCCTCGGGGAAGGTGAAGCTCACGGCCTGGGCCTGGGATGCGCCGGGCTGGACCGCGACGATGCGCCCTTGTCGTGGATCCACGGCATAGGTGGACCCCATGTCCAGGACCGGGCCCTCTTCGATGCATGCGCCCGGGCTCAAGGAGAAGCGGACCAGGACGAGGCCGTCCGTCGAAGGCGCTGCCTGCACGTCGAACGACTGACGTTGATACAGGCACGCTTCGACCGGATCGCTCCCTCGGTGAGGCTTCGTACCGCGCGGCCGGAAGTCCTCCATGGCGAGCTGGATGGCCGCGGCCACCGTCGCGGGCACCACGACTTGTTCCGACGCAGCGATGCTGGCGGGGAACTTGAACCATGCTGCCTCCGAGGCGGGGACGCGCAATGGAAGCGGTGGGCGTGAGGCGCAGCCTCCGAGCAGCACACAGAGAAGAAGGAGCGTGGGCCTCAAGACATGCGCTCGCGGTCGGGACACGGAAGTCTCATGGCTCCTCCATCGCGGTGATGCGCCCGGAGGCCTTGTCCTGGGGAAGGATGCTCCCCACGCGTTTCCAGCGCCGCCCTTCACGGACATAGACTTCTCCTGGCAGGTCGTCGTCCGCATGCGGAACCAGTTTGTGGATGATGCAGTGGGTGTCGAATTGGATCCGCAGCGAGTACCACTGAGTATCCGCCCTCCTGTCCTCCGAGGAGAAGCTGGATGGGAACCAGGGGTGGCTGTGGAAGTCGGCGACGATGGAGGCCCTGCCCCGTGGATCCCGGACCTGCATGGGAGGCCGGCAGGACTTCCGTCGGCTCGCGCCCACCTGCACCCGCTGGGCGAGGGGAGAGGGATTGCTCGCGTAGTAGGTGCCCTGGCCCAGGCTGTAGATGACGCCGCAGTACTCCAATCCATAGTCACCCAGCGTCGCCGCGGGCAGCGTCATGATGGCGGGACAGAGTTGATCAATGACCTCATCAATGTCCGACGAAGGCTGGATGCGCTCCCAGGGGCCGCGCGCCCATACCCGCTTGGAGTCAGCATCCGTGAAGCCGTAATCGTTTCCTCCCTGCTGGGCGCCACTGCTGCCAGAGCAACCTGACAGCAGGGCACAGAGTGTCAGTCCAGTTCGCAGTCGCGGTGAAAAGCGCAACATGATGGTCACACTCGCAGAAAGGCAATGCGAGAAAGACTAGAACTCGCGTGGAGGCTTGGCAAGCGGTCCTCCCGGCGTGCCCCGCTCAGGGCTTCTTCGCGTCCTTGGCATCCCCGTCGCCGCGCTCCAGCTTGCGGTAGAGCGTCTTGCGGTCCACGCCCAGGATGCGCGCCGCGAGCGTCCGGCTTCCCCCCACCGCCTCCAGCACGCGGTGGATGTAGCGGCGCTCCAGCTCCTCCAGCGTCACCAGCTCCGACGGGTCCGTGTTCTCCGGCACCACGCGCGGCGTGCTGTAGTTGCGCACGCGCTCCGGCAGGTCATCCACCGTGAGCTGCTCGAAGGACGTGAGCGCCACCGCGCGCTCGATGCAGTTCTGCAGCTCGCGCACGTTGCCCGGCCACCCGTACGCCAGCAGCCGCTGCGCCGCGGCCGGGGACAGCCCGACCACCCGCTTGCCCGTGCGCGACGCGAACTGTTCGATGAAGCGCTGGGACAACAACAGCACGTCATTGCCTCGCGCGCGCAGCGGCGGCAGCTCGATGCCGATGACGTTGAGCCGGTAGTACAGGTCCTCGCGGAAGCGCTCCTCCTCCACCGCCAGCTCCAGGTCGCGGTTCGTCGCCGCGACGATGCGCGCATCGAACGGCGTCTCCGTGTCCCCTCCCACCGGGCGCACCACGCGCTCCTGCAACGCCCGCAGCAGCTTCGGCTGGAGCGTGAGGGGCAGCTCCCCCACCTCGTCCAGGAACAGCGTGCCGCCGTGCGCCTTCACGAACAGGCCCGTGCGCGCCGCCTTCGCGTCCGTGAAGGCGCCCTTCGCATGGCCGAACAGCTCGCTCTCCAGCAGCTGCTCCGGCATCGCCGCGCAGTTGATGGCCACGAACGGCCCGTCCTTGCGCCGCCCCCGCGCGTGGAGCGCCCGGGCGGCCACCTCCTTGCCGGTGCCGCTCTCCCCGGTGATGAGCACCGTGGCGTCCACGTCCGCCACGCGGTCGATGAGCGCGTACGCCTGCTTGAGCGCGGGGCTCTCACCCACCAGCGCGCCGTCGTCCTCGCGCGCATCCAGCGCCTGCCGCAGCCGGCGCACCTCCGCGCGCAGGGCGCGGTGCTGCACGGCGCGCTCCAGCACCAGCACCAGCGCGTCCAGGTCGACGGGCTTGGTGATGAAGTCGTAGGCGCCCGCGCGGATGGCGGCCACCGCCGTCTCCAGGCTGCCGAACGCCGTCACCACCACCACGGGGATGTCCGGCCGGTTGAGCACGATGCGCTCGCACAGCGCCAGCCCGTCCATGCCGGGCATGCGCAGGTCCGTGAGCACCGTGTCGAAGTCCTCGGCGGAGAGGCGCTGGAGCGCTTCGTCCGCGGCGGCCACGGCCACGGGCTGGAAGCCCCGGCGCTGGAGGCCCTTCTCCACCAGCACGCGCATCTCTCGCTCGTCTTCGACAATCAGGATGCGGCCTGGCATGCGTGGTCTCCCGGCGGCAGGTAGATGGAGAAACAACTCCCACGGCCGGGCTCGCTCTTCACGTCAATCCACCCTCCGTGGTCCCGCACCATCCCATAGGAGACGGACAGGCCCAGCCCCGTTCCCTCGCCCACGTCCTTGGTGGTGAAGAAGGGCTCGAACACGTGGGGCAGCACGTCCGCCGCGATGCCGCTGCCCTCGTCCTCCACGTCCAGCCGCACCCACGCCTGCTCCTGCCCGCCCACGTCCGCGGGGGGCTTCGCGCGCACCACCTGGGAGCGCACGCGCAGGGTGCCGGGCTTGCCCATCGCGTGCAGCCCGTTCATCACCAGGTTGGTGAGCACCTGCTGGAACTGCCCCGCGTCCACCTCCACCGTGAAGCCCGCGGGCACCTCCTGCGACAGCGTGGCGCCGCGCCTGGTGGCCATGGGCTTGAGCAGCGACAGAGTGCGCTCGGCCAGGAGGGACAGGTCCTCCGGCGCGCGCGACGGGGCCCGCCGCCGCGCGAAGTCCAGCAGTTGGCGGATGATGCCGGTCATGTGCTGCGCCTGCTGGAAGATGATGCGCGCGCACTCGCCCACCTCCTCGCCCTCCGCTTCACCGGAGGACACCATCTTCGCGCGGCCCATGACGACGTTGAGCGGCGTGCCCAGCTCGTGCGCCACGCCGGAGGCCAGCTTGCCCACGGTGGTGAGCCGGTCGGCGTGGCGCAGGTGCTCCACCGTCGAAAGCCGCGCCGCCGTCTCCTCCGCCAGCCGCGCCCGCGTCTCCTCCAACTGTTCGCCCATGCGGTTCATGGCCACCGCCAGCGTCGTCAGCTCGTCGCCCTGCGCGCGCCGCAGCGGCACGCGCGCCGTGAGGTCGCCCTCGCCAATGCGCCCCGCCAGCTGCACCAGCTGCTCCACGGGCTGGCCCACCAGCTTGCGGCCCATGGCCATCGCGGCCAGCAGGAAGAACCCGCTCAGCGCGGCGGTGGCGATGGAGGTGCCCACCACCGTGGTGCGCACGTGCTGCTGCTGCTCGGAGAGCGACTCGGTGATTTCAATGGCGCCCGCACGCCGGCCCAGGAACACCGGCGTGTACGAGCGCAGCACGCCCGGCGTGTGCGTGGTGTCCATCAACCAGCCGTCATGGCCCTTGCGCAGGTTGAGCAGCAGCGTGGCCGGCAGCACCGGCGCGAAGCTGGAGCCGGGCCCGCCATCCAGCCACACCCAACGCAGCCGCACCTGCTCCTGGAAGCGGTTGGCCTGGTGGAGCAGCGTGAGCGCCTCCACCTCGCCCGCCAGCTGCCACGCCTTGCCAATGGACCCGGCGAGCGTGTGACCGAGCAGGCGGTGGTCGTGCTGCATGTCCGTTTCATACCGGGCCAGCTCCCGGTTGACCTGGAACACCTGGAGCCCGGCCATCACCGCGACGGCGAGCAGCACGAGGGCCAGGGTGAATTTGCGGGCGAGCTTCACGGAAGAGACAACCCCCGGTTCGTGCGGGAGGGGAAGGAAACACACGGACCGGGGGGCGACGCTACGAATACCGGACGTGCCGCATCGCGACCGCGGCACTGGCCGGACAGAGAGCATCCGCCGTGCCAGCGGCCCCTCCCGGGGGACGCGTCCGCGAACGGGGCGTTAAGGGCCCGGGCCCCTGGGGCACATTGCCCCGGCGGGGGCAGGATGCCCCGGCGCGCGCGGGGCACGAAGCCTGGGGGCCTGGGAGGCGCCGTGGCATGCGCCGTGCTCCTCCGCCCTGGGATGACGAATGAGCCCTCCCTGAGTGAAGCAGCGCCGCGCCCCCCGCGCATCCTGGTGGCCGAGGACGACGACGCGATGCGCGCGCTGCTGGTGCGCACGCTGGAGCGCGCGGGTTACGGGGTGGTGGAGGTGGAGGACGGCTTCGAGCTGGGGGACTACCTGGCGATGATGCGCGGCCAGGGCGGCACGCTCGAACCCGTGGACCTCATCATCAGCGACGTGCGCATGCCGGGGCGCACCGGCCTGGAGGCGCTGGAGCGGCTGCGCGGCCAGGGCGTGTCTTGCCCGGTGCTGCTGCTCAGCGCCTTCGCGGACGCGGAGACCCACGAGGAGGCCCGCCGGCTGGGCGCCCGGCAACTGCTGGACAAGCCCGTGGACCTGGACGTGCTGAAGGCCGCGGTGCGCGAGGCCGTGCGGCACTGACTACGACGGCGTGCCCGGGCCCACCTGGGGCGCCGCGGGCAGCGGCTGGCCGCTCAGCTCGGCGTGGAGCCGCTCGCGGTCCAGCTCGTTCTCCCAGGCGGAGACGACCAGGGTGGCGACGCCGTTGCCAATGAAGTTGGTGAGCGCTCGCGCCTCGCTCATGAACCGGTCGATGCCCAGGATGAGCGCCAGGCCCGCCACCGGCACCGCCGGCACCACCGCGAGCGTGGCGGCCAGGGTGATGAAGCCCGCGCCCGTGACGCCGGAGGCGCCCTTGGACGTGAGCATCGCCACGCCCAGCAGCGTGGCCGTCTGGGTGAAGGTGAGCTCCACGTTGAGCGCCTGGGCCACGAACAGCGCCGCCATGGTCAGGTAGATGTTGGTGCCGTCCAGGTTGAACGAATAGCCGCTGGGCACCACCAGCCCCACCACGGACCTGGAGCAGCCCAGCCGCTCCAGCTTCTGCATCAGCGGCACCAGCGCGGACTCCGAGGACGACGTGCCCAGCACCAGCAGCAGCTCCGCGCGGATGTAGCGCAGGAAGCGCAGGAGGGAGAACCCGGTCAGCCGCGCGATGGGCCCCAGCACCGCCAGCACGAAGAGGACGCACGCCAGATAGAAGCAGCCCATGAGGCGCATGAGCGGGCCCAGGCTGCTGATGCCGTAGGCCCCCAGCGTGAAGGCCATGGCGGCGCCCGCGCCGATGGGCGCCAGCCGCATCACCATGCCAATCATGTGGAAGAAGGCCTTGGACAGCGCCTCGAAGAGGACGACCACCGGCTTCGCCGCGGGGCCAATGGCCGTCAGCGAGAACCCGAACATCAGCGCCAGCAGCAGCACCTGGAGCAGGTCCCCGCTGCCGGTGAAGGCGTCCACGAAGGTGCGCGGGATGAGGTGCAGCAGGAACCCGATGGTGGACTGGTCATGCGCCTGCTGGGCGAAGCGCGCCACCGCGCTGGCGTCCAGCGTGCGCGGATCCACGTTGAAGCCCGCCCCCGGCTTGAGCACCGTCACCACCACGGCGCCAATGATGAGCGCGAACGTGGAGACGACCTCGAAGTAGAGCAGCGCCTTGCCGCCCACGCGGCCCACCTTCTTCATGTCCGCCACGTTGGCGACGCCCAGCACCACGGTCAGGAAGATGACCGGGGAGATGAGCATCTTCACCAGCGAGATGAACCCATCCCCCAGCGGCTTGAGCTTCACCGCCGTGGCGGGCGCGAAGTGGCCCAGCAGGCCCCCGGCGAAGATGGCCGCCAGCACCCACAGGTAGAGGCGAGAGGGGGGCTTCGGGTGCGCCGCGTCGGAGGTGTCGGGAGTGTCGGAAGCCATGTGGGGGTCCTCAGGCCGACTTCTGCTCGGCTTCGTCCTTCTCGAAGAGCAGCTCCAGCTCCTGGCGGCCGCGGGCGATGACCTCCATCATCTTCTTCTCGTCCTTGAAGACCTTGGACGTCTCCACCATCAGCGACTCGTCGTGTTCGCGGAAGCGCTCCACGGTGCGGCGGGCCTCCGTGAAGGTGAGGCCCAGGGCCTGGAGCACGTCGCTGGACATGACGAGGCTCGCGTCGAACGTCTCACGCACCAGGTTCGTGACGCCCAGCTCCATGAGCTTGTAGGCGTGCTCGCGGTTGCGCGCCCGGGCGAAGAGCTTCAGGTGCGGGAAGTGCTCCTTCACCATCTGCGCGGTGCGCAGGGACGCGGCCATGTCGTCGATGGCGATGACGAACACCCGGGCCTTGTCCGCGCGGGCGGCGCGCAGGAGGTCCAGCCGGGATGCGTCGCCGTAGAACACCTGGTTGCCGAAGCGCTGGATGAAGTCGATGTGCTCCGCGCTCGCGTCAATGGCGGTGAACCCGATGCGCCGCGCCCTCAGCAGGCGGGCCACCACCTGCCCCACGCGGCCCATGCCGGCGATGATGACCGGGTGGTCCTGGTCCGGGGACACGTCGTACTCGCGCTGGGGGCCCTTCTTCTGGAAGCGCGGCGCCACCCAGCGCTCGTGCACGATGGACAGGAACGGCGTCACCGCCATGGACAGGCCCACCACCAGCACCAGCAGGTCCGCCCGCGGCCGGTCCATGACGTGGAAGGACACCGCCAGCGAGAACAGGACGAAGGCGAACTCACCGCCCTGCGAAATCACCACCGCCAGGCTCAGCGCGGAGCCCGGCTTCCGCAGCCCCACGCGCCCCAGGCCGTACAGCACCAGCGCCTTGAGGAAGGTCAGGCCCAGCACCAGCGCCAGCACGCGCAGGGGCTCGCGCGCGAGCAGCTCCAGGTTCACCGACATGCCCACGGCGATGAAGAACAGGCCCAGCAGCAGGCCCTTGAAGGGCTCGATGTCCGCTTCCAGTTCGTGGCGGTACTCGGACTCCGACAGCAGCACGCCGGCGAGGAACGCGCCCAGCGCCATGGACAGCCCCACCGCGCTCACCAGCGACGCGGTGCCCACGACGACGAGCAGCGCCGTCGCGGTGAACAGCTCCTGGCTGTGCACGGACGCCACCGCGCGGAACACCGGGCGCAGCAGGTAGCGGCCCGCCAGCACCACCAGCACCACCACGCCCACGGCCTTCAAGGTCATGAGCCAGCCGGGCTCCGTGGACGGCATGTCGGCGCGGCCCAGCAGCGGCAGCGCGGCCAGCAGCGGAATCACCGCCAGGTCCTGGAACAGGAGGATGCCGAAGGCGAGCTGGCCGTGCTCGGAGGTGAGCTGGTTCTTCTCCGCCAGCAACTGGAGCGCGAACGCGGTGGAGGACAGCGACAGGCCGAAGCCGGCGATGATGGCCGCGCCCCAGGACAGGCCCAGCGCCCGGCCCGCGCCCGCCAGCAGCAGGCCCGTCAGCACCACCTGCGCGCCGCCCATGCCGAACACCGACCGGCGCAGGTTCCACAGGCGCGAGGGCTGCAACTCCAGCCCGATGACGAACAGCAGCAGCACCACGCCCAGCTCCGCGATGTGGAGGATGTTCTCCACGTCGGAGATGAGGCCCGCGCCATGGGGCCCGATGGCCGCGCCCGCCGCCAGGTAGCCCAGCACCGAGCCCAGCCCCAGCTTCTTGAAGAGGGGCACGGCGACCACGGTGGCGGCCAGGAACACCAGCGCCTGATGCATGAAGGACATAAGGCGCACTGCATGGCACGGCTTGACCGACGGCGGCAACTGGGGTCCCGGATGCCTGCCCGGGGAGGCCCGGGCCGTCAGGACTGGAGGGGAGGAGCGTGCCGGGAGGCGCTCCGGCCGTCCTCAGTGCTCGTAGGTGTCGCGCGGGCGCGCCAGGGGCAGGCCGGCCGGGGGCGTGATGGTGACGGGCGCGCCCAGGTGCGCCACGGGCAGCGTGAAGGTGAAGACGCTGCCGGTGCCCAGGGTGCTCTCCGCGCGGATGCTGCCGCCGTGCGCCTCGACGAGCCCCTTGGCGATGGCCAGCCCCAGGCCGGTGCCCCGGCTGGCCGCGTCGCGCGCCTGCCAGTAGCGGTCGAAGATGTGCGGCAGCGCGTCCGGGGCGATGCCGTTGCCGGTGTCGCGCACGTCGAAGGACACCTCCGCGCCCCGCGTCGCCGCGCGCACCGCGAGCGTGCCGCCCGGCGGGGTGAACTTCACCGCGTTGCCCAAGAGGTTGCCCATCACCTGGAGCACGCGGCTGCGGTCGCACTTCACGCGCAGCGCCTCCGGCGGCAGGTCCGCCACCAGGTGCAGCCCCTTGGCCTCCGCCAGCGGCCGGATGGCCTCCAGCGCCTCGGTGGCCAGTGCCATGGCGGGGTGCTCGCCCAGCTCCAGCGGCAGGTGGCCCGCCTCCAGGCGGCCCCAGTCCAGCAGGTCGGAGATGAGCCGCGACATGCGCTCGGCCGCGTCGTTGATGCGGTTGGCCTGCTTCGCCACCGCCTCGCCGCCCGGCTTGCCCGCGGTGCCGCGCAAGAGCAGCGCCGCGCCCAGCTGCACCACGCCCAGCGGGTTCTTCAGGTCGTGCGACACCACCGCCAGCAGGTCCTCGCGAGCGCGGGCCGCCCGGCGCGACTCACCCACCAGCCGCGCGTTGTCGATGGCGAGGCTCGCGCGCAGGCACAGGTCCTCCGCCAGCGCCAGGTCGTCCGGGCCGTACCGCCGCCCGGAGCCGGAGCTCACGAACGTCACCGCGCCCAGCGTGTGGCCGCGCGCGCGCAGCGGGATGATCATGTACGAGCGCGCCTGGAGCACCTCCAGCAGCGCCGGGTGCGCGGGCTCCGCCGCCGCCGCGCGCAGCAGCGAGTCCGTCACCGCCGGCACCAGCTCCGGCTCCCCGGTGCGCAGCACGCGCAAGAGGCCCACCGGCGCGTCGTCGCGCAGCTCCGTGCGCGAGGGCAGCGACTTCGCGCGCTCCTGCTGCGTCGGGTCCAGGCAGGCCACCGCGGCGCGGCCCACCCACGGGCCCTGCTCCAGCGCATCCACCAGGCACCAGTCCGCCAGGTCCGGCACCGCCAGATGCGCCAGCAGCGTGTACATGCCCTGCGGATCCGGCGGGTGGGTGAACAGCGTCGTCATCGCCTGGTAGAGGAACGAGCGGCGGCGCTCGGCCGTCTCCACCTCCGCGCGCGAGGCCTGCTCCAGCTCCAGGGCGCGCGAATAGACGGCCTCGGCCTCCGTGAGCGCCCGCGCCGTCACCAGCACGGTGGGCAGCACGTCCTTGGCGGACGCCAGCGGCGTGAGCACCAGCGCGTGCGGCCGCAGCCCCTGCGCTCCCGGCCAGGGGGCCTCCACGGTGGTGGACTCCCGCCGCGTCACCACCCGGACGCGCGCGGACTCCAGCGCGTTGAGGGCCTCCGCGGGCAGGCCCAGCTCGCTCCAGTGACGTCCCGGAAGCTCCCCGGCGTCACGCCCCAGCGCCCGGGCCCCGGCGGCGCTGCACGACATCAACCGACCCGTGCCATCCAGGAGGTAGGCAGGATCAGGGATGGCGGCGAAGACCGCTTCGTAGGCCGGGCCAGTCGTGGGAGCACTCATCAGGAAGAGGGGCGGGGGGAGACCCTATTGGAACCCGATATTGACACTCCGCACCAGGGCCGCCATTCCGCCCGCCGTCGAAGCCGGCGGATTTTCGCCAAGGCGACACTTCAGGGGGTGGCCATTCCGGCTGGCTGGAACAGGGCCTGGACGCGGCGGGCAATCTGCCCCAGGGGCAGGATCTCATGCGCCAGGTTGGCCGCCACCACGACGGCGGGCATTCCGTAGACCACGGACGTCGCCTCGTCCTGGGCGAGCACCCGCCCGCCTGCCTGGTGGACGTCACGGATGCCGTCCAGGCCGTCCTGGCCCATGCCGGTGAGCACCACGGACAGGGACGCCTGCCCGTACGTGCGCGCCACGGAGCGGAACAGCCAGTTGGCGGAGGGGCGGAAGCCCTGGATGGGGGCGGCGCCGGACACCTGGGCCCGGTGGTCCGTCGTCACGCCCAGGTGCTTGTCGTCCGGGGCCAGGTAGACGGTGCCCGCCACCAGCGGCTCGCCGTCGTCGGCCACCTTCACCGTCAGCTTCGTGGCCGTGCTCAGCCAGGTGGCCAGGCCCGAACCGAACCCCAGCGCGATGTGCTGCACCACCAGGATGGGCACGGGCACGTCCTTGCCGTTGAGCTCGGACAGGATGCGGTACAGCGCCGCGGGCCCTCCGGTGGAGGCCGCCATGGCCAGCACGGCCGGGCGCGTGCCTCCGGAGGTGGGCAGCTCCAGCGGCGTGGGCGGCAGGGCGGTGCGCTCCGGCCAGCGGCGCACCACCTTCACCTGGGCCATGGCCTTGAGCGTGTCGCGCAGCCGGCGGCTGTCCGCCTCGAAGTCCGGCGACTCCGGGCCCACCGGCTTCTGGAGCACCGCGAGCGCCCCGGCGCGCAGCGCGGCCATGGACGTCTGGATGTCGCGCTCCACCAGCGTGGACACCACCACCACGGGCGTGGGCACCTCCGTCATGATGCGGCGGGTGGCGTCCAGGCCGTCCATGCGCGGCATCTGGATGTCCATCGTCACCAGGCTCGGCTGGAGCCGCTGGCACAGCTCCACCGCCTCCACCCCGTCCCGGGCCTCGCCCACCACGGTGAGCGCCGGGTCGGTGCGGAGGATCTCCACCAGCAGCCGACGGGCGGTGGGCGAATCCTCCGCCACCAGGATGCGCAACGGTTCGTTCTTCATAGCAGTCGCCTCAGCGTCTCCAGCAGGCTCGTCGGATCAAACGCGCTCTTCACGATGTACGCACTCGCACCGGCTTGCAGCCCGCGCGCCTTGTCCTCGGGCTTCTCCCGCGATGTGACGAGCACCACCGGCACCCGTCCGAAGCGGGGTGACGCGCGCACGGCCTCCGTGACGGAGAACCCGTCCATGCGCGGCATCTCCACGTCCAGCACCAGCGCGTCCGCGCCGCCCGCCTGGAGCTGCTCCCAGGCCTCGGCCCCGTCCGCGCACGCGGTGACGTCGTAGCCGGCGCCCTCCAGGATGCTCTGCTCCAGCATGCGCGTGGTGGGCGAGTCGTCCGCCAGCACCACCCGCCTGCGCACGGCCTGCTCCTTGGGCGTGGGGAAGAACTGCGTGGATGGCCGGCCGCCGGCCGCCCGCACCAGCGACGCGGGGTTGAGCAGCAGCGCCATGCGTCCGTCCGGCAGCACCGCCGCGGCGGCCACGTGCCGCGCCCGCTTCACGCGCGAGCCCAGGGAGCGCACCAGCACCTCCTGTTCGGCGATGACCTCGTCCACCACCAGCGCCGCCTGCGCGGTGCCCGCGGACAGCACCACCGCCGCGGGCCGCGCGCGGGGCGGGCCGGCGGGCAGCTCCAGCACGCCCGCGAGCGACGCCAGCGGCACCAGCGCGTCCGGCGTCACCCAGGACATGCGGCCCTCCACCTCGCGCACGTCGGACGGGGACAGGCGCAGCAGCCGGTCCACGCCCTCGCTGGCCAGCGCGAGCACCTGTCCGCCCACGTCCACCAGCAGCACGCGCAGGGTGCTCAGGGTGAGGGGCACGTCCAGCGTGAAGCGGGTGCCCTGGCCCGCCTTGAAGGCCACCTCCACGCTGCCGCGCAGGGCCTCCACCTGGGCGCGCACCACGTCCAGGCCCACGCCCCGGCCGGACACCGCCGTCACCTTCGCCGCGGTGGACAGCCCGGGCAGGAACACGAGCCGCGCGGCCTCCTCGTCCTCGTCGGGGACGTCCAGGCCCCGGGCCCGCGCGCGCTCGCGCAGGGCCTCCAGGTCCAGGCCGCGCCCGTCGTCCTCCACCGCCACCTCCACCCGGTTGCCGCGCAGCCGCGCGGACAGCACCACGCGGCCCTCCTCCGGCTTGCCGTGGCGCGCGCGCTCCTCGGGCGCCTCCAGGCCGTGCGCCACCGCGTTGCGCACCAGGTGCAGCAGGGGCTCGCGCAGCGACTGGAGCAGGGAGCGGTCCAGGTCCAGGCCTCCGCCGTGGATCTCCATGCGCACGCGCCGGCCCATGCCGTGCGCCACGTCGCGCGCGGCGCGCTCCAGGCCCGTGCAGCCCTCCTCGAAGGGCAGCATGCGGGCGCGGCGCACCTCGTCGTCCAGGCCGGTGGAGGACTGGAACAGGGCGCGGCGGTCCTGCGCCAGCACCCGCGCCACCCGCGCCAGCTCCAGCTCCACCCGGCGCAACGTCGTCTCGGAAGCCGTGCCGCGCACCGTCTCACGCAGGCCGCCGACGTCGTCGCGCAGGGACTCCAGCGCCTCGGCGTGGCCTTCCAGGCGCAGCATCGCCACGCGCAGCTCGCCGCTGCGGCCCAGCAGCGCGTCCAGCTTCTGGCCGGACACGCGCACCGGCAGCGCCTCGCCGCTGGCCACCGCGGGGGCGGGGAGCTCCGGCTCCGCGGAGGACTGCGCTTCGGACGCAGGCTGGGAGGCCTTCGGGAGCTTCGGCGGGGCCCACGCGGGCTCCGGTGGAGGGAAGGGCGCCGCAGGTCCGCCCTGCGCCGCCCGCTCCAACTGCGGCATCAGGGACTCCAGCGGCGAGCCCGCCAGGTCCTGACGCGTCGCCAGCCGGCGGCCCGCGTCGTCCAGCGCGTCCACCGTGGCGAAGCACAGCTCGAACAGCTCCGGCGACGGAGCGCGCCCGTGGATGAGCGGCTCCAGCACCTCCTCCAGGCGGTGGCAGGCGGTCTCCACCAGGCTGGCGCTGGCCGCGCGCGACGCGCCCTTCACGCTGTGCAGCGTGCGCAGGAGGCCGGGGATGAGCTCCCGCGCGCGCGCCGGGGCCTGCTCCAGCGCGAGCAGGTCCCGGTTGAGGGACACGACGTGCCCCTCCAGCTCCTCCAGGAAGGAGTCCAGCAGTGCCTGCGCCAGCCGGTCGCGATCCATGCGTTAGCGCCCGAACTCCCCGAGCAGCCCCTTCAACTTCTGGCCCATGGCGTTGATGTCCTGCATCGCCCGCTCCGTCTGGCGCGACGAGATGAGGCCCTGCTGCGTGGCCTGGTTCACGTCGTGCATCGCCTGACGGATCTGCCCGATGCCGGTGGCCTGCTGGTTGGCGGACGCGGCGATCTGCGCGGCGGTGAGCGACGCCTGCGTGAGCAGGTCCGCGAGCTGCTGGATGGTGGTGCCCGCCTCGGTGACGACGCGCGTGGCGGACGACACGCTCTTGGTGCCCTCCTCCGTGGTCATCACCGCGCCGTGCGTGGCCTTCTGGATTTGACCCAGAATCTGGCGCACCTGCGCGGTGGCCTTCTTGGACTGGTCCGCCAGGGCCTTCACCTCGGAGGCCACGACGGCGAAGCCGCGGCCGTGCTCGCCCGCGCGGCTCGCCTCGATGGAGGCGTTGAGCGCCAGCATGTGCGTCTGTTCGGAGATGTCGTTGACGGTGGTGATGATGTCGCCAATGGCCTGTGCCTGTTCGGCCAGGGCGAGGATGCGCGACGCGATGGACTCCACCTGGTCGCGCACGGCGCCCATCGCGGACACGGCCTCCTCCACGGCGCGGCGACCGGAGCGGCCCACCTCTTCGGAGTGACGGGCGGACTCGCTCACCGCGCGGGCGCGGCCGGCGGCCTCCTCCGACGTCTTGGTGATCTCCTCGATGGTGCTCACCGTCTCCGTGACGGCGCTGCCCTGCTCCTGGGCACCGGCCACCTGTTCGGTGGTGCTGGCGAGGATTTCGGACGACGCGCCGGCCAGCTGGTTGACGAACTCCGCCACCGTCTTGAGCGTGTGCTCGCGCTGCTCGGCCTGCCTGGCGAGCTGCGCCTCGGCCAGCTCGCGGCGCTGGGCCATGGCGTTGAAGGCGCCCGCCAGATCCGCCATCTCGTCACGGCCCTTCACGTCGATGCGGTGCGACAGCTCGCCCCGGCCCAGTTGTTCCGCGCCGACGGTGAGCTTGCGCAGCGGGGTGGTGATGCCCCGGGTGATGACGAAGCTGCCCACGCCGACGATGGTCAGGCCCAGCAGGGTGCCCAGGCCCAGCACCCACAGGCTGCGCTGCGCGGCCTGCCGGGCCTCTTCGGCGTCGCGCTGCCAGCGCTGCTGCTCCATGTCGAGCATCTCGCCGATGTTGTCGCGCACCTGGTCCATCAGCTCCAGGCCCCGGCCGCCCTGGACGGCGCTCGCCGCGGCCTCCATGCCCTTCTCGCGACGCAGGCGGATGCCCTCCTGCAGCCGCTCCAGCCGGGCCCTGATGATGGGCTCCAGCCGGTTCAGCCGCGCGCGCTGCTCGGGATACTCGGCCATGGCCGTCCGCAGGTTGCTCAGGTCCTCCTGGAGGTTGCCGAGCGCGGCGTTGTAGGGCACCAGGTAGCGGTCCTCGCCGGTGATGATGAAGCCGCGCTGCCCCGTCTCCGCGTCCACCAGCAGCGCGCGCACCTCGCGCAGGACGCGGAAGTTCTCATGGGCCTTCAGCAGCCCCTCCGTCGTGGAGGTGAGCTGCCTCGCGCCCTGGAAGGCCACGGCGGCGATCACCAGCAGGACCAGCAGGGAAAGGCCGAAGCCCAGCGCGATGCGATTCCCGATGCTCATACGGCTCCTTCTTCGGACAGCTCGAACACGAGACGACCGTCACCCAGGAGGGCCTCTCCCTCCAGGACGAGCGTGCCGTCGGGGCTGACGCCGGACACCAGCGCGCCCGCTTCTTCTTCCAGGGAGGGGGGCGCGGCCAACAGCTCCGTGCCCGTCAGCACCGCCACCTCCGTCACTTCATCCGTGCGCAGCCCCAGCTCCGGCCGCGTGGTGCCCACCACCAGCACCGGGCCGTTCGCGTGGGACGCGGGCCGGCCGAACAGGGGCGCCAGCTCCACCACGGGCAGCACCTCGCCGCGCAGCAGCGTCAGGCCGCGCAGCAGGGGCGGCGCGCCCGGCAGCGGGGTGAGCTCCGGCGCGCGCATCACCTCCAGGATGAAGCGCGACTCCAGCGCATAGGACTGGCCCGCGGCGCGGAAGCGCACCACCTCGCGCTGGCTGCCGGGCAGCACCGGGATTTCGGGCGGGCGGGCCAGGGCGCGCGCGCGCGCGTCCAGTTGTTCGGCCGCCGCCTCGCCGGAGAGGGACTCCCGCGCCTCGGAGGCGCGCTCCAGCTCCTCCAGTCGGGCCCGGGCCTTCTCGAAGTCGATGACTCCCTCACGCTTCGGCATCAGCTCGCCTTTCCACCTTCAAGCTCCAGACGCCGCCACTCCGCGCGGGCCACGTCCGCCAGTGCACCGGCCCGCTCACCCTCCGCCAGCGGCACCAGCGCCTCCGGCGGCAACTTCCGACACAGCCCTTCCGCCTCGCGGTACGCCCGTGCCGCCGCGGCGGCCTGGTCCTGCCGGCGCAGCACGTGGCCCAGCAGCAGGTGTCCCACGGCGAGCCCCGGCTCCAGGTAGAGCGCCTGGCGGGCGGACTTCTCCGCGTCGGGCAGTCGCGACTGGCCCAGCAGCAGCAGCGCCTCCAGATACCGCAGACCGGCGACCAACGGGTGACGAACCACGGCCTCCCCGCACGCGAACACCGCCGCGCGGGGCTCCAGGTTGGCCAGCCCACGCACCGCCTCCAGGGCGTGCTCGGGGTCGGCCGCCTGGGCGCCTGCCCGCTTCGAGGCCTCGCGCCAGTCCCCTCGGGCCAGCGCCTGCCGCACGCCCTCCAGCGCCTCCACGCTCAGCGTGAAGCGCGCGGGTGCGGCCGGTGGGGGAGTGGCGGTCGCACCAGGGCGAGCGAAAGCGCCTGAAGCTTCCCCGGGGCCTGAAGCGAAGCGGGCCCCATCGAAGGACCCCGAGGCTTCTTCCGAACCCGGCGTGAAGCGGGCATCGGCGAAGGCACCCGACATCTCCTCCGCGCGCGGAGCGCGGCGAGCCTCGGTGAAGGCGCCCGACGTCTCCTCCGAGCGCGGAGTGAAGCGGCCATCGGCGAAGGTGCCTGACGTGGAGCGGGCACCGTCGAAGGACCCTGGGGTCGGCCCCGGAGTGAAGCGGGAGGTGTCGGAGCCCAGGGGCGCCGGACGTCCCGGGACGAAGGGTGTGCCGTCCGCGCGCAGGGGCGCGAGGGGCTGGAGCGGCACGATGTGCTGGGCGTCCAGGGGCTTGCGGTACAGCACGCCCCAGTCGGTGAGCACGGCCTCGAAGGGGGCGTAGTCGCCCAGCGGCGGGTCGGAGGGGCCGGAGAACAGATAGCCCCCGTCGTCCAGGGCGGCGAAGAGCCGGCGGGCCACGCCTTCAATGGTGGCGTGGTTGAAGTAGATGAGGACGTTGCGGCAGAAGATGACGTCCAACTGCCACAGGCCGCTGTCCGGTGACGGCCACGTCTCCAGGGCGAGGTTGAGGTAGGCCAGCCTCACGTGGCGCTTCACGTCCGGGTTCAGCAGGTAGTGACGGCCCTCCTGCTTGAGGTGGGCGCGCATGCGATCCGCGGAAGGGCCGCGCAGGGACCAGTCGGTGTAGCGGCCCTCCGCGGCGCGGGCGAGCGCCGTGCGCGACACGTCCGTGGCGTGCACGGTCATGTGCTCTTCCCAGCCCTCGGCCATCAGCAGCGCGGCGATGGAGTAGGGCTCCTCGCCGGAGGAGCAGGCCGCGCTCCATGCGCGCAGCAGGTGCTCCGGGCCGCGGCGCTCGCGCAGCTCCGGTAGCACGACGCGGCGCAGGTGGTCGAAGTGTTCGTGCGTGCGGAAGAAGTACGTCTCACCGATGGTGAGCTCGGTGAGCAGGTCGTCCAGCAGCGCGTTGTTCAGCGCCAGGTGCTGACGGTAGGTGGCCACGTCGCCCAGGTTCGCGCGGGCCATGGCGCGCTGGATGCCTTCCTCGGCGGCGGCCAGACAACTGGGCGCGGCGAGCCCCGCCCGCTCCTCCACGAGGGCGAGCACTTCCTTGAAGCCCGGCGACAGGACACCGCCAATCAAGCGGTCTCCGGCCGGGCTCCGAGCGCGGTGTCCAACTGCAGCGCTTCGGCTTCGGACAGGAACGAGCGCAGGTCGTGCACCAGCACCATCCCGTCGGACAGCTTCGCGGCGCCGGACACGTACCCCACGCCGGGCAGCTCCTGGAGGGACGCGTCCCATTCCCCGGGGGCGATGAAGCGCAGGCCCTCCGCGCGGTCCACCCGCAGCGCCACCGGGCGCTGGCCGTTGGTGGCGATGATGAAGTGGTCCATGGGCGACAGGGACCGCGCGGGGTGGCGGAACCTCCGTCGCAGGTCCAGCACCGGGATGAGCTCACCGCGCAGGTTGAGCAGTCCCTCCACCACGTCCGGCGCCTGGGGCAGGTGCGTGAGGCGGGCGGCGCGCACCAGCTCGCGCACGTCCTCCACTGGCAGGCCATAGCGCTGCCGCTCCAGGGTGAACAGCAGGACTTCCTGTGGGCGGGCCTCCGGAGGGGGAATCATGGATGCGCGTCTCACGCTACAGGACGCAAGGCCCCCTGGGGATTCAGGATGTTGCCCCGTCCTCTAGAAGACGCTCCGGGTGAAGGCCGCGCCATGGCCTCGGAGGAACGCCCGGCGAGCGACCCTGAGTCCCGGAAAGGAAACTCTTTTTCGTCCGGGCCGTACCGACGGGACAGTCGCCAGCCGGCACGAGGCCGGGCATCGTGAGGACCATGGTTCGGCACGTCATCGTCGTGGGAGCAGGGCCCGGAGGGCTGTCGGTCGCCATCAACCTGGCGGGGCAGGGCTTCCGGGTCACCGTGGTGGAGAAGGACGCGGTGCCGGGCGGCCGGATGAAGGGGCTGCGGCTGGGCGAGGACGGCGAGTACGCGGTGGACACCGGCCCCTCCATCCTCCAACTGCCCGGCGTGCTGGAGCAGATCTTCCGGCGCTCGGGCAAGCGGCTGGAGGACTACGTCACGCTCACGCCGGTGGATCCGAACACGCGCGTGCACTTCTGGGACGGCACGCACCTGGACACGCGGCGCGACGTGGAGCGGATGGGCCAGGAACTGGAGAAGTTCGGCGCGGGCAAGGCCCAGGCGCTGAAGGGGTGGATGGAGGACGGGCGGGAGAAGTACGCGCTCGCGTACGAGAAGTTCATCTGCACGAACGCGGGGAGCCTGGGCTACTACGCCCCGTGGCGGCTGGCGCCCACGCTGCGCTTCAAGCCGTGGCAGACGCTCTACAAGCAGCTGGACTCGTTCTTCCACGACGACCGGATGACGTACGCGCTGGCGTACCCGTCGAAGTACCTGGGGCTGCACCCGACGACGTGCTCGTCCGTGTTCAGCGTGATTCCGTTCATCGAGCTGGCCTTCGGCGTGTGGCACGTCCAGGGCGGCTTCCGGGAGCTGGCGCGCGGGATGATGAAGTGCGCCCAGGACCTGGGCGTCACCTTCCGCATGGGCACGCCGGTGGAGCGCGTGCGCGTGGAGACGGGGCGCGCGGTGGGCGTGAAGCTGGAGGGCGGCGAGGTGCTGGACGCGGACGCGGTGGTGGTGAACGCGGACCTGGCGTACGCGGCGCAGAAGCTCTTGGCGCCCGAAGCGCGTGAAGGCGGGCGGCTGACGGACGCGGCGCTGGAGCGGGCGAAGTATTCGTGCAGCACGTTCA
Organism: Corallococcus sp. BB11-1; assembly: GCF_026626625.1. Classification (NCBI taxonomy): domain Bacteria; kingdom Pseudomonadati; phylum Myxococcota; class Myxococcia; order Myxococcales; family Myxococcaceae; genus Corallococcus; species Corallococcus sp. BB11-1. Next base: position 120,676 of record NZ_JAPNJY010000042.1, on the reverse strand, counting down.
TGGCGTACTACGGGCTGGACACGACGTACGCGGACCTGCCGCACCACCTCATCTACCTGTCGGAGAGCGCGCGGCGCACGGACCGGGACGCGCTGGAGGACCGGTCGGTGGACGTGGACGACCCGCCCTTCTACGTGTGCAACCCGGGCGTGTCGGACACGACGGGGACGGGGGCGCCCAGGGGGCACTCGACGCTGTACGTGCTCGTGCCCACGCCCAACACGGCGCGGCCGGTGGACTGGGCGAAGACGGAGGCGACGCTGCGCGAGCGCATCCCGAAGATGCTGGAGAAGGTGGGCATCAAGAACGTGCGCGAGCACGTGAAGGCGGAGCGCTACTTCACGGCGGAGACGTGGCGGGACGACTTCAACGTGTTCCGGGGCGCGGTGTTCAACCTGTCCCATACGTGGTTGCAGCTGGGCCCGCTCAGGCCCCGCGTGAAGAACGCGCAGGTGGAGGGCCTGTACTTCGTGGGCGGGGGCACGCACCCGGGCAGCGGGCTGCTCACCATCATGGAGAGCGCGAACATCGCGGCGGACTACCTCACGCGCGAGGCGGGCAAGGGCGCGCTGCCGGGCTGGCCGTACGTGCCGCCGCTGGAAGAGGACGTGAAGGCGGAGGCGCCGGCGCCCCAGGCCCTCGCGGGCTGAAGCACCGGGCGGCGCGAGGGCCCGCTCAGGCCACGTACCGGGTCGCCAGCTGCGACACCTGCCCCGTGGCCTGCTCCACCGCGGTCGCCGCCTCCTGCGTGGTGCCCAGCTGGCGCAGCGTGGCGGCCATCAGCTCGTCCATCTCACTGACCGCGCTGAAGAGCTGATCCACGCCCGCGTGCTGCTGCGCCACGGCCTCGGCGATCTGCCGCACCGCGGTCGCGGACTCCTGCGCCAGGGAGATGAGCTCGCGCAGCCGCTCGCCGCTCTTGCGCAGCGGCACGAGCGCGGCCTCCACGCCCTGGGCGCTCTGGTCCGCCGTCGCCACCGCCTCGACCGTGGCCGTCTCCATGCCCTCCAGCAGCCCGCGCACCTGGCCCGTCGCCTTGATGGACTGGTCCGCCAGCTCCCGCATCTGCCGCGCCACCACCGCGAAGCCCCGGCCCTGCTCGCCCGCGCGGCTCGCCTCGATGGCGGCGTTGATGGCCAGCATGTGCGACTGGTCCCCCAGCGACTTCACCACCTCCGACACCCGGCCCACCTCGCGCGCCCGCATGCCCAGGTCGCTCACCTGCTGGTGCAGGCCATGCGTGAGGTCCCGGATGTCCGCGAGCCCCTTCTCCGTGCCCGCCAGCGACTCCTCGCCCAGCCGGCCCATCGCGGCGGCGCGCTCCGCCACCTCCAGGATGTTCCCCGCGCGGCTGGCCGCCAGCTTCGACGTCTGTTGGATCTCCTGCGCCGTGGAGCGCGCCTGGTGGATGGCCACCGCCTGACGCGACAGCGTGCGGTTCTGCTGGTCGCTGGCCTCCGTGAGCCGCGTGCCCGCCTGCGCCAGGTGCCCCGCCGACGAGCGCAGCGACCGGGGCAGCTCCTGCAACTGCTCATAGAGCAGCCACGTCCGCGCGGACAGGTCGCCCAATTCGTCCGTGGACACCCACTGCGGCGGTGACGCGCGGCCCTCCACCAGCGCGTCCAGCGAAGCGCCAATCGCCTTCGCCCCCTGCGCCAGCCGCCGCGCCGCCCACGCCGCGGTGAAGATGGCGCCCAGCGCCGCGAACCCGCCCAGCAGCGCCACCGGCGTCGTCAGGTCGTCCTGCAACGGCCCGATGCGCGCGCGCACCCGCGCCGCGCCCCGGTGGTCGCCCGACAGCTCCAGGTCGTCCGCCAGCCCCGACAGGTTCTTCTCCAGCCGCAGCTGCAGCGTGGCGATGCTGGTGATGCAGGTGATGAGCAGCGCGGACACCACGATGGCCGGCAGGAACCAGCTCTGCCGGGGCAGGAACATCCCCTCACCGGCGGGGCGCTCGTGCGGCGCGCGGCGGAACGCCTCCAGCGTCACCGCCGCCAGCGTCCGCTCATAGAGCATGTACATCAGGGGCGCGCTGAAGAGGCCCGCGCTCATCGCCACCGCCACGCCCACCAGGATGACGCGCGGCGGACGGTCCAGCGCCAGCCCGATGGCGCCGTTGAAGAAGATGCCGCCCAGGAACCAGCCCGCCTGCGCCTCCACGAACGTCAGGATGCCCGGCAGCCGCAACAGCCGGCGCAGCCGCTGCGGCGCGTTGCCCGGCGCCTCGTGCAGCGCGTGCCGCAACAGCGCACCCACCGCGCCAATGGGCACCACCAGCGCCAGCCCGCCAATCACGATGGGCGTGACGACCCCCAGCACGAAGCCCATCGCGCTCGAGTCCACGTCCAGCAACTGCATGTCGACGTAGATGGCGGGCGCCACCGCCACGGTCACGACGAGCGTTCGCAGCATCAGCAGCTTGAAGAGCAGCGCGCCTGCGGTCGGGGTCGTGGGCTGATTCATCGGGAGGATGATCCGGGGGGAGCATCAGCCTGCGGGGGAAGTGCGAGTGCGTCAACGACACGACCGCGTCTTGTGCCAGAGACTCCCGGGTCTCCGGGGATGCCAGGGACGCAACGGGTAGGCCGGGCGGGGAGCGTGTCGGTTGATCGACACCGAAGCCCCCTTCCGGAGCGCGTGGCCGCGCGAGGAGGGCAGCCAGGCGGACGGGCCACCGACGGCTGCCGGCCGCCTCCGACGTGCGCACGTTGTCCTCCACAACGCTTCACACAACGACGTCAGGAGGACGCCATGGGTGAGTGGACCGACAAGGCCAAGGGCAAGGTAAAGGAGACCGTGGGCGTGGCGACCGGCGACCGCTCGCTGGAGGCCGAAGGCAAGGCCGACACGGTGAAGGGCAAGGTGAAGGGCGTGGTCGAGGACATCAAGCACGCCATCAAGGACAAGAAGGACGAGCGCGAGGAAGTGCGTCGTGGTGACGCGGATCCGTATCAGCGCTGAGTCCTGAGTCCCCGCGAAGACGCGCAACCGTTCGGGCCGCGGAAGCCAGTGCTTCCCGCGGCCCGGGCTGTTTCAGGACCGCATCTTCTCGCAGGGACACGCCACTTCGAGGAAGGTGGTGGACTTGCCGCTGACCATCACCCAGAGGCAGCGCAGCACACAGGCTGTACCGAACTCCCGGTAGATGAGCCCCAGGTTGGCAACCACCTCACGTCCCGTGATGACCCCGCGCATGTCCCGCTCCCTTGGCTCTGCCGTCCGACCCGCCGCCCATGGCAAGGCGTCTTGCCGGGCAGAGACCTTTGCAAAGGGCTGGCCGCGCTCGGCGACGCGCCTGTTCCCGGCATTGTCCAGAATGGGACGTCTCATGGGCTTGAATCCTGGGCCTCGGTCGCACGCCTGCCCGCGTCACGGTGCACGAAACGGCTGCGGGCCCTGAAAACGTTACAGCGGGCAGCGTCCGCCGGATGACGCGCGGCTCGTTCCGGTGCCTGGGCCGGCCGGGCGATGGAGCCCCACCGCCTGGTCGCGGGAGTGCCGTCCCTGCGATACGGGTGGCACATCCACCGCCAGGCCTGAATGTATGTGTACGGGGCCTCGCGTGAGGCGAAGCCCGTGACGCCGTGCCTGCGACGTCCTGCCCCGGCGCGTGAGGGAAGTGCCACCGCGCCCGGACGTCCGCACCGCGAGGTCGTGGAAGGAGGGAGCCGTGATGAGACCGAACGTTTCTTCCAGAAGGGGGCTGCCCTTGTTGCCCCAGGGACTGCCCCGTCCCCTGCGGGGATTGAGGCGGGTCGTGGTGGGGGTGGACTTCTCCCTGCAAGCCGAATTCGCGCTGGCCCGCGCGCTGCGCCTTCCGCTGGCGCAGGGCGCGAGCCTGGGCGTGCTGCACGTGAGCCCTCCGCTGGATGGTCACACCGGCCCGGACGGCACGGTGGCTGGGGAGCGCTGTCTGCGCCGGTCGGTGGCGTTCGCGTGTCGGCGGCTGCGACAGCGACCGGACGTGGACGTGCGCGAGGAACCCCACATGGGGGACGCGCCGCGCGTGGCGGCGGAGGTGACGAAGGCGCAGGGGACGGAGCTGCTGGTGGTGGGCCGGCCCTTCGCGAAGTACCCCGCGCTGCCGCTGCCGGACACGTCCGTGTTGATGCGGCTGGCGCGCGAGGTGGACACCTCCGTGCTGGTGGTGGCCACGCACCCGGGCCGCGTCTACCACCGGCCCCTGGTCGCGGTGAGCTTCTCGCGTGAGTCGCGGCGGGCGCTGGAGCTGACGATGCGCCTGTGCCCGGCCTCGACGCCCATCGAGGTGCTGCACGTCGTGGACACGCGCGAGGAGGAGGCGGCCCTGCGCCGCGAGGACGCGCCGTTGGACCGGTGGCTGCGGCTGCGCCAGGAGCGTGAGAACGCGGCGCGGGTGGAGCTGTGGCGCTTCCTGGCGCCGTACCGGGAGACGGGCCGCGAGCTGGGCATCCGCGTGCGCACCGGCGACCCGGGGGAGGGCATCCTGGAGGAGGCCCTGGAGCGCGACGCGGACCTGCTGACGCTGGGCATGTCCTCGGCGCGGTCCCGCTCGGCGCTGATGGAGCGGGTGCTGGGACACTCCCGCTGCGACGTGCTCGTCTCGCGGCACGTCACCCCGGCCGCCGCCCTGCCGGACGGTGAGGGCCCGCCCGGCCCGGTGGCGCACGACTGACGTCCCGTCCCACGCGCTGGCCTCCAGGGAGGCCAGCGCGGCGGGCGCCAGCGCGTTATGAGGGGCGGCATCTTGGCTCCTCCCGTCACGCAAGCACCCGCGTCGCTCCGCGCCCGCCTGAAGAACGCGGGCGTCCTCTTCAAGCAGCTCCCTGGCACCTTCCACCTCTTCTGGCGGGCGAGCCCCCGGGGCGCGGTGGTCCTGGGCGTGCTCACGCTGGTGGCCGCGGTGCTGCCGGCGGGCATCGCGTGGGTGGGCAAGCTCATCGTGGACACGGTGGTGGCGGCCGCGCAGGGCGACACCACGGCGCACTCGCGGGTGCTGGGCCTGGTGGCGATGGAGTTCGGCCTGATGGTGGGCTCCGCGGTGGTGGACCGCGGCCTGACGCTCACCCGGGACCTGCTGCGCGCGCACCTGGGCAACCTGCTCAACGAGCGCATCCTCCAGAAGGCGCTGGAGCTGGAGCTCAAGCACTTCGAGGACTCGGACACCTACGACAAGATGCAGAACGCGCGGCGCGAGGCGAACGCGCGGCCGCTGTCGCTGGTGATGCAGGCGTTCAGCATCGTGCGCAACGTCATCACCCTGTCCACCTACGCGGTGCTGCTCGTGGCGCTGTCGCCGTGGAGCGTGCTCGTGCTGCTGGCAGCGTCCATCCCCGCGTTCATCGCGGAGGCGCGGCTGGCGGCGGAGGGCTTCCGGCTCTATTCGTGGCGGGCGCCGGAGGGCCGCAAGCTCAACTACCTGGAGTGGATCCTCACGCGCGACAGCACCGTGAAGGAGGTGAAGCTCTTCGGCCTGGGCCCGCTGGTGCTGGGCCGCTACCGCACGCTGTTCCAGAAGTTCTTCGCGGAGGACCGCGCGCTCGCGCGCAAGCGCATGGCGTGGGGCCTGGGCCTGGGCCTGCTGTCGCTGGCGGCCTTCTACGGCTGCTACCTCTTCGTGGCCAGCCGCGCGGCGGCGGGCGGCATCTCCGTGGGTGACATGGTGCTGTACCTGTCCGTGTTCCGGCAGGGGCAGGCCGCGTTCCAGGGCATCCTCACCAGCGTGGGCTCCATGTACGAGGACGCGCTCTTCATGAGCAACCTCTTCGCCTACCTGGACATCCCCACCACGGGCGAGACGTCGCGCGTGCTGCCGGCCCTCCACCCGCCGCGCGGCCGGAACAACGCCATCGAGCTGCGCGACGTGTCCTTCCGCTACGCGGGCAAGGACGCGTGGGCGCTGCGCAACGTGAACCTGACGCTCAAGCCCGGCCAGAAGCTGGCGCTGGTGGGGGAGAACGGCGCGGGCAAGAGCACGCTGGTGAAGCTGCTCTTGCGCATGTACGAGCCCACGGAGGGGACCATCCTCTACGGCGGCGTGGACACGGCCTCCATGGACGTGGGGGATTTGCGCAGCCGGTTCGGGGCGGTGTTCCAGGACTTCGTGCGCTACCAGTTCAGCGTGGCGGAGAACATCGGCCTGGGCCACGTGGACGCGCTGGAGGACCGGCCGCGCATCGAACGCGCGGCGGAGCAGGGTGGGGCCAACAGCGTCATCGCCGCGCTGCCCGGCCAGTACGACACGATGCTCGGCGGCTGGTTCGAGAAGGGCCAGGAGCTGTCCAGCGGCCAGTGGCAGAAGCTGGCGGTGTCCCGGGCCTTCATGCGCGACGACGCGGAGGTGCTCATCCTGGACGAGCCCACCGCGAGCATCGACGCGGAAGCGGAGCACGCGCTGTTCGAGCGCTTCCAGGCGCTGGCCGCGGACCGCATCGCCATCGTGATTTCACACCGCTTCTCCACGGTGCGCATGGCGGATCAGATCGCCGTGCTGCACAACGGCACGGTGCAGGAGCTGGGCAGCCACGACGAGCTGATGGCGCTCGACGGGCGGTACGCGCACCTGTTCCGGTTGCAGGCACGCGGCTACCAGTGAGGCGGGCCCCGCCTCAGGAGGCGGTGGCCGCCGGCGCCTTGGGCAGGTGGTCCCGGATGACGCCCAGCCAGTACGGCTTGCCGTAGTACTGGCTCATCTTCCCCAGCCGCTCCCCGTTGAGGAACAGGAGGAAGGTGGGGATGCCGTGCAGGCCGAAGCGCGTGGCCAGCGCCTCGTGCTCGTAGGCGTTGACCTTGACGACGCGCATGGGCGCGCCCTCCAGCTCCGCCAGCAGGCTGGGCTCGGCCGCCGCGTAGATGTCGCAATTCGGGCAGCCGGGACCCCAGAAGTCCACCACCACCAGCTCGTCGCGGGGTTCCAGGACGAGCGAGTCGAAGGTCTCGGTCGTCGCCTCGTAGCTCACGGGATGCGCCATGGCGTTCTTCCTAACCCCCGCCGGGTGTCCCTTCCACCCGGTCTGCCCGGTCCCCGGGCGGGCGGGCGGCAGGGGAGGGAGGGCCGGGGGAGGGCAGGTGGGGAGGGGGGCGGCGGGGATGGAGGGCCGGGCGTGTCAGGTTCTCCAGATATGTCTGGAGGTATGCCGGGTGGACGAAACCCGACATGCACACTGCGCACGGAGGCCCAGGCACCGTAAGGTGCGAGCCTCGGTGGCTGTCGATGTCATGGAGGGGTCATGCACGAGTGGTTGGAGGCACTGCGCAAGTCGGCGAAGGCGACCTCGGAGGGGGTGCTGGCGGAGGAGGTCCGCCGCGCCGAGACGGAGTGCGGCATCCCGTTTCCGGGGGATCTCGCGGACCTGTACCTGACGCTCAACGGCGGTGATTTCGAGGGCGAGGTTCGCCTGTACCCGCTGCGGGGCGGCGAGGGGGCGCCCAGCGTCCTGGAGAAGAGCCGGCTGAAGCTGGTGGGCCTGCCCGCCGCGGGCGTGTGGCGCTTCGGGTTGAAGGGGCCGCACCGTCACCTGTTCGTCGCGCGCAAGTCCGCGATGGTGGAGCAGGGGGACGGCGGCGGCGCGCTGCCCGGCTGGGTGGATGCGCTGGACGCGGACGATTGGGTCTTCGGCACCTGGGAGAACGAGAAGAAGGAGATGCGGCTGTACCGCACGCTCAAGGACATGCTCGAGGTGCTGGTGCCGCCCGTGGAGGTGGAGAGCTTCGGGGAGCGGACCTTCGCGCGGGCCTTGAACGCCGTGCTGCAGGGCGCCCTGTCCGGCGCGGAGGCCGAGGACGAAGGGGCGTCGCCCCTGGCCGGGCGCACCCGCGACTACTCCCGCGACCTGGCCTCCCTGGCCCGCGACGTCGAAGAAGCCGAAGCGGAGGAAGCCGAGGCCGAGGCGGCCGACGAGGAAGCCGAAGCGGAGGACGCGGAGTCGTTCGTCGAAGGCGAAGAGGCTGAAGCGTCCGACGAAGCCGGGACCGACGAGGACGTCTCCGACGTGGAGGAGGGTGCGCAGGAAGAGCTGTTCACGCAGCCCAGGCCCGCGCGTTCCACCTCGAAGAAGCTCCCGTCCCGCAAGCAGTCCCCCGCGCTTCCCGTGAGCGGGGGGCCGTCCTCCGCGGCGAAGAAGGGGCGCGGCGCTCCTGCGACCTCCGCTGGGAAGTCACCCACGGCGTCCCGGGCACGCGCGGGTGGATCCGCGACGAAGCCCGCGGCCGAAGCTCCCGTGAAGGGCACCGCGCGCAAGGCCGCCGTGAAGAAGGGGGCCGCGAAGAAGGCCGCTCCGGCTCGCGGCAGCGCGAAGAAGGCCACGGGCAAGGCCGCCGTGAAGAAGGGGGCCGCGAAGAAGGCCACGGGCAAGGCGGCCGGAAAGAAGTCCGCTGCGAAGAAGGCCCCGGGCAAGGCCGCCGTGAAGAAGGCCGCTCCGGCTCGCGGCAGCGCGAAGAAGGCCACGGGCAAGGCCGCCGCGAAGAAGGGGACCGCCCAGAAGCGGGGTGGCTCCACCGCGAAGAAGGCCACGGCGAAGAAGTCCGCCGGCAGGTCCGCGGGAGCCCGCGGAACCACCGCGAAGAAGTCCGCGCGCCGTCGGTCCTGAGCATCACCCCGGTGGACGGAAGGGGCCCCCCTCGGGCTCCTCTCCCTCCCCGGTGTACGGGCCTTGAAACGAGGGGCGCGTCCCCCACCTGGGACGCGCCCTGTTGGACCCACGGGCCGGCGAAGACCTCCCGGCTACCCTTCGGGCAGCAGATCCGCCCTCTGCGCGCGCGGGCCCGGGTCATCGGGCTGCGCGGTCAGCTCGCGCTCGTCCTCGTCCTCCTCGTCCCCCCGGCGGAACTCCTGGATCTGATCCGGAAGGATGTCCCGGGCATCCGCCTCCTCCTCCATGGGAGGGGACAGCGCCAGGTCCTGGTCCGAGATGTTGATTTCGTCCTCCCCGGTCATCGGGTTGCGATGGCGCAGCGAGGTGGACTCGCCCACATCCTCGTCTCCGAGCTTGTTGAACCGCATGGGGTCTCCTCGACAGGGAGGGTTGAGAAAGCTTCCGTGTCCCCACGAAAATGAGCCCCGCGGTCGGAGGCGGCAATCCGAGCCGGCCGCCTGCCTGCCGGGCCCGGCCGACGTCAGCGGGGGGCGGTCGGTGGCCGGCTGTTGAGGCTGCCGGGCTCCACTTCCAGCATCACCATGGCCAGCGCGAGCACCCGGGAGAGCGTCTCTCGCAGCGTGTAGCGCCAGGGGGTCGCGCGGCCCTCGTCCGCCGCCACGCCCCACGCGTCGATGCCCACCGAGTTGGCGATGAACAGCGCCCGCGACAGGTGGAAGCGCTGGGTGACGAGCACCGCCCGGTCCGCGCCGAACACCGTGTGCGCCCGGAGGCAGCTGTCATAGGTGGACAGCCCCGCCTCGTCGCCCAGCACCGCCGCGTCCGGCACCCCGTGCGCCACCAGGTAGCGCCGCATGGCCCGCGTCTCGTCGTGGAAGGGCGCGGAGTTGTCCCCGCTCACCAGCAGCGCCCGCACCTTGCCCTGCCGCCACAGGGCGATGGCGGCGTCCAGCCGCTGCGCCAGCACCGGGGAGGGCACCGCGCCCGGCGCCAGCCCCGCCCCGAACACCAGCGCCAGGGGCGCCTCCGGGGCCACGGCCAGCGGCACGATGCGGCCCTGGTAGCGCAGGCGCACGAACTGCGACAGGCCCAGCACGACGACGAGGCCCAGGCCCAGCAGCCCCAGGCCCCTGCGAACCCACACCCTGGTCGTGCCGCCAGCCTTCATGGACCTCGCAAAACGGTCGGAAGGGTCCATTCTCTTCCGGCGCGCCGCTCGCGGAAAGCGAACCTTGCGTCCGGCCCCCCGGAACTGTTCTGCCCGCCCGGTCTCCCGACGGGCGACGGTCGCTCCTCCCCACCTTGCAGGAGGGGGGCCCGGGCCCGTCCCGGGCACCCCGCCGTTGACCGGCCCCCGCCCCGCCTATATAGGGGGCCCGCCACCCCCATTCCGGCCAGCCCGGGCCGTCCACGAGGGTGCGCGCCGCACGTCGTCCCAGAGGAGTTTCCGGTCCATGGCGTCCCTTCGAGACATCCGCAAGCGCATCCGCTCGGTGAAGAACACGCGGCAGATCACCAAGGCGATGAAGATGGTCTCCGCCGCCAAGCTGCGAAAGGCGCAGGAAGCCATCCTCGCCGCGCGTCCCTACGCGCAGACGCTGGACCAGGTCATCTCCGAGCTGGCCATGCGCTCCGCCGACCAGGAGCTGGCCCACCCGCTGCTGGCCGCCCGCCCCGTGCGCCGCGTGGAGCTGCTGCTGCTCACGTCCGACCGTGGCCTCGCCGGTGGCTTCAACTCCAACGTCATCCGCCGCGCCAACCGCTTCCTGTACGAGAACAGCAATCTCCAGGTGCGCGTCTCGACGGTGGGCCGCAAGGGCAACGACTTCTTCCGCAACCGCGGCCAGTCCATCCGCAAGGACTTCGCCGGCCTGTACGCGGGGCTGAACTATCGCTCCGCCGCCAACGTCGCCGAGGAGCTGACGGCCGCGTTCCTCAATGACGAAGTGGACGCCGTCTACGTCGTCTACAACGAGTTCGTCTCCGCCATCACCCAGAACGTCACCGTGGCGCAGCTGCTGCCGCTGCAGCCCGCCGCGACGACGGCCGCCCCCGCCGCCACGCCGGAGACGGTGGCCGCCGCCCCGGCCCTGGTGGACTTCAAGTACGAGCCCTCCCGCCAGGCCGTGCTGGACCGGCTGGTGCCCCAGGCCGTGAACATCAAGGTCTACCGGGCGCTCCTGGAGAGCATGGCCAGCGAGCAGGGCGCGCGCATGAGCGCCATGGAGAACGCGACCAACAACGCCACGGACATGATCTCCAGCTACACCCTGCTCTACAACCGCACGCGTCAGGCGGTCATCACCAAGGAGCTGATGGAGATCGTCTCCGGCGCCGAGGCCCTCAAGTAGTCCTGGCCCGCTCCGTTGGACCCCCAGGGGCCCGCTCGCGCTTGCATGGCGCGGGTCGGGCCCTTCGTCGTTTCCCCCGCCCGGCGGGCGAGCAGGAAGGACGGCCGGAGAGGAACGTGCGAGGGGGGACTGGCGCCGGAGACACCGCTCCGCTAAGCCGGACTTACACGCGCGGACCCGGGAGGCTTGACCCTGCCGGGGGGCCCCCGGTAAAGGGGGCGCGCCCACCCCTTTTGTTGGGGTCGATTTCCTGATGGGCGGCGGCGTCCCGGCCGCTCGCCATACGAGACAAGGCAGAGGATTCCATGAGCGCTCAAGTTCCGACGACTGGCAAGGTCACGCAGGTTCTCGGCCCCGTGGTCGACGTGGAGTTCCCGCCCGGCGGGCTCCCGGAAATCTACGCAGCCCTGAAGATCACCAACCCCAACGTGAGTGCCGAGCAGGACAACCTGACGGTGGAAGTCGCGCAGCACCTGGGTGAGAACACCGTGCGCTGCATCGCGATGGACTCCACGGAGGGTCTGGGCCGCGGCATGCAGGTGCGCAACACGGGCGCCCCCATCCAGGTGCCGGTGGGCAAGGCCACCCTGGGCCGCATCATGAACGTCACCGGTGATCCGGTGGACGAGATGGGCCCCGTGAAGGCCACCGAGTACTGGCCCATCCACCGCGCGCCCCCGGTGTTCACGGACATGGACGTGCGCGTGCAGATGTTCGAGACCGGCATCAAGGTCATCGACCTGCTCGCCCCCTACACCCGAGGCGGGAAGATCGGCCTGTTCGGCGGCGCCGGCGTGGGCAAGACGGTGCTCCTGCAGGAGCTCATCCGCAACGTGGCCGTGGAGCGCGGTGGCTTCTCCGTGTTCGCCGGCGTCGGTGAGCGCACCCGCGAGGGCAACGACCTGTACCACGAGATGCAGGAGACGAACGTCATCCAGACCTCGAACCTGGAGGCCAGCCAGGCCGTCCTCGTCTACGGTCAGATGAACGAGCCGCCCGGCGCCCGCGCCCGCGTCGCCCTCTCCGCGCTCACCATGGCCGAGTACTTCCGCGACGTGGAGGGCCGTGACGTGCTCCTCTTCGTGGACAACATCTTCCGCTTCACCCAGGCCGGCTCGGAAGTGTCCGCCCTCCTGGGCCGCATCCCCAGCGCCGTGGGTTACCAGCCCACGCTCGCCACGGAGATGGGCGGCCTGCAGGAGCGCATCACCTCCACCAACAAGGGCTCCATCACGTCCGTGCAGGCCATCTACGTGCCCGCCGACGACCTGACGGACCCCGCGCCCGCCACCGCGTTCGCCCACCTGGACGCGACCACGGTGCTCAACCGCTCCATCGCGGAGCTGGCCATCTTCCCGGCCGTGGATCCGCTGGACTCCACCAGCCGCATCCTGTCCGCGGACGTGCTCGGCGCGGAGCACTACGCCGTGGCCCGCCGCGTCCAGGGCATCCTGCAGCGCTACAAGGAGCTCCAGGACATCATCGCCATCCTCGGCATGGACGAACTGTCCGAAGAGGACAAGCTGTCCGTGGCGCGCGCCCGGAAGATCCAGCGCTTCCTGTCGCAGCCGTTCTTCGTCGCCAAGGTCTTCACCGGCAAGGAAGGCCGCTACGTGAAGCTGGCGGACACCATCCGCGGCTTCAAGGAGATCGCGGACGGCAAGCACGACGACATCCCGGAGAGCGCCTTCTACATGGCGGGCGACATCAACGAAGTGATGGAGAACGCCCGCAAGCTGGCGGCGGCTTAAGCGCCGTCCCGGACCCGCCCCATGCGCCTGACCGCCGCGCTTTGCCTGCTGCTCTGCTGTGTCGCGCCCTCCGCCCTGGCGGCGGAGCGCGCCAGCCGGGCGCGGGTGAGCGCGAACGGGCTCTACAGCGTGCGCACGGTGGACACGGGCGTGGGCACCTGCCGGCTGGAGATGCTCAAGGAGAACGGGCCCCTCTGGTCGGCGGACGTGTGCGTGGGGACGGTGGATGACCTGTACTTCGCGTCCAACGACGGGGAGAAGGTCTGGGTGCTCTACCCGCTGGTGGAGAAGGGCAAGGCGCCCGCTGGCAAGAAGAAGCGGGGCAGCGGCCAGTCCTGGGCGCGGGTGATGGTGGCGGCGCAGTTCGACCGCGCCGGGCAGAAGCTCCAGGAGAAGCGGCTGACGGAGCTGATGACGACGAAGCAGCTCCCCGAGGTGCGGCAGATGGCGCACCACCTGAAGTGGCTGGAAGGCACGCTGGGCATCCCGGGCAAGGGCCCCCGCCTGACGGACGCCGGGGTGTTGGAGTTCGAGCCGGTGGGCGTGAAGACCCAGCGGCTGACTTTCTGATGCGGTAGCACGAGGACGTTCATGGCCAAGCTGACTGTCGAGATCGTCACCCCCGAGAAGCGCATCCTGTCCGTGCAGGCCGACGAGGCCATCGTGCCGGGCGGAGAGGGCCTGTTCGGCGTGCGGCCGGGCCACACGCCGTTCCTGTCGCTGGTGGAGCCGGGCACGCTGACCCTCATCGAGGGCGGCCGTCAGGACAAGTACTTCATCGCCGGCGGCTTCGTGGAGGTGAGCAACGACAAGGTGCTGGTGCTGGCGGACGCCGCCGAGCCCATCACCGGCATCGACGTCGCGGGCGCCCGTCGCCGCATGGCGGAGGCGGAGACGCGCCTGAAGGACCTGAACAGCGCGGACGCGCGCTACGCGCTGGAGCAGGCCGCGGTGCGCCGCGAGGCCGCGCGCATCGGGGCCGCCGAGTCCCGCTGACGCCCCCTGCGCGCCCTGCCTGGGGCGCGTGAAGCACCTGGCTTGAACGCGAAGAGGGTGGAGCTGCCCGAAGCCCCGTGACACCGGGGACGGCGCTTCACCCTTTCTGCGTTCCTGGCGCCGGGCGCATGATGCGGGCCCGCCATGAGCCCTCCCGTCGCCCCCATGCTGGAGCTGTTCCACCGCATCGCGGATCCACCGTCCGCCACCGCGCGCCGCTTCGTCACCGACCACGCGCTGGAAGACCGCGTGCGCTTCCGCAACCTCACCTACGCGGAGGTGGAGGCGGACTGGCGCGAGCGCGGAGGCCACACGTCCCCGGCGCTCTGGGACGGCACGCGGCTGCACCAGGGCGCCGAAGCGGTGGTGGCGCGGCTGCTCGCGGTGGTGAATCTGGGACGCGACGACGCGTGAGCGTGCGCGCGCACGACGCTCGCGGAGCAACGACGTGAAGTCGCGCGCGTCAAGGTGAACACCTGAGCCCGTGGGCGGCGCACGCGCACGGCGCCTTGCACACCCACGCGCGGCCACCCGTGCGTCCCTTTCGGTCCATGCGCAGCATCCGGAGTTGGACACGGAGTGGGGCTCGCGCACGTCATCGGGGTCGCCTGCTTGCTGAAACGCGGCGGGATGCGATAGCTACCGCGCCCCCGGTTGCGCCGCGTTGACGGCGGAGGAGGCAGAAAGTGTCGACGCGCGCGGTGCAATTCGGCGGGAGGCTTCCTGTCCATCGCTTCACCGAACCCGCTCCGTGCACGTCAAGGCCCCATGATGAAAACGCTGTCGCTTCGCGCGCCCACGCAGCGTTCATCTCGGTGCTCGTCCTTGCCTGAGGCTCGGGTAATCTCCGCCCCTCCGATGCCGCTGACTCCCGCAGATCGCCAGGACCGGTTTCATGCGGCGTTTCTGGGGCTCGCCATTGGCGACGCGCTCGGCTTTCCGCTCCGGGGCGTTCCCCCGGCCAGCCTGTCGCGCCTGCCCGGGCTCGCGGAGGACTTCGCGCCCCGCCCGCGCGGCAAGTTCGCCAAGGGCCAGTTCAGCGACGACACGCAGCTGCTCCTGGCCGCCGCGGAGAGCGTCATCCGCGAGGGCAAGGTGGACGGCCGCAGCGCCGCGGCCCACCTGGCGTGGCTGTGGCAGGAGGGCATCATCCTCCAGCCGCCGCGCAGCCTCTCCGAAGCGCTCCAGCGGCTCGCCGGGGGCACGCCGTGGATGAGCGCGGGCGCTTCCCTGGGCACGCGCTGCCCGTCCGTCCTGAGCCGCGCGCTGGTGGTGGGCCTGTTCGAGAGCGGCCAGCGCGCGCGCCTGCCGCACGACGCGGGCGTGCTCACGGTCATCACGCACAAGGACCCGGTCTGCGCGGCCGCCGCGGCCGCGTTCGCGCAGGCGGTGGCGCTGGGCATGGAGGAGGAGGCCCTCACGCCCGCGGCCTTCTGTGACGCCCTGGCGCTGGCCGCCGCGGTGCACGACAAGGCGCTGGCGGAGGAGATCCGCCACCTGCCGCGCCTGCTCACCTGGGACACCACGCGCGCGCTCAACCAGCTCCGCAAGGTGGGCGTGCCCCCCAGCGAGCTGAAGGGCGTGGACGGCCTGCCGGCCCACGTGGTGCCGGTGCTGCTCACGTCGCTGTACGCGACGCTCAAGGTGCCGCACGACTTCCGCGAGGCCGTCGTCCTCACGCTGCGCTGCGGGGGCGAGGCGGACGTGGCCGCGGCCCTCACCGGCGCGCTGCTGGGCGCGCACCTGGGCACGCGCGCCCTGCCGGCCCGCCTGCGCAAGCAGGTGCTGTACGCGGAGAACCTGGTGGACACCGCGGACCGGCTGTTCCGCGCCCGCCAGGTGCGCGAGACGCTGGCCACGGCGATCGCCCACCAGAAGACCCGCCGCTAGCGTCCGCCGCCGTCCGGAAGCCCGCCCCTCCTCTCCGGGCGGGGGTACCAGGCAGGCAGACGAACGACGGAGGGGTGTGCGTCGGGACTTCTCCCGCCCACCCTTCCTGACCACCTTGTGGGGCAGAACAGGGGCGGAGGGGACGCCGCTGAGACGTCGGGTGACGTCTTCCCCTGGGCCCACCAAGTCGGAGGCACGGTCGTGGACCTCGAATCGGAACGCCTGGAGCGCACCCAACTGGAGACGCTCTCCACCTCGGAGCTCATCCGGCACGCCTTGTCGGAAACCCGCCTGCTCGTGAAGGCGGAGGTGCTGCACGCGAAGAAGGAGCTCAAGCAGGAGCTCCAGGCCGCCAAGACCGCGGGCATCCTCCTGGGAGCGGGGGCCGTGCTGGCCCTCACCTCGCTGGCGGTGCTCTTCGTCGCCCTGGGGCTCGCCATCCCCGTCGTCGCCGCGCTGGGCGTGGCCATCGTGGGCGTGGTGCTGCTCGCGGTGGCGGGCCTGCTGCTGTTCCTGGGCTCCAAGCGGGTGCCCAAGCAGCCCATGCCCCGCACCCAGGACCGTTTGAAGGCGGACTTCAAGATGACCCGGGAGACGCTGCAATGAGCCAGGCATCCGAATTGGAAGTCCACGCCGACCACGCCATCACCCGCCGCATGGGTGACCGGGAGCAGGTGGAGCAGACCGCGGACCGCATCCGCGACGAGCTGCTCCTGACCCTGGAGGAGCTGGACCGCCGCCGCCACCGCGCCACCGACGTGCGCTACCACCTGAACCAGAACCGCGACCTGCTCGTCACCGTGGGCGCCGCCGCGCTGGTGGTGGTGGGCGCGGGCCTGGGCCTGGTCATCTACCGCGCCCGGCACCATGACGAGCGCGTGCGCCGCCAGCGCCGGCAGGCCCTGTCGCGGGCGTGGGACCACCCGGAGCGCGTGGCCACCAGCGTGGAGGACAAGCCCCTGGGCGCGGAGCTGGGCCGCAAGCTGGTGATGATCTTCGCCACCACGCTCGCCACCGCCGTGGCCCGCAACTCCATGCAGTCCCTGGTGCCCTCGCGCACCGCTGGCAAGCGCCCTGGGGACGACGATAAGAAATAGTGAATGCGTAAAAAGCACGCATAAAGCAGACTGATGCACATGACGGACCTGCTCTATGCGCGCGCGCAGATGGGCCTGTCGCTCGCGTTCCACATCGTGTTCGCGGCGGCGGGCGTGGCGTTGCCGGTGCTGATGGTGCTGAGCGACTGGAAGCACCGGCGGACGGGGGACAACGACTACCGCAAGCTCAGCGAGAAGCTGGCCAAGGGCACCGCCATCCTGTTCGCGGTGGGCGCGGTGAGCGGGACGGTGTTGTCGTTCGAATTGGGGCTGCTGTGGCCGGAGTTCATGGGCCGCTACGGGGAAGTGATTGGCCTGCCCTTCAGCCTGGAGGGCGTGGCCTTCTTCACCGAGGCCATCTTCCTGGGCATCTACCTGTACGGCCGCGAGCGGGTGTCGCCGGGCCTGCACCTGTTCAGCGGTGTGATGGTGGCGGTGAGCGGCGCGGCCAGCGCGTTCTTCGTCACGCTGGTGAACACGTTCATGAACAACCCGTCCGGCTTCACGGCCACGCCCGCGGGGCCCACGGACGTGCAGCCGCTGGTGGCCATGTTCAGCCCCGGCTGGCAGTACCAGACGGCGCACGTGCTGCTGTCCTGCTACCAGGCCAGCGCGTTCGCCATGGCGGGCATCCACGCCTTCATCCTGCTCAAGCACCCGGGGGCGGCCTTCCACAAGAAGGCGCTGTCCGTCGCGCTGCCGCTCGCGTGCCTCACCGCGCTCCTGCAGCCGCTGGTGGGGGACCTGTCCGCCAAGCACGTCGCGAAGGCGCAGCCGGTGAAGCTGGCCGCGATGGAGGGACACTTCGACACGGAGGTGGGCGCGCCGCTGCTGCTGGGGGGCCTGCCGGACGTGGAGACGCGCACCGTCCCGGGCGCCATCGGCGTGCCGAAGGGGCTCTCCATCCTGGCGTTTGGTGATCCAAACGCGGAGGTGAAGGGGCTGAACGACTTCCCCCGCGACACCTGGCCCCCGGTGGCGAAGGTGCACGTGGCCTTCCAGGTGATGGTGGGCACGGGCAGCCTGATGGCGCTGCTCGCGCTGGTGACGCTGTGGAGGCGCTGGCGGGGCCGCGAGTGGCCCCACGGCAAGGGGCTGATGCGGGCGTGGCTCTTCACCGGGCCGCTGGGGCTGGTGGCGCTGGAGGCGGGGTGGCTCGTCACCGAGTGGGGCCGCCAGCCGTGGATCGTCCGGGGCGTGATGCGCACCAGCGAGGCGGTGACGCCGGTGCCGCACCTGGCCGCGCCGTTCTTCACCTTCACGGCGGTGTACCTGTTCCTGGGGGTGACGGTGCTCTTCGTGCTCTGGCGGCAGGTGGCGGCCACGCTGCCCGGCGCGGTGGACGGGAAGGTGACCCATGCCCACTGAAGAGGTGCTGGGGCTCGCGGTGGCGGGCACGTTCGTGCTGTACGCGCTCCTGGGCGGGGCGGACTTCGGCGGCGGGGTGTGGGACCTGCTGGCCCGGGGGCCTCGCAAGGCGGAGCAGCGCGCGCTCATCGCCCGCGCCATCGGGCCGGTGTGGGAGGTGAACCACGTCTGGCTCATCGTCGGGCTGGTGCTGCTCTTCAGCGGCTTTCCCCGCGCGTTCGCGGCGCTGAGCGTGGCCTTGCACGTGCCCCTGACGCTGCTGGTGCTGGGCATCGTGTTCCGGGGCACGGCCTTCACCTTCCGCGCCTACGACACGCGGGGGGACGCGGTGGAGCGCAGGTGGGGCGTCGTGTTCAGCGTGGCGAGCGTGGTGGCGCCGCTGCTGCTGGGCATGTGCGTGGGCGCGGTGGCCAGCGACGCCATCCGCATGCAGGGGCACGCGGTGGTGAGCGGCTTCTTCGCGTCGTGGCTGTCCCCCTTCGCGGTGTCCGTGGGCGTGCTGACGCTGGGGCTCTTCGCGTTCCTGGCGGCGGTGTACCTCACGCACGAAGCGCACACGCCCCCGCTGGCGGAGGACTTCCGCTGGCGCGCGCTGGTGACGGGCGCGCTGCTGTTCCCGCTGGCGCTGGTGGCGCTGCTGCTGTCGCGGGAGGGCGCGCCCCGGGTGTGGGCGGGGCTGTCACAGACGCCCTTCGCGCTGGCGCTGCACGTGGGCACGGCGGTGGCGGCGGTGGCGGCCTTCGCGCTCCTGTGGACGCGGCGCTTCCGGGCCGCGCGGGTGGCGGCGGCCACGCAGGCGGGGCTCATCGTGCTGGGGTGGGCGGTGTCGCAGGCGCCGTACCTGGTGTACCCGGGCCTGACGCTGCGGAGCGCGGCGTCGTCGCCGACGGTGCAGCGGCTGCTGCTGGTCGCGCTCGCGATAGGAGCGGTGGCGGTGGTGCCGTCGCTGGTGCTCCTGTTCCGCGTGTTCCGGCCCCAGGCCCCGGGGGCCGCGACCCCCGTGCCTCCTACTTGAGGACGGGGAAGAGGGGCGGGTGGACGACGCGGGGCTTCTCGTCGCCCCGCGCCACGAGCACCCGGGCGCCTTCGAGCAGGTCCTCGGAGTCCAGCGCCTCCACCACCGTGCGCGCGGCGGACTCCGGGTCCATCACGCGGCAGTGCACGCGCATGTGGCCCTCCTCCGTCTCACCGCCCTCCACCTCGCCGTTGCCCGTCCAGCCGAGCGCGTCCGTGAGCAGCTCCTCCACGGCGTTGCGCTGCTCGAAGTCGTGGCCGTTGCCCTTGCCCTTCACGGCGTACTCCACCAGGAGCACGGCCATGGCGTCCGGTTCGGGCTCGTCGTAGCCGGCGTCCACCAGGGCTTCGGCCTCCTGGGCGATGACCATGTCCGGGTCCTCGTCCGGGGGGACGGGGACGGCCTTCTGCTCGCCGCCGTCGCCCACGGCGCCCCAGTGCACGGTGACGACGCCCTCGTGCTCCCACGCCTCCCAGTAGCGCAGGGTGTCGCCGTCCTTCTTGTAGAGCTTCAGCACGCCAGTGGCCTCATGCGCGCGGACTCTACCGTCAGGCGGGCGGCGCGCGCGTCAGAAGGCGCGGCCCTGTCCGCCATCCACGGGCAGGGTGGCGCCCGTCACCCACTTCGCCCGTTCGGAGCACAGGAAGGCGACCACGTCCGCCACCTCCTCCGGCGTGCCGAAGCGGCCCCAGGGGATCTGCTCGCGCACCATGCGGGCCACGGCCTCCGGGTCCAGCTGCTGGCGTTTGTCCCAGCTCCCCCCGGGGAAGAAGATGGAGCCCGGGGCCACGGCGTTGACGCGGATGCGGTGCGGGGCCAGGTCCACCGCCATCTCCTTGGTCAACGCGATGAGGCCCGCCTTGGCGGCGCTGTAGGGCGCGCTGGTGGCGTACTCGCGGCCGAAGATGGAGCTGATGTGGACGATGCTGCCGCCCCCGCGCGCGCGCATCACGTTGAGGGCGCGCTGGCTGCACCACACCGCGGACATCAGGTTGCGCTGGAGCACGTCCGCCCATTGCTCGGAGCTGGCCGCGTCGAACGCGCCCGCGCCGCCGCTGCCGCCCACGTTGTTCACCAGGATGTCCAGCGAGCCGAACGCGCGCACCGCCGAGTCCACCGCCGCCTGGGCCCCCTCGGGAGTGGCCACGTCCGCGACCACCGTGGCCACCTGCGCCCCCTCGGAGCGCAGCGCCTTCGCGACGGCCTCCAGGGGCTCCAGGTTCCGGGCGCACACGCACACCCGGGCGCCCTCGCGCGACAGCACCGTGGCGATGGCCCGTCCGATGCCCCGGCTGCTGCCGGTGACGAGCGCGGTTTTTTCCGCGATTCCGAGTTCCATGCCTCCCCTTGTACCGCTGGCGGGAGCGGATGGGGCGCGGGTTCTTGGGGGGGCGGTCGAGATCCGGACGGAAGGCGCCTAGAGGCGCTCGAACACGTCCAGGCGCCAGGTGCCGTCCATCTCCCCGCGCAGGTGGCGCAGGCCCTTGGGGGAGAGGCGGCGGAAGGAGTCGTGGACGTCGTTGCCGCTGAGGCGCATGTCGCGCGTCTGGCCGGTCCAGTGGACGAGCAGCAGGTGTCCGCCGGTCTCCAGGTGCCCGAGGATGTGCTGCTGCGCGCGCTCCAGCTCCGGGAGGCTCCAGTGGCAGGCGCGCTCGGACACGACGGTGAGGTCGAAGGTCGGTTCGGGGAAGGCGTCCGGCACGGCCATCACCTGGAAGCGCACGTGGGGCAGGTGGCGGCAGCGGTGGAGGGCGCGGGACTGGTCGCGCAGGGCCACCCCCACGGAGAGCAGGGCGTCACAGCGCTCCTGGAGCTTCACGGTGAGGCCGCCGAGGGCGCTGCCAAGCTCCAGGGCGGAGCGGTAGCGCGGGCGGGGCAGGGCCTCCAGCGTGATGGCGTCGCGGCTGCGCACGGAGCCCAGGGCGTCGAAGCGCCACGGGTCATCCGCCTCGTGGGCCTGGAGCGGAGGGATGGCGGGCGGGACGAGGAAGGGGGCGGACCGCGACGTCTTCATCAGGGGGCTCCGGTGGCTCGCGAGTCCCGAGGATGGGGACGTCACGCTCCCGCCACATCCCGTCCGGGCGGGCCCGGGCATGTGTCGGCCATGCACACCGGCGCAGGGCTTCATCCGCTGGAGGACGGCCCGGGACTCCGGGGCCGGCGGGCGTCGGGAGGTCAGCGAACCGGCCAGGAGTCTGGCTGACAGGACCAGGGCAGGTCCTTGCCACGGCGGTCGCAGTGGTAGCCCTCGGCGCACGGGTTGGGGCCATTCGGGTCACAGGCTTGAAGGCAGTGATAGCGGTCGCAGACCTGACCCTCCGCGCAGGTCGGGTTCGCGTCGGAGCAGCGCACGACGCACTCCATCCAGACCTTGCCGGGGAACCGCGTGGACGGGTCCACCTGGCACTTGTGACCGCCGGGGCAGGGCGTCTTGAGGCAGTTCGTGCCGTAGACCACCGATGCGCAGAGGGACGCCCCGTCGATGAAGGGGATGCACTGCTGGCCCTGGGGGCATCCACCGGCTTCACACGTGGGGAGGCAGGAGGGCCCGGGTTGCACGTCCGCGCAGAAGAAGCCGTCCGGGCAGGTGCCAGGTTCGCCGGGAGCGCAGGAGCGGGCGCAGTAACCCAGGCCGTTGATGCCCGCGCACTGAAGCTCTCCCGCGCAGGAAGAGGTCCTGTCTCTTGGGAGATCCAGGCAGAGCTCTCCTTCCTGGCGTGGGCCGGTGGGAGCGCAGAGTCTGAACCGCGGTCCTCCATGGAACGTGCTCATCGTGCGGCAGCGCTGATCCTCCGGGCATTGAAGGTCGTTCGTGCAGTTGCTGTCCGTGCAGTACTTCCCGTGGCGTGAATCGGAGAAGCAGCCGAGAGGCTGCTCGCAGTCCGCCTGCTTTGAACACCCGCGGTGATAGGTCAGCAGCCGGGCCCGTGATTCGGCGTCAAGGATTGGGACGATGCCCTGCTGCCCTGGCGCGGGCGCGGCCTGGGCTTCTCGCGCATTGCGGAGGATGAAGAGTGTGGGCCCCACGAGCACGAGGCATGTGAGCAGTGCCAGGGGGACGTGCCAGCGGCTCATCATCCGCAACGCTCGAGACACTCCGCGCTCGGAGCGTCTTCACCTGCACAATGGAGTTTCCAGACAGCAGGGTCACACGGGGCCTCGGGAGCCTGCTCCATCGCATCCCGATGCGCGGCCCGGTCCGCGATGCCGCCCTTGCGGTGCACCTCCGGACACCCGGTCACGCAGCCCAGGACGCACAGCCACATCCCCGCCGTATGCGCATGCGCCCAGCTCCATCCGTGCCCAGCCCTGGCGAGGCCCTGTTCCATGACGGCCCAGGCTATCCGCCGCCCGGGTCCGCCATGCATTGCCCCGCCGGGCCATCACAGTGTCCGCTACCCCGCCTGGAAGCGCGCCTCGGCGGGGCGCTGGCCGCCGCTGCGCTTCACGCCGTGGTCGCCGTTGGCGGACAGGTGCTCCAGCAGCTTGAACACCGTCTCCGCCTCGTCCGGCGCGCCGATGTCCTGGGCCAGCTGATCCGCCGAGCGCGCCTCCGCCTTCGCCGCCTTCAGCTTCGAGAGCAGCTTGCCCTGCAACTCCAGCACGCGGCCCGCGGCCTTCTTGCCCGCCTCCACGCCCGGCTGGTGATAGGCATTGATGTTCACGAGGCTGGCGTAGAGCCCCACCGCCCGCTCGTACAACGCAATCAACGCCCCCACCGTGCGCGCGCTCACGTCCTGCACGGTGAGCGTCATCGACTCGCGGCCCTTCTCGAACAGCGCCCGGCGCGTGCCCAGCAAGAAGCCCAGCAGGTAGTCGCCGCTGGTGTTGTCGCCCTCCACCGCCATGGACTTGCCGTCCCGGTCCTTCAGCACCTCCACGAAGGTGACGAAGAAGTTGTTCACGCCCTCGCGCAGCTGCTGCACGTACGCGTGCTGATCCGTGGAGCCCTTGTTGCCATAGACGGCGATGCCCTGGTTCACCACCTGGCCGTCCAGGCTCAGCTCCTTGCCCAGCGACTCCATCACCAGCTGCTGGAGGTACTTGGACATCAGCATCAGCCGGTCCTTGTACGGCAGGATGACCATGTCCTTCTGGCCCCTGCCGCCGCCCGCGTGGAACCACATCAGCGCGAGCAGCGCCGCCGGGTTCTTCGCCACGTCGCGCTCGCGCGTCGCCGCGTCCATGTCCTTCGCGCCCGCGAGGAAGCCGTCCACGTCCAGCCCCTGCAACCGCGCCGGCACCAGCCCCACCGCCGACATGATGGACGTGCGCCCGCCAACCCAGTCCCACATGGGGAAGGTGCGCAGCCAGTGGTGCTGCTTCGCGTACTGGTCCAGCTCGCTGCCGTCCCCCGTCACCGCCACCGCGTGCGCGCCGAAGTCCAGGCCGCGCTGCTGGTATGCGCGCTCCGTCTCCAGCATGCCGTTGCGCGTCTCCTTGGTGCCGCCCGACTTGCTGATGACCACCGTGAGCGTCTCCGCCAGCCGCTCACCCAGGGCCCCCAGCGTGCGGTCCATCCCGTCTGGATCCGTGTTGTCCAGGAAGTGCACCTGCATCGCGTCCCGGTGCGAGCCCAGCGCGTCCGCCACCAGCTGCGGCCCCAGCGCCGAACCGCCAATGCCCACCAGCAGCACCTGCGTGAACCTGGCCGCCTTCGCGGGCTTCACCTTGCCCGCGTGCACGTCCCGCGCGAAGGCCTCCACCGAAGCCTGCATGTCGGTGATGGCGGTCTTCAGCTCCGGCTCCGGCGACAGCGCCGGCGCGCGCAGCCAGTAGTGGCCCACGCGGCGCTTCTCGTCCGGGTTCGCGATGGCGCCCTTCTCCAGCGCGTCCATGGCCTGGAACGCCGCGTCCGTGCGCGCGCGCATCCCGTCCAGGAAGTCCGCGCCGAAGTTCATGCGGGAGATGTCCAGCGAGAGCCCCACCGAGGGGACGACGCACAGGTGCCGCTGGTACCGCTCCCACAACTCGCGCTCCGTCATGATCCGACTCCTTGCTTGGGAGAGGCGCCCGCCTTCGTGCGCGGGGCCTGGAAATCGCCGCGCCCCACCGTAGCAAGGCCCGCATGGCACCGACTCAATGATGTCGCGGCCCGCGTTGCCTGGACGTCGCTTCGCTTCCGCCCCCTGTCGTCCGGGAGGCGCTTGTGTGCTCACGGCGACGGGTGCGCCACTTCCACGGGCGGAGGGGCCTCCGGAGGCGATGCCCCCTGGGGCTTCCACGCAGGGTTGCGGAAGACATACGACAGCCGCTGGCCCAGGGACCCCGGCCGGGCGGCGTCCCGGAGGATGTTGCCGTACTCGTGGAACGCGATGCGCACCGGGTTGTACGTGGTGAGGTTCTTCACCAGCCCGTAGATGGGACGCTCGACCTCTGGCGTGAAGGTGCCGAAGAGCCGGTCCCAGATGATGAGGATGCCCGCGTAGTTCGTGTCCAGGTAGACGGGGTTGGAGGCGTGGTGCGCGCGGTGGTGCGACGGCGTGTTGAACAACCACTCGAACGGACGCGGCATCCGGTGGATGGCCTCCGTGTGGATCCAATACTGGTACAGCAGGCTCACCGCCTGCTGGGTGACGATCATCGCCGGGGAGAAGCCCAGCAGCGCGAGCGGCGCCCAGAACACCCAGCCCGTCATGGGCGTCCACGTCTGCCGCAGCGCCGTGGACAGGTTGTAGTGCTGGCTGGAGTGGTGCACCACGTGCGAGGCCCAGAAGAAGCGGCTCTCATGGTGGACGCGGTGGAAGGCGTAGTAGCAGAGGTCCTCCAGGAAGAAGAGCAGCACCCAGGCCACCAGCCCCGAGCCCATGCGCAGGGGCGTCAGGTGGTAGAGCGCCGCGTAGCCCGCGAACGCCACGCCCTTCCAGCCCACGCCCACCGCCACGCTGCCCAGGCCCATGGCGAGGCTGGCCAGCGTGTCCTTCCAGGTGTGGCCCTTGATGGTGGCGCCCGCCTCCGCGCGCAGCTTCTTCACCCACAGCGCCTCCGCGATGACGGTGATGACGAACACCGGGATGGCCGGGGTGATGAGGTCGGGGATGTGCGCCGTGTCCATGGAAGACCTCCTGCTGTTTCAACCGCTCAGGCACTGGGGGCGAAGGCGACGCGCATGAAGCGCGCCAGGGTGTCGAGCATCCGGCGGTGCGCCGGGTCCGACGGGCGGGCCGCCCCACCCACCGCCGCGCCCTGCACCGCGTCCAGCGCCAGCTCCACCACGTCGTCGAAGTCCGGGTGCGTGGCGGCCACGTCCGGGAACAGCTCGCGCGCCACGCGGTGCAGGTTCCGGCGGTGCGGGCCGTCCACCGCCGCCAGGGCCCGCTGCAGCTCCGGGTCGGTGCGCGCCGCGACGTACAATTCGATGGCGGCCTGCAACTCCGGCCGCTGGTAGACGGCCCACAGCATGTCCACCGCCGCCCCCACCCGGTCCTTGCCCGACGGCCGCGCCCCCACGCCCGCGAGGAAGTCCTGGATGATGCGCGGGAAGAGGTGCTCCACCGCCACCGCGAGCAGCTCCTCCTTCGTGTCGAAGTGCGTGAAGAGCGCCCCCTGGGACACCCCCGCCCGCTTCGCCACCGCCACCGTCGTCAGCCGCGCGTAGCCCTGCTCCACCAGCGTCTCCAGGGTCGCGTCCAGCAGCTTGCGCCGCGTCGTCTCCCGGCGCTCCGCCTGCGTGCGACGCACGCCCGGCGCGGCGGTGGCGGCCTTCTTCGGCGCGGGCCTGGAGGCGGACCTCGGGGACATGTCCTGGACGATAACCCGCAACTTAAAAAGTGACCAGTCACTTTGTGGAAGGGGGCGGCCGGGGGGCGGGTCCCGGGCGCGGGGGCCTCCCGCTGATCCACGCGGGCAGGGGTCGTCCGTGCCTGCTGGCAGGGCAGGGGAGCGGGCGAGCGTCTGCCTTTACACACGCCCCACTGGCAGGGATTGAGGCGGGTCTTCATCAGAGACATCAAGCCTGCCAACCGGGCAGGCGACGCAGCAGGCGCTCAAGTGCTTTGGGCCGGCTTCCTCTCTGGAATGTGGTCAAGGGTCGGCCCCTTGAGACAGGGCGGGGCGTAGCTCGCCTGCTAGTGATCCGTTCGGGATTGAGCGAAAATCAGCAGGAAATACCGCAAGGCCTTGCACCGGTTGTCCGCCCGCCCCGATATGACCATTACCGCTCTTCTCGTCGGCTCCTTCCTCGCTTCGGCTCCCTCCGTCCCCTCCAAGGCCCAGGCCGCCTCGAATGTCGTCGCCGAGGTGGGTGTGCCCTTCGCCTGTGGTCGCATCTACACGGTGAGCCAGGGCCACGAAACGGGCAGTCACCAGCACAACGACACCTACGCGTGGGACTTCCGCATGCCGGAAGGCACCCCCATCGTGGCGGCGCATGACGGGACCGTCCGCATGGCGCGGGGCGACAGCAAGCAGGGCGGCTGTGGCGAGCAGTTCGCGCCGCTGGCCAACTACGTCGTCATCTCCCACGGCGACGGGCTGGAGACGCAGTACCTGCACTTCAGCGCCGTGGTGGTGAAGCCCGGTGAGCGCGTGAAGGAAGGCCAGCTCATCGGCTTCTCCGGCGCGACGGGCTGGGCGTGCGGCGCGCACCTGCACTTCAAGGTCGCCAAGGAGCAGGGCTCCGGGTGGAACAACCCCTCCGTGCCCGCGCGCATCGTGGGCTATGGGGACCCGGTGCGCGACACGCTGGTGTCGGCGCCGCTGTGCAAGGACTCCGCGCAGCCGATGATGGCGTCCAACGGGGGCGTCCACACGCCGGGCCAGGCGGTGGTGTCCATGTCACCGCCCGTCGCGGGTTCGATCCAGGATGCGTCGCGCGGCCTGCCGCCCGGTGCCAAGGCCATTCTCGACGGCCTCTCCCAGCCTCCCGCCCAGGGCGGCGAGGGACTCGACAAAGCGAGCCCGGCCCGCTCTCCCCGCATGGCGAGCGGCTCCGACGAGACTCGCTGACGCGAGCAGCGCTCCGGCGCCCGCGAGCAGTCCGAAGAGGGCCCCCGCGTTGATGAAGTACTCCAACGGCAGCAGGGGGCCTTCCACGTAGCCACGCACCACGCGGTAGCCCACGTGCCCCAGGAGCGCCAGCAGGGGCAGGTTGATGAGCGGCAACACCAGCCACCGGGCCGTGCGCCACCAGCGGGCCACGGCCTCCGCGACGGCGGTGGAGGCCGTGTAGCGCCAGGCCCCCGCGCGGGCCACGCGCAGCTCCGCCAGCATCGCCTCCACGTCCGGCACGCCCAGGCTCTCCGCCTCCAGCCCCTGGGCGCGCGCCACGCTGCGCGCCTCGGCCAGGGCGGTGCGCGCGGCGGACTCGGCGAGGAAGTCGTCCTCGAAGGGCTCCACCACCGCCACCTCCGCGGCCCGCGCGCGCGTGCGGTCCCTCACGGCGTCCACCACCGTGGAGGCCGCCGCCACCGCGAGTCCCGCGGGCAGGCTGCGGCGGGCCACCAGCGCGCCAGCGCCCATGCCGGAAGCGCCCCACAGCGACAGGCGCAGTCCCCACGCGGCGGGGCCCCAGAAGCGACCCGCGGCCTGCCGACGCACCTCCGACGCCAGGTGTCCGTGGGCCAGGCCCAGCCGCGCGTCGAAGTCGCCCTGGAGCGCTTCGGCCGCGCGCGCGAGGCCCGCGTCCAGTGCGGTGCGTGTCTTCGCCAGGAGCGCGTCCGTCTCCGTGAGCGCGCCCTGCACGGTGGAGGCGAGCTCCTCCAGGGCGCCCAGGGCGTTGGTGTGGCGCACGCGCGCGGCGACGGCCTGGGTGGCGAGGCCCCGCAGGTGGAAGAGCAGGGGGCCGAACTCGCCGGACACGTCCTGCCCGTCCTTCGCGGCGCGGGCGGAGATGGCGAAGACGGGGACGTCCTCGGCGGCGAGCCCGTGGTGCTGGGTGGCGACGCGGCGGATCTGGGCCTTCAGCGTGTCGCGCGAGTCGGCGGAGAGCTCGTCGGCGAAGTTGAGGATGAAGACGAGCGCGCGGCGGCGGGCGAACTCGTTGAGGAACTCCACCTGGGAGGCCTCCGCGACGCTGCCCCGGTGCATGACGACGAGGGCGACGTCGGCCTTGTCCAGCGCGGCGCGGGCCACGTCGCGGTGGGTGGTGGCCACGCTGTTGAGGTCCGGCGTGTCGATGAAGACCTGCCCGCTCCACAGCCCCTGGGGGCCGGGCGTGTAGCGCACGACGCGCGCGCCGGTGCGGGACAGCTCCTCCACGGGCGTGCCTTCCGGCGCGAAGAGGGTGGAGGCGGTGCTGGTGGGGCGGTCCACGCCCTCGCGGGACAGGGCCTGCCCCGCGAGCGCGTTGAGCAGGGTGGACTTGCCCGCGCCGGTGGCGCCGACGAGCGCGACGACGAGCGGCGCGTCCCGGCGGGCGACGCCGCGAGCGTAGTCCTCCAGCAGGCGCTCCAGGCGCGGGCCGTGCGGCTGGAGCGCGGGCAGCGACAGGGCGTCGGTGAGCAGCGGGCGGAGGGCTTCAGGGTCGGGAAGGCTTGTGTCGTCCACGGAGGGCGCAGCGTGGCGCGGCGGAGGCGCGCTGGCTACGACGATGAAGGGGGGACGGTGCGCCAGCGTGCATTCTCCCGGGGGCCGCTGGAGCTCCGACCGGACCTGCCTGGGGGCATCACGTGGTTCCAGCGCGAAGCGTGTGCTCCGCGAAGCGCGGGTTGCTCCGCCGAAGGTCGGTAACGGCGCAGGTTGTCTGTGAATCGTTAGGTGTTGAGATGTGAAAAGAGGATGTACCTCGTGGGAGGGATGGACAGGCGACGAAGCTGAATGACAGCCTCGAACCTGCTTCCGGTTGGCAATGAACGCGTCGTGAGTGGAGCGTCAGGTGCGGGTGTTTCGACTCAAGGCCCCCCGGCGGACCCTCATGGTGCGAGGAGCCGGGATGCTCCTGCTGGCGAGCGCCTGCGCACGCCTCCAGAAGCCGCCCCCGCCTGCTCAGCCACCCCTCCTGGCCTTCGAGCACGTCCGCTATGACGGGCACACCGTCTCCGGCCGAGCGCTCATCGGCGCGCAGGGCCCCACCACCGTGGACAGACGCCTCATCGAGAACGTCTCCCTGGGCATCGACCGCGTCACGGACTGCGCGACGGGCGCGGCGTTCCCGACGCTGGTCGCGGACTTCCTTCCCGAGCCCGCGACCCGGGACGACCTGGTGACCCTGACCGAAGGAGAGTGGTTCGGCAGGGACGTCTCCTTCGTCGTCTTCGCGGAGCCGTTCACCCCACCTGAAGGGCCCGCGTGCATCGAACTCACCCTGTCACTCCAACTGGCGGGAGCGCAGCCCGTCACCCTGAGCCTCAAGGCCGAGCGTGCCGCCAATGCGCAGGGGAATGACCTGCCCCGCCTCGATGGAGGAGCGCCTGCCGGGGAAGGCGGCCCATCGCCGCGCCAGGACCCCTGAATCCACCAGGATGCGAGGCGAAGCGCAGCGGGTTCCCCTGGCGATTGCCTGCTAGCTTGCGCCGGGACATGAATGCCTGCGCATCCCGAGTCCTCCGTCTGTCGTTGTGGCTGATGCTCCCATGGCTGGGGAGCGGCTGCGCCTCCGTCTCCGGGAGCACGCGGGGGGCAGAAGGTGAAATCACCGAGAAGGCACGGCGGCTGTGTGAGCACGGCCTGCTGTCCTGGCCTGACCTGTCCCGCTTCCCCGCGGACATGCGTCCCGAGGACTCCATCCGGGCCGAGGACCTGGCGTACCTCCAGGCCCACCCGGAGTCTCTGCCGCCCTCTCCGCGCCCGCCCCCATCCCAGCCCATGCGCTGCGAGGTCAAGGGCCCTCCCAACATCAGTGAGGGGTTCGCCACCGTGCAGGTGAAGCTCTGGCCCGGAGCGGAAGCCGACGGTCCCCCCGTGGAGTTCCCCGTGGACTTCGTGCAACCGTCGGTGGAGTGGCCGCGGGCGGGGTGGCGTCTGGCCTACTGGTTCGCGGAGGAGGGGGCGGTCTCTCCCCAGATGGCCGCCGCGCAGGTGCCCTTCTTCTCCTCCGATTCCATGACCCGGCCGAAGAAGCTGTCGGGTGAGGAAGCCGCCTATACGCGGGAGGCCATCGAGAAGCGCATCCAGGGGCAGATGGCCATCCGCTGTGTCATCACCCGCGAGGGCAACGTCATCAACTGCCACTCCCTGAAGAGCCTGCCCCTCATGACCCCGGTCGCACTCAAGGCACTCCGGGGCAGCCGCTTCGAGCCCGCGACCGTCGACGGCAAGCCCCTCTCCGTGCGGTACATGTTCCTCTTCAATCTGCACCTTCCCCGGTGACGCGCCCGGGTCCCTGAAAACAGGACGCCGGGCGGAGGCACGGTGGCCTCCGCCCGGCGTCTGGCTTCTCAGCAGGAAGCGATTACAGCGAGTTGACGAACTTCAGCAGCGCGTTGCGGTCCGCGGTGCTGAGGTTGATGAAGGCCTGCTTGGAGGCCTCGCCCTCGCCGCCGTGCCAGAGGATGGCCTCGGTCACGTTGCGCGCGCGGCCGTCGTGCAGGAAGTTCTGGCCGCCGCTGACGCCGGACGTGAGGCCGATGCCCCAGAGGGGCGCGGTGCGCCACTCGGAGCCGGACGCCTGACCCTCGGGCAGGTTGTCCGCGAGGCCCGCGCCCATGTCGTGCAGCAGCAGGTCCGTGTACGGGCGGATGGTCTGGCCGCGGAACTCCGTCATCGCGCTGTACTGGCTGGTGGTCAGCGTGGGCGCGTGGCACTTCGCGCAGCCCGCGTTGGTGAACACCGTCTCACCCTGCATCGCCTGCGCGTCGCTGTGGTCGCGGCGCGCCGGCACGCCCAGCAGGGCGACGTAGCGGGTGTGCTTGTCCAGGTCCGCGTCGCTCAGCTCCGTGCTGGTGCCCGTGCAGCCCTGCTGCGAGGAGCCGCAGTCCTGCGTCCTGAACACCGACGACGTCACGCCCATGTCGCTGTTGAACGCCTCGGCCACCTGGTGCTTCACGCGCGCCGTGCCCGCCTTCCAACCGAAGCGGCCCAGCCGCGTGACGCCCGTCTCCGGGTCCCGCACCGTCTGCATGCGGCCGGAGATGCCGTCGCCATTGGCGTCGTTCGGATCCGCCAGCCCCGCCACCTGCGACTCCGGCACCGCCTCCAGCAGGCCCATGCCGATGAGCTGCGGCGTGATGCGCGCGGAGAAGTTCGTCGGCGTCACGTTGACGAAGCTGTAGTTGGGCTTGCGCAGCTGGTACGCGGTGCCGTCCCTCAGCGTGCCGCTGGTGTTCGTCCAGCCGCTGATGCGCACGTCCGCCTCCGGCGTGCCGCTGACCGCGCGCGGCTGCAGGCGGAAGCCCAACAAGGGGTCCGCCGTCACCGTGCTGCCGTTCACCTTGCCCACCTTCACCACGTAGTTGGTGAGCGTGGTGTTGGTCGTGGAGGGCGCCAGGCCCCGGCCGTTCTGCTTGTGGCACTCGACACAGGAGGACGCGACGTAGTTGTTGCCCAGCTTGTTGATGTGCGCCGTGAAGACCGGGTTGTCCGGCTCCGAGTGCGTGCCGTCCTTGAAGTTCGTGTGGTGCAGGCGGCGGCCCTCGACGAACGGCTGCGCGTTCACCGGCGCCAGGTTCGTGGGCATCTGCAGGAAGCGGTTGTCCGGCTCGTTGGAGAACGGCGTGTGCAGCGTGCCGCGGCCGCCCGCCCAGGCCTTGTCCGGCAGCGGGAAGGAGTCGCGGGTCGCGCCCTGGCCCTCGAAGGGCACGACGCCGCCCTGGCCCACGATGTAGAGCATGGTCGTGGAGTAGTAGTTGAAGCGGCCTTCCACCGGCGCCTGGAGGAACACGCCAATCTCAATCTCCATCCGGTCACCGACGCGGATGGCGCGGCCTTCCTTGGCGTTGAAGCCCACCGACGACGTGTACTTGTAGTCGTTCACCTTCACGAAGTCCGAGTTGTGGAAGTACTCCGCCACCGTGTTCAGGCCGCGGAAGAACGCCCGGAAGTCAGGGCTGTCATACGGGTAGATGGTGTAGAGGTTGACGACGACCTGATTGCCGCCCTTGGCCACCTCATCCACGATCTCAATCCAGTGGGTGCGCTTCTCGAAGTACAGCTTCAGGTAGTGGTCGTACGCCTGGTACATGTCCTCGCGCATGTGGCGGTCGCGAACGCGGTCGCCCACGCGGGTGATGATGGCCGTGGAGGTCGTCTCCGTGGTGGCCGGCTCCAGCGCGGTGGCGCTGGTGAACAGCGGCACCACGGGGCCGGCGTCGCCATTGGGAGGAATGCCGGCGTCCACCGTGCCGCCCGCGTCCGGCGTGCCCGTGCCCGCGTCCACCGGCGGGTTGGTGCCGCCCGTGTGCGTGTAGCGCGTCCAGGTCGTGTCACGCGCACAGCCGCACGACACGTCCCAATACGTGAAGTTGTAGTCGATGACGTTTCCGGCGGTGAGGCCCGTCACCGCGTACTGGTTGCGGCCGCCCGTCACCGCCATGCGGATGTTGAGCTGCTGGCCGTTGTTCAGCTTGTAGTGGATGTCTGCCCAATCCGTCGTGTCGACGTAGAAGATGGCGGACGAACCAGAAGGGGTGACGCCAGACGTGGCGGCTTCGGAATCAACCGCCAGACAACTGGCGGCAAGGAACGCGAGCACGATGCCCGTGAGTCTGCTGCGGCTCATGGATGGGGACTCCAGTGGGGTGGAATGGAGCGTGGGACGGCGAGCGCTGCGAAGGGGACTTCGTAGCTTGTCCGAAGAAAGTCGGGATTCATTCCCGCCGCAAGGTGGGAGGCCGGAGAATTCAACTAAGGCCTGATAACTGATAAATAAGCGAAATTGATGTATTCCATGACGCGCCGTGTTGCCCTGGATTGACGCGATGGGTTGAGAGGGATTGCCGCGTTGCGGCGGAGGCGGTGTGCACGGGCGCGGACAGGGTGGGTAGACTCCGGGGCCATGCGCTTCCAGCCACCGTGGGGTGGGGCCTTCCGGCTCGACACCTTCTTCCACCGCACTCCCCAGGCGCTGCCCGAGGAGGCGATGGCGTCCATCCGCTCCGCCATCCTGGGCTCGTCGCTGCTGGGGGAGTCGAACCTGTCGGGGCAGTTCTCCGGCACGTACGGCTTTTCGCTGACGTTCCGCCGGGAGGCCCTGCCGGACGTGACGCGGCGCTTTCCAGCGTTCGCGCCGTACCTGGCGAAGACGCTGCTGGCGGAGTGCAACGCCTTCCTGCTCAACCCGCTGCTGGTGGGGCAGGGGCGTGGGGTGGCGGCGCACATCGACCGGAGCCTGGAGTTCTACGGCCCCAGCATCGGGTGCCCGGTGGCGGTGAGCGTGCTGTATGTCCAGGTTCCGAAGGAACTCCAGGGCGGGGCCCTGCGGCTGTACCACCGGGGAGGGCGGGTGGCGGAGCTGACGCCGCAGGAGCGCGCGCTGGTGATGTTCCGGGGGGACCTGATGCATGAGGTGGAGGCCATCTCCTCCGGGGCGCAGGGGCTGGCGGAGTCGCGCATCAGCCTGGTGGTGGAGCAGTACCGGGCGCCGGAGGCGGAGCTGGCGCGCGTGCCCCGGTTTGAATTGCGCACGCGTTCGGGGGTCCAGTCGTGAGCCACCTGATGCTGGAGTGGAAGCTGCCGGTGCCGCCGGAGGCGGTGTTCCCCGCGTTCGAGCAGCCCTCGCTCATCCGCCGCTGGTTCGGCGCGCCGCCGGGCTGCCACCGCACGCACGCGCCGGACCCCGGCGCCCTGGGCCAGCCCTACCGGGTGGTGCTGCGGGACGCGGCGGGGCGTGTGTTCGCGCAGGTGGGCTGCATCCTGGAGGCCGAACCGCCAAGGTCGTTGGCGCTTGAAATGGATTGGGAGGGCGGGCCGGTGCCGTCAGGCCGCACCCGGGCGGAGCTGACCTTCCAGCCCACCGACGATGGGGGCACGCGGCTCCAGGTGCGTCAGGGGCCCTTCGCGGACGACGTGGCCCGTGACGCGCACCGGGCCTACTGGGAGGCGTGCCTGGGGCGGCTCGCGCGCGTGGTGTCGGGTGAGGCGGTGCCGTGCTTCGAGGAGTTCTGGGAGGAGTCGCGCGGCTTCGCGGGGCCGCTGGGCGCGGCGGCGTACGCGGTGCTGGCGGGGCTGCGCGAGGCGGGCGCGCCCCCGGAGGCGGTGTCCCAGGTGGAGGACGTGCTCTACACGCACCTCACCCGGCTTTCGGAGGACACCGCGGAGGTGCTGGGTGCGGTGCTCCAGTCGCGGGTGGAGGGCGGCGCGAGCTGACGGTGGCTACGGAGGGCAGGGCGCCTGGCTGTCGTTGCCCA
Source organism: Corallococcus sp. BB11-1 (assembly GCF_026626625.1). Taxonomy (NCBI): domain Bacteria; kingdom Pseudomonadati; phylum Myxococcota; class Myxococcia; order Myxococcales; family Myxococcaceae; genus Corallococcus; species Corallococcus sp. BB11-1. Next base: position 86,414 of record NZ_JAPNJY010000042.1, on the reverse strand, counting down.
GGATGCTGAGCTCGAAGGGCGAACCGGAGTAGACGCGCTCCGCCAACTGCTGCACGCCGCAGGTGGGCAGCAGGGCGTTGTTCTCCACGGAGAAGCCCTGCTCCACCGCCACCAGCCCGTCCAGGCCCAGCATCGTCAGGCTGGGGTTGTCCGTGAGCTCGAGGAACTGGAGGAAGCGCAGCCCGTTGAGCCGGGCCAGCGTCTGGAGGTCGCGGTTGTCGCGGACCGACAGGCGCTCCATCCGCATCAGCGCCTCCAGCGCGGCGTTCTGGGACAGCGAGACGCCCTCGGCGGTGGCGAGGGCGGGGAGGTCGAACGTGCGCAGCCTCGGGTTGCGATGCACGGCGAGCCCCACGGGGAGGCTGGTGACGTGGGGGAACGTGAACGACTCCAGCAGGGCGTTCTCCGCAACGCCCAGCTCGTTCCGGGGCGCCAGCCCGCGCAGTCCTTCGAGTGAGGCGAGCTGGGGGTTGCCCCTCACCGACAGGTTCCCATCCACGGAGACCCGCGACCCGGCCGCGTCACCGAGCGCCGCCGTGGCGAGCACCGCGTTGTCGTTCAGCGCGACGTCCCCGGCGAAGCGCAGCCCGGGCAGGGCGACGTGGGTGAGCGCCGGGTTGGACGCGATGGTGAGGGCGCCCTGGACCACGGACAGCTCCGGCAGGACGAGCGCCGTCAGCGTCCCGCTGGTGACGCGCAGGTCCCCCGTCACCCGGGTGACGCCCTGGAGGGCCGCGAGGTCCGCCGCATCCGCCACCACGTAGGCGCCCTCGTGGACGCGCGCGGCCTGGCACACCGTGAGGACGACGGCGGGCTCCGTGTCGGCGTCGTGCTGGCCGTCGCCGTCGAGGTCGCCGTAGGCGTCCACCCGGGTGCCGGGCCGCCCGCAGCGTCCATCCGCCGGCTCGGGCTGGAGTTGGATGCGCAGCAAGGAGGGGGCCACCTCGCAGAAGGGGTGGGACGCCTGGACCTCCGCGCCGTCGAGCACGCCGTTGCCGTCCAGGTCCTCGCCGGCCTCCAGCACCGTCGCGGTGGAGGGGCAGAGGCTGTGGCTCGTCACGGGGCGGACGCGGGTGCGCACGGGCATGGCGTCCTGACAGGCGTGGACCTCGCGGGTGACTTCGGCGTCGTCCAGCGCGCCATTGCCGTTCACGTCGAGGCCCGCCTGCGTCACCTGTCCGCCGCCCGGACACGGGGTGCCAGGGTCGAGCTTCCGGGTCCGCACCACCACCTGCGCGGGCGTAGGTTCTTCAGAGGTGGGGGCGTTGGCGCAGGCGTACTGGGTGAGCGTGACTTCGTCGGGCCCCAGCTCGCCGTCCTCGTTGAGGTCCAGCCCCGACTGGAGGGCCTGCCCCCCGAAGGGGCACACGGCGCCCGGCGGCTCGGGGAGGACTCGCGAGCGGGCCAGGTGCTCCGGGGAGAGCACGCCGAGGTCCAGCGGCGTGCAGCCTCCCGCGACGAAGGCGAGTGCCACCCAGGTGCTCCATGTCCGCCGCATGCGTCGCATCTCCCGCGGGTCCGGCGTCGTTCGCGACGCCGCGACGATACCGGGCCCGGTCTCCTCCATACGGAGGGTGGGTGTTTTCCGGGTCGTCGGTCACGGCCCCACCCTCCGGCGATTTGACAGGTGCCGCGGTCGGCTCAGGAGGCCATCGCCTGGGGACCGGCGTGGGCGTCTTCCAGGGGGACGTGGGCCTCCGCGTCCTTGGTCTTCGCGATGCGCTCATCCAGCTCCGCGCACAGGTGTTCGAAGACCTCCTTGTTGAGCGTGCCCTTCTGGTAGGCGTCGAAGAGGGCGTCCTTCTCCACGATGAGGACGCGGCGGGCGGCCTCCTGGTGCTCCTCCTCGTGGAAGCGCGTGGACTGCTGCTTGAGCGCGGCGAGCTCCTGCTCCACCGCCGCCGCCTTCGCCTGGTAGTCGCGCTCCATGGGCTCCAGTACGTCCACGGGGATCTCGCGCGAGCGGCGCATGGCCTCCAGCGACGCGATGGCGGCGTGGATGGCGCCCAGCCGGCCCCGGGCCAGCTCGTACTTCTCCTGGTAGATGTCCTTGATGCCGGTGATGCCCAGGCGCTTGAGGATGGGCGCGACGGTGAGGCCCTGGAAGATGATGGAGAGCACCACCACGCCGAACGTCATGTTCACCAGCATCTCGCGGTGGGCGAAGTCCGCCGGAAGGCCGAGCACCAGCACCATGGACACCGCGCCCCGGAGGCCACTCCAGGTGAGCACCGCGCTCCAGCTCCACGGCAGCTTCTCCGACGTGAAGCGCAGCAGGCCGGATACGCCATAGACGACCACCGCGCGGCCCAGGAGCACCACCACGTACGCGAGCAGGATGGGCTGCCACGCCGCCAGCAGCGACGCGAGCTGCACCTCCAGGCCGATGAGCAGGAACACCACCGAGTTGAGCGCGAACGCCAGGTACTCCCAGAAGCTCTCCACCGCGACACGCGTGGTGGGGCTCATGCTCAGCCGCGCCGCCCAGTTGCCGCACAGCATGCCGGCCACCACCGTGGCGATGACGCCCGAGTAGTGGAACTGTTCGGCCACCACGAACGAGCCGTACGCGGCGATCATCGTGAGGGTGATCTCCACCATCGCGTCGTCCACGCGCTGCATCACCTGCGAGACCACGAAGCCCACCGCCGCGCCAATGACGACGCCCATGCCGGCGATCCGGATGAAGTCCCAGGTCGCTCCGCCCACGGAGAACTTCGCCCCGTTGGCCACGCCCACGACGAGCATGAACAGCACCACGGCGGTGCCGTCGTTGAGCAGGCTCTCACCCTCCACCAGGATGGCCAGCCGCTTGGGCGCGCCCAGCGCCTTGAACAGGCCCACCACCGCGATGGGGTCCGTGGACACGATGAGCGACGCGAACACCATCGCGTGGATGAGGCCGAAGCCCTCCAGGAGGTTCATCCCCTTCATCGCCGGCGACAGGATGAGCGCCGTGAGCCCCATGGACGCCACGACGCCGGGGATCGCCAGCGAGGTGATGGTCAGCTTGTTCTTCCAGAACTTGCGGAAGTCGACGTGGAAGGCCGCCTCGAACAGCAGGCCCGGCAAGATGACGGCGAACAGCAGCTCCTTCGTCAGGTGCGGCGGTTCAAAGACATGCACCACGCCCAGGCCCAGGCCCGCCAGCACCAGCGCCACCGTGTACGGAAACTTGAAATAGCGCGCCGCGATCGCCACCGCGGTCGCGATGGAGAACAGCAGCACGAAGGCTGATTCAATGTGCATGAAGCCCCAACCCGTTTGTGCTCAAAAATGGCGGAGACTACCGCGCGCCCCGGGCCGCTGAGGAGCCCCCGGGGGTGAAAAGCGAGGGGCGGCCGGGCGGGCCCAGGGGTCGTCCGCACCCTGGGAGTGAAGCGCGGCGGTGATGGCTCCCGGTGCGGCGTCCGGTGGATGGATCCGCCCGTCCCGTCCGGAGGGCTTCACGGGCTCACGCGGGCGGTGCCGGACGGTGGCCGTGCAGTGTGGGGCGCTGGACGGCCGGGCGTGGGCGGGGGGAGGGCCGGTGGGGGATGCGTTGTGACGTCCCCGTCCGAGGGCTAGAAGCCAGGGGATGATGGACCTCTTCCTGATGTCGCCCCCGGGGCGAGGCTGGGCCCTGCGTGGCCGCGCGAACTTCCGCAGCCGCGAGGCGGCTCCCGCGGACGCGCGTGGCGCGAGGCGGGAGTGGCTGACGCTGGCGCGCCACATCGAAGCGCGCGGAGGCACGGTGGTGGCGCTGCCGTCGCCCTCGGACGTGCTGACGGGCATGCCCTACGCGGCCGAGTGCGGTCAGGTGGTGGCGCGCGAAGGACGGGCGCCGCTGTTCCTGCTGCCCCGGATGATGAGCGCGCACCGCTTCGCGGAGCGCGACCACTGGGCGCCGCTGGCCCGGCGCATGGGCCTGGAGGTGGTGGAGCCGGGTGACGGCGTCTGGGAAGCGCACGGCGACGTGGCGACGTTCGACGGGGTGACGCTGCTGTTCTGGGGCGGGCGCACCACGCTGGAGGGACTGGAGGCCGCGCAGAAGCACTTCCCCGGCGAGGTGCTGCGCGTGCGGGTGCGCGAGCCCGCGTTCCACGGGAACATGGCGGTGCTGCCCCTGCCCGCGGTGGACCGGCTGCTGGTGTGTCCGGAGGTGATGGCGCCGGAGTCGGTGTCGCTGCTGGAGGCGCGCTTCGGCGCGAACCGGCTGGTGCGGGTGACGGAGGCGGACATCCGCCGCTATGCGACGAATGGGCTGCCGCTGGGCAGGGACCTGCTCGCGCCCACGGTGATGCCGGCGCACGTGGTGGACCTGTTGCAGGGGCTGGGCATGCGCGTGGTGCCCATGCCGATGCCGGAGCTGACGGAGAAGGGCGGCGGCTCCTCGCGGTGCCTGGTGTCGCGCGCGTCGGTGGACGCCGGGAGCCTCCAGCTCCCCGCCGAGTACCGGCTGGACGCGGTGGCGAAGGACATCGAAGCCGATGGCGGGTGAGCTCGCGCCGCTGGCCCGGGCGTTCTTCGCGGAGAACCCGGAGCTGTCGTTGCAGGCCCTGGGCTCCGGCGTGCACGTCCCGTCCCTGGACCTGGCCCCCGCGGGCGTGCCGGTGACGCACCTGCTGGCGGAGCACAACACGGAGCTGGCGCGGCAATACCTGACGCTTAACCAGCTGGCCTTCGGTGGCATCGGCGTGCCGCGTTGGGTGCTGTCGGATTTGTACCTGCTGCCCGGCGCCATCGGCCTGCTGCGCTGTCCCGCGCGGCTGTTGAAGGCGCCCGCGCGCGCGCGGCTGCTGCTGGCGGACGAGGAGCTGGCCATTGGCGCGGCCTGCTATGTGGCGCCGTCGCTGACGCCAGGGCTGTTCGTGGGCGTGTCGCTATTCAGCTTCCTGCCGGGCCGGGGCGCGGCGTCCTGGGTGAAGACGCTCACGCTGGGCATGGTGCGGGCGAAGCGGCTGCGCGGCGTCGCCCAGTGGGACAACCCCGCGGTGCGCGTGCACACGCGGCTGGGGCCCATGCGGCTCGTGGGGCGCGTCCCCGGCGGGCACGACTACGACGAGCGCACGTTCGTCTATGAGACGGACCTGCGCGACGAGGCCCGCGTCGCGCGGGCGATGGCGCGCGGCGAGGAGCAGGCCCCCGCCACGCGCATCCCCGTCACCGACCTGGCCGCGCTGGGCTCACTGCTGGACCGCGCGGAGGCCGGGGCGCGGCTGGAGCTGGTGCCTCCCGGCCAGGACGCGGGCCACGTGCTGGTGCGCGAGCTGCACGGTTAGGCCGGGGCCGGCGCGCCTGGGAATTCGTGGTCCTGCTCCAGGGCCTTGCGCAGGGCGGAGGCGCCGTCCTTGAGGATGGGCGCGCCGTGCGCGAAGCAGACGGTCTGGATGGGCAGGTGGTCCAGGATGCGCTGGATGCTGGAGCGGGTGCGCAGGGGCTCGTCCTGGTACTCGCCGGGGACGAACTTCGGCGTGCCCCGGCCTTCACGCGACAGCAGGTCGGAGATGAAGACGACCGCGTGCGGGTTCTTCTGCATCCAGAGCGTGTACATGGCCTCGGTGGGGCCGGGCGTCTGGAAGGTGCTGAGGCCGCCGGGCAGCGTGTTGCCGGCCACGTATTCGAAGTCGGGCTTCTCCTCCAGGCCCTGCGCGCCCTCCGGGGCCCAGACGGGAATGCCAAACGCCTTGCGCATGCGCCACGCGGAGCGCTGGTGGTTGCCCGCGGTGAGCACGATGGCTTCAAGGTTGCCCAGCTTGCGCAGGGCCTTCTCGTCGATGGGCAGCGGGTCGATGAGGGTGACGGTGCCGTCGTCGTCCACCACCGCGTACGCGTCGCTGCGAATGCCCCCGAGCCGGTCATCCTCGACCGTCCAGTGATGCACTCCCGGGACGACCTCGTCCGTCTTCTTCGCCTGGGCCTTGGGCTCGCTCATGCGGACAAGGATAGGCACCCGCGCCGGGGTGACACGGGCGTCCGCCCCGCTGCCCGCCCGCCCCTCCAGCGGGCCCCCTTCGCATCGTCCCGGCCGCACGCACCTTTGTGCTGGGCCCGGGGAGGACGTGATGCGACCGCTCGTGCTGTTCGATGGGGATTGTGGCTTCTGCAAGCGTTGGGTGGCGCGCTGGAGCGGTAACACCGACGGGCGCGTGCGCTTCGTCCGCGCCAGCGGGTGGCTGCTCAGGCTGCTGGGCATCCCCCGGCGGGAGATGGGGCGGGCCATGCAGCTCGTGGAGCCCTCGGGGCGCCGCTCGTCCGGAGCGGAGGCGGTCTTCCGGATGCTCGCCTGGTCGCCCCACCGGAGCACGCGCCTGGCCGCGCGGCTGGGGTTGCTGCCCGGCATCCGGCAGGCGGCGGGCGCGGTGTATTCGCTCATCGCGCGCAACCGGCGTCGCGCGTCGCGCCTGGACACGTGGTTGTTCAGCCGCGTGACGGAGCCCGCGGAGCACCGGTGGGTGCGCTGGGTCTTCCTGCGCCTGTTGGGCGGCACCTTCCTCATCGCCTTCACGTCGCTGGGAAGACAGGTGCTTGGGCTCTATGGGGAGAAGGGCATCCGCCCCCTCCGCGAGGTGACGCATTCGGAGCGCTGGGCCGCGCAGGGCAAGTGGCGGCGGCCGTCGGTCTTCTGGTGGGACGCCTCCGACGCGGCGCTGACGCGGGGCTGCCGCGTGGGGCAGGCGCTGTCGCTGTCGCTGCTGCTCAACGTGGCCCCGGGCCCGAGCGCGAAGGCGCTGTGGGCGCTGTACCTGTCCTATGTGTCCCTGGGGCGCGAGTTCCTGTCGTTCCAGTGGGACGTGCTGCTGCTGGAGATGGGCGCGCTGGGGGCGCTCACCGCGCCCGGGGGCCTGCGTCCCGGGCTGGGCAAGCGGGACGTGTCCGCGCTGGACGTGTTCCTCTTCCGGATGCTCGTGTTCCGGCTCTACTTCGGCTCCGGGGTGAGCAAGTTCCATTCGGGGGACCGGACGTGGCGCGAGCTGAGCGCGTGCGACGTGTACTTCGAGACCGCGCCCCTGCCCACGAAGGGCGGCTGGGCCGCGCACCAGCTCCCGCGCCCGGTGCGCCACGCGGGCACCGCGGCGGTGCTGGCGGCGGAGACGGGGGTGCCCTTCCTCGCCTTCGGGCCCCGGCGCGTGCGGCAGGTCGCCTTCGGCGCCTTCGCGGCGTTGCAGGCGGCCATCGTCGCCACGGGCAACTACGGCTTCTTCAACCTCCAATCGCTGGCGCTGGGCGTGTGGCTGCTGGACGACGCGGCCCTGCGGCGCGTGCTCCCTGAACGGCTCGGGCGGGACGCCGTGCCCGCGTCGCGGCCGTCGCTGCCGGCCACGGCGCTGTCCACCGTCGCGGCCGTGCCGTTCCTGGTGCTGGGCACCACGGAGCTGTTGCGCCGGATGGGGTGGTGGCCGCGCGGGCCGGCGCGGGTGGTGGAGGCGGTGGACTGGCTGGAGGACCGGGCGCATCCGCTGCACTCGGTGAACTCCTATGGCCTGTTCGCGGTGATGACGGTGGACCGGCCGGAGATCTCCGTGGAGGGCTCGGACGACGGCGAGCACTGGGTGGAGTACCCCTTCCGCTACAAGACCTCGGCGGTGGACCGGCCGCCGCGTCAGGTGGCGCCCCACCAGCCCCGGCTGGACTGGCAGATGTGGTTCGCGGCGCTGGGGTCGCCGCCCTCGTGGTTCCTGGCCTTGCTGGAGCGGCTGCTGGAGGGCTCGCCGGAGGTACTGGGCCTCTTCGCCTCCAATCCCTTTCCGGACCACCCACCCCGGCTGGTGCGGGCGGTGCTCCATGACTACCGGATGACGTCCCGGGAAGAGCGACAGCGCACGGGGGCCTGGTGGAAGCGGGAGCGGCGGGGGCTGTACGTGTCACCGCTGACCCTCACGCCCGCCCCGACGCGTAAGGTAGGAGGTCCGCGGCTGTCCTGGCATGTCTAGGAATGGGCGGACGGTGCGCCTGGAGCCCACACGTGGAGAGGGCCTGATGCGGTGGGCAATCCCAATCGTGACGCCGGGGCGGGGTGGGGCTGGCGGGGGATGGGGGCGGGTAGGTACGGTGTGTGAGCAACCATGGCCGCGGCTCCCCCGTCTTCGCTCATCTTTGGCAGGTACGCGGTCCTCCGCCGCCTGGCCGTTGGGGGCATGGGGGAAATCTTCCTCGCGCGACAGGTGGGCGTGAGCGGCTTCGAGCGCCCCGTCATCCTCAAGAGCCTGCTGCCGGACCTGCTGGAGCAGGAGGGCTCGGTGGAGATGTTCCTCGACGAGGCCCGGGTCGCGGCGCACCTGAACCACCCCAACGTCGTCTCGCTGTACGAGGTCGGCGCGTGGCAGGGCACGTTCTACATCGCGATGGAGTACATCGAGGGTGAGAACCTGGGCCGGCTGGCGCGAGCCGCGCAGCGGGTGGGCACGTCGCTGCCCCACCGGGTGTGCGCGCAGTTGATCCGCGACGCGGCGCTGGGCCTGGACCACGCGCACCACGCGCGGGACAGCCAGGGCGCGTCGCTGGAGCTGGTGCACCGGGACATCAGCCCGCAGAACATCATGGTGCGGCTGGACGGCGTGACGAAGGTGGTGGACTTCGGCGTGGCCAAGGCGACCATCCGCGCCAGCCGCACGCGCACCGGCGTGCTCAAGGGCAAGCTGCGCTACATGTCGCCCGAACAGGTGCGCAACGAGCCCGTCGCTGGCAGCAGCGACCAGTTCGCGCTGGGCGTGGTGCTGTGGGAGCTGTGCACGCGCCGGCCGTTCATCGACACGGACAACCCCGCGGAGGCGATGCGCAGGATTGCCCTGGCGGCGGTGCCCCGACCCTCGCAGTTCGTGGGCGGGCTGTCGCCCCTGCTGGAGCACATCATCCTGCGCATGCTCCACCGCGTGCCCTCGCAGCGCTTCGCGCGGTGTGGCGACGTGGCGAAGGCGCTCCAGGCCTACCTGGACGAGGTGCCGGAGGCGGAAGGGGAGGGCGTCTCCTCGGTGGTGACGCGGCTGGTGGGGGAGTCGGTGCTCGCGAGGCTGCGCGACGCGGCCAGCGGCGACCTGGTGCTGCCGCAGGGCCGCGAGCCCTCCAGCGTGTCGTGTCCGCGCTGCGGCCAGTCCACCAGCGCGAGCAACCGGTTCTGCCCCGCGTGCGGCAACGCGCTCACGCCGCCGGCGGGAGCGCCCGCGCCGAACCTGGCGTCGATGCCCGTGCTGCGCGAGCCGCCCATGCACCTGGGGGATGACGCCCCCGAGGCGCCCACCGCCAAGGCCCCCGCGGCCCGGCGGGAGGGCGACGGCGCTGGGCACGAGCCGCCCACCGACCCGACGATGGAGGTGCCCGCGCCGCTGGCGGCCGCGCTGTCCGCGACGCCGCCTGCCCTGGAGGAGGACGACGACTCCCCTCCGGCCCTGGGCGACGACGCGCCGGGCCCCACGGTGAAGATGCGCGCGCTGGATGCGCAGGCCTTGATGCGCAGGCTCACGTTGCTGACGGTGGCGGCGGATGGGCCGGACGCGCTGCGCCTGCGCGAGATGGTGCTGGCGCTGTCGGCGCGCCATCAGGTGGAGGCGGTGGCGCTGGCGGAGGCGCGCTGGTGTCTGCCCTTCGGCCTGCCGCAGCCGCGCGAGGATGACGCGACCCGGGCGCTGCGCTGCGCGGAGGACCTGGGGCTCGCCGGGGGGACGGTGCGGCGGGGGCTGGAGTCCGGCGTGGTGCGCGTGAGCTCCAGCGTGGACGCGGCGGGCGCCCGGCTGTCGGGGATGGGGCTGGAGCGGGCGCTCGCGCTGATGGACGCGGCGGCGGCGGGAGAGCTGCTCGTGGGCGCCTCGGTGCGGGCGCTGCTGGTGGAGGCGGGCGGGGTGCGCTTCGGCGCGGCGCGCGAGCTGCCGGGCGGCACGGCGTGGCGGGTGGAGGTGGGGCCTCCGGCGGTGCGCGGCGAGCCGCTGGTGGGGCGCGACGAGGCGCTGGCGGAAGCGCGCGCGGTGGTGGACTCGGCGCGAAGGGGCGAGGGCGGGGCGCGGCTCTTCGTGGGGCCCACGGGCGTGGGCCGCAGCCGCTTCCTGGAGGCGGTGGCGGAGCTGGCCGCGAGCGCCTCTCCGCTCCGGGTGGTGCATGCGTGGGGAGGCGACCCCCGGTCCTCCGGCGCGCTGGGGTTGTTGCGCACGGTGTTCGTCGCGCTGTCCCAGGCCGCGCCGGACGCGGACGTGCCGGGCCCGCCGCTGTCGGGGCTGGGGCTCTCCGAGCCGGAGGCGCAGGCGCTCTGGCGGCGGCTCGCGCGGGGCGCTCCGGTGGGCGGCCACCTGGCGGCGGGGGACGGGGCGGTGGTGGAGGCGCTGCGGCGCGCGGCGCACCCGTCCGGCCTGCTGCTGCTGGTGGACGACGTGCATCGCGTGGACGGTGCGTCGCTGGAGCTGCTGGCCAGCGTGTTGGCGGCGAAGGACGCGCGCGTGGCGCTGGTGGGCACGGGCGACGTGGCCTCGGTGCCCACGGCGCTGGCGTCGCTGCCGGTGACGGTGCTGGAGGGGCTGTCCTCCGCGGAGCTGAACGCGCTGCTGACCGCGAGCCTGGGGACGTCCCTGTCGCCGTCCCTGGAGCGCGCGGTGGGGGACCGGGTGCGAGGCAACCCCGCGCATGCGCTGGCCCTGGTGCGGCTGCTCGTCGCGGTGGGCGTGTTGCAGCGCACGGAGGAGGGGTTCCAGGCCAATGGGCCGCTGTCCGCCGCGTCCCTGCCGCAGGACCTGGGCCAGGCGCTGGGCGCGCGGTTGGAGCTGCTGCCCTCCGCGTCGCTGCGCTTCCTGCAGCGCGCGGCGGTGGAGGGCTCCCTCTTCTGCGCGGAGCTGGTGCGGGCCTCGCTGCCGGGCACGGAGGGCGCGGAGGTGCTCGAGGATGCCGAGTGGGTGGTGCCCGTGCCCCGGCAGCCCGGCATCTTCCGCTTCACGCGCGAGGAGGCGCGGCAGGTGCTGCGTGAGCGCCTCTCGCCCCCGCAGCTGCGCAACGCGCACGCGGAGCTGGCGGAGACGCTGGAGCGCGACGCGTTCGCCCAGGAGCCCGCCCGCGAGGTGCGGGTGGCGGACCACCTGCTGGGGGCGGACGCGCCCGGTGCGCAGGCCGCGTGCGAGCGGGCGGGGGACTGGTTCGCGGCGCGGGGCGAGTGGCGCGCGGCGGTGGAGTTCTACCGCTGGGCGCTGGGGCGCGCGCCCGGGGCGACGGCGACGGTGGTGCGCTGGCAGTTGGGCGTGCTCGCGAGCGCGGCGCGGTGCCTCACGCAGGTGGAGCCCGCGGCCGTGGACGGGCTGGTGACGCCGTGGTTGGACCGCATCTCGGTGATGCAGACGCCCGTCGCGTGGGCGGAGGCCGCGCGGCGGCTGGCCGTCGCGGAGCTGAAGCTGGGGCGCGTGGCGGACGCAGAGGTGCGCCTGAGCATGCTGCATGGGCCGGCGAGCGCGGACCTGGAGGTCGATGCCCTGGTGCTGGGCGACCTGGCGCGGGTGCACGAGGCCAAGGGCGAGACGACCGCCGCGGTGGCCCTGCTGGCGCGGGCCTTCCAGCGCATGGGGAGCCGGGCCGCGCGCTCCCCGGACTTCTACTGGGAGCACTACCTGCTGCTGGGCAGGTTGCAGCAGCGGCTGGGGCAGTTGGACCGGGCCCGGGTGGCCTTCACGCGCGCGGCGGACCAGGCGCGGTCGGTGGCCAGCGCTGTGGGGCAGGCGCGGGCCCTGTCGCAGCTCGCGGGCCTGCGGGTGCTCGCGGGGGAGCCGGCGCAGGCGCTGGCGGAGCTGGAGCGCGCGCTGGCCCTGGCCGACCAGGGAGGCGACGCCCAGGAGGTGGCGCGCATCCACTTCAACGCGGGGCGGCTCCTGGTGGCGGGAGGCCGGGTGTCCGAAGCGCGCGAGCGGCTGGAGCAGGCCCGGGAGCGTGCCCGGGTGGCGGGCTGGCGGGAGGGGGAGACCCTGGCCGCGCAGGTGCTGGGGACGATGGAAGGCCGGGCCCCGCGCCGCTGAAGTGCGAAAAAGATGTCAGCAGGCATGCAGGCGTGTGGACTTCGACGGGGAGGGGCGTGGTTTTCGCGCCCGTCGCGCGGTGGGCCGGTAGACTCCGGGGCCTCCCCTCTCCTCCGCATGCCTTCGTGAATACGTTGCGCTTCTCCTCCCGTCCCCTGTTGGGTCTCTTCGCGCTGGGCTTGCTCGGTGCATGTGGGCCGTCGCCGACGACCATCACCGTGGATCCACCCACGCTGCGCTACCTGCGCACGCAGGGGCAGAACCTGCCGTTGAGCTACACGGTGCTGGATGCGGACGGGCGCAAGATGATGGATGCGCGGCTGCGCTGGACCAGCTCCGCGCCGGAGGTGGCCTCCGTGCGCGAGGACGGCACGGTGGTGGCGCGCAAGTCCGGCAAGACCATCATCGGCGTGCAGGGAGGACGGGCGAAGGCGGCGCTGCCGCTGGACCTGACCATCCTCGCCTCACTGGAGGTGCGCGCGCCGGGCGCGGACTTCGTGGAGGTGGGGCGCACCATCAAGGTGCGCGTGGTGGCGCGCAACGAGCTGGGCCACGTCATCCCCGACGCCGAGCCCGCCTTCCGCTCCAACAATGAGGCGGTGGCGCGCGTGGAGAACGGGGAGCTCATCGCCGCGACGGCGGGCGTGGCCACCGTCACGGCGACGTTGGGGCACCTGAGCCGGGCCATCGCCGTGCAGGTGGTGCCGCCGGACTTCGTGCGGCTGGGGCTGAACCTCACGTCGCACACGTTCAAGAAGAAGGGCCAGTCGGTGCAGGTCCAGGCGCGCGCGTACAACCGCAGCGGCGCGGTGCTGGAGCGCGTGCCGCTGGAGTGGTTCAGCTCCAATTCGGCCGTGGTGACGGTGTCGTCCGAGGGCCGGGTGACGGCCGTGGGCACGGGCCGCGCGGTGGTGTCGGTGGTGGCCGGCCGTCGCCGCACCGCCGCGGACTTCATCGTCGAGTAGGCCTGTTCCGCTGCGTGGGTGTCCCGCCCTCCTGAAGCGGCGGGAGCAGGCCGCTACTTCTTCTTCGCGGGCGGCGCGGGCTTCGGCGCGGAGGGCTTGGGCGCCGTGTTCTTGCGGCCCTTCTTCGGAGGCTCGTCCTCGGGGCAGGGCGGGCGGGGCCCGTCGACGGGCGGCTGGATGGTGAACTCGACGCGGCGGTTGAGGGCCATGCCCTCCTCCGAGGCGTTGTCGGCCACGGGCTTGCTGCGCCCGAAGCCCTGCGAGCACACGCGCTCCACGGCGACACCGCTCTCGATGAGGAAGCGCTTCACGCTGGCGGCGCGGCGCTTGGACAGCTCCAGGTTGTAGCTGTCGCTGGCGCGCGAGTCGGTGTGGCCCTCGATGAGGATGCGGTCGAGCTTCGGGTTCACCTCCATCACCCGCGCCACCTCCTCCAGCACGGGGAAGGACTCGGAGAGGATGACGTCCTGGTCGGTGGCGAAGTTCACCTGCTCCAGGATGACGATCTTGTTGCCCACGGTGCGCGCGAGCGGACAGCCGTCCCTGCCGCGCTTGCCGGCCGGAACGTCCGGGCACTTGTCGAGTCGGTCCACCACGCCGTCGCTGTCGCCGTCGGAGTCCGGGCAGCCGCCGTTCTCCACCGGGCCCGCCACGGTGGGGCAGCGGTCCTTCTCGCCAATGACGAAGTCACCGTCCGGGTCGACGGGCGGCGGGGGCGGCTCGGGCGGCTCCTTGAAGCGCTCGATGGCCTCCCACTCGCGCGTCTTGGCGGGCACCCAGATGATGGACGTGAAGAAGCTCAGGTTGGGGGACGCCAGCGAACAGCCGCAGCCCAGGCCGCCGCCGAAGGTGAAGGTGATGCCGGTGGAGCTGTACCAGCGCAGGCCGATGAGCAGCTCCGCCGGAATCTGTCGGGGCTGGTCGGGTTCCTTCTCCAGGCCCACCGCGCCGTTCACCATGCCGAGCAGGGTGACGCCGCTGCCGCGCAGCAGGGGCACCTCCGTGCCCACGCCGAAGGGCGCCATGTCGCCCATGTTCACGCCGCTGAAGATGCGGTCCGGCCGCTTCCAGAAGCCGCCGTTGAGGGCCAGGAGGATGCCGGACTCGAAGCGGTAGTCGAGCACGAGCCCCGGCGCCCAGGTGAGCTCCCCGTCACCGGCGAAGGCTTCCTGCACGCCGGTGGGGAAGCTGACGTTGAGGGTGAGCGCGCTGCCCCAGCCGTGGCCTTCCGCGGAGCGGCGCAGGCCGGGGAGGGCCACCTTGCCGGTGAGGCGCAGGTCGCCGAGCGCGAAGCTCTCCACCGGGCCCTCGCTGCCGATGACCTCCAGGTTCTGGCCGCCCTGGAGCATGACGAGCGGCATGTCCACGCCCACTTCGGCCCAGTCGAAGAGGCCGACGGTGGCCATGACGTCCAACTGGAGCCGGTTGCCCACGAGGCTGATGGAGCCCAGGTCTCCGTCCTTGGGGACGAGGGAGAGCGGGTTGAGCGAGTAGCTGAAGTAGGGGCCGGCGGAGACGGACAGGTGGGACAGGGGCCGGGACTGGGTGACCATCACCAGGTCCTGCGGCGCGCCGGACGGACGGAAGAGCTGGAGGTTGAAGCGCGCATCCGGCGCGGCGCTGGCGGCGGTGGACAGCGACAGGGCCAGCAGCAGCGGGACGAGCGGCGTGCGGGAAGGCTTCATCGGACGCGGCGGGCGGAGCGCAGGAAGAGGAAGCCCAGGGCGAGGGTGACGAGGATGGCGGTGCTGCCGGTGGGCGTGTCCTCGGCGGTGGTGCCGCAGCAGAAGGCGCCGCCCTGCGGTTCGGTGCCGGGCTTGCGGCGGCCGCGTTCGCACTGGAGGGTCTCGGCCGAGCAGAACTCGACGCCCAGGCAGTCGCCGCTGTCGGCGCAGGACTCGCTGCAGGTGCTGGAGGCGAGGTCGCAGGTGCCGCCGCAGGGGCAGTGGGCGTCGGCGAAGCACTCGACGCACGCGGCGCCGTCGCACACGAGGCCCTCTCCGCACGTCACGGCGCAGGCGCCGGTGTTGGAGCAGGTGCGTGTGGTGGGGTCGCAGGTGCCGCTGCCGCAGTCGGAGTCGTTGACGCAGCCCACGCAGACGCTGTTCTGCACGGAGCCGTCGGTGAGGCAGAACGGGGTGGCGTCACCGCAGGAATCGCAGCGGTTGCCGCAGCGCTCGTCGGTGGTGCACGCGCTGCATTCGCCGCTCAGGCAGAACTGGCCGTCGCCGCATTCGAGGTCGGTGCGGCACTGCACGCAGACCTCGCCGTCGAGGCAGAAGGGGCGCTCGCCGGGGCACTTCGAGCAGCCGGGGCCGCAGCGGTCGGCGGTGTTGCATTCCGGGACGGCGTCGACGCAGGCGCCGTTGACGGTGTCGCAGCGCTGGCCGTTGGAGCACTGGCTGTCGGTGGTGCATTCGATGCAGGAGGGCGGGGCGCCCGGGGTGGGCGCGGCGCACTGGGTGCCATTGGGGCAGCAGTTGCAGGAGTTGCCGGCGCAGGCGTCGTTGGTGTTGCAGGGCACGCAGGCGTTGTCGGAGCAGGTCTCGCCCCGGTCGCAGTCGCTGTCCTGGTTGCACTCGACGCACGAATTCGAGGTGGGGTCGCAGACCTGCCCGTTGGCGCAGTTCTCGTCGCCGGTGCACTGGACGCAGGTGAAGTTGGGCTCGTCGCAGACCTGGCCGGAGCCGCACTGGGCATCGTTGACGCAGCCCTTGCAGGAGTTGTCGGTCAGGTCGCAGCGGCCAGTGGGGCAGTCCGCGTTGTCGTTGCATCCGCGGCAGAAGTTGTCGGTCGGGTCACAGCGTCCGTTGGGGCACTGGGAGTCCTCCGTGCACTGGACGCAGGTCGTCTGGCCGTTGAGGTTCGCGCAGTAGGGCGTGGACTGGCCGCACGGCGAGCAGCTCGCGCCGCAGAAGAGGGCGGAGTCACAGGGTGCGCAGAGCGCGGCGGAGTTGCAGTAGTAGTACGGACCGCAGGTGCTGTTGTTCTGTGCGTTCGCGTCGTTGCGGTTGCACTGCTGGCACTGGTCCAGGTCCGCCGGGTAGGACGGGCGCCCGTTCTCCGACTGGTAGAACTGGGTGGGCTGGACCAGGGAGAAGCCAGAACTGGAGAGTGTGACGACAGGTGGCTGGTTCGCGGGTCGATCAAAATCCGTGAACGTCCCGTCCAAGACGGCGAACTCCAGGGCCGCGTGCTCCACGATCTGCACGTAGAGCAGTTCGACCGGATAGAGCCCTGACTGGGTGAAGGTCACGGCGTTGGTCGTGCGCCGTGTCGCGGCCCCCAGTTGCGGCGGGCGGATGATGACGTTGTAGCGCGCATTGGTCCGGTCGAAGATGACCAGGCTGATGGCGTCGTCGGCGTAGAAGCCGAAATGCAGGACGCGCCCGACCATGTCCGGCGTGACGTTCAGGTAGCCACGAAACCGCGAGACGAAGGACGTGTCGGGGTTGTTGTAGTGGAAGCCGCAGCCTCCAATAGGGCAGCCCGTGACCACGTTCACATAGTCGCCGTAGCTGAGCGTGCGACCGTCATTCAGGTTGTTCGACAGGTCGAACGCTGAGCGCAGCACGGAGGTCTGCCGCGTCGCGCGGTTCTCCTCCATGTATGTGTTCAGATCGCCCGTGTAGTTCGTCTGGCTCTGCGGAAACTCACTCGCGGCCCGCGTCCACACGTTGGACGCCATGCAGAGCCCCGTGCCGACCTCGCTGTTCGGGGACGGGGCGACCGGTGCTCCGGTCACCACCACATCCGGCAGCTTCTGGGCCACGGCAGGCGCGCTCGCGAGACACACAGCGAGCAGGGACAGCGCGGCGTACGCGCGGATGGGGAGGGGGGAGGTTCGCACGTCGGCGGGCAGCCTTTCAGATTTGGTTGACGTTCTCAACTTCCTTTCCCACGTCACACATCCCCGCGCTCGGATGCGACCTCCAGGGTCCTCCGCTCCTCGGACGACGTTCGTCCGGGGCCAAATCACATTCAGCCCGTACAGCAGGCAAAACTGGAAATCGTCAGGGCAACGAACGGGTCACGCGCGCCGGCACGCGACATCGCCGTCCTGCGAGCGGATGAAGGCCGCGGCCAGCTCCCCGCCCAGGGCCGCGCACAGCACCTCGAAGGTCCGTCGCCGCGCGCCACCAAAGAAGGCCGGCTGCCGGGTGAGCGTCTCCGGGTGACGCACGAAGACGTTGTACCCGAGGATGCACCCGTCCGCGCGCAGCACGGTGATGCCGTCGGTGGCCATCATGCCCCGCAGCAGCTGCGCGCTCGCGCGCACCGCGGACGCGGCGCTGCCGTCCGGCGTCGCGTGGTGCCGGTCCAGCAGCGCCACCACGTCCATGGGCCGGGGCAACAGGATGCCATCCACGAAGAGCGCCGAACCCGCGCGCTCCCGGGGCAGCACCGCCACCAACGTGCCGTGTGAGGACTGCATCACCTCGAACAGGACGCGCCGGA
Organism: Corallococcus sp. BB11-1; assembly: GCF_026626625.1. Taxonomy (NCBI): domain Bacteria; kingdom Pseudomonadati; phylum Myxococcota; class Myxococcia; order Myxococcales; family Myxococcaceae; genus Corallococcus; species Corallococcus sp. BB11-1. Next base: position 69,034 of record NZ_JAPNJY010000042.1, on the reverse strand, counting down.
AGAAGCCCCTGGCGTGCTCGCGGCTGGAGGGCAGGACCTGCTCGGTCACCGCGCTCGCCAGCGCGTCCAGCACCACCGAGGGTGGCTCCAGGTCGATGCGCGCGCCGGACAGGTACACGTGCCGGACCAGCCCACCGCCCGCGCGCAGCTCGATGATGTTGTCCGCCAACTGCAACACGCCCACCACGCGCACGCCCCGGTCCGGCGCGTGCCGCAGGCGCTCCAGGGGCGTCTCCGCCAGGGGAAACGGATCCGTCCGGAAGATGCCGTAGGTCAGACCCTCCGGCACGCGCAGCAGGTACAGCGCCCACCAGCGCCCCTGACCCAGCGGCGCGCACTGCTTGAGGGCCCGCTGGATGGTGGCGCGGTTGCGCGGCCCCGAACCGATGGGGATGGGGTCGTGCCCGCCGAGCAGCTCCAGCATCGCGCCCAGGTCGTCGCCCAGGAACGCGGTGGGGAACAGCAGCGCGCCCTCTTCCCGGTAGCGCGACAGCGTCACCAGCAGCTCGCTGAGCGCATCCGCCGTCATCGGACAGGTCATGTCCGCCTCGTCGAGGAACGCCCCGACGGACTCGGTCAGCAGGTGGCGGAACGACAGGATGAGGGGAGAACCCGCCTCCGGGCCCGGACCGGTCATGGCGGCGCCAGCATGACGCATCGGCGGCGGTGTGGCACGCGTTCTTCCCTCGGCCCGGAAGGCCAGGGGGTGTCCGGAAGCGGCCGCCTACCGGGTCGCCGTCCTCGCCGCCTCCAGCGTGGCCGCGGTGCGCAGCCACCCGTCGGCCTGGGCGTCCAGGTGGGGCAGCAGGTCCGCGAAGAAGCGCGTCTCCAGCGCCTGCGCCAGCGTGGCCCCGTGGGCATCCGCCCACTTGCGCGTCACCGTCGCGCGCACCTGCGCCCCCAGCAGGTCCACGAAGCGCTCCAGCAGCGGCGTGGACAACAGCGTCCCCGCCCACACCACCGCGTCGTGTCCCAGGCCGCCGGTGGCCACCGTCACCGCCGCCGCCGCCCCTGATGGCACCGAGTAGACCAGCGTGGTGAGCGTCTGGAGCATCTCCTCGCGCATGCCACCCTGCAGCTCGCGGCCCACCAGCTCGCGGCAGAAGTCATACAGCGTCGCCCGGTCCGCGGCGTGCGCGTGCAGCGCGCCCAGCTCCAGCGGCGCGTCCAGCCGGCCGAGCATCGCGGGCCCGAAGGCCTCCGCCAGCTTCTGCTTCGTGCCTGCGTCCCCGCGCCACGCGGCCACCTCCGGCGCGAAGGCGTCCACCAGGCGCCGCAGCCCGTCCTTCAGCGAGTCGTCCACCGCCTGCGTGGGCAGCGCTTCGTGCGGCCGGGGGCCGGTGAAGGACTCGCGCACCTTGCGGGTCACGAACGTGAGCGCCGTGGCCAGCCCCCGGAAGGGCAGCCGCACCATCCGGTGGAAGGTGCTGCGCGCATCCAGCTCATCGCGGAACGCGTCCACGAGCACGTCCGCGGGCACGGCCTTCAACGCGGCCTGGGCGCCAAGGCCCCGCAGGTCGTGCCGCAGCCGTTGCCGCAGCCGCTCCGGCTCGCGCGCCGCGCGCGTGGCCGCGCTGGCCACCGCCTCCAGCTCCGCCCGCGCATCCGACAGCGAGGCCTCCAGCGCCTGTGCCTTCAGCTCGCGCGAGTGCTCCGCCTGTCCCAGCAGCGCGGCGAGCGCGGGCCGTCCGTCCAGCGGCTCGGTGGCGAGCGGCTTCAGCCCCGCCTCCACGTCCGGCTGGTGCGGCGCCAGGTAGCGCGCGAGCGGCGGGTGGCCCACGTCCTGGGCCAGCTTGTCCAGGTGTCCCCGCGCCACGTCCTCGCGCGTGGCCTCGTTGTAGACGAGCAGGTATGGCCGCCCGTGGCCCACCGCCGCGCGCAGGAAGTCCACCAGCGCCGCGTTCTGATACGTCTGCCGACTCACCACGAACACCAGCACGTCCACGGTGACGAGCAGCGCCTCGGCCCGCTCGCGGTTGTCGCGGTACACGCTGTCGAAGTCCGGCGTGTCCATCACCAGCAGCCCGCGCGGCACCGCGTCCGCCAGCACCAGGTACAGCCTGCCCGCGGGCCCCGGCGCGTCCACCGGCGCCACCGTGCCCTCCTCCACCGGGACGATGTCGTAGCGCTGCGTGAGCACGTCCTTCAGCTCGCCCGTCCACGTCTCCGGGTGCGCGGCGGCCAGACACTGCTTGGTCAGCCCGCCCTCCGGACGCGCGGGGGACAGGGCGGACTTCGCCAGCGCGTTGAAGAGCGTGGACTTGCCGACGTTGTTGGGCCCCGCGATGGCCACGAGCAGCAGCGGCACGTCCCCGGTGCCGGAGCCCAGGCGGGGCAGCAGGTCGCGGCGCAGGCGTTCGGCCAGCCTGCGGGCCAGGTCGGCGTCGGTGCCTTCCGAGAACAGCTCGGAGGCGGGCAGGGCATCCAGGGCGGATGCGAGGGCGGTGCGCAGGGCGCGAGGGTCCTTCATGGACATAGGGCCCTCACAAGACAGCACGCGCGCGCGGCGGTGCCCAGGAATGTGTGCATGCACTGTCCGCCGGGGACGCCCGTCCCACCCGGGGTGCCGCGCTGGTAGGGTGCGCCGCATGCGCTCCCTCCTCGCCTGCCTGCTCCTGTCGGGGTCCATCGCCTGCACGGCCACGCACGCCAACGCGCCCGTGACCGACGCGCACGCACAGGCCCCGCTGCCCTTCATCCCGGACGACTACGCCCGCGCGCTCGCCGACGCGAAGGCGAAGGGCGTGCCCCTGTTCGTCGACGTGTGGGCGCCGTGGTGCCACACCTGTCGCTCCATGCGCGCCTACGTCTTCACGGACAAGGCCCTGGCGAAGCACGCGGACCGCTACGTGTGGCTGGAGCTCAACACCGACCTGACCCAGAACGCGACGTTCCAGGAGAAGTACCCGGTGGAGTTCTGGCCCACCTTCTTCATCATCGACCCGCGCGAGGAGAAGGCCCTCTTGCGCTTCGCCGGCAGCGCCACGGTGCCCCAGATGGAGCGCCTCTTCGAGGATGGCGAACGCGCCTACAAGGGAGGCGCCACCGGCGCGGAGGCCCTGCTCGCCCGGGGCGATGCGCTCTACGGTGAGCGCAAGCCCGCGGAGGCCGCCGAGGCCCTGTCGCTCGCGCTCGCGGAGGCCCCCGCCGACTGGTCCCGCCGGGGCCGCGCGCTGGAGTCGCTGCTGATGGCGTCGTACGGCGCGAAGCAGTACGTGCCGTGCGCCCAGAAGGCCGTGGCGGAGCTGCCGAAGGTGCCGCGCTCGCTCAACCTGGCCAACGGCGTCCTCAACGGCCTCACCTGCGCGCTGGCCATTCCGACGGGCACCCCCGAGGCCGCGGACCTGCGCCACGCGCTGGAGGCCAGGGCGCGCGAGGTGCTCGCGCCGCCCGCCATCGCGATGGAGGCGGATGACCGCTCCGGCCTGTACGAGGTGCTGGTGGAGGCGCGCAAGGCGGACCAGGACACCGCGGGCGCGAAGCAGGTGGCGCAGGAGTGGCTCGCGTTCCTGGAGGCCGAGGCCGCGAAGGCCCCCAACCCCGAGGCGCGCACCGTGTTCGATTCGCACCGCATGCTCGCGGCGATGACGCTGGAGCAGCCCCAGCGGGCCATCCCCGCGCTGGAGCAGAGCGAGCGCGACCTGCCCCAGGACTACAACCCGCCCGCGCGGCTCGCGACGCTGTACCGGCTGACGGGGCGGCTGGAGGACGCGCTCGCCGCGAACGACCGGGCCCTGGCGCGCGTGCAGGGCGCCCGGCGGCTGTCCGTCCTCTCCGGCCGCGCGGACATCCACGTGGCCCGCAGGGACATGGCCTCGGCGGTGAAGACGCTGGAGGAGGCGCTCACCTTCGCCCGGACGCTGCCCGCGGCGCAGGTGTCGGCGCGTCAGGTGGAGGGGCTGGAGAAGAAGCTCGCCGGCCTCAAGGGCCCCGCCGCGGCCCCGGGCGCCGCGCCGTAGCTCCCAGGGCGACTACGGCACCGCGCGCCGCGCCTCCAGGTCGAACAACTGGAAGTCCTCCGCCTTGCCCTCGCGCATGGCGCCGTCGGTGAAGACCATCACCGCCTCCCCTGCCCCCGTCGTGGGCGGCGGGCCGTGCGCGTAGCCCACGCGCGTCCCGTCCGTCACCAGGTGGCGCAACACGCCGTCCCGCACGGGGCCGGGGGACACCAGCTCCCGGACCCGCTTGTCGCGCGTGTGGCCCACCACCTGCGTCAGCCCCAGGGGCAGCCTCCGGGGATCGAACCGCCGCCGGGGCGTCCCTCGTACGCGCTCCGCGTCCTCCGCCTGGAGGCTGGGCCGCTGGTAGAAGATGCCCGTCCCTTCCCCCGACGTCGCGTTGCCCGGATGGTGCAGGCCCGGCAGCACCAGCGGCCCGCCCGTCCACGCCGCCACCGCCCGGTCCATCACCCCGTTGAGCGCGTCCGCCACCGCGTGCGCATCCGCCCGGCGCCCGTGCGCGAGCCCCACCACGTCCAGGTCCTCGTGCGTGACGCCCGCGTGCAGCACCAGCAACGACTCCGCCGCCGCGTGCGCCACGCGGAACCGCCGGGCCCGCAGCAGGTGCTCCACCCACGCGCGCTGCTCCTCGGTCCAGGCGCTGAAGTCCCGCGCCGCCAGCTCCACGCTCGGCAGTCCCGGCCAGCGCGCGAGGAAGGCCCGCTCGGCCGCCGGGTCCGTGTCGTCGCCCCGGTAGAGCCCGTCCGCCTCCACCTGCGCGGCATGGAAGGTCGCATCGGTGAAGTCCGCCAGCTCCCCCACGCGCCCCAGGTCGTGGTTGCCCAGCAGCAGCACCGCCTGGTCGGCCGGGTGCGACGCGAGCCACGCCACCAGGGCCAGGCCGCTCCGGGCCACGCGCTCGCGCTCGGACGCGGGACCCCAGTCGAAGTGGTCGCCCACGGACACCAGGCACACGTCCGGGCGCAGGCCGCCGTCCCCGCCCAGCAACCCGTGCAGCGACAGGATGGACATCACCCGCTCGAAGTCCGCCTGCGGATCCCCCATCACCACGCGCCGCGTGCGGTGGCGCCCGTCCGCGGGGATTGCGTGCGGGCCCTTCGCCACGGCCGCGTCGGCGCGGGCCCACGCCTTCTTCAGGAGCGCTTCATCCATCCCCCCATCCTAGCCATGCCCCGCGCGACGCCCCACCGGAGGGGGCGGGCTTCGCGTCAGGACTGGAAGAAGCGAGAGATGAGCGCGGAGCGGCTCTCCACCTGGGCCTTGTTCAGGAGGTGCGTGACGTGCACCTCCACCGTGCGCTCGGCGCAGCCCAGGTGCAGGGCGATGGCCTTGTTCGTCTCCCCCTGCACCACGTGCTCCAGCACCTGCGCCTCGCGCGCGGTGAGCCCCCAGCGCTGGGCCAGCACCGGCAACTTGGAGGCCGGCTCCGTGGGCGGCCCCGGATCCAGCACCAGGTAGTGGTCCGGCAGCCCCGTCGTGCGCAGCGGGCCGGAGGAGAACAGGGGGCCCGTCCCCGGAGGGCTCCGGATGCAGTCGCGCACCTGCGCCGTCACCCCCTGGACGTCCTGCTCCAGCCGGGCCCGCCCTGCCTTGTTGGTGTGCATCACCCGGCCGCTGAACGTCACCACCCAGGCGGGCCGCCCCAGCACCTCCAGCGCCGCCCCCAGGGCCGAACCCAGGAGCCCCGCCTCCCGCAGCTTGCGGTCCATGGCCATCCGCCGCTGGATGGCCGGGGTCAGCGCGTGCAGCAGCCGCTGCTCCCGCTCGGTGAAGGGCTCGGGACGGAAGGCCCCCACCCAGCCGAGCATCGTCTCGCCCTCGCACACCAGCACCCGCATCTGGGCCATGTGCTCCAATCCCAGACGTCGGTACAGGTTCATGGAGTGCGCGGCGAGCTGGGTCCGGGCCTGCTCCCACTCCTGCTCGCTCAGCCCCAGCCGCTCCCACAGCGTGCCCTCCCCGGCCAGGGGCAGGGCCCGCAGCGTCTCCGTCAGCCCCAGCGGGGAGAAGCGCACCGGCTGGTTGCGCTGGGCCGGCGGTGGCCGCGCCGGGTCGAAGTAGCCGAACCGGCTCCCCGCCGGCGGCAGCGACGCGTCGAACAGCTCCGCCAACACCGGTGGCGGTTCGACGAAGCCCACGCCGTGGAGGAAGGTGGTGTGGTAGCGGTCGGGGCCGACGTCCACCCCATAGGCCGCCGTCCGCTCCGCGCGCAGGGCGTCCCGGAGGGCCGCGAGGACCGCGGGCAGGGCCTCGGAGCCGGGCTCCACGGCCCCCAGCAGGCCCTCCAACTCCTTCAGGAGGTGTTGGTCCTCGGAAATCAAATCAATCACGATTTCCTTAGTATATCCGTTGGAGGCAATTGGAAGACTTGTGAGGTCGGAAGTGGAATCCACAGTCCTTCCTCCTGTCCAGGTGAGACTTGCTTCCGGGCCTACCGAGTCGTTTGGGACTCGCGTGATTTCCTCAATAGAAATGCCTTTCGGTGGGGGGCACGATGCCGCTCCGTGCCCTTCCGGGGGGGTGGGCCGACCTGGAGTCGAAGAAACCGTGTGTGCGCGCGCCGGCGTCCCCCCAGGGATGTCGGCGCGCTGCCCCTTTTTCCGCCGACCCCTCCCTGGCCCCGGTGCCTGTCCGACATCCCACGCATCCGTGTCAGGTTGTCCCAGGGGTGAGCTGGGGCGGCGATGATGACCGCCTGCCCGCGCCCAGAAGGGGGAGGCCCTACGTGATGCGTGACCATGCCTATTACGCCCGGGCCCTGGAGGGGCGGCGGTTGCCGCTGGCCTTCGCGGACGTGGACCTGCTGGAGGAGAACGCGGCCGCGCTGGTGCGGCGCGCGGGAGGGCGGCCGGTGCGGCTGGCCACGAAGTCGGTGCGGTGCGTGGCGCTGCTGCGGCGGGTGCTCGACGGGCATCCCGGCTTCCAGGGCCTCATGTGCTTCAGCGCCGACGAGGCCGTGCGGCTGCGCGAGCGGGGCTTTACGGACCTGCTCATGGGCTACCCCATCGTGGATCCGGAGGCCCTGGCGGAGCTGTGCCGGCCTCCAGCGCCCGTGACGCTGATGGTGGACTGCCAGGAGCACGTCGCGCTCGCGGCCCGGGCGGCGCGGCGCCAGGGCACGCGCGTGCCCCTGTGCCTGGACGTGGACCTGTCGGTGGACCTGCCGGGGCTGCGCTTCGGCGTGCACCGTTCCCCGGTGCGCACGCCCGGGGACGCGCTGGCGGTGGCGCGGAGCATCGCCCAGGAGGGGGACGTGTTCCTCGCGGGCGTCATGGGCTACGAGGCGCAGCTCGCGGGCGTGCCGGACGCGGCGCCGCATGCTGGGGCGAAGAACCTGGCCATCCGCGCGCTCAAGCGGGCCTCCGTGGGGCCGGTGCGCACGCGGAGGCAGTCGGTGGTGGCGGCGCTGAAGGACGCGGGCTTCCCGGTGCGCTTCGTGAACGGCGGCGGCACCGGCAGCCTGGAGACCACGCGCGAGGACGCGAGCGTCACCGAACTCACCGCGGGCAGCGGCCTGTATTCGCCCGCGCTCTTCGACGGCTACCGGGGCTTCCACCACCAGCCCGCGGTGGCCTTCGCCATCCCCGTCACGCGCCGTCCCGGGCCGGGCCTGTTCACGTTGCAGGGCGGCGGCTACGTGGCCTCCGGCGCGGCGGGCGTGGACAAGCTGCCCACGCCGTACCTGCCCGAGGGCGCGAAGCTGCTGCCCCTGGAGGGCGCGGGCGAGGTGCAGACGCCCATCGCGTACTCGGGGCCGGTGCCCCTGCCGCTGGGCGCGCCCGTGTTCTTCCGGCACGCGAAGGCGGGCGAGGTCTGCGAACACTTCCGCACGCTCCTGCTCATCTCCGGGGGCCGCGTGGTGGATGAAGTCCCGACCTACCGGGGCGAGTGGGGTTGACGGCATGGCGTCCGTGAAGACGAAGACGTGGCGCAACTGGTCCGGCGCGGTGGTGGCCCACCCGTCGGAGTTCCTCCAGCCCGCCTCGGTGGACGCGCTGAAGGCCGCGCTCCGCGATGCGCAGGCACGAAGCCGCACCGTGCGGGTGGTGGGCAGCGGCCACTCGTTCCCGCCGCTGTGCGCGACGGATGAGACGATGCTGTCGCTGGCCGCCCTCTCCGGCGTCGAGGCGGTGGAGGCCTCCGCGCGCGAGGCCACCGTGTGGGCCGGCACGAACCTGCGCGAGCTGGGCGCCCTGCTCGCGTCGCACGGGCTGGCGATGGAGAACCTGGGCGACATCAACAAACAGTCGCTCGGGGGCGCGCTGGGCACGGGCACGCACGGCACGGGTGTGGGGCTGGGCATCCTCTCCACGCAGGCGAAGGCCATCACGCTCGTCACCGCGAGCGGCGAGGAGCTGACGGGTTCAGAGGACTCTGCGCCGGAGCTGCTCCAGGCGGCTCGCGTGTCGCTGGGGGCCCTGGGCGTGGTGACGCGGGTGCGCCTGCGGCTGCTGCCCGCGTACCGGCTGCGGCTGACGCGGCGGAACCTGGGGCTGGAGGAGTGCCTCGCCGGCCTGGATGAAGCGCGCTCGCGCCACCGGCACTACGAGTTCTTCTGGTTCCCCCACTCGGACCGGGTGATGACCAAGGCGATGGACCTCACGGACGAGGCCCCGCACGGGGTGGGCGTGGGGCGCTGGCTCAACGAGATGGTGATGGAGAACGCGGTCTTCGGCGCGGTGAGCCGGGCGTGCCGGATGCACCCCGCGTGGTGCGCGCCGGTGAGCCGGCTGTCGGCGAAGCTGGCGTCGGAGGGGGTGCTGGCGGGACAGAGCCATGCGCTGTTCGCCACGCCGCGCCTCGTGCGCTTCCAGGAGATGGAATACGGCGTGCCGGTGGAGCGGGGGCCGGACTGCCTGCGCGAGCTGTCCGAATACATCACGCGTGAGAAGCTGCCCGTGCACTTCCCGGTGGAGTACCGCTTCGTGCGGGGGGACGACGTGTTCCTGAGCCCGGCGCACGGCGGGGACCGCGCCTTCATCGCGGTGCACCAGTATCAGGGCATGCCCCTGGAGCCGTACTTCTCCGGCGCGGAGGCCATCTTCCGCAACCACGGAGGCCGGCCGCACTGGGGCAAGCTGCACACCCAGACGGCGGCGACGCTGAAACACCTGTATCCACGCTGGGACGACTTCCAGCGCGTGCGCGAGCAACTGGACCCGGAGGGACGGTTCCTCAATCCCTATCTGCGACGTCTCTTCGTGGAGGAGCGGCCTGCGTGGACCGGGAGTGAATCCGGAACCGCCCGGCTCGCGTAGCGCTGGCGTGCCGGTCGCGCAGGCGCGAAGCCCGCGACGCACCCGATACATCCGTTTCGCGCCCTGACGCGCGCGGTCATCCTCCAAGCCGCTGATAATGCACCCGTCCTGTCCCGGCATGCGGTTGGCTAGGGAGCAGGCCGTGCAGGACGCGGTGACGACCTTCGAGGGGGATGGATGCGGATGAAGCGCTCGTGGAAACGCATGGTGCTGGTGTCGATGTTGATGCTCGCGGTGGGTTGTCGCACGCCCGGCGCGGGGCTGCGGGCCGCGGGGGCGTCGGACTCTGGCAACTCCTCGGACTCTGGCAACTCCAGCGGCGGGGATTCGAGCAAGTCGGACTCCGGCAACTCCAGCGACGCGAACTCGTCCAAGTCGGATTCGGGCAACTCCAGCGGCGGGGATTCGAGTCGGAGCAACTCCAGCGGCGAGTCGAGCGAGTCGGGCTCGGGCGACTCCAGCGGTGGTGATTCGAGCCGCTCCGAGTCCAGTGGCACCAGTGAGGAGGGGTCGAGCCGCTCGGGTTCCAGTGACTCCAGTGATTCCACCGGCTCGGACTCGGGCAACTCCAGCGAGTCGGAGTCGGGCAGCTCCCGCGAGGGGCACTCCAGCCACTCGGGTTCGAGCGAGAACAGCGACTCGGACACCAGTGATTCGAGCAAGGTGGATCAGGGCGAGGACTCCAGCTCGCGCAGCGGAAGCAGCAACGAGCGGGGCAGCCAACTGCTGAGCACGGCGGCGGTGGCGCTGACGGTGCTGGGGCTGGGGGTCGTCATCTGGCAGGTGTACGAGCACTCCGAGAGGCGCAAGGGGTTCCAGCCCTCCGCGAAGGAGGTGGGCCGCGCGGCCCAGGTGTACCTGCGTGCGCGCACGCACCAACTGCGCGAGGACCTGGCGCTGGGCGCGGGCCCGACGGTGGAGGACCTGGCCCAGGCCGCGCGCATCCGGCGTGAGAACCTGGATGTCTTTGGCCGGCTGCTGCGTTCGCACCGCCAGGAGCTGCTGGGGCTGGCGGAGGCGAAGTCCCTGACCCCTGACCGGGCCCGGGCCTGGCTGGAGCGGGTGGGGGAGCTGGCGCGCACCGAGCCAAGGCTCGAAGAGGATCGCCAGGCGTTCCTCCTGCGACAGGAAGGGGCGACCCAGGCGTTCGAGGCCATGCATTGAGGTGCCGCGAAGCGGGGCTCCTGGCGCGAGGACTCCGGATGGGCCTGCTCGCGCTGCTGGTGTTGCCCGCTAGCGCGCGGGCGACTGCCCAGGAGCAGCCCGCATCGGAGCCGCGTGCATCGTCGCAGCCCGCATCGGAGCCGCGTGCATCGGAGCAGCCTGCATCAGCGCTGCCCGCACCGACTCCGCTCCATCTGCCCGGGTTGGTCGAAACCCTCCTTTCCGTGCCCCACGCCGCACCGTCCCCGAACGCGGAGGCCGGCACGAACTCCGCGCAGGCTCCCTCGCTCGCCTCCCGCGTGGCCGTGCTGGAGGCCACCACCGGCATCATCCTGCGCGACGGGGCGGCGCGGGATGCCTCGCTCGTCTCGGACGTGGAGGCGGGCCTCGCCGCGCTGCCTCCCGCGATGCGCCGTCCCCCCGGTGGCCGCCTGGAGTTCGTGCTCCACCCGGAGTCCGCGCCGCTGGGCCTGGGCGATGGCTCGAAGGCCCTTCCCGACTGGTCCGAGCACCGCGAGCAGTTCCACCTCTACCGCTACGCCCCCACGACGGAGCGCCGCGCCACCCTGCGCCTGTCCCGCCTCTCCGACGCGGAGACCGAACACCTGTGGCGCCGTCGGGCCGTGGTGCACGCCGTGATGCAGCGCTGGGACGACGCGAAGGGCTGGAGCCAGCGTCGGCAGTGGCGCCGGCTGGACGGGTGGATCCTCCCCTTCGAGCGGCCCCTGACGTGGAAGGAGTCCGCGAGCATCACCTACGCGGGGGCCTTCAGCCGCGCGCGGGGCCAGGTGAGCGCCTCGCTGGACCTGATCACCTTCGCCGAGGAACTCTTCATCCCCGCGGAGTCCCTGCGCCCGGACGCGCTGCCCGTGGATGAACAGGTGCGCTGCCAGGAGCTGTCCAAGGCGCGCGCCCTGACGGAGTTCCTCGCGGAGGCGCAGCTTGGCGCCCTGCCGGTGCGCGGTGACTGCCCCGCCTTCGACGCCTGGGCGGAAGCGGACGCGCTCTCCCACCTGGAGGTCCTGCTCGTCGCGGCCACGGGCCGGCAGCCCCAGTCCCTCTTCGGCCACCTGCTCTTGCGGCCGGTGTGGCGCGAGGGCGCCGTGGTGCAGGGCCCCAGCTTCGAGCGCGTGGTGCAACTGGTGGCCCTCACCGGCCTGGAGTCCAAGGGCCTGGGCTATCTGGTGAAGGGGATGACGGGCGGCTACAGCACCGTCTTCCTCACCGGAACCCTGGGCGACATCTCCCATGAGTCGCTGGAGCTGGAGCAGCGCACCATCCGCCGCTTCCGGCTGAACCTCACGCCCGGCGAATCCCAGCGCATGTTGGAGCGCATCTGGGAACTCGAGCGTCGCGGCTACCTGGGCTACTACTTCTTCACCGACAACTGCGCCGCCGCGCTCCTTTTCCTCCTCAACGGCGCCCTGGAGGACGGCCGTCACGTCCGGGCCCCCGGCACGTTGTGGGTGCTGCCCACCGCCACGCTGGACACCCTGGCGAAGACCGACGTGGTGGACGCCAACGGACGCGCGGTGTCGCTCCTGGAGCACCTCCCGGACGCCTTCGAGTCCACCGGGGACCGCGCCCGACGCGCCCTCACGGAGCAGGAGCGGCTCCTCACCCGGCTGGCCACGCTGCTCCCGCCCCAAGCCCTGGCACCCCTGCGCGACGTGCACCGCCACCTCCAGTCCTCCGAACCCGACGTGCGCCGCGCGGGCTACGGACGCATGACGCACGCCGTGACGACGGCGCTGGCGTCCGCCCCTTCCCCCGCGCGCGCGGAGGCGCGGGACGCACTGCACGCCTGGGTGGCGCAAGCGGTGCGGGTGGAGCGCGCGGCGGTGGACCAGGCCGAAGCGGAGGTGCTGGCCATCGACCGCGAGCGCCTCCTTGACCTCGACCTGAAGGGGGAGGGCCGGGCGTCGGATGGCGCGCTCGACCGGCAGCGCCTCTTCGAGCGCGAGGACTCCGTGCAGCGCAAGCTCGCGGTGTTGGACCGCACGGCGGTGCTCCAGCAGGCGCTGGCGTCGGCCACCAAGCGTCCGCCCACCCCCGATGAGCTGAAGGCCCTGGTTCGCGCCGGCCGCACCGAGGCCGCCTTCGCCGCCGCCACCGACGCGCAGGGAACGCTCAACGATGGGCCGCTGGCGGACGCGGATCCGCGCGCGTTCCTCGCGAGCGATCACCAGCGCAAGACGGAAGCGGAGGCCACCTGGGCCCGGGGCGCCCTGCGCGAATCCGGCGCGGCCCGCACGGTGGTGAGCGCGGGCATGGACTTCCCGAACACGGGCGCCGCGAGGCCGGTGGTGAGCCTGCGCACCTCCGCGATGAACGAAGCCCTGGGCGACGCGCGCCTGCACGGCTTCCAGTCCAGCAGTGAGCTGCGTGTGCTGGACGGGGAGCTCTCCGTGGAGCCTCGCTGGGGCGTGCCGCGCATCCTGGGCTCTCGCCTGACGCTGGTGGGCTACCGCACGCTGCTCCCGGAGTTGCCCCAGCAGCGCCGCTCGGTGTCGGACTCGCTGGGCTGGGGCGCCGAGGCGGGGATGGTCTCGGACTCCGAACGCGCCTTGCCCTTCCGGGCCCTGGTGCAAGCGGAGGCGCTGGGCGTGGTGGCGGCGTCGGAGCGCTTCGACACGTTCCTCGCGGTAGGGGTCGGAGCGCGGGCCACGATGGACTGGGGCCAGCTCCAGAGCGTGCCCGCCGTGGGCCCGCGCCTGTCCTTGTCCCACCGCACGGGCCTGCCCGGACCGGGCGGCAGCGCGCTGCGGTTGGAGGCCGCGTACGCGCCCGCGTGGCACGCGGGCGCGGTGTCGGGCTTCACGCACGAAGCGAACGCGACGCTCCAGGTGGAGTGGTACCTGGGGCGCGTCGCCCACTGGAGCGTGCTGCTCACTCCCCGCGCACAGGTCCAGTGGGAGGGACGACTCGCGTCGTGGCCAGGTCACGGGAATGGTCGTGCGAGCCTTCCGGAAGGGTGGGCGCGACGTCGCCTTGCGCTAGGAGTGGAGCTCCGCTGACGCGCGGGGCGACGCTGAAGGGAACCTCGCCGCTGAACATGGGCCGGCTGGCGGCGCCGGTGATGGCGCCCACGAACACCCCGAAGGCGTGCAGGAGGCTCCACGTCGTGAAGCCCAGCCCGGAGAAGATGCGCACGCTGCCCAGGCCGAAGACGTAGAAGAGCGTGTAGAGCGCGCCGGGCACCACGATGGCGGTGGCGAGCGCGGCCCCCAGCGCACGGCGTGGCCTGCCCGCGTGGAAGCCGCCGAACACGCCCGCCAGCAGCCCGTTGAACAGCGGAATGAAGAAGGTGGCCAGGCTGATGAGCACCATCGTCATCACGCTCACCTTGAGCCGGTTGTGGTTCCACAGGATGCGGCTCTCTTCCACCCGGGTGTTGAGCGGGTGCGATTCGTACTTCAGCTCCTCGTTCGGCAGCGGTGGCAGGCGGTGCGAGGGCCTGGAGCGTTCGGGGACGTCCGTATAGGTCTCATCCATGGGGCGGTGGCCTCCGTGCGGGCGGGGGAAGGACGGTGCCCGGACACGGATTTGAGATGGTGCTGGAAGCGGGCAGGTGGAAGGGCTGACGCCCCCTCCGGACCCCGAGGGGAAGGGCGCATGCCGTGCCTGCCCGCCGGGAATTTCCCCCGACGGGGCGTGGGGGCGGGTGCCGCACGCGGGGGCCGTGACGCATCGGAGACTTGGCGTCCGGTGGCTGGCGGCTATGCTGCCGCGCCCTGCCGTACCGCTTCCCAGCCCGGATGGACCCCATGAGCCTTCGCCGCAACCTGCTGACCGTCGCCGTCCTCTCCACCGCGCTGCTGTCGGCGTGCTCGCTGCGCCCGCGCTACAAGGACCTGGTCCAGACGAGCGGCACCGCGCAGCTCACCGAGGAGCAGCTCGTGGTCCTGCGCGTGACGGACGCCTCGACGGGTGAGCCGGTGAAGGGCGCCAAGGTGTCCGGCGGCGAGTACCGCAACCGCCTCAACGTCGTCAGCGACGAGAACGGCGAGGTGTCCCTCAAGGTCAGCAAGGCCCTGCTGACCGAGAACCCGCTGGTGGAGGTCGTGCTGCCCAAGGGCGTGCGGGCCTACAAGCTCCAACTGGTGCCCTCCGGTGAGGCCCCCGCCTCCGAAGGTGCCCCCGTGATGGCCCCCTCCACCGCTCCCAGCGAGGCGACGCCCGCGGAGCCGGCGGCCCCCGTGGCGCCCGGCGCTCCCACGGAGACGGCCATCCAGCCGGCCCCCGACGCGGGCACCTGAGCCACCCTCAGGTGAACCAGCGGACCAGGCGCTTGCCCTGCAGGCGCCGGTACGCCACCAGCAGTCGCTGGAAGTCTCCGTTGATGGTCACGAAGCGCACGCCGTAACGCCCCCGCGTGCGCTCCCCGGCGGAGCGGCGCGTCCACATGACCTCGCCCTGGAAGGGAACCTCCTCGTCCCCCAGCAGCAGCGCGCCCTCCAGCACGTCGCCCGCCTTCATCGGCTGGAGCATGTCCGCGCAGAAGCCGCTCTCCGACACGTCCCGCGTGTACACCGGCAGCATGCCGCGCAGACGGACGGCCAGGCGATGCTCGAAGCGAGGCACGGCTCGGGGGAGGTGCATGTCCTCAGTCTGACAGAATCCGTTTCAGCAATAAAATTGCGTCGAAACGAAAGCAGGCAGGGGGCCGTGCCCGGCGTGCAAATCCCGGGAAACGTTGAGAAATCTCCTGGAAGGAAGGAGCGGCCCATGTCGAAGGCGTTCACGAAGGAAGACGGGGGCGGCGACGAGGGACTCACCCCGGCGCGTCCCCGGTCGACGTCGGCGGAGCAGCGCTACATCACGCCGGAGGGCTACCGCGCGCTCCAGGAGGAGCTGCTGGCCACGCAGGGCCCGGCCTCCGAGGACTGGCCGGAGCTGGAGGCGGGCGTGCGCAGGCGGGAGCGTGAGCGCCGCGCGCATGAGCTCGCCGCCATCCTGGAGGAGGTGCGGGTGGTGGAGCCGGATCCCTCGCAGGTGGGGCGCGTCTTCTTCGGCGCGTGGGTGTTGCTGGAGGACGAGGAAGGCACGCAGATGCGCTACCGCATCGTCGGGCCGGATGAGGCGGACGTGAAGGCGGGGCGGCTGAGCGTGGAGTCGCCGCTGGCGCGCGCGCTGCTGGGCAAGGAGGCCGGTGAGGTCGTCCTGGTGGAGCGTCCCCGCGGCCCGGTGGAGTACGAGCTGCTCGCGGTGGAGTACGCGCTGTCCGAGGAGTCCGCGTCGGCGCCGTGAGGGGGCGCGCTCAGCGCTTCGTGGCGTGCACGGTGACGAGCCCGGTGAAGGGCCTGGGCATGCCGCCCTCGCGCACCTCCACGGAGAACCCCTCCGCCTCCAGCAGCGCGCGGGCGCGGGGCACCAGGAACGTCAGGTAGTACATGACGAAGGGTGGCTTCCAGAGCGCGTTGCGCATGCGCATGGCCGCGTTGAAGCCCTTCGCCACCCAGTAGCCGGGGTTGAGCGCGGACGGCGGGTGCCCGGTGACGAAGACGAACCGTCCCCCCGGCTTCAGCGCGCGCGCGATGCCCTTCACGAGCCGGGGCTCGTCCTCTTCCAGGATGTGCCCGAAGGCGCCGAAGCTGGTGATGAGGTCGAACTCCGCCGTGAACGGCAGCTCCCGCGCGTCGCCCCGCACGAAGTCGAGCGCCGCGTCCCCGGGCGCATCCGCCAGCAGGCGCCGCGCTTCGTCCAGCATGCCCTGGCTCAGGTCGAACCCGACGACGCGGTCGCGACACAGCGGGCGCAGCACGCGCATGGCGGCGCCGGTGCCGCAGCACACGTCCAGCGCGCTGCCCACGCTGGCCTCCGGGCCCACCTGCGCGAGCGCGGCCTTGAGCACCGCATCCGGCGTGCGGAACGGGGTGTGCTCGAACTTGGGCGCGAGCAGGTCGTAGCCCTGCTCGACGGAGGTGAGGGCCTGCCGGGTCAGCTCCCGGAAGGTGGGGCCATCGCGGTGGAACATGGAACGAGGTGTACCCACATCCGCCGCCTCCCGTCACCCGGGGTTTCGCACGACCCGACCGGCTTTGAATGTTTCGGCGGCACCCCCGTCAGTCAGGACAAGCAACACGGACGGAGGATGGAAGACATGGCTTTCAAGACCGCGCTCTCGACCCTGGCCTTCGCTGCACTGCTGCTCGGTTCCTCCACGGCGTTCGCGGAAGACTGGCGCGGCCAGACCCGGGCGGACGCGAAGTGGGGCCACGACAACCGCGGCGGCTGGCAGGTGCCGCAGGGCCAGGCGTTCCGCTACGACGATGACGACGCGCGCACGCGCCGCTTCGTGGGGTGCCGCGGCCCGAACTGCGATGCCCGCCCGATGCCGCGCCCGGTGGACTCGCGCGGCCGCTACGAACTGCAGACGGTGGAGCGCTGGGTGCCGGCGCGCTACGAGCAGGTCTGGGTCCCGGAGCAGTGCGTGTCGCGGGGCCGTCATGGCCGCCATGTGCGCTGCACGCCGGGCTACTACGACCAGCGCTACATCGCGGGCAACTACCAGGCGGTGACGGAGTGGGTCTGGGTGCCGTACGCCGGGCGCCGCTGGGTGACCGTGCAGTACCACCGTTAGTCGAAGCTTCTGGGGCGGCGGCAGGCAGGGGACACGCGGGGCGGTGCCTGGAGAGGGGGTTCTCCAGGTGTCGCCCCGAGGTGTTTTGTAGCCGAAGGCGCCGGGTGCCTTTCGGGTGCGGGCCTGTTAGGCAGGGCCCGCATATGGGGACCGCATTCATCACGGGCGCGGGCGTGCGCGTCGGCAGCGCGGTGGCTCGCGCGCTGGGCCGCGCCGGCTATGACCTGGCGCTCCACGCGAACCGCTCCGTGGGCTCGCTGGAAGCGCTGGCGGACGAACTCCGGGCACTGGGCCGCGCCGTCACGCTGTACTCCGCCGACCTCTCTGACGCGGAGGCCGTGGACGCGCTGGGCGCGAAGGTGCGGCGGGCGCATCCCGCGCTGGACGTGGTCGTCCACAACGCGGCCCTCTACGAGCGCGTGGACTTCGAGTCCATCACCCGGTCGCAGTACCGCCGGATGCTCGGCGTGAACGTGGACGCGCCCTTCTTCCTCACCCAGGCGCTGCTGCCTTCGCTGCGCGCGGGGAAGGACCCCGTGGTGGTGCACCTCACCGACATTGGAGGCGAGCGGGCGGTGAACCACTACGCGCACTATTCGGTGAGCAAGGCGGGGCTGGTGATGCTGACGCGCGCGCTGGCGGTGGAGCTGGCGCCGCTCGTGCGCGTCAACGCCATCTCCCCGGGCGTGGTGGCCTTCCCCGAACACTTCGACGCGGCGGCGCGCGAGGCCGAACTCCAGCGCATCCCCATGGGCCGCGAGGGCAGCGTGGAGGACGTCGCGCGCACGGTCCTCTTCCTGGCGCGCGAGGCGCCGTACCTCACCGGGCAGGTCATCGCCCTGGACGGTGGAAGGAGCGCCCAGCTGTGAGTGACGAGCCCGCGTTGATCCACCCCCTCGTCACCGACGCGGAGGGCCGCCCGCTGGATGTGATGCAGCTGCGCGGGCTCACCGTGGACTGCATCGTGGGCCTCTACAACCGCGAGCGCGTGACGCCGCAGCCGCTGCGCCTGGACGTGGCGCTCTTCCTGGACGCGCGGCAGGCGGCGGTGGGCGGGAAGCTCGCGAACACGGTGCACTACGGACGGCTGGCGGGGGAGCTGCGCTTCCTCCTGGATGCGTGCCGCTTCGAACTGCTGGAGTCCGCGGCGGAGGCCGTGTGCCGCTACCTCCTCGCGCCGCCCACGGACGCCGCGCCGCATGCGCCGGTGCGGGCGGCCACGGTGCGCGTGACGAAGCCGGAGGCGCTGGGCGGCTGGGCCATCCCCTCGCTCCAGGTGCACCGCGCGGCGGAGGAGATGGTCTACCGGACGGAGGAGGAGCCCTTCGGCCGGGTGGACGTCATCCACGAGGGCGCGACCTACGGCATCTACCGCCTGCGGGTGGAGCCAGGGGGGCGCCTCCCTCCACGCGTGAATGAGCACACGGAGGGGTGCGAGCTGGTGCTGGGCGCGGGGCTGCTGCTCCAGGGACAGCCGGTGGCCCGGGGCATGGCCTTCCACCTGCCGCGCGACCGCATGCACCGCTACGACAACCCGACGACCACCGAGCAGACGCTGCTGGGCGTGTACCGGCCGCGCATGGCGCTGGCGGAGGAGGGGAGCGCGGAGGGGCTGGAGGAACCGCCGTCGGAGGGGACGCTGTACTACCTGCCGGAGTAGGGACGGCGCCCGCCCCCGGGGTGGGCGGCCAAGCGACGTCACACGGAGGGTGTGCTAGCTCTAGGGGGCCCCACGGACCTCCCGGACCCTGGGGCGCGCGAGTGGGTCGGGCGGAGTGGAGCCCTGCTCACGAAGGACCCTTCGGATGAACCTGGACAGGCGGATTCAGCTCTTCATGGTGCTCGCGGGGGTGTTCATCACCTCGCTGGTGGTGGGCGACATCATCGGGGTGAAGCTGTTTGAAGTGCACCTGGGCTCGATGCCGGTGGTGCTGTCGGCGGGGATGCTGACGTTCCCGGTGACGTTCCTGCTCACGGACATCCTCAACGAGTTCTACGGCAAGCGGGCCGCGCGCTTCATCACCTGGGTGGGCTTCTTCATGGCCATCTTCACCTTCACGGTCATCGCCGTGGCGGTGCGGGTGGAGTGGGCGCCCATGACGCTGGAGAAGGGCTACGGCGGGACGGTGGCCGGGTCGTTCAACAACGTCTTCGCCGGCTCGCAGCGCATCCTGATGGCGTCGATGGTGGCGTACCTGGTGGGCCAGTTCGCGGACATCGGGATGTTCAACCTGCTCAAGCGCACGACGAACAACCGGATGCTGTGGCTGCGCGCCACGGGCTCCACGGTGGTGTCGCAGCTCATCGACACGACGGTGGTGCAGTACATCGCGTGGACGGGCGTGCTGCCCCACGACGTCATCGTGAAAATCATCTACTCGTCGTACGCGGCGAAGCTGCTGGTGGCGCTGGGCCTGACGCCGCTCATCTACCTGGGCCACGCCTTCGTGGAGCGCAAGCTGGGCATCGCCCCGGTGGTGCTGGGCCCGGACGGTGAGCCGGTGAACCTCCCGCCCTCCGCCTCCGAGTCGTCACCGGCGCGCGCGGCCTGAACGGCGTAGACTGCGCAGGGGGAGGACGCACTGGGCCGCTCATGAGGCAAGGCCGGGCATCGCGCCGACAAGGCGACCCTGGCCACGCACCCTTCAGCCCTGCCGGGCGTTCGGGGCAGGGTGCTTGAGCACCTGCATGGTGCCGCGCGTGACGCCGAACTGCTCGTGCACGGCCGCGCGCTTCACGGCCTCCGTGGGCGACAGCCGCCCCGCGAGCAACTCCTGATACGCCGTCAGCACGCGCGCGGCCTCCTCGCGCGTCTCCCGCACGAACTCCACCCGGAACCGCCGCACGCCCCGCTCCAGGAGGCGCGGCACCAGCGACGCCGCGCTCTGCGCCTGCGCGTTGAACACCGTGTTGCGGCACCCCACGTCCACGATGACCGGATGCTCCAGCCCCAGCCGGTCCTTGAGCGCGATGGCGTGCTTCTCACACGGCCGCCCGCAGGTGCGGTAGTCGCGCCCGTTGGACAGCGTGTGTGAATACACGCAGTGCTCGGTGTGGAACGTGGCGATGTGATGGTGCAGCGCCACCGCGAACCGGTGCGCGGGCGCCTTCTCCAGGAGCGCGAAGAGCTGCTCGGAATCCAGGTCGTGGGACACCGTCAGCGTGCCCAACCCCAGCCCCAGCAGGTGCGCCGCCGTCAGCGAGTTGGTGACGTTGAGTGAGAAGTCCCCGTGCAGCACCGGCCGCGAAGCCCCCGCCGGCTGCTCCAGGAAGTGCATCATCGCGCCCCAGTGGCGCACCAGCACCGCGTCCGGGCGCAGCCGGTCCAGGCGCGTGTCGTAGCCCTCCTCGCCCGGCTTCTGCACGCGCACGGTGGCGATGGTGACACGCAGCCCCGCCGCCCGCGCCCGCTCCACCGCGCGCTGGAGCCCCACCAGCTCCATCCAGTCCAGCTCCACCTCGCCCACGCCCGCCGCGATGGCCGCCTCCAGCTGCGCCTCGTTGCGGCACAGGGGCAGCAATCGCGGCCCCGCGTCCACTGGCCGAGGCGTCACGCGAGCCAGCAATCCCTGCCGAACCCCGTCCTCCACCGCGTCGGCACTCACGGTCCGCGCGGGCCCCCGCTCCACGTCCGCCGTCAGCTCCGCCACCAACTGCCGGCGCAGCGCCTTCAGCTCCGACACCGGCAGGTGCAGCCCCGGCGCCAGGCCCGAACAATCCAGCTCCGCCAGATGGAACGAGGTCCCACCCAGCGCGCCCAGCTTGTCCTTGAGCAGCGCCGCGTCCACGCCCGCGCCCCGCGAAGGCGCGAGCAGCGTCGTCCCCACCGCTTCCCGCACGGCCCACCCCGCGCGCATGCGCACGCGCAGCGGGGCCCCCTCCACGCCGGACACACACAGGGACAGCGGGATGCGGCCCTCGGGTTCTCCCTCCGCGAGCAGCCCCTCCGTGCGCCTTGCGAGCGCCGGGTCGCTGTTCAGCCACACGCGCTGCCCCGGCTCCACGCGGCCCAGGTCCGGCCCGGGGTGGCCGAAGCCCAGCACCCACGCGTCGCCTTCGCGCTCCACGCGGAAGATGGGGCCGCCCGGCTCGTGCTTGTCCTCGGGCGCACCCGCGTCGAACACCACGCCCATGCCGGGGCGCGGATCCACGTCCGCGGGATCCGGCTCGCCCGAAAGCGGCGCGGACACCGCGCCCGTCGCGGACTCCGGCCGCTCCTCACCCAGCCCCAGCGCACCCGTCCAGGGCCGGTCATCCGGCACCACCAGCACGTCCTTGCCCGCCACCGCGCTCACGCGGCCCAGGTACAGCCCCCGGTGCTTGGGGAAGCGCCCCTCCACCAGCGTCTGGTGGTCGGACCCCGCCAGGAACCCGTGGGAGAACCCCCGGCTGTACGACAGCGACATCTCCGCCAGGTCCTTCGCCAGCCGCGCCCCGTCGGGCTTGCCGGCCATCACGCCGTCCAGCCAGCGGCGGTAGCCCTGCACCGTGCTGGAGACGTACTGCGGCCCCTTGAGCCGGCCTTCAATCTTGAGGCTGTGCACGCCGATGTCCGCCAGCTCCGGCACCGCCCTCACGCCGCCAGGTCCTTGGGGCTGAGCAGGTACTTCACCTCGCCCAGGTCGCGCGTCTCCTCGTCCACCACCAGGTCGTAGGGCAGCCGGCAGGACTGCGCGCACTGGCCCCGGTTGGCGCTGCGCCCACCCCACGCCTCGCTGGTGAGGCACTGGCCGCTCCAGGACATGCAGAGCGCGCCGTGGATGAAGACCTCCAGCTCGATGTCCGTCTGCGACGCCAGCCGGCGGATCTCCGCCACCGACAGCTCGCGCGGCACCACCATGCGCGTGAAGCCCAGCCCCGTGGCGAACCGCGCCCCCTCCGCGCTGGACAGCGTCATCTGCGTGGAGGCGTGCAGCTCCAACTGGGGGCACACCGCCCGCGCCAGCAGCGCCACCGCCGGGTCCTGCACGATGAGGGCATCCACGCCCGCCTGTGCCACGCCGCGCAGCAGGTGCTCCACCACCGGCAGCTCGGGCTCGAACACCAACGTGTTCAACGTCACGTAGGCGCGCGCCCCGGCCCGGTGGATGAGGCCCACCGTGTCCGGCAGCCTTTCGAGCGAGAAGTTCTCCGCGCGGGCGCGCGCGTTGAACCCCTCGTCGAGCCCGAAGTAGACCGCGTCCGCGCCACTAGCGAGGGCAGCGCGCAACGACTCCAGGTCACCAGCGGGGGCGAGGATTTCGGGGCGTCGGGAAGACATGGGCCCCCTACCTAGCAAATGGCCTGGAGCCCCCTCAATCCTGTCGGTGTCCAAACAAGACGGACTCCTGGAGTGACCAGGGCTCCGCCTGGAGAGGCCCCGGCCCCCCAGATGTCTGTGATTGTCCTGGAGGAAGCAGGCGGGCAGGGGAGCGGACGTCGTCCCCTTGGGTGGCAGGAGCAGGAGGGCGTCTCCACCCTTCGACGCAGGAGGTCGTGAATGCCCGACGTCGTCGTCTACATGAAGCCCACCTGCCCCTATTCGCGCCAGGCCATGGACCTGCTCCAGGAGAAGGGCTGCCCGTTCCAGAAGGTGAACGTCGCCACGGATGACGCGCGCCACGAGGAGATGAAGGAGCGCAGCGGCCGTCACACCGTGCCGCAGATCTTCATCGCGGGCCGCCACGTCGGCGGGTGCGACGACCTGTATGCGCTGGAGGAGCGGGGGGAGCTGGATGCGCTGCTGAGCAGCGCCCAGGCGTCCACAGCGCCCTGATTCGCGTTCCCACGCCGTCCTTTCGAGCCGTGCTCGCGCCGGGCTTCATCCCGTCGGGCACGGCTCGGGTCGCTGAATCACCTGGCGCTGGTACTTCCGTTCAGTGGTCGTTTCCGGGCAGGAGGCCGAAGTTGTCGGCCCTCGGTGACGAGGAGATGCCCGTGGGCGTTCGCGAAGGTGGAAGCCGCCTGTCCTGCGCGCGGTGCCCACCTCGCGCCACATCCGCAGGCTTCAGGCGCCGCGCACAACCGCGCGGATTCACTCTGCCTGCCTGACCGCCCTCCAGGCGGGCGACAGGCTGCGCCCTGACATCCAGGGAATGCACGACGCGACCGTTGCCGTTGCCGGCCCCGCGAGCGCCCTCCCGCGCCGTGAACCCACGAGGAGTCCTCGCATGCGCCTCCGCCTGCCCCTGACGACCATCGTCTGTTCCGCCGCGGTGCTCGCGGGCCTCACCGGCTGTACCGGCAAGGTCGAACCCGCGCCCATAGGAAGGAACCCGGGAACGAAGACGCCACCCATCGTCACCCGTCCCCAGCCCGCCCCCGATGCCGGCACCGTCGTGGACGGGGGCACCGCGGACAGCGGCACGGCTCCTGACCCGACGGATCCACCGCCGCCCACGGATCCACCGCCGCCCACCGACCCACCTCCCACGGATCCACCGCCCGCGGAGTCGCAGTACTCGCGCGTGCTCTGGGTGTCACCGAACGGCAGCGACACCGCGGCCGGTTCGGAGGGCCAGCCCCTGCGCACGGTGGCGCGCGCGCTGGCGCTGGTGAAGCCCGGCGAGGCGGTGTTCCTCCAGTCGGGCACGTGGCGCGAACACGTCCAGCTCCAGGAGAAGCAGGGCACGGCGGCGAAGCCGCTGACGCTCCGGGCCGCGCCGGGCGCGACGGCTGTCCTCAAGGGGGGCTCCATCGGCAAGACGGCGCTGGTGGACGTGAGCGGCGCGTACTGGAACATCGTGGGGCTCACGGTGGACGTGGGCGGCGAGTCCACCTTCGCGGTGATGTGGCGGGGCGCGGGCGCGCACCACGGCGTGCTGAAGAACAGCATCGTGAAGAACGGCACGGAGGGCGCGGGCGTCTACGTGACGGAGAAGGCCCACGACGTCCTCATCGAGGACAACGACATCTCCCACTTCGACAAGGGAGACGAGGACAGCCACGGCGTCGCGGTGCAGACCTCCGCGAGCAACGTGGTGGTGCGCGGCAACGACATCCACCACAACTCCGGTGACGGCGTGCAGTGCCTGGGCCCGGAGGGCGGCGCCACGCTGCCCGGCACGCCGTTCGACAACCTGCTCGTGGAGGGCAACAAGCTCCACGACAACCGGGAGAACGGCGCGGACATCAAGACGTGCACGCGCGTCACGCTGCGCGGCAACACCATCTACAACCACCGCGGTGTGTCCTCCGCCGCGGGGGAGGGCATCGTCGTGCACCTGTCCCCCTCGGACGTCACGCTGGAGGACAACGTCCTCTACGCCAACGCGCGCGCCATCCAGATTGGCGGCTACCGCGAGGGCGCCCCGCCCACCCGCGTCATCATCCGCCGCAACCTCATCCACGACGGCCTGGGAGACTCGGAGGGCGAGGAGGGCACCGGCATCCGCGTGGACACCTCCGTGAGCGTGAAGGTGCAGCACAACACCGTGTGGAACCTGAGCGGCGCGTGCCTCATCTTCGGCGAGGGCGCGAGCGGCGCCAGCCAGGGCCTGGACGTGCGCAACAACATCTTCGCCGGCTGTGGGCTCGCCGCGCGGGGGGGCTCGGGTCGGAGCGGCGCCGTGATGGACGGCAACCTCTTCTTCCTCAACGGGGGCGCGGCGACGTTCCGCCTGGACAACGCCGCCATGGGGCTGGCGGAGTGGCGCTCGAAGGCCGGCCTGGACAAGCGCTCCCAGGAGCGCGCCCCCGGCTTCGTGGACACGGGCGCGGATGACTACCGCCTCACCCCGGCCTCCGCCGCGCGCGAGGCGGGCCTGTCGCTGGGCCTGCCCTTCTGTGGGGCCGCGCCGGACCAGGGGGCTTTCGAGTCAGGCTGCCCCTGACCCCACGGGGCGGTGTAGACTCCGGGCCCCTCGCTCCGGAGTCTTCCGCCCCCGTGTCGGCCCCGTCGGAACCCGCCTTCGGCATCGTCCTCGTCCCCCCGGTCTCGGTTGCCCGCGACCCCCTGAACGCCGCCGCCGGGCGCGCGGGGCTGCGCGTGGTGGACGACCCGGACGACGCCGCCCTGGCGTTGGTGGACCTCACCGCGCCCGGCTGCGGCCCCGCGGTGGTGGAACTGCTCACGTCCCTCAACGGCCCGCACCTCACGCTCATCGCGCTGGTGTCGCCGGATCCGCGCGGCTTCGCCGCCGTGGACACGCTGCGCCCCACCGACATCCTCACCCACCAGGGGCTGGCGCACGAGCTCACCTGGCGCCTGCAGCGCGCCGCCGAACGCCACCGCGAGCGCGAGGAGCAGGCCCGCAGCCAGACGGACCTGGCGCTGCTGCTGGAGCTCACCGCCGACTACGCGGAGAGCTCCGACGTGGAGGCGCTCCTGCACGGCGTGACGCGGCGCCTGGCGGAGCAGCTGGACATCGCGCGCGCCACGCTGGTGATGCTGGGCGGCGGCGCGGACGAGGGCATCATCGTCGCCGCCAGCGACGACCCGGGCCTCAAGAACCTGCGCATCGACCTGGCGCGCTACCCTGAAATCCGCGAGGTGGTGCGCACCGGCAAGCCCGTGGTGATGCAGGAAGCCGCCACGCACCCGCTGCTGGGGGACCTGGAGCGCCGGGCCGTCGCCGCCCGGGGCATCCATGCCATCGCGGCGCTGCCGCTGCCCATCCGGGGCGAGGTGCGGGGCGTGCTGCTGTTGCGCGCGGCAGGACGGCGCCGGACCTTCAGCACGCGCGAAATCGACTTCCTCACCACCGTGGCGCACGCGACGGCGGTGGCCCTGAGGAGCGCGTCGGTGCTCCAGTCGGTGCAGACCGCGCGGCTGGCGGCGGAGGAGAAGGCCGCGTCGTTCAAGCCCTACCAGCTCTTCTTCGCCCACGTCAGCGAGGGCGTGGCCATCCTCGACGACAAGGCCGGGGTGCTGTCGCTCAACCCCTCCGGCGCGCAGATGCTGGACACGCCCGCGAACGAGGCGCGCGGCAAGCACCTCAATCAAATCACCCAGCCCCTGGACGAAGGCGTCCTCATGGAGCTGGTGACGTCCGCGTCGCGGGGCGAGGCGCGCTCGGGCGTGGACGTGGTGGTGCGCACGCCCGCCGGCCGCTGCCTCACGCTGTCCATGTCCGCGGCGCCGCTGCGCGACGAGGACGCGGCCACCATCCTGTCCTTCCGCGACGTGACGCACGCGCGCAAGCTGGAGGACGAGCTGCGCAACACGAAGGACTTCCTGGAGCGCCTCATCGACTCGTCGGTGGACGCCATCATCGCCGCGGACCTGAAGGGGCGCATCATCCTCTTCAACAAGGGCGCGGAGGCCATGTGCGGCTACTCCGCCGCGGAGGCCCAGGAGAAGCTCACCGTCCTGCAGCTCTACCCGCCCGGCGTCGCGCAGCGGGTGATGGCGCAGATCCGCAGCCCGGAGCTGGGCGGCCGGGGCCGGCTGTCCCTCATCCGCCAGGAGCTGGTGCACCGCTCCGGCGAACGCGTGCCCGTCAACATGACGGCCTCCATCGTCTACGAGGGCGGCCGCGAGTCCTTCAGCGTGGGCATCTTCACCGACCTCCGGGACCGCGTGCAGCTGGAGCGCAAGCTGTCGGACGTGGAGACGCGGCTGGAGGAGAGCGAGAAGAGCGCGGTCATCGTCGCGCTCGCCGGCACCGCGGCCCATGAGCTCAACCAGCCCCTCACCTCCGTGATGGGCTACGCGGAGCTGCTCAAGCGCAAGCTCAAGGAGGACGACTTCGCCTGGAGGCCGGTGGACATCATCTACCGCGAGGCGGAGCGCATGGCGGAGATCGTCCGGAAGATCGGGAAGATCACCCGCTACGAGACGAAGTCGTACGTGGGGGCGCAGCAGATCCTCGACCTGGACAAGGCGACGTCCCATGAAGAGTGAGGTCCGCGCCGTGCGCCCGCCCGGGACCCCGACTCCCGACGCCTTCCAGGCCTTCTTCGACGCGCTGGACGAGCCCGCGGCCATCTGTGACGCCGCCCTGCGCGTCGCGGCCGTGAACCCCGCGCTGCGCCGCTTCTGCGAGTCGCACGGCATGGGCGTGGACGACGTGGAGGAGGCCCTGTCGGGCGCCAGCGCCCCGGAGGACGGCCAGTCCCACGAGGTGGACCTGGTGCTGGCGAGCGGCACGTCGCTGGTACTCACCCTGTCGCGCAAGGCGGACACCGTGGCGGTGCGCGCCCGCGTGGACACGGAGGTCATCAGCGGCCGGCTGGTGGTGGCGGAGCGGGCCCTGCTGGAGCAGGCGCGCACCGAGGGCGTGCTGCTGGACCTGGGCCGCAGCGTGGCGGAGGTGGGCGGCGAGGAGGAGCTGGTGGCCGCGGTGGCGCGCGGGGTGAAGGAGCTGTTTCCCAGCCGCTCCTTCTGCATCCGCATCGTGGATGCGCGCACCGGCGGGCTCACGTCGCTCTACGCCGAAGGCCGGCTCAAGGAGGGCGCGCACGAACCGCTGGTGCTCTTCCAGCGCTCGGTGGAGAAGACGAACCTGGCGCTCTCCGCCCTGCCGCAGGGCCGGGTGTCCATCTCCGAAGAGGTGCCGCTGCTCTTCCACGGCAGCACCCGCGCGGTGAGCGCCCCGCTGGTCGCCAGCGGCCAGCTCTTCGGCGCCATCAACATGGAGTACCCGGACGGCCTGGACGCGGACATCGCGCACGACGAGCGCGTGCTGCTCCAACTGGCCAGCCAGGTCGCCGTGGCGGTGAAGAACGCCAAGCTCATCGACGAGCTGACGTTCGTGCGCAAGTACCTGGAGGAGCTGCTGGAGAAGGCCAACGCGCTCATCCTGGTGGTGAACCGGGACAAGCAGGTGGTGGTCTTCAACCAGGCGCTGAGCGCGCTCACCGGCCTCGCCAAGGAGCAGGTGCTGGGCAGGGATTTGTCCTCCCTGGTGGCGGACAGCGAGCAGCTGCGCCTGGCCCCCGTGCTGGCGGCGGCCATGCGCGGCGAGTCCGTGAACAACTTCGAGACGCGCCTGCTCACCCGCGAGGGCGGCGAGGTGCGCGTGTCCTTCGCCACCTCCTCCATGCTCACCCAGCCGGGGGAGGTGGAGGGCGTCATCGCCATTGGCCAGGACGTCACGGTGGTGAAGGAGCTGGAGAAGCGCATCATCCACGCGGAGAAGCTGGCCTCCATCGGGCAGCTCGCGGCCAGCGTGGTGCATGAAATCAACAACCCCATGACGGCGGTGGCCACCTACGCGGACGCGCTGCTCCAGCGCTCGCGCCTGACGCCGGGCGCGAACCCGGCGGACCAGGAGAAGCTGCGCAAGATTCTGGAGAGCAGCCACCGCATCCTGCGCTTCACCCGCGACCTGGTGAGCTACGCGCGGCCCGCGCAGGACCGGCCGGAGCGGGTGGCCCTCAACGCCGTCGTGGACATGGCGGTGGGCTTCTGCGAGCACGTCGTGTCCCAGGCGCGCGTCACCGTGCACCGCGAGTACGCGGGCGACGTGCCCCCGCTGGCCGCCGTGCGCGCCAACCTGGTGCAGGTGTTCGTCAACCTCATCACCAACGCCTGCCACGCGATGCCGCCGGGCGGCGCCGTGCACCTCGTCACCGCGCAGGAGGGGCAGGAGGCGGTGGTGCGCGTGCGCGACACCGGCACCGGCATCGAGCCGCGCAACCTGTCGCGCATCTTCGAGCCCTTCTTCACCACCAAGCCGGAAGGCCGCGGCACGGGCCTGGGCCTCTCCATCTGCCAGGGCATCGTGGAGAACCACGGCGGCCGGCTCAGCGTGGAGAGCACGGTGGGGCAGGGCACCACCTTCACCGTGCGGCTGCCGCTGGCCGTGGACTGAGGGCGCGGTGGCCAGGGGCCGCGCGGGGGGAGCTTCAGCCCTCGCCGGCCTCGTCATCCAGCTCGCGCCGGAACTCCTCGTTCGTCAGCAGGCCCTTGCGCGCCATGATGCGCATCAGCGCCCAGAAGCGGCGCTCCAGCTCCTCCAGCCGGTCCGGCTCCTCGCGCGCCGCCTGCCCGAAGAGGTAGTCCAGGTCGTCCAGCACGCCCCCCGCGGGCGCCTTGGGCTTCTCTCCCGCCGCGGCCGTGCCCGCGCCGCCACCCCGGCGGCGCTTCGCCTGCTCCTCGCGCTCGCGGATGAGGTCCGCCAGCGACGTGCGCTGCGTCTTCTCCGACGCCGGCAGCTCCTCCCCGACGATGACCTCCTCGTCGTCGTCCACCGGCACCGGCGCGCGCGCGGGCGGCGGAGCGGGCCTTGCAGGCCTTGCAGGCGCCGGGCCCGTCGCCCCTGCCCTGGGGCCGGCCGCCACGGGCACCTTGTGGTAGTAGCGCAGGATGGCGCCGCGCACGGCGGACAGCGCCGTCACCCGGCCGCTGACCTTCAGGCCGCTGGTGAACTCAATCTCT
Organism: Corallococcus sp. BB11-1; assembly: GCF_026626625.1. Lineage (NCBI taxonomy): Bacteria > Pseudomonadati > Myxococcota > Myxococcia > Myxococcales > Myxococcaceae > Corallococcus > Corallococcus sp. BB11-1. The sequence continues at coordinate 39,769 of NZ_JAPNJY010000042.1, read as the reverse complement.
TCAATGGCGGTGAGGTTGAGCGGATCCGCCATGGCCACCACCAGCTGGCGCCGGCCCCCCACGCTCTCCAACGCGAAGGGGAACAGGTCGTGCTGTTCGCAGAAGCGCGCGCGCAGCAGGTGCACCGCCGCCCAGTCCGGGGTGATCGCCGCCAGGTCCACCTGGGGCATCCCCAGCGCTTCACTCAGCGCCTGGGCGAGCGTCGCCTCCGTGATGGCGCCTTGCCCGATGAGCGTCACCCCCAGCCGCTGCCGCGTCTGCCGCTGGGCCGTGAGTCCTGCCTCAAGCTGGGCGGGCGTGATCGCGCCCCGTTCCACCAGCAGCTCCCCGATGCGCTTCCTGGCCATGGTTTCCCGCCCTAGCACGGCCTCCAGGAGCCCCCAAATCGCTGGCACGGTTGGGGCGGAAGCCGCTGGAAAGGGCTCGGCTGCGGCCTGTGCAGCGGCTTGGCAAGCCGCGCGCCAACGCAAAATTCCTGTGAGATTTCAGTAACTAACGCTGGGGGTGCCTGCCTTGACACGTCTGGAAGCGGTTCCTAGACTCGCGCCACCGTGATCCCTTATTCCTGCTGACGGCCTGGGTGGATGTCCACCCGGTTGGAAGCAATCCGGAACGGCTCGCAAGCGCGAGTCTCGCCGCCCATTTGGAGGCCATCAGTGATGAACCTGGGGTTTGTGACCAATCTGTCCATTCTTGCCAACGCAGGCGGCAGCAATGAGACGTTCATGCAGGAGCTGGGTCGCCGCTGGGAGTCCGGTCAGGCGGGCATGTACCCCATCGCGCTGTGCCTCGTGGTGGCGCTCGCCATCATCATCGAGCGCAGCATCGTCCTGTTCGGCAAGGCCTCCATCAACAAGGAAGGCTTCCTGCGCGGGCTGAAGAAGCACATCTACGCGGGCGACCTGGACAAGGCCATCAACTACGTGGCCGGCCAGAAGAACACGCCGCTGACGAACGTCGTCAAGGCCGGCCTGATGAACGTCCCCAAGGGCCAGGAAGAGGTCCAGGCGGCGCTCGACGAGGCCAGCCTGCGTGAGACGCCGAAGCTGGAGGCGCGCACGGGCTACCTGGCGATGCTCGGCAACGCGGCCATGCTCGCCGGCCTGCTCGGGACGGTGAACGGTCTCATCACCTGCTTCGAGGCCGTGGCGAACGTGAACCCGGCCGACAAGGCGACCATTCTCGCGAACGGTATTTCTGAAGCCATGAACTGCACGGGCTTCGGTCTGCTGACCGCCATCCCGGCGCTGGTGGCCTTCTCCGTGCTGATGGGCCGCACCCAGGGCATCATCAACGACATCAATGAGACCAGCGTCTCCGTGCTGAACCTCATCGTGGCCAACCGCGACAAGTTCAAGAACCTGAACATCCCGGCCGCCGCCCACGCGCACGCGGAGGAGTAGTCCTCCTCAAGCAGCGCCAGGTTGGAACCGGATGCACCGGCGCGCTGTCTGGTAGCCCCGAAGTGGTGGACCCAGACAGGCGCGTCCGTTCCCAGAGTCTTCTTGAAACGTCGTTCGTGCGCGAAGAGCGCGGTAGAGCAGGGAGGTAGTCGCCATGGCCGGCGGAATGGATCTGGGCACAGGTGGGAAGGGTGGCAAGAAGCCACTCGACACCGCCATCAACATGGTGCCCTTCATCGACCTGATGGCAGTGACCATCAGCTTCCTCATCATGACGGCGGTCTGGACCCAGATCGGCCGTCTCCAGGTGTCGCAGGCCGGCGGAGCCTCTTCGGACGAGCAGCAGGAGGAGGAGAAGACCAAGACGGTCCAGCTCACCCTCCTGGTGTCTCCCACGGAGATGCGGCTCACCGCCGACCAGAGCGCCTTCGACCCCATTCCCCTCACCCGGGATGACAAGGGCCGGCCGGACCTGACCAAGCTGGTGGCGCGCTTCAAGGAATTGAAGGCGCAGCTGCCGGATCAGGCCGCCATCACCCTCCAGACCGAGGACCTGGTCCGCTACGAGGACCTGGTTCGCATCATCGACGAGTGCATTGGCTCTGGGTTGCCCCAGGTGTCCGTGTCCGCGGCGATGGGCTAACAGGAGCACTTCAAGCCATGGGTATCAAGGTTCCGGGCAAGCGGTACGGCAAGCGGCTGGAGCACTCCAAGGTCTTCGGCCACGGCGGTGGGCACGGCAAGAAGAACGGGAACGCGGATCTGCTCATCACGCCTCTCGTCGACATGTTCGTCATCATCGTGCTCTTCCTCATCGCGAACTTCTCCGCGACGGGCGAGGTGCTGATGATGACCAAGGACATCGTCCTTCCCGAAGCGGTCAACGTGAAGGAAGTGGAGATGCACCCGGTGGTGATGGTGTCCAACGACCAGGTCAGCGTGTCGGGCACCATCGTCGGCCGGGTGGAGGACCTCACCAAGGACGAGTACCTCAACATCCCCGCGCTGGAAGAGAAGCTGCGGGACATGAAGAAGCAGTTCGAGGACCTCCACTCCATGGCGGGTGGCACGGAGACCTTCAAGGGTGACGTGAACATCCAGGCCAACAAGGACGTTCAGTTCAAGGTCATCAAGCGCGTGATGTTCAGCTGCGCCACGGCGGGCTACAACAACATCAACTTCGCCGTCATCCAGGCCGGCGGTGAGAAGACCGCCGCCCTCGCGCACTAGGCTTCGACGCTCCGCTCCTGAATCACGGACGCCCTGACCCCTTCGTGGGTCGGGGCGTTCTCGTTTTGAAGAAAGGCCTCTTTCGTCATGCCCCTTGGCGCCGTGCTCTTCGACCTGGATGGGACGCTGGTGGACTCGCTGGGGGACATCGCCGCGGCGATGAACCACGCCCTGGAGCAGCACGGCCTGCCCCCGCACCCGGAGGCCGCCTACCTGCGCTTCGTGGGGGAGGGCGTGTCGCAGCTCGCGCACCGGGCCACCGGCGGGGCGGACCCCGCGCTCCAGGGCCGGGTGCTGGCCACCTACCACGGCCACTATGACGCGCACCTGTTCGACCGCACGCGCCCCTACCCGGGCGTGGTGGACGTGCTCCAGGCGCTCGCGGCGGACGGCGTGCGGCTGGGCGTGCTCAGCAACAAGTCCGACGACTTCGTGAAGCGGCTGGCCGCGCGGCTCCTGCCCGGGGTGTCCTTCGCGGCCGTGTATGGGGAGCGGCCGGGCATCCCCCGCAAGCCGGACCCCACGGCGGCGCTGGCGCTGGCGGCGGAGCTGGGCGTGGCGCCCGCCGCGTGCGGCTTCGTGGGGGACACCTCCGTGGACATGGACACCGCGAAGGCGGCGGGCATGTACGGCGTGGGCGTCACCTGGGGCTTCCGGCCGGCGGAGCTGGAGGCGCACGGGGCGAAGGCCGTCGTGTCCTCGGCGGCGGACCTGCTGGCCGCGCTGCGCAGCGCCTGAGCCCCTGCCCGGGGCCTCGGGGGCCCCGCAAAGCGAAGGGGCCGCCTCCCATGAAGGAGGACGGCCCCGGGTGCTTCATTCGCCGCTGACGGTGGATCAGGCGGCCACGGCCAGCTTCGGCTCGGTGGCGGCCGCCGGCGCGCGGCCCAGCTGCTTGAGCATCCGGTAGTGCGAACCCACCGCGCCCAGGAAGGTCTCCGACTCCGGGTAGGGCAGGCCGTGCTCCTTCGCGGTGGCCTGCACGATTTCGCTCAGCGCCGGGTAGTGGATGCTGCACACCTTGGGGAACAGGTGGTGCTCGATCTGGTAGTTGAGCCCGCCCACGTACCAGCTCAGCAGCCGGTTCTTGCGGGCGAAGTTCGCCGTGGTGCGCAGCTGGTGCACCATCCACGCGTCCTCCACCGTGCCGTTCGGATCCGGCAGGGGGAAGGCGGTGTCCTCCACGACGTGGGCCAGCTGGAAGACGATGCCCAGGATGAAGCCCGCGGTCATGTGCATGGCGAGCAGGCCCACCGCGAACTGCCACCAGGTGACGTTCAGGACCATCCACGGAATCACCAGCGTCCAGCCGTAGTACACGGCCTTCATGCCAATGAGGCGCGCCCACTCGGCCGGCGCGTGCTTCTTGTCCTTGTAGGGGCCCAGGTCCTTCTGGAAGAAGTACTTGTAGTCCTTGGCGAACACCCAGAAGACGGTCGTCAGCGAGTAGGCCAGGAACGCGTACAGGTGCTGCGCCCGGTGGTAAGGCTTCCACTCGGAATGCGGCGACAGCCGCAGCTGCGGGCTGACCGTCAGGTCCTCGTCCATGTCCTGGATGTTCGTGTACGTGTGGTGCAGGACGTTGTGGGTGATGCGCCACATGTAGCTGTTCGCCCCGATGAGGTCGAACGCCAGGCCCACCACGGAGTTCACCCGCGCGTTGTCGCTGTAGGAGCCGTGCACGCCGTCGTGGCCCACGCAGAAGCCGATGCCCGCGATGCCCACGCCCATCAGCACCGCCAGCCCCAGCATGGCCCACGGACCGAACCACCCCGACAGCAGCAGCCCGTAGACGCCGAAGGTGAAGCCCAGGATGGCCAGGGCCTTCACGTACATGGCGCCGTTGGCCCGCTGGGACAGGTTCCGGGTCTCGAAGTATTCGGAGACCCGACGCTTGAGGTCCTCCGCGAAGGACGCATCGCGCTGGCCGAAGGTCACACGGGTGGGGTTGGTCACGGGGGGGTTCGCCTCAGGGTTCGGAACAACAGGGTGGAATGGGCGGCCCCAGGATAGGACACGTCGGAGTGGAAGTGTTCAGGGGCGGAAACTATTCCTCAACACCCGGGCCCCTTGGGGGTGTCACTCCTGGCTGGCCGGAGCGTCAGCCAGCGGGAAATGGACCGGCCCGAGAAGGCGTTTCACCGCACGACCCGGGTTGTTACCTTCGACGGCGTGAAGCCAGGACGGGAGTGGTTCCCGGCTCGACTTCATGCCTGTTCAGGGTTAAGGCGCCGTCTAGGCCCCGAATGCAGGGGCGGGCGGGCTGGCGATGAAGCCTGCCTGCCAGTGGGACAAGGAAGCAGATTATGGCAAGCGGTACGGTGAAGTGGTTCAATGATGCGAAGGGCTTCGGTTTCATCACGCAGGACAGTGGTGGGCCGGATGTGTTCTGCCACCACTCGGCGATCGTGGCGGATGGCTTCCGCAGCCTGGCCGAGGGCCAGAAGGTGGAGTTCGAAGTGAAGAAGGGCCCCAAGGGTCTGCAGGCGGAGAACGTCCGTCCGGTCTGAGCCTTCCGGCTCGGCTGCTCTTCACTCACCCACGAGGTCCGGCCTTAACGAGGCCGGGCCTCTTTATTCGCCAATTTTTCCCGGGAGGTCCCATGCAGGGAAGGTCCACGAAGCGGCAGAAGGAAATGGCGCGCCAGCAGAAGCAGCGCGAGAAGGACACCAAGAAGGCCGAGCGCAAGACGGAGAAGGATCAGCGTCCCGAGCGCGTTGCCGGTGACGTTGATCCGGACATCGCCGGCATCATCCCCGGGCCGCAGCCGCTGCCTGATGCGTTCAACGACTGATGCGGTGCGCATGAAAAACCGCCCCGGCCTGTGAAGGCGCCGGGGCGGCGGCAGGGAGGGGGCTGGAAGGCCCCTTTTTCATGTCCGGCGAGGGGCTCAGCCAGCGCCGTAGCGCAGGCGCTCGCGGTCCTCCGCGCGGTTGTAGGCCGTGGCCGCGGCGATGATGTGGCACACCCAGCCCAGCAGGCCGCCCGTGCCCAGCCAGAAGCCGGGGGTGATGATGAGCCAGAAGACGCCCCGCAGGATGTCTCCGTTGTAGATCTGCCCCACGCCAGGGATGAAGAACGACAACAGCGCAGCAAGACCGGGACGCGACATGGATTCGTTCCTCCTTGCCCCCTGATACGTCCCGGTGTGTCCCCCATTGCATCCCCCGTGCACCGCCGGCCGTGACGCCCTCCTGCCTGCCCGGCAGTCGGCCTGTGGGGTGGGGTGCAACGCTGCGCCGTCCCCGCTAGCATGACGCATGTTCTTCCGGCCCTGAGGTCGCGGTGTCCAGGCCTGGAACGACGGGGGGAGTGACCATCCAAGCTCGGCATCAGGCCCGTGTGGCGGCGGCGCTCCAGGGTGGAGGCCTGGTGGAGGTCATCGCGCTCGCGGGCGTTTACCTCGCGGCCGCGCGCGCCGGCCTGTCGCTGGCCGCGGAGGGCAGCCACATCAGCGCCGTCTGGCTGCCGTCGGGCGTGGCGCTGGGGGGGCTGCTGCTGTGGGGCGTGTCGCGCTGGCCCGCGGTGCTCCTGGGCGCGTGGACGGTGGCGCTCGCGCTGGACGTGTCCCCCCTGGTGGGCCTGGGCGTCGCCGCCGGGGCCACGCTGGAGGCCGTGCTGGGGGCCCTGCTGCTGCGCCGGGTGGCGTGCTCGCGGGAGCTGCACCGCGTGCGCGACGTCGTGTGGCTGGGCGGCGGGGCCGCGCTGTGCGCGCTGCTGGGCTCCGGGCTGGGCTCGCTGAGCCTGGTGCTGGGGGGCCTGGTGCCCCACGCGCAGTGGGCGGCCTCCGCGTGGCTGTGGTGGATGTCGAACCTGCTGGGCATGGTGCTGGTGACGCCGCCGCTGCTGCTGCTGTTCGGGTCCTGGCGCGCGCGCTGGAACTGGACGTGGGAGACGTGGGTGCTGCCGGCGACGATGGTGGCGGTGTGCGTGGGCGTCTTCGCCTTCCCCCAGCCGGGCTCCGGTCAGGCGCACGCGCTGACGTTCCTGCTCTTCCCGCTGTCGGCCTGGGCGGCCCTGCGCTGCGGGCCCCGGGGCGCGGCGCTGTCGTCGCTGTTCATCGCGCTGGCGGCCATCGCCGGCACGGCGCGGGGGCTGGGGCCGTTCTACACGGTGGACCTGCTTCCGCGCGGGCTGGTGGTGCTCCAGCTCTTCATCGGCATCACGTCGCTGACGGGCCTGCTGCTCGCGGCCGCGCGCGCCGAGCGCCGCGAGGCGGTGGAGATGCTGGAGCTGCTCGCCACCACCGTGCGCGCGGTGCACGAAGGCGTGCTCATCTGCGAGGTGCGCGAGCCGGGCGTGCTGAACACGGTGTTCGTCAACGAGGCCCTGTGCGCGCTGGTGGGCCGGCGGCGCGAGGAGCTGGTGGGCACCGCGCCCGGGGCGCTGCTGGCGTCGCCCGACGTCAGCGAACCGCGCCAGCTGGAGGATGCGCTGCGCGAGGAGCGCTCGCTGCGCGCGGAGGTGGTGCTGCAGCGGCCGGACGGCACGCGCGTCTGGAGCGAGATGCAGCTGTCCCCGGTGCGCGCCAACGGCGAGGCCGTGACGCACTTCGTGGCCACCCACCGCGACGTCACCGCGACGAAGGAGCTCCAGGCGCGGCTGGTGGCCGCCGAGCGCGTGGCCGCCGTGGGCACGCTGGCCGCGGGCGTGGGCCATGAAATCAACAACCCGCTGGCCTACCTGGCGCTGAACCTGGAGGCCGCCCAGCGCAGCCTCGCGGCCGAGGGCGCCGGGGCCCCCGCGGGCGTGCGCGACGCGCTGGGCAGCGTGCGCGGGGCGCAGGAGGGCGCCGAGCGCATCCGCCTCATCGTGAGGGACCTGCGGGTGTTCAGCCGCGAGGAGTCCCCCGAGCACGGGCTGGTGGACCTGAACGCGCTGGTGCCGCCCGCGGTGCGCGTGGTGCTGCACGCGCTCAGGCCCCGCGCGCGGCTGGTGGAGTCGTTCGGGAAGGTGCCCCGGGTGCTGGGCAGCGAGGCGCGGCTGGGGCAGGTGCTGCTCAACCTGCTGGTGAACGCCATGCAGGCCATCCCGGAAGGCGACCCCGGCCGCCACGAGGTGCGCGTGCGCACCCGCACGGACGCGGCCGGCCACGCGTGCGTGGAGGTGGAGGACACCGGCGGGGGCATCCCCCCGGACGTGCTGCCGCGCATCTTCGACCCGTTCTTCACCACCAAGGGCAACGAGGAGGGCACCGGCCTGGGGCTCGCCATCTGCCAGCAGATCATCCGCGCGCACGGCGGTGAGCTGCGCGTGCTCAGCGTGCCGGGACAGGGGGCCACCTTCACGGTGCTGCTGCCGCCCGCGACCGTGCGGAGCGCGGGGCCCTCACCGGTGACGGCGTCCTCCCGTCAGGCCGCGCGCGGCGCGGAGGCGGAGGAGGCCGGGCTCCCGGCGTCCTCCTGTGGGCGGCGGGGACGGGTGCTCATCGTGGACGACGAGCCCCGGCTGGCGCAGTCCATGCGCCTGTTGCTGGAGCCCTTCCACGACGTCGTCATCGTCACGGACGGCGAGGCCGCGCTGGCGCGGGTGGGGCAGGGCGAGTCCTTCGACGTGGTGCTGTGCGACCTGCAGATGCCGGGCATGGACGGCATCGCGGTGTACCGGCGGCTGGTGGCCCAGGCGCCCGCGCTGGTGTCCCGGCTGGTGTTCATCTCCGGCGGCGCGTCCTCCCCGGAGGGGCGCGTGTTCGTGGAGACGGTGGCCAACCGCGTGCTGGAGAAGCCCGTGCGCCCGGACGTGCTGCTGGCCACGGTGGAGGCCACGCTGGCGGGCGGCGGGCCTCCGGAGGTGGTGGCGCGGGGCGCGGTGGGCGGCGCGCGCCGAGGCTAGCGCGTCAGACGCGCAGCCACTTGCGCGCGGTGGGCCCGAAGAAGCGCACCACGCTGCCCACCAGGAAGAAGCGCACCGAGCGGCCGATGACGGACGCCACCAGGAACTGCTCCAGCGGCACGGACACCAGCCCGCTGCCAATGGCGACGATCTTGAACGGCGTGGGCAGGATGGAGCACAGCAGCGCCAGCACCCAGAAGTTGCGCCCCAGCAGCTCGCCCACCGTGCCGGACACGCCGAAGCGGTCCACGCGCACATTCAGGTCGATGTTCAACAGCTGCGTGATGCCCTCCCCCACGAACGCGCCCAGCCCGTAGCCGATGAGGCCGCCCACCAGGCTCGCCAGGGTGCCCAGCAGGCAGTAGCGCACCCACTTCTTCGGCTGGGCGAGCACCATGGGAATCAGGATGGCGAAGGGCGGGATGGGGAAGATGGAGCCGTCCACCACGGCCACCGCCAACATCGTGGCCAGCGCGTGGGGCGTGGAGGCGGCGGCTTCCACGCGCAGGTACAGCCGGCGATACCAGGACACCTTGGGCGCGTCGGCGGGAGCCACGGTCGGGGCCGGAGGGGTCTGGGGGGGCGGAACGGACGGGTCGATTGAAGACATGCGGCGGCGCACCCTAGCGGAACCCGGGGCCCTTGCCAGCGGGGGACCCGCCCAGGATGCCTGCTTGATTGGAATGCGACCCGTGTCCCGCGGGCTTACAACGTGGAAAGGGTGCCCCAACCATGACCGCTCAAGAACGCGTGGAACGCGCCGCCAGTGCGCTGAAGGTCTTTCCGTTGCCGTCGGCGGTCCTGTTTCCCCACACCGTCATCCCCCTGCACATCTTCGAGCCCCGCTACCGGGACCTGGTCCGGGACGCGCTCGCCACCGACCGCGTCCTGGCGCTGGGCCAGTTGGAGACGGGGTGGGAGGGTTCGTACGAGGGCCGGCCCACCCTGCAGCCCATGCTGTGCGCGGGCGTCATCGTGTGGGACGAGCAGGTGGAGGACGGGCGCTACAACATCCTCCTGCAGGGCGTCAGCCGGGTGCGGCTGGTGGAGGAGCTGCCCGCGGACAAGCTGTACCGCCAGGTGCGCGCCCAGCCGCTGCCGGACCTGGCCTACACGGGCCCGGAGGAGGAGCAGCTGCGCCAGGCCGTCTTCGAGCTGGCCGGCCGGGTGCCGCCCTCGTTCGCGGAGAACCTGCTGCCGGTGGCCGCGCGCGCGGGCGGGGGCATGCTGGCGGACGTGGTCGCGTCCGCGGTGGTGCCGGAGCCCACGCGCCGCCAGGAACTGCTGGTGGAGCTGGACGTCCGGCGACGGCTGGAGATGGTGCTGGGGGACCTGAGCGACCTGCTGGGGCAGTTGCAGCCCATGCGCCCCAGCGGTCCCCTGAACTAGCGCGGCGGCCGGAGTGTGCCCCGGGTGTTTGGGGGAACTGAACGCCCGGGCCCGGGGCCTTCACCATCCGCTTGCCCTGGCCACCCCTCCCGCGCATTGCTGGGCCCAGGGGGGCGCGGCGCGCCCCGTCCCAGGGAGAGCGACGCACCATGCGGCTCGTGAAGATTGGCATCGCCAGTGTGAACACCACCGTGGGCGCCTTCCAGGCGAACACCGACCGGGTGCTGGCGCTGGCGCGGAAGATGGCGGCCGAGGACGTCACGCTGGGCGTCTTCCCCGAACAGGTCATCGCCGGCTATCCCGCCGAGGACCTGGTGCAGTGGCAGGGCTTCATCGACCACCAGTGGCCGCAGCTGGAGCGCTTCGCGAAGGAGACGGCGGCGCTGCCCCTGGTCTCCATCGTGGGCGTGGCCATCGCGCAGCAGGGCGTGCGCCTCAACTGCGCGGCGGTGGTGGCGGGCGGCCGGGTGCTGGGGCTCGTGCCCAAGGAGAAGCTGCCCACCTACAACGTCTTCTACGAGGGCCGCACCTTCGGCCACGGCCAGCCGGGCATGGCGGAGTCGCACCAGGGCGTGCCCCTGGGGGACTACCTCTTCCAGTTCGACTTCGGCGTGGTGGCGCCGGAGGTGTGCGAGGACATCTGGAGCGCGGACGGCCCCATGCGGCGGCGCTCGTACTCCGGCGGCGAGCTGGTGGTGAACCTGTCCGCGTCCCCCTTCCGGCTGGGCTTCTGGGACACGCGCCGGGAGCTCATCGCCACGCGGGCGTCCGACCACCAGGTCACCATCGCGTACGCGAACGCGGTGGGCAGCAACGACGGCCTCATCTTCGACGGCGGCGGCTTCATCAACCAGAACGGCCGCCACGTGCTGGAGACGCCCCGCTTCCAGGAGGGCTACAGCCAGGCCGTGGTGGACCTGGACCGCACCCTGCGCCTGCGCACGGAGAACACCACCTGGCGCGTGGACCGCGAGTCCTGGGTGGCGTCCGGCGGGGTGAAGGTGCCCACCCTGGACTGCACGGCGGTGGTGCGGACGCGGCGTGAGACGCTGTCGTATCCGGTGCCCGCGCACCGCAGCTTCTTCCTGCCCGCGCCGGACACCCGCAGGCCCGCGCGCGTGGCGCTGTGCGAGGACATCCTCGACGCGCTGGCGCTGGGCGTGGGCGACTACTTCGAGAAGACGCGCGCCTTCAAGCTGTTCGGCATCGCGCTGTCGGGCGGCCGGGACTCGCTGCTGACGCTGCTCATCGCGCACCGGTACGCGAAGCGCGTGTGGCCGGAGGACCCGGGGTCGCTCATCCAGGCGTTCTACATGCCCAGCCCCTACTCCAGTCAGCAGACGCGCGACGCGGCGGAGACCATCGCGCGTGAGCTGGGCGTGTCCTTCCAGGTGGTGTCCATTGAAGAGGCCTTCGAGCGGGAGAAGGCCGCCGCGCAGCAGATGCTGGGCGACGCGAAGCTCACGCCCATCACCGAGCAGAACATCCAGGCCCGCATCCGCGCGCAGCGCATGTGGAACTGGAGCAACTCCTGCGGCGGGCTGTTCCTCCAGACGGGCAACATGAGCGAGAAGTCGGTGGGCTACACCACCATCGGCGGCGACCTGATGGGCGCGCTCGCGGTCATCGCCAACGTGCCCAAGACGGTGGTGATGTACCTGCTGGACTACCTCCAGGAGACCACCGGCCTCGAGGGCATCCGCAAGGTGCTGGCCAAGCCCGCGGGCCCGGAGCTCGCGCACGACCAGGTGGGCGAGGAGGAGCTGATGCCCTTTCCCATCCTGGACGCGTGCTTCTACCTGCACGCGGGCGAGAAGCTCACGCCGTCGGAGATGCGCACCGCCCTCACCGCGATGTTCCCGGAGGTGGACGCCACCGCGCTGGGCGGCTACGTGGACCGCTTCGTGAAGCTGTTCCACCAGTCCATCTACAAGTGGGTGCAGGCGCCGCTGTCGCTGCACATCGGCAACCTGGACCTGGACCGCGAACGCGCACTGCAATTGCCTGTCGTCACCGGTTCGGCGTGGCTTCGCGACGCCTGATGCTTGTCTGTCATTGACGGGGGGCAGGGCGGCGAACAGGCCCCCTCTCCCCGTGAAGTGGCTCTGAAACCACGTCTCCCTGCTCGCTGGGCGAGCGGGCGGGTCGGCTGTCCTTGATTCCCAGTCAATGGCTTGCCGGATGTGATTCCCACGACAACCTTCATGTCAGTCAGTCGACGATGGAGGCATGGGATGAAAGCGAAGATTCTGGCGGGCGCCGTCGCGGCGCTCATGTACGGGACGGGCGCGGTCGCGGCGGAGGCGGAGAAGGATTGCCCTCCAGGGCAGACCGCCGTCCACAAGGACAAGGGGGACAAGGACTCCACGGCGCAGGCGGCGCCGGAGTCGGTGCAGGAGGAGGACCTCATCATCGAAGAGACGCCCGTGGATGAGTCGCTCCAGGGAACGGGGGGCAGCGGCGCCGCGTCAATGGATGACTCGCAGAGCTCCCAGGACCTGAGCACCAGCGACCCGGGCGTGAGCAGCAGCGGCACCGGCGGCAGCGGGGCCATCTACCTGAACCAGCAGCTGCGCTGCGAGCCGGTGGGTGAGCCCGGGACGGGCGGCAGCGGTGGCATCATGGCCCCGCAGCCGAGCGCGCCCGTGGCGCCTCCTCCTCCCGCGGCGGCGCCTCCGGTGGCTCCGGAGCCTTCCAGCGGCATGGGCACCCAGGACAGCGGGATGTCCAGCTCGGACGCCACGGGTGGCAGCGGCATCGCGGCGCCCTCCGCGGCCACGGACTTCCAGCCGTCGGCGGTGAGCGGTGAGGACATCCAGCCGCTGGAGGTGGAGAAGAAGAGCAAGAGCGACCAGAAGGGCCTGACGCTGCTCATCGGTGGCGGTGTGGAAGGCTACACCGGCGCCCTGGCTCCGCAGATTGCTCCGGGTCCCTCGGCAGGTGTGACGGCGTCGCTCAAGCCGACGTCCGTGCTGGGCATCGAGGTCGGCTACACCGGCGCCCTGAACAACATCAAGGACGCGGGGATCGCGGGCGCTGACAGCGGTCCGGACCTCATCCGCAACGGTGGTCAGGCGGCCCTGACGCTGGCCCTCGCGCCGACGGCGGTGCAGCCGTACCTGCTGGGCGGCATCGGCATCAGCGACTACAACTTCCGTGGCGGCGAGGCGCTGGGCTACAGCGATGACACCGTCGGCAACGTGCCCGCGGGCGTGGGCGTGCGCGGCCACTTCGGGAAGTTCACGGCGGACCTGCGCGGCTCCTACAACTTCCTGTTCGACAAGGAGTTCGCTCCCAACATCGACAGCGGCGGTGGTGATCCGGCGGGCGGTGGTAGCTACAACGCGACGCTGAACGTCGGTGGCACGTTCTGACCTGACGCCTGGATGACGCGAAGCCATGGCAGGAGCTGGCGGCGGGGAGCCCGGAGACGGGACCCTCGCCGCCACTCTTTTGTCGGGCCCGTTCCCCGGGCCCCCGTCGTTTTTGGGCGAGCGGGCGGGCATTCAGGGCGGCGGAAGGCTGCGAGCACCGTTAAAGTGCGCATTTTTCCAGGGTGGATTCCCGCCCAGGGGTCGCGCACATGAGCTTGAAGATCGAAGACGTGAAGGTGGGGACCGGGGACGAGGCCACGGCGGGCAAGAAGGTGACCGTGCACTACGTGGGCACGCTGACGGACGGCAAGAAGTTCGACAGCAGCCGGGACCGGGGGCAGGGCTTCTCGTTCCCCCTGGGCGCGGGCCACGTCATCCAGGGCTGGGACCAGGGCGTCGCGGGCATGAAGGTGGGCGGCGTCCGCAAGCTCACCATCCCGCCGGAGCTGGGGTACGGCGCCCGCGGCGCGGCGGGCGTGATTCCCCCCAACGCCACGCTGGTGTTCGAGGTGGAACTGCTGTCGGTGGGTTAGGACTGATTGCTCAGGACCTGACTTCAAGGACCCCGGAACAAGGAGAGGCCGTTCATGGCGACGCTCGAAATCACGAAGGACAACTTCAAGGAGACGGTGGGCAAGGACGGCATCGTCGTGCTGGATTGGTGGGCGACCTGGTGCGGCCCGTGCCGCGCGTTCGCGCCCGTGTTCGAGAAGACGTCCGAGCTGCACAAGGACATCGCGTTCGGGAAGATCGACACCGACGCGCAGCCGGACCTGTCCGGCGCCTTCCAGATCCGCTCCATCCCCACGCTCATGGTGTTCCGGGATGGCATCCTCCTGTTCGAGCAGCCGGGCGCGCTGCCCCAGGCCGCGCTGGAGGACCTCATCAAGCAGGTCCGCGCGCTGAACATGGATGACGTGAAGCGCGAGGTCGAAGAGCAGCGCAAGGCCAAGGGCGCTCCCGAGGCCTGACGTCCGTCCAGGGGCCCGCCTGTTCGCGGGCTGGCCCCTGACCCCGGGCGCGCTACGGCGCGGCGGCGGTGCAGACCCCGCCGCCGTTCAGGTGCGCCTGGTCCACGATGCTCTGGGTGACGAAGGCCTGGAGCGTGCGCAGGTCGTAGGCGCCGGGCTGGTAGAGGACCGGCTGTCCCTGCTCGTCCCGCAGCTCGCCTCCATCCAGCCCGTGCAGGTCCAGCAGGTCCTGGGACGCCAGCCCCTCCGGGGTGATGGCGCGGTTCGCGTCCGCCGTGGCGGCGATGGCCTCGAAGCGCAGCTGCACGCCGCGGTGGGTGCCCAGCCGGTCGTAGAACATGTGCTCGGCGTGAATGGTGATCTCCGCCTCCGCCACGGAGTTCTCCGGCACGACCAGGCCCTGCGTCCCGTCCACGCCGTTGACGCAATCCACCATCCGCGCGCGCACGGGGAAGCCCATGCGGAAGGTGTAGAGGCCCCGCGTGGGGTCGCGGTGCTGCGCGCGGCCCTCCACGAAGTAGCTGAAGCCGCGCTCGCGCATCATCGCCAGGTCGTCCGCGGATACGGAGGCGCCCGCCACGGTGCGCGCCTCTGGCGGGCTCACCTGGAAGGCCACCCCGTAGCGCCCTGCCTCCAGGCCCGTCAGCCCGGCGAGCGGCACGTCCTCCTTCTGCACGTCCACCAGCACGTGCTCCGGCGAGGCGTGCACGTCACCGGCCGCGGAGGTGAGGGTGAAGTCCCCCACGGACACCAGGTACTTGCTGAACTGCACGGACCAGCGGTCCTGGAAGAGGTGGTCGGCGTAGCCGCGCTGCGTGCCGTCCCCTCCGCTCAGCGTCAGCCGCACGTCGCCCCGGCCCACCGTCTCCCCGCACCCGGAGGCCATGAGCCCCACCACCCCCAGCCACAGCGGAAGACGCATCCACCTGTGTCGAACGTTCATGCATTTGGTTGGTATTTGTAACATGGTTGCAAGTCAAGCATGGGTTGCGATATCCACGGCAGGTGTCCGGGGGACCGCCTGCGTCGGGCGGTCGCCGTCGAGCGAGGTCGTTGCCCGTGTTCATCCCGACGCTGGTGCTCTGGCTGCTGAGCGCGTCGCCCGAAGTCCCCGTGACCCCCCCGGTGCCCGTGGAGGCCGCCCCGCCGGTGACGCCAGCCGACGTGCCGGCGCTGACGCAGCCCGTGCGGGTGCTGCTGCGCCTGACGATTGACGACCGGGGCGAGGTGTCCCAGGTGGACGTGCGCGAGTCGGGCGGGGCGGCGTTCGACCGGGCGGCGATGGCGGCGGCCCTGCGCTGGCGCTTCGAGCCCGCGCGGCGGGGGGAGGCCCCGCTGGAGGTCCAGGTGGACGTGCCGGTGACGTTCGAGCCGCCCGGTTCTCCTCCAGGCCCGTCCCTATCTGGCGCAGACGCGCCCGTGCTGGAGCCAGGGCCTCCGGCTTCCACGGTCCCGGAGCCGCCGGTGTTCTCCACCACGGTGCGGGGGGAGGCGGTCGCGCCTCCTCCGGTGGCGGTGGGGGACTTCCACATCACGGTGGGGCAGCTCGCGGACGTGCCGCGCAACTCGGCCACGGACCTGCTGCTGCTGGCGCCGGGGGTGATGCTCGCCAACCACGGAGGGGAGGGCCACGCGGAGACGGTCTACCTGCGAGGCTTCGACGCGGGCGAGGGCAAGGACGTGGAGATGCGCCTCAACGGCGTGCCCCTCAACGAGGTGTCCCATGCCCACGGCCACGGCTACGCGGACACGTACTTCATCATCCCGGAACTGGTGCAGTCGCTGCGCGTGACGGAGGGGCCCTATGACCCTTCGCAGGGCGACTTCGGCGTGGCGGGCACCGTGGACTACCAACTGGGGCTGGAGCGCCGGGGCATCACCGCGTCCGCCAGCTACGGCAGCTTCGCGTCGCGCCGGCTGTCGCTGGTGTGGGGGCCGCCGGAGTCCTCCTCCGCCACCTTCGTGGGCGTGCTGCTGCGCCAGGGCCATGGCTTCGGCCCCAACCGCGCGTACGCGAACGCGGGCCTCATGGCGCAGACGGAGCTGCGGCTGGGCGCACAGACGCGGCTGCGCCTGTTTGGCGCCAGCTATGGCGCGCGCTACTCCACCGCGGGCGTGGTGCGGGAGACGGACGTCGTGGACGCGCGGCTGCCGTGCGACCCGGACGCGGACTCGCAGTTCTTCTGCCTCTACGACCCGAACCAGGGCAGCGCCAACCAGCGGCACCTCGCGTCCCTGGAGCTGGTGTCGCGGCTGGAGCGCGGTGGGCGCTTCGTGCAGCAGGCCTACGCCGTGGCCCGCCAGATGCGCAGCCGCGAGAACTTCACCGGCTTCCTCCAGGACACGCCCCCCATCGGAGAGGCGCAGCGCGGGGACAACACCGAACAGTCCTACCAGGGCACCACCGTGGGGCTGCGCGGGCGCTACACCCCGGGCCTCACCTGGGCGGGGCAGCCCCAGCCGCTGGAGCTGGGCTACGTGGCCCGCTACGACAACGTGCACACCCGCGCGCGGCGCCTGCGCGACAAGGGCGGCGCGCCCTACGCCACGGTCTTCGACAACCAGGTGCGCACCACGAACCTGGGCGCGTACCTGTCGCTGCGAGGGACCCCGCTGGACGGGCTCACGCTCCGGGGCGGCGTGCGCGTGGACACCTTCCTCTTCGGCGTGGAGGACCTGAACCGTCCGGCGTCGGACCGGGAGGGCGAGCGGCTGCCGGAGGAGTCGGTGGAGGCCTATGGCTTCTTCGCCAGTCCCCGCGCCAGCGCGGAGGTGCGCCTCACGCCGCGCCTCACGTGGCTCACCAGCGCGGGCCTGGCGGCGCGCTCCAGCGATGCCGCGGGCCTGTCCGACGCGGAGTTCGCGCCGTACGCGCGGGTGACCTCCGGCGAGACGGGCCTGGGCTGGCGCTGGGACGGCGACGCCGCTGGGCTGGAGGTCCGCAGCGCGGTGTTCGCCACGCGCGTGTCGCAGGACCTGGTCTTCAGCGAGACGACGGGGCGCAACCAGCCCATTGGCCCGTCGCAGCGGCTGGGCGCCTTCGGCAGCGCGCGCTTCCAGTGGAACCAGCGCCTGGACGTGCAGGCGAGCCTGGCCTGGGCCCGCGCGACGCAGCCCGAGCCCGGGGCCTCGCCGTGGCGGCTGTGGGACGGCGCGGTGCTGCCGTACATCCCGCAGGTGCTGGGCCGGGTGGACGCGGCGTGGCGGGGCACCACCACGGTGGCCCGGCAGCCGGTGGGGTGGAGCCTGGCGCTGGGGCACAGCGCCATCGGGCCCCGGCCCCTGCCGTTGGATCGCTACAGCGACCCCATCTTCCTCTTCGATGTGGCGGCGCGGGCCCGCTGGCGCGCCGTGGAGCTGGGCGTGACGGTGGAGAACCTGCTGGACGCGCGCTGGCGCGAGTCCGAGTTCAACTACGTGTCCAACTTCCGCGGCCCCGACGCGCCCGCGTCCCTGCTGGCCACGCGCCACTTCTCCGCTGGTGCCCCGCGCACCGTGCGCGGCACCCTCACCGTGTACCTGGACCTCCAGGAGGACCGCCCATGAGCGACGTCATGCGTCCCACCCGCCGTGCCTTCACCTGGATGCTGGGCGGGGCGCTCGTGGCGGGCGTCCACGCCTGCGGCCTGTCCGGCACCGGCGGCCGGAGCATCACCTTCCGCATGGGGCTGCGCACGGCGCTCGCGCCCGGCGAGGACACCGTCGGCGCCTTCACCACCGACACGGGCTGGCGCGTGGCGCTCACCACCGCGCGCATGGTGCTGGGTCCCATCTACCTGTTCGAGAAGGCCTCCCCGCTCCAGCCCCAGGCCCTGCTGCGGCGCGTGGGCGGATGGCTGCTGCCCACTGCGCACGCGCACGAAGGGGACTTCTTCACCGGAGGCCAGGTGCTGGGCGAGTGGGACCGGGAGGTGGTGTTCGACCTGCTCGCGCACCCGGGAGCGCCGCGGGTGCTGGGCCGGTCCCCGGGCATCGCCGGGACGGCGCGCTCGCTGTCGCTGCTGCTCCAGCCACCCTCCCGGGCCCTGGGCGCGGAAGGGGACGTGATGGAGGGGCGCTCCCTGTGCCTGGAGGGCGTCGCGACGCAGGCGGAGGCGCGCGTGCCCTTCCGGATCGCCATGGACTTCCCGCCGCCCGTGGAGCTGCAGCGCGTGGACTTCGTCCCCATCCAGGCGGACCTGGACGACGAGGGACTCTTCTGTCTGGAGCCGCAACCGCACCGCTGGTTCACGGGGGCGCGCTTTGATCGGCTGGCGGTGCCGGCGGAGGGAGCGCCGGTGGACGTGGGGCCGGAGACGCAGGTGCACCGCGCGCTGAGCGTCAACGTGCGGCGCTTCGATGCCTTCACCGGCGCGTGGGAGCCCCAGGGCTGAGCGCGGCGCTCAGGCGAGCTGCCAGAACGGCGTCAGCGTCAGCTCCAGCTTCTCGAAGGGCTCGGCGCGCACGCGGTCCTCGTCCACGAAGGTGCTCTTCAGCTCCCAGAGTCCGTGGGCCTGGCGGAACACCTGGAGCACGTGGTGCACCGGGTCGATGAGCCATGCGTGGAGGATGCCCGCGCGCGCGTAGCGGGGCAGCTTGGTGGCCAGGTCCAGCTTCGCGGTGGACGGGGACATCACCTCGCAGATCCAATCCGGCGTGCGGTCGATGGAGGGGCCCTGGGGCAGCGTCGGGGGACGGCCGCCCACCCAGCCCGCGAGGTCCGGCACCAGCACGTCCTGCCCCAGCAGCAGCCGGGGCTCCCCGGTCCACCACCAGCCGTCAGGCGCGCGGCCCAGCAGGGGCGACAGGCCCTTGCGGCGCGCGACGGACGGCGCGGAGACATAGAGGACGCCGTCGAGTGCTTCGCCCACCAGGTAGTGGGGCAGGCTCTGTGCTTCCTCATGGGGCTCGAGCGGCTTGCGTTGGGCGGGGTGGCGCATGCGGTGGGCCTCCGGGTGGAGCCATCACCGTAACGGGGCCCCCCTTCCACGGCATCGGGCCGCCAGGGAGGGCGATCTTGTCCTGGTGGACGTGCGCCCCTCCCTGCTGGACGTGTCTGACTATTCACGCTCCAGCACGAACTGAATCTTCTCCGCCGGCACCGGCCCGAACTGCAGCAGGTAGAACTGGTCGCCCGGTTCGGCCGTGAAGCTCAGCGTGTGGGTGATGGCGCCACAGACGAACCGCGTGGGCGCGAGCACCGACGGCACGTCCGCTCCGCCCGCCGTGTCGTTGGTGACCTTCGTGGCCACCTCCTGGTTCAGGTAGAGCGTGACGTGTTCGGTGTTCTCCGGGTCGGAGATGAAGGACGTGTAGCCTCCGAAGCCTGCCTCGCCGGAGCGCAGGGTGACGTCATAGAGCGCGTGGCCGGTGTGCGTGTCGGGCGGGAAGTCGAAGGGCGTCCGGCCCGCGGTGACGGCCTCCGGCACGTTCACGAGCGTGTGCGCGCACGCGTGCTCCAGCGCCGGGTCGCGCTCGCCGGTGGTGAAGTCCAGCGCGCCGTCGCCCAGGCCCGACGTGCCAGGCTCCCAGGCGTGTCCGGCCGCGTCCTTCAGCGCGGTCAGCTCCACGGTGTAGCGCGTGGCGGCCTCCAGCGGCCGGTTGACGTCCTGGGGGCGGGGCACGGTGACGGTCAGCGTGCGCGCATCCGGGGACCAGCTCCCGGTGAGCACGCGGGCCGGCGCCGTGGCGTCCGTGCGGTCACGCAGCGTCACCTGGGCGAGGGTGGGGTCCATGGGCTCGCTGAAGGTGAGCGAGAGCACCTTGCGGAAGGCGATGACCGGCTTCTCCCCGGACGCGTCCAGGTACATCTCCAGCGGATAGACGTCCGTGGCGCCCTCGGCGGGATCCGAGGTGGTGACGGTGGCGCTGGACGTCGGCAGGGTGCCGGCGTCGGGGTCCGCTCCCGCGTCGGTGCCGATGCCGGCGTCGGTGCCCGCGTCCGCGGAGGTGCCGGCGTCCGGCGTGATGAGGGGGGGCTCGTCGTCATCACAGCCGGGCAGCGCGAGCGCGGCGCAGGTGGCGAACAGGAGGGCAGCGGAGCGGAGGCGCATCGGAGGGTTCCTTCAGGGGGAGTCACGGAGGAAGGGCCCACGCCGGAGCACCCTTCCGAGGGAGATGCTCCGGCGTGGGAGCAGGCCCGGGGGAGGGCCCGCGTCAGCGGTTGAAGCGTGTCCGGTGCACCGGCGCCGAACCGCGCCCGGTGTCCGGACACGGACACGGACAGGCGCTCAGCGCGCTAGCACTGCGACCCGTCGCAGTTGTCGTCGATGCCGTTGCCACACACCTCGGTGGCGCCGGGGTTGATGCTCACGCCGGAGCCCGGCGTGTCATTGCAGTCAAAGCGCTGCGTCGTGTAGCCGGAGGGCGGCGTGCACGCGGTGTAGACGGACGTGGCGTTGTTGCCATACCCGTCGCCGTCCGCGTCCCGGTAGTAGCGGGTGCGCGAGTCGTTGAGGAACTCCGGCACCACCGTGAGGGCGTTGCCGGTCGCCGGCCCCGTCGCGACGATGTACGTCGTGCCCGCCGTCAGGTCATAGACGTTCACGGTCGTGAGCGAGCAGCCGGAGGCCGACACGGCGTGCGTCAGCGCCGAGGCCACCGTGGCGCTGGTGGCGCCGTTGATGACGGTGATGGGCACGCTCTGGGTCCGGTAGAACGCGTAGGAGCCCGTCGTCGCCGGCACGTACGTCACCGAGCCCTCCGCGCCGGACGGCAGCGTGAGCTCGTAGGCCTTGTGCTTGGTGCTGATGGAGGGCGCGCTGGTGGTGCGCGTGGCGCTCGCCGTGATGGCCACCTCGTCCAGGGGGTTGCTGGCGTGGGTGCACGCGTGCGAGGTGATGCCCGTGCCCATCGACGTGCAGCCGGCCTCCAGTTCCTGCGAGTCCTGGGCCTCGAAGGTGGACTCCGGCTCTTCCATCGGGCCGCAGGCCGCCAGGCCGAGCGACAACAGCGCGCTCAGCGCGATGCGCTTCGTCTTCATCATGGGGTGTTTCCTTTCGGGATGCCGGGCGCGGGGCGCCATGCGGCGCGTGCCGCCGGCGTGCACCCGGTGTCCCAGTCATGCCGCAAAGGTAACTCAGTTGCAATAACGGCCTGGCGGATTCCGGGCTGGCTCACTGGAGGTGCTCGATGACGAGCCCCAACTGCGTGAGCGCGGTGGGTCCGAAGGAGACGGTGTATTGGACCTTGTCGGTCAGCTCGTAGCCGACCATGTGCTTCAAGCCGTCGCAGAAGGGGCCGGTGGCCCGGGTGGCGACGGGCGCCAGGACGCGCTCGCCCTCCTTCACGGTGACGGCGACGTCCGGGGTGCTCAGGTAGAGGACGAAGTCGCCGGTGGCCCACGCCTTGAAGTTGAACGTGCCCACGGACGCGCCGTTCTCCGGGCGCAGTTGGACGGTGTAGTGCGTGTGGAAGTCGTCCACGCGCGGCTGCCGGTCGGGGGACGCGGTGACGGTGGAGAAGGGGCCATTGGCGACGTGGAAGCAGGCGTGCTCGCCGTTGTCCCCGAAGTCGAAGCCTTCGCGCGGGACGTAGTCCGGATCCACCACGCACGACAGGCCCTGCTCGCTGGCCAGGTAGCCCCGGTCGCAGTGGCACCAGTCACCCTCCGCCTCCCGGTGGATGTGACCGTTGGGCTCACACGGGTCGGTCTGTCCCTGGGCCCCGCCGTCCGGAGTCGGCGTGCCGCCGTCGGGCTGGGAGTCGCCGCCGCAGGCGGTCAGCGCCGCGATGCAGCCGGTCAGGAGGAGGGCACGGAACGGGATGCGCACGGGAGGGGCTCCAGGCTGGAATCCTGCTGTAGATGCAACTTGGATACAGAAGTTTTCGGATGTTGGGAAGGCCCGGGCCGCGCGAGGGCGGCCCGGGCCTCCGGTCAGGCGCTCAGGAGGGGGTTGCTCCTAGTGGCCGCCGTGGCCGATCTCCTCGATGATGAGCAGGAAGGTGGCGGCCTGGGGGACGACGGCCACGAAGTCCACGCGGTAGTCGATGCCGCCCTCCAGGTCCGCGGTGACGGCGGTGCGCAGGCTGCCGCAGACCTCCTCCGGGACGTTGTAGCGGCACTCCTGGCCGACCTCCTCGTTGGTGGCCGCGTTGACGATGCGCACGGCGCGGTAGCCGGAGGTGAGGAAGGCGTACTCGGTGGACTCCTCGGGCGTGAAGATGACGGAGCCCGCGTAGCCCAGCGTCCACTGCTGGTAGGCGATGGCCGGGAGGGTGACGTTGTACGCGGTGTGCGCCGCGCTCACGTCCACGAAGGACGGACCGCCGAACTGCGCCGCGGTGACGGACTCGAAGGGACCGTATTCGGCGTGGTGGCAGGAGTGCTCGGCGGCCTCCGCCAGCTCCTCCGTGTCCTGGCAGGCGGCGAGCAGCTCCGACTGCTGGGTGACGGGGGCCACCGCCTCCGGAGCGGTCTGCTCCTCGGTGGCGCCGCAACCGGCGAGCAGGAGGACCGCGCTGGCGGCGGCGAGTGCATGGGTGGACAGGTGCTTCATCATGGGGGGCTCCTTGGTGTGGGTACTGCGGGGTGTGAGGGCGGGGCTCAGGAGCGGTCCGGGCGCAGGACGAGCCACGGGACGCGCACCTCGCCCGAGGGCAGGCGCTCGGGCGGGAGCTGGAGGTGGGCGCTGTGCGCGCTGGGGGCGAGGCTGGACGCGCGCTTCCAGGCGTCGCGGAAGGACGCCTCGTCCGGGAAGGTGACGCGCGAGACGCAGCCGGCGGCGTAGCAGTGGGGCGCCTCCGCCTGGACGGGCCGCACGTCCTGGTGGATGCGGGAGCGCCACGAGTCCAGCGCGGCGCGGGCGTCCTGCGTCCACGGCTCCGCGCTGTCACCGGACGCGGTGAGCTCCGCGAGCACCGCGTCGCGGCGGGCCTGGGGGCTCGCATGGTCCGCGCGCAGGGCCTTCACCAGCCGCACGCGGGTGTCCGGCAGCGCACGACGCGCGCGGTCGCGCAGCTCCGGCTGGGGCGGCCCCTGGACCTTCAGCGCCGATTCCAGGACCGCCTCCGGGGATGGTTCCGGTTCCGGAGCGGACACGACGGCCACGGGCTCCCGTGTCGGCGCGGGCCGGACGACGGCCACGGGGCGCGGCGCGGGCTCCACCGGTGTTTGACGCGCGACGGCGGGCGGGACGGGAACCGCGACGGCGGAAATCTCCACGGGGCGGTGGAGCCAGCCGAGCGCCAGACACGCCAGCGCCACCCCCGTGCCTCCGACGCCCCAGACGATGCGGTTCATTGGACCCCTCCGGACGCACCCGTGGCGGTGCGCGCGCCGACCCGCCTTCCAGCGGGGGCCCGCAATAAATGCCATCATGATCCATATGCAATCAAGTTGCATTTAAGGGTCATGGTCATGTGACCTCCATTCCGTCGAAGGTTTGCTGTCCCTGGGGGCCGGGCTTGCGGAAGATGGGGTGGCCGTCCTCCCCGCAGGCCCGAGGTGCCGTCGAATGAGAGGGTCGTCCTTCTTGTCGCGTGTGCTGGTGTTGACCGTGCTGATGCTCCCCGCGCTGTCGCGGGCGGGCTCCTACCTGCGGGTGGTGAGCTGGAACCTCCGCCACGAGGGGTGGGCGGCGGAGCAGACCTACCTGGATGACGCGCGGCAGCTCTGGAGCCAGTTCGGTTCGGGCAGCACGGCGAACAACGGCTGTGACCTGGTGTTCCTCCAGGAGGTGATGAACGCGGCGGCGGCGCAGGCCATCGCGCAGAACCTGACGCAGGTGTCGGGCGTGGCGTGGACGGCGGTGGTGACGCCGCTCATCGGGCGTTCGTCCTACAAGGAGTCGTACGCGGTGCTGTACCGGACGGACACGGTGTCGCTGCTGTCCTCCACGGTGTGGAGCGACGCGGGGGACCTGTTCGAGCGGGAGCCGCAGGTGGTGAAGGTGCGGCACGTCCCCACGGGCGCGGACTACACGTTCCTCAACTGGCACACGGTGTGGGGCGTGGCGGCGGACCGCAAGTTGGAGGCGCAGGCCATCGACGCGGTGTTCGCGTCGGTGCAGGCCGCGAGCGGCACCGACCAGGACGTCATCCTGCTGGGCGACCACAACATGGCTTGCACCCATGCGGCGTGGAGTGAGTTGAAGGCGGTGTCGCCCGCGGTGACGTGCAAGCTGGACACGCCCACCACCATCAATTCGACCGGGGGGTTCGCCAACGCGTATGACCACTTCTGGTGGCAGGACACCTACGTGACGGAGTTCTCCAGCACGGGCCGCGACTACATCGCGAACATGAAGGACTACGTCACCCGGCTGTCGGACCACGCGCCGGTGTGGGTGTCCCTGTATTCCAACAGCGACACGGACTGAGGCTCCATGCGCTGGAAGCAGGTCCTGACCGGGATGCTCCTGGGCGCGGTGCTCCTGGCCGCGTGGTGGGCCGCGTCCCGCAGGCCCGGCGTCTCTCCCGTCCGGGTGCCGTCCGTGTCCGTGGAGGTCGCGGACGCGGGCGTGCGTGACGTCGTGTCTGCCGTGGAGGCGCGGGAGGTGGCGGACGCGGGCCTGTGGCTGCGAGCGACGCTGGAGGGCACGCAGCCGTTCACGGGAGAGGCGCGCGTGGGCGCGGCGTTCATCTCCGATGAGGATCTGCGGTGGTGGGAGCAGGGGCGGGAGAGGGGGGCGCACGCGGGGCCCTCGCGGCTGGAGGACCTGGCCAACGTGCGTGGGTGGGTGACGGCGCCCGTCACCGCCTCCGCGCGGGGTGGGGTGCTGGGTCCGGTGGAGGTGCCGTCAGCGCCGCGCTACCAGTTGGTCGCGTTCGAGCCGGATGGGACGTTCTGGTGGGGCGACCTCGTGCCGGCCTCGCCTCCTGGATCAGGATTGCTGGACGCAGGAGTGCTGCGGGCGACGCGGCCCACGGGCGTGCGCGTGAGGTTGGCCGGTGCGAGGGACGTCGCAGGGGCGTTCTCCGTGCGCATCGAGCGCGACGTGGATCCGGTGGACGCGGAGCGGGCCAGTGCCCTGCTGGAGGTGCTGCGGCTGGTGGCGCCGGAGTTGATGGGGGCGCTCCGGGACGGTCTGCCGATGCCGCTCGGGAAGGAGGGCGACACGGTGCTGGCGCCGCTGCCTCCGGACCGGGCGGTGCGCCTGTGGTTGCGTGCGCCGTCGGGAAGGGAAGGGGGCCCGGTGGACGTGCCGCTGCGCGAAGGCACCGTGGGCACGGTGACGCTGGACGTGGCGCGGCTGTTCCCCGAAGGCGTGGGCCGCACTGTCGCCCTGCGGGGCCGGGTGCTGCTGGGCGACACGTCCCGGTCCGCGGGGCCGGCGGTGTTGCGCACGGAAGACGGGCGGGAGGTGGAGGTGGCGGCGGATGGACGCTTCACGGTGCCGGACGTGCCGACGTGGCGCGCGTCACGCTTCACGCTGTGGCGGGAGGAAGGGGCATCGGGACGGCCGGTGGCGCCATCGCAGGGAGACTTCACCTTCACGCCGACGGCGGAGACGGCCGGGACGGCGGAGGTGGTGTGGCGCCTGCCGGTGTACCGGTGGCTGGTGTTGCGGATGGATGGCTTCACGCGGGCCCAGCTTCAAGCGCGGGCCCGGCCTCCCTATCCGGTGTACCTGCTCCAGCGTCGCGATGCGCGTGGCGCCTGGAGCGACGTGCCCGCGCAGGAGTTCATTCCGGAGGGAGACGGCGTCGCGGTGTCCCTGCTGGAGCCCGGCACGTACCGCGTCATGATCGCGTCCTCGCCGTATGCGCTGCGCCCGAGCACCGTCGCGCATGCGGCCGCGGAGGCCGCGGACGTCGAGGTGAGGCTCGCGGCGGAAGAGGCTCCGGCCCCTTCCTGTGAGGTGCTTGTCACGCAGCAGGGGCGTCCCGTGGCGGGGGCCCTGGTGACGGCCGACGGTGGAGGACGCTCGATGCCACCCGTGCGCGGAGAGACGCTCACGGATGGACGGTGGTCCCTGGGGCCGGTGCGCTCCGAACGGCTCCAGGTACAAGTGCAGGCGGAGGGCCATGCGGACTGGGAGGGCGAGGGCACGGAGGCGTGCCGTCGCTCGGGCGTCCTCGAAGTGAAGCTGTAGGCCTGCGGGCCTTCGTCAGGCGGCCGAGGCCGTTAGAACCTCGTCGGGGACGAGGGTCGGCGCGGTGTTCTCCTCTTCCTCTTCCCCGGCGGCGCGCGCCTGGGCGCCCAGCGTTTCCACCCACAGCTCCAGGATGTCCACCAGGGCGCTGCGCGTCTCCCCCTGGAGCGGGGACAGCAGCCGCGCCATGCGCTCCTGCACCAGCGCGTCCGTCTCCTCCGCGACCGCGCGGCCCGCGTCGGTGAGGCGCACGCGCACGCGCCGGCGGTCATGCCGCACCGAACGTTCGCGGCGCACGAGCCCCCCTTGCTCCAGCCGGTCCACCAGCCGGCTCAGGCGGGGCATGGCGAGTCCACCCAAACGGTGCGCGAGCACCCCCACCGGCAGCAGACACTCCGCGCGCAGCCACCACAGGGCCTGGAGCTCCAGGGGCTCCCAGCGGGGATGCGGCAGGGACGCCAGGGGACTGGCCAGGGCGCCACAACGGGCCGCATCGACCAGGAGGTTCCGCAACCGAGCCACCTGCACGCGCACATCCACCGAGAGCTCCGTCATCCACCCCTCCATCCCGCGAAGGGGCTGGCGTCCGGTCACGCCAGCCCTGTCCTGGGTTTCCGCGGGCATTTGCCCGCATGGGCCTCAACGTGGATACGTGACGGACATATCGGTCGGGTCCGGACACGGTGATTTTCCCTCTGTGAAGGGGCCTAAAAGTTGCCTTCTCTCCTCTGGAGGAGGGGGGACGGTCGAAAAGTACGAGGGGGCAAGACTTGCCCACGGCTACCGACGAAGTTGCCGCGCCAATCGCTGAGCGTCCTCTCGGAGACGCTGTGCCGCGTGGACCTCCTCTTCGGCCACCCACGGTACTTGTTGGCTATGATGGCTGGGCAAGCCCATGCACCACCCACCTGGGACGCAGCCACCGGTAGGCTGGCCTCCAAACACTTCGACACCATGAAAAGAATGCTCCTTTGGATGCTCGCGGGTGTCATCACTCTGACTTCGGTGTTCGTGCTGGTCGTGGTGTGGATGACGCGCCCGCAAACCAAGATCGCCGATGGATTCTCCGAGGTCGCGTTCCAAGACATCCGTGCTGGCGAAACCGAAGCGGAAGTGGCGCAACGGTTGGGGAAGCCTCTTGCGACCTACTCCGAAGAGACACCTGAAGAGTGGTGCTTCGAGAACCAAGCCACTGCCCAACCTGAACGATGGATCGACCGACGGCTCTCGTCGCCGTCGGAGGCGGCATGTCTCTACTTCATGAGCGGCGTAGTGCAGGGGGTTCGCTCGGCTCAAGAGGGCGCCCTGGAGTCACTGTGGGGCAAGACCGCCGATGAGGTAGTGCGGCGGATGGGCAAGCCGAAGTACATCGTCCCGGCAGGTACGAAAGTGACGATGCGCTACTCCGAACCCCTGGAGCCGACGGATTCGTACGAAGTGTTCATGGTGATCTTGGACGACGAGCGCCTCGTTCGAGGCACACAGCACTTCGTGTACTACGACTGAGAGGCCGGCATGGGCGCCGGGAGGGCGAATGGGCAGCCGCAATAGGTGGATGTTCGGCGGAGCCGTGGTGCTCTCGGTCCTCGTTGCCGGGAGCACCTGGCTGCTCACGGGGACCTACGGTGAGTGCTTTGCCGCCGAGGATTGCGGTGGGGCTCCTCGGTTCTGCCATGTATGGGGACCCGGCCCAGTTCCATTGGACAAGCCGTGGTGGGCGAAATTCCAGGCGGTGAGAACCTGCGAGACGCTCTGTGGCAAAGGATATCCGCGGTGCCCTTCTGGAGCTGCATGCCCTCACTCGCCTCATGGTGAGCTTCCGATATGTTCGCCCGGTCGGTCGGAGTGGCGAATCGAGAATCGCCCATTCTGGTGGATGGATTGAGTCCGCTGCCCGCCCCAGTGCCGCAGCCGTTTCTCGTAAGGAAGCAAATGGTTCGACTATTCTGGATGGCGTTTGTGTGGACGATCAGCACGGGATGCCATCGGTCCACGAGAGACGATCGCTTCAACGACCTTCTTCCTGGATGCCAGGAACTGCCCACGGTTTCATCGGCATGTGAATGTCCTCCTTCAGCTTTGAGGGATGAGTTCTGTCCCGAACGCGCTGACGGCGGGACTGGAGGCATCCAACACCAAGAGAAGGAATGATTGTGCTCGCATCACCCGGGAGGCGAATGGGCGGTCGCAACAGGCCGATGCTCGGCGGAGCCGTTGTGCTCTCGGTCCTCGTTGCCGGGAGCACCTGGCTGCTCACGGGGACCTATGGTGAGTGCTATAGCGCCGAGGATTGCCATGCCTCCAATGAGCGTGATCAGGGCGCGCAGTTCTGCCAACTCTGGAAACCAGGCCCGGTTCCATGGAGCAAGCCGTGGTGGGCGAGATTCCAGGTGGCGAGACTCTGCGAGTCAATCTGTGGTGAACAATATCCGCAGTGCCCTACCGGGTCTGAATGCGTTGGCTCGGCGCAGGGGGAGCCTCCGATGTGCATGCCCACGCTTCGGACGCAGTGAATGGGGCGCCTCCAGCCGAAGGCCTGCCGAGAATCACACGCGCTGAGCCACGGGAACGCGTGGTGGGAAGTCCTTCTTGGTTTGAGAAATGGAAGTCAAAATGTCACGGTCTGAACCGCTGTCGCAAGAGCAGCGCGAGTCTGCACTCAAAGACATTCAGGGACCAGACCGCAGTGTCATCGTTCCAGCGGCCAAGGCCCTGTCGGAGGATAGAACGACCACATCGAGACTGCTCGAGTTGCTAAGTGTCGAGAGTCATGTGGATGCGAGGCATGGGATTCTCTATGCGCTCTCGTGGCACGCCGATCTCGGGACGTGGGACCTCATGGTTCGCATCCTCGCGGACCCGCAGGAGGCCCCCAATGTACGGGGGCAGGCCGCGGAGGGTCTGTCCTATATGTTCTATCAAGTGAAGTTGGATTCGAAGGAGGCTGAAGCCGCCATCAAGGCGCTGCTCGCTGCCCTGAAGGACCCTTCGCCCGAGGTTCGCTACTGCGCCATCAACACACTTGGCGCGACCGGGCATCTCCCGCTCATTCCCGTGCTGAAGGAGATGTTGGCGGATCAGACGCCGGTGCCGGGGTGGGTCGGTACAGTGGGCGAGGAGGCATCCCGGGCACTTGATTGGATTGGGAGGGCGCACTCGCAGCGCTTCAAGGATGGGCTCTGACGTCTTTGGCGCGACGTCGGAAAGCCGTGGGGCGCTGGACTGGATTGACGCCGAGGAGATTGGCTTCGAGGGACGCCGTCATGCCCACGCTTCGGACGCGGTGATTTCAGTCACCGTTTCGCGCGTCAGCGAAAGGCCACCGCTTCAAAGGACTTCCCATCCGTCGAGAAGGCCAGATGGTGCGGGAACACCGCCCACAGCCTTCCGCCCGTGACCTTCAGCTTCGCGAACCCCGGCGCGGGCGTGGGTACTTCCAGCGCTTCGTGCCGGGCCCGGTCTACGCGAATAACCTGGGCACCGACAGCGACGAAGACGTGCCCCTGGAAGGCCGCCACCGAGCGCAACCTGCCTTCGGGCAGCCGAAGGGGCGTGGCCGTGTCACTCCCGGCCGGCAGGAAGAGGACCTCTTCGTGGGTGGCCAGGTAGAGGCCGCCGTCAGGACCCGGGTGGACGCTGCGCACCCCTGCCCGCGTGAGGTAACGGGGCTCCAGCGCTTCGCCCTGGAGTGCCCAGAGTCCCCCGTCCCCGAAGACGAAGAGCGTGTCCTCATGGGTGTGGAATCCCCGGAGGTTCTCTTGCTGTGCCTTGAGCCGCTTGAAGAGAGGCCCCCTGTTGGTGGGCACGAATTGCCCCAGGCCGTGCGTGGCGCAGATGACGTAGCTGAGGCCTTCGTGTTTGACGCCGTTCTCCAGGTCGAGCCCAGGGGGGCCGGCGGCCTCCTCGGCGGTCCATGCGCCGGAGGGGTACTGGTGCGCGACCGCGGACGCGCCAAAGACCGCCAGGCCCCAGTAGAAGCCCAGGACCTGAAGGACCGGCGCCACGCGTCCGGAGGGCAGCTCCTTCGGGAGGCGGATCCGGCTCCAGCCCTGGCCGTCGTGGATCAGCAGCCGGTTGAAGTCCACGTCGTAGGAGGGCTCGAAGGGCTCCTTCAGCCCCACCGTGTCGGACCAGGGCTGGTTCCAGGCGATGCCCTCATCGAAGTCCCGCGGGTCGTCGCCCGACACGTGCCCGGAGTCCGCCGTCGGATGGGGCGTGCCCGCGAGCACCACGATGTGGCCTTTCTCCGTGACGTGGACGTCCGCGAACTCCAGGCGCGTGGAGGCGCGGTCCACCGGGGCGGACTTGCTCTCTTGCGAGGTCATCCCACGCCTCCAACGCAGCGCTCGGAGGTCACTCCCCGCTCGCCTTGCGCTTCGCGGACTTCGCCTTCGCGTGGGCCTTGTCGAAGCCCTCGTAGAAGCGCACGGCCTGCTCGCCCACCATCTGGATGTGCTGGTTGTTGAGGTATGCGGTGATGGGCGCCGCGACCAGCGGCATGGCCCGGCCCAGCGTGCTCATGCCGCCCTTGGCGAGCAGCAGCGCCGCCAGCTTCCCCAGCACCTTCGGCCCGGAGCGGTGCAGCGGCCCCAGCCCGTTCGCGTAGCCGAACAGGTCCAGCAGCTCTCCGCGCGCGCGGTCCGTCTTGAGGTTCGCCTTGTAGAGCGTGGCCACGTCGGTGAGCAGGATGATCTGCAGGTAGGCCATGAACACCAGGTCCGCCGGCAGGGAGATGAGCCCGAACACGCCGCTCACCCCGCCCACCATCCCCGCGAGGCTCTTCTTCTCGTCCACCAGCCGCTGCGCCAGCTCCTTGGTGGTCGCGGACGGATAGCGCTTCTCCAGCGCCGCCACGCGCACCTTGGCCCGCCCCACCTCCTGTTGGATGAGGTCCGACAGGCGCATCGCGCCCAGCTTCTTCAGCTCCGCGGGGGTGAGCTTCTTCATGAAGCCCAGCCGCTCCGTCACGCCGTCGTAGAAGGCCATGTCCTCCTCCTTGGGGCCGCGCTCGCGGCCTGTCGTCTAGTAACCCCGCTCGGCCAGGTACAGGTCCACCAGCGCGCCCTCCTCGTACCAGGCGTGCCGCATCTCCGACTGGAACCACCGCGAGTCCGGACGCGCCTGGCGGATCTCCACCTTCACCCGGTTGGGACCCGTGTCGATGACGGACGCGCGCGCCTTGCATGCCGCGCCCGGCTCGTCACCGAAGCCGCCCTCCAGGCACACCTCGTCGCCCACCGACAGGCGCCGCGTGTACTCACTGGCCAGGTAGAGCGCGTCGTCGCACCCGCTGCGTACCGAGGACTTCCCCAGCGCGGCACAGCGGTGCTTCGCGGGCGCTGGGAAGACCGGCACGTTCGAGGACATCGCGTCCTCCTCGTTGGGGTTCTTCTGGTACGCCGCCGACCTGCACCCCACGTCCACCAACGCCAGGGCCAGCAGGCCCGCCCACGTCCACTTCATCGCGCCACCACCTCCGGGACGGGGGGATGCCCACGCCCCCACGCCTGCTAGAGGGGCGCGAGCATGGCAGACGGGACGGAGGCCGGCAAAAGGAGCCGGCCCCGGGCCCGTCCTCAGGCGATACGGCGCGCGGGGCCGGGGATTTCCTCGGTGATGCCGGGGACCACCCGGTTCTTCTCGTCCACGAACACCACCGTGGGCTTCCACTGGGCGAGCTCCGCCTCCTCGA
Source organism: Corallococcus sp. BB11-1 (assembly GCF_026626625.1). Lineage (NCBI taxonomy): Bacteria > Pseudomonadati > Myxococcota > Myxococcia > Myxococcales > Myxococcaceae > Corallococcus > Corallococcus sp. BB11-1. The sequence continues at coordinate 7,867 of NZ_JAPNJY010000042.1, read as the reverse complement.
CCTCCGCGAAGGTGGCCAGGATGACCAGGTCGCCCGGCTGGTTGAGGTGCGCGGCCGCGCCGTTGATGCAGATGACGCCGCTGCCGGACGGACCCTCCAGCGCGTAGGTCTCCAGGCGGGTGCCGCGCGTGACGTTCCACACGGCGACCTTCTCGAAGGGGAGGATGTCCGCGGCCTGGAGCAGGTCGCGGTCGATGGTCACCGAGCCCTCGTAGTCGAGGTCGGCCTGGGTCACCGTCGCGCGGTGGATCTTGGACTTGAAGAGGATGCGGCGCATGGCGGGGGGCCCTCTGGAGGCGGCGCAACCGTAACGGCTCCCCTGCCCGGCGACAACCTCTCCGCTGTCCCTGGCACCGCCCGCCCCCCTGCAAGCCCCCCGGAGGACGGGGCACGCGCCGCGGATTCCTATTTCTTGAAATTCACCAGCTGGCTCAGGTTCAGGGGCACGGACTGCGCGTCCGACGTCAGGTTGCCCGTCATGCTCACCTGCGCGTTGCCGCCCGAGCGCAGGGCCATGGCCGCCGACGCCGCGCTCGCGAAGTTGATGGTGAGCGGCAGCGTCACCTGCTTCGTCCCGCTGCCTTCCAGCATGCCCAGGTTGCCCGTGGAGAGGTTGCCCACGTTGGCGCCCGCCACCTTGAGGGCGCCCGTGATGCCCGCCACCGGCAGGGGGAAGCTGTTGCGGTTGGTGATGGACAGGGGGAACTCCACCGTGGCCCCACTGAGCGTGATGTTGGTGATGCGCGGGGACTGGAACTGCACCTGGGGAATCTTGGGCACCGGGAACGTGCCCTCCTTCTCCAGCGGGAACTTCAGCACGCCCAGCGGCGTCTGGATGCCCAGCGTGCCCTGGGCCTTGAAGGCCGCCGCGTCCTTGTTGAGGAACGTGGTCACCACCGGCGCGATGTCCGCGAACTTCACGTTGGCCGGGAACACCAGCTCGCTCTTGCCGTTGGACTTGAGGTTCATGCCGTTTCGCGGCTTGCCCGCCACCAGCTGCTTGCCCTCCACGAAGAAGGCGTAGTCCACCGACGCCAGCTTCAGGCCCAGGCTGTTGGGGTTGTCCACCTCGTACACCAGGTCCACCGTGGCATCCGACAACGACGCATTCGCCAGCCGCGCCGTCTTGAACTTCATCGTGGGCTTCTTGAAGGCGCCGTTGAGCAGGCTCTGGAGCGCGGCACAGCCGCTGAGCATGGTGATGGAGAGGGCGAACAAAACCAGGAACGCGCGATTCTTCATGGGCATGGGCGTAGCAGAGGACGCACCCGGTCCGCGCGGGATTCAATCGCGTTCACGCTCCGGCCTTCGGCGCCAGGGATGCACCTTGCGCACACCAGTGGTATGCGGCCAGGGACTCCCCCGTGCCGGAGGTTGGCCCGCCGTGACAGGTGGCATCTTCTCTCACCCCCTCGCCACCTCCCCGGGAGTGCCCGCCGGGCGCCCGCGTGGACCGTGGGCGCCGCTCGCCCTGGCCGTGCTGGCGCTGGCCGCCTGCTCCCGGTCGTCGGAAGGGGCCGCCCCCGCCGGCGCGGGCGCCGTCGCGAACCCGGAGCGGCGCATGGCGCTGAAGCCCTGCCGCCTGGACGGGGTGGCCGCGCAGACGCTGTGCGGCACGCTGGAGGTCTTCGAGGACCGGGCCGCGGCCAAGGGGCGCAAGCTCTCCCTGCGCGCGGTGGTGGTGCCCGCGCTCGCGGCGCAGCCCAAGGCGGATCCGCTGTTCTTCCTGGCGGGCGGCCCCGGGCAGGCGGCCTCGCGCACGCGCATCCTCCCCGCGCTGGAGCGGATCCGTCGTCAACGCGACATCGTCTTCGTGGACCAGCGGGGCACGGGGGATTCGCACCCGCTGGACTGCGACGCGCTCAACCCGTCGCGCGTGTCGCTGGCGGAGCGCTTCGCGGACCGCGACGACGCGGACGTGCTGCCCCGGTGCAGGAAGGGCTGGGACGCGGACGAGCGGCTCTACACCACGTCCATCGCCATGGACGACCTGGACGACGTGCGCGCGGCGCTGGGCTACGGGCAGGTGAACCTGTGGGGCGTGTCCTACGGGACGCGCGCGGCGCTGGTGTACATGCGCCAGCACCCGGAGCGCGTGCGCACCGCCATCCTGGATGGCGTGGCCCCCATGGGGCAGTACCTGCCGCTGTACGCCGCGCGCGACGGCCAGCGCGCCCTGGACCTGCTGCTGGAGGCGTGCGCGAAGGACGCCGTCTGCGCCACGGCGTACCCGGACCTGCGCGCCCGCACGGAGGCGCTGCTCGCGCGGCTGGAGGCCTCCCCCGCGAAGGTGCGCCTGCCCCACCCGCGCACGGGCGTGACGGAGGACTTCGTGCTCACCCGGCACGTCTTCCTCTCGGAGCTGTTCTCGCTGCTCTACAGCCCGGAGGTCGCGTCGCTGGTGCCGCTGATGCTGGACCGCGCGGCGAAGGACGACTGGACCTCCTTCGTCGCCCTGTCGCTGGGCCTCACGGACGAGGTGGCGCGCACCACCAGCCGGGGCATGTTCCTGGCGGTGGTGTGCGCGGAGGACGCCCCCTTCTTCACGGAGGCGGACGCCGAGCGCGAGGCGAAGGGCACCTGGTTCGGCCCGCGCATGGCGCTGGAGGTGAAGAAGGCGTGCGCGCGGTGGCCCGGGTCCACGGTGCCGAAGGCCTTCCGCGAGCCGGTGGTGTCGGACATCCCCACGCTGCTCCTGTCCGGCGAGCTGGATCCGGTGACGCCGCCGGCCTGGGGTGAGGAGGCGAAGCGCACGCTGTCGCGCAGCCTGCACGTGGTGGTGCCGGGGCTGGGGCACAACACGGTGGGCGCGGACTGCGCGCGCTCGCTGATGGCGGAGGTGCTCACGCGCGGCGGCGTGGAGGGCCTGTCGCCCGACTGTGGCAAGGGCCTGAAGCGGCCGCCCTTCTTCACCTCCTTCGCCGGCCCCGTGCCGTAGGTCAGCGCCCATGATTGAAGCCAGGAACCTGCACAAGCAGTTCGGCGCGGTGACGGCGGTGGAGGACGTGACGTTCACCGCGCAGGACGGCGTCATCACCGGCCTCTTGGGCCCCAACGGCGCCGGCAAGACGACGACGCTGCGGATGCTCTACACGCTCATCCGCCCGGACCGCGGCACCGCCACCGTGGACGGCGTGGACGTGGCGAAGCAGCCGGAGGTGGCCCGGCGCGCGCTGGGCGTGCTGCCGGACGCGCGCGGCCTCTACCCGCGCCTGACCGCGCGCGAACACGCCCGGTACTTCGGAGAGCTGCACGGGCTGTCCGGCGCGGCGCTGGACGCGCGCGTGGAGGAGCTGGTGGAGCTGCTGGACATGAAGGACATCGCGGACCGGCGCACGGAGGGCTTCAGCCAGGGCGAGCGCGTGAAGGTGGCGCTGGCGCGCGCGCTGGTGCACGGGCCGCGCAACGTGCTGCTGGACGAGCCCACCAACGGGCTGGACGTGATGGCCACGCGGTCGGTGCGCACGCTCCTGCGCAAGCTGAAGGGGCAGGGCTGCTGCGTGGTGTTCTCCAGCCACGTCATGCAGGAGGTGGCCGCGCTGTGTGACCGCATCGTGGTGGTGGCCCGGGGCCGGGTGGTGGCGGACGGGACGGCGGACGCGCTGCGCGCGAGCACCGGGAAGGACAGCCTGGAGGAAGCGTTCGTGAGCGTGATTGGCAGCGAGCAGGGGTTGAGCGAATGAGGCGGCTCGTGGGAACGGTGCTGCGCAAGGAGGTGCTCGACCACCTGCGTGACCGGCGCACGCTGGGCTCCGCGCTGCTGTGGCCGCTGCTGGGCCCGCTCGTGTTCCTGGTGATGTTCAACGTGATGGCCTCCTGGTACCGGCAGGACCGGCCGCTGGAGATGCCGGTGGTGGGCCGCGAGCACGCGCCCAGCCTGATGGCCTTCCTGGAGCGCTACGGCGCGACGCTGTCGGAGGCCCCGGAGGACTACGAGGCCCTGGTGCAGGCCGGCAAGCTGGACGTGGTGCTGGTGGTGCCGGACGACTACGCGGAGGACTTCGCGCAGGGGCGCACCGCCGCGGTGCGGCTGGTGGTGGACAGCTCGCGCAACAAGGCGCGCCACTCCGTGCAGCGCGCGCAGCGGATGCTGGCGGTGTACTCGCAGCAGACCGGCAGCCAGCGGCTGTTCGCGCGCGGCGTGGCGCCGGAGCTGGCGGTGCCCGTGCGCGTGGACGAGCTGGACCTGTCCACCCCGGAGAAGACCGCGGCCACGGTGCTCACCACCATCCCGCTGTTCCTGGTGATGGCGGCGTTCGCGGGCGGCATGCAGCTGGCCAGCGACACCATGGCGGGGGAGCGCGAGCGCGGCTCGCTGGAGCCCCTGCTGCTCAACCCCGCCCCGCGCGGCGCGGTGGTGGCGGGCAAGTGGCTGGCCACGTGCGCCATGGCGGCCACGGGCGTGATGCTGTGTCTGCTGGGCTACTTCCTGGTGGTCAAGCGCGTGCCCCTGGAGGACCTGGGCGTGCGCGCCCGCTTCGACGCGCAGGCCGCGCTGGGGATGCTGGCGGCGGTGATGCCGCTGGTGCTCGCCGCGTCCGCGGTGCAGATGTGGGTGTCCACGTATGCCCGCTCCTTCAAGGAGGCGCAGACGTACCTGTCGCTCCTGATGGTGCTGCCCACGCTGCCGGGGATGATGCTGGCGCTGTCGCCCATCCAGACGCAGACGTGGATGTTCGCGGTGCCGGTGCTGGGCCAGGAGATGCTCGCCGCGGAGGTGATGCGCGGGGAGACGCTGGGGCCGGTGCCCTTCCTGCTCGCGCTGCTGTCGTGCCTGGTGGTGGCGGCGCTGGCCCTGCGCTTCACCACGCGGCTGTTGTCGCACGAGCGCATCATCTTCGGCCGGAGCTAGCAGGCAGGCGTGTCACGGCGGGTGCCCCTCGCGAGTGTCCGGGGGGCGCCGGTTGTCCTCCTGTTCGCGTGACAGGCGCGGCGAAGTGCCGTCCAATGACGCGCGATGAAGCCTGAGCGAGAAGCCGAAGCCCTGCTGCCCTTCGCCCCGACTTCGGTGGCCTCCTCGCAGGGGGAGCCCCGGTTCGGGACGTACCAGGGGGAGCTGCCCGAAGTGGACCTGCCCCGCCTGTTGGGGAAGTGGGCCCCCGGGCGCACCACGCGCCTGCTCAAGCGCAAGCGCTGGCACTACACCTTCGTGGCCACGCAGGAGGTGGCGGCGCTCTTCGCGGTGGTGGACCTGGGCTACACGGCCAACGCCTTCGCGGTGGCGGTGGACCTCCAGGAGAAGAAGCCCCTGTGCGACGTGAGCTTCCTGGGCGTGCCCGGGCCGCTCGCGGAGGTGAGCGACAAGCCGGGCGCGGGCCTGACGGCGGCGTTCCGCACGCTGGGCGGCAAGATGTCCGTCAAGCGCGGCGAATCCGACGAGCGCTACCAGGTGGAGGTGGACGTCAGCCGCATGCGCACGCAGTCGCTCCAGACGTTCCAGTGGAAGGGCGACCTGCTGGTGGCGGGCGGCCCGCCGGCGCTCACCGTCATCGCGCCGGTGGCGGGGGACGGGCTGGTGAACGTCACCCAGAAGCGCAGCGGCCTGCTGGCCTTCGGGAGCCTGGAGGCGGGCGGCAGGCGCTTCCGGTTGGACGGCGGCGTGGGCGGCATGGACTACACGCAGGGCTACCTGGCGCGGCACACCGCCTGGCGGTGGGCCTTCGCGGCGGGCCGGCTGCCGGACGGCACGCCCGTGGGCATCAACCTGGTGGAGGGCTTCAACGAGGGCGTCACCGAGGCCAACGAGAACGCCATCTGGCTGGGGGACCGGCTCTACCCGGTGGGCCGCGCGCGCTTCGAATACAACACGAAGGAGCTGCTGGACCCCTGGCGCATGACGACGGACGACGGCGCGGTGGACCTGCGCTTCAAGCCCATCTACGTGCACCGCGAGGAGCGCAACCTGCGCCTCATCGTGAGCCACTTCGCCCAGCCCGTGGGCTTCTTCGAGGGCACCGTGCGCGTGGGCGGCCGCGAGCTGGCGCTCACCAACGTCCCGGGCGTCAGCGAGGACCAGGACATGCTCTGGTAGGTGTTGCTCCCATTGGGTTTACTCGGACCCGGTGCTTTGCCAGTGTGAGAGACCTTCACCGGGAGAGCATCACATGTGGATTCGAGGACGGGTCATCGCGCTGGGCTGTGTCGTCGGGGTGGTCGCGAGCGGATGTGGCTCCGACGGGGACTCTGGCCCGCAAGACCCGCGGTGGCAGGTGGGCACGGGGCTGAAGCTGGACGGCGAGGCGGTGAGCGTCCTCTACGGCGACGGCCCGGGCACGGCGGTGGAGGGCAATGATCCCCGGCTGCTGCCCCCGGCCGCGGCCACGCAGCTGGCGCTGGACGTGAGCGCGCCCGCGGAGACGTCCACGCCCCTGGTGCTCGTGCGCAACACCACGGGCGGCGCCGGTGAACCGACCTGGGACAAGCTGCCGCTGCTCACGGTGGATTCGGCGGGCGGGCTGCTGGCGCGGGGCGCGGCGAACGTCGGCGCCATCCCCATGTCAGGCGAGGGCATGCGGATGATGTGGTACCCCGCCAAGGGCGCCTTCCGCGCGGGCTCCGCCACGACGCAGTGGGATGACGCCAGCACCGGTGAGTTCTCCTGGGCGGGTGGCAACGTGACGCAGGCCCGCGGCTACGGCACCTTCGCCTTTGGCGACGCGTGCGAGGCCTCCGGCACGGTCGCGGTCTGCCTGGGCAGTGCCAACAAGGCCCCGGGGACGGCTTCGTTCGTGATGGGCGCCTCGTCGGTGGCGAGCGGGTTCGCCTCCGTGTCGATGGGGTACACCAACACATCCAGCGGTCAGGGCTCGGTGGCGCTGGGCTACCGGGTCGCGGCGAACGCGGACTACTCCACCGCGCTGGGATATCGGGCGTCGTCGGGGGGCTATGAGGGCTCGTTCATCTGGGCCGACGCCTCCCTCCAGAGCCCCACGGCCGTGTCGAACACCGCGGCCAACCAGTTCATGGTGCGGGCGGCGGGCGGCGTGCGGCTGCGCACCCGGAGCGACCTGGGCACCGGGTGCGACCTGCCCGCGGGCTCCGGCGTGTTCAGCTGCACGTCGGACCGCGCCACCAAGGAGGACTTCCGCCGCGTGGATGGCGAGGAGGTCCTGGCGAAGGTGGCCGCGATGCCGGTGGAGAGCTGGCGCTACAAGGCGGAGGCGGACGGCGTGCGGCACATGGGTCCGGTGGCGCAGGACTTCCGCGCGGCCTTCGGGCTGGGCCCGGATGACAAGAGCATCGGGTTGCTCGACATCGACGGGGTGAACATGGTGGCCATCCAGGCGCTGGCGCGGCGCACGCAGGAGCTGAGCGCGAAGAGCGCGGAGGTGGACACGCTCAAGGCGGAGCTGGCGGAGCTGAAGCGCAGCCTGTCCCGCCTGGAAGCGGCCGTGCATGCGCGCGGCGCGAAGCCCTGAGGCGCGCTAGGGTTCATTGAAGGAATGGGCGCGGGGGCTGGCTTCCGCGCTCCAGGTTGTCCTTGAGAGGGGCTTCGCGCCATGTCCTGTCCGCACTGTGGTCAGCCGCTTGCTGAAGGTCCGCCGCCAGGGACGTGTCCCCACTGCGGCCGGGAGGTGCGGCGGGACGGGGACGCGCCCGACTCCCCGGTGCTGGATGACGTGGCGAAGAAGGCGCAGCAGGCCGCGGACACGGCGGGCCGCGCGGTGCAGGGCGTGCTGGACGACCCCCGGCTGCGCGAGCGACTGCCTGGAGGTTCGCTGCCGCTGCTGGGCGCGGGGCTCGTGTCCGCCGCGGTGCTGGTGCCGGTGCTGCCCTTCGTGGGCGGGGGCCTGGACCTGCCGTGGGCGGCGTTGATGCTGGTGGCGGCAGGCATGCTGGGCGCGCGCGAGTGGAGCGCCGCGGGCAG
>NZ_JAPNJY010000041.1:0-163035 GCF_026626625.1 Corallococcus sp. BB11-1 | reverse complement strand
CGCACCCAGGAAGAGGGCAATCCGGGTAGGGCGGGGATCAAAGGGAAAGAAGCGCTGGCTCATGGCGGACGTGGGGTTGGAACCTAATCCCCGGGCGCACGGTGTGCGCGTCCTTTCCTCCACGGCTGTTCTTTGGCGGTCGCCCCCGTGTCTAGGCTCGCCGCCCGCATGACGGATGCCGAACTCACTTCGCGACTGCACACCAACCTCATCGCCTTCAAGCGCCTCCAGGCGGAGCGCGGCTCACTGCGCCACCTGAGCCTCCCCGGGGTGGAGGCGTTCGCCCTGCCGGCCTACCAGGACGCGCACTTCCAGCAGGTGCTCTTCACCCACGCGGACGCGCTGGCCCGGGCGCTGCCCGCCGTCCGGGACTTCTACCGGGGCCTGGGCCTGTCGCGCTGGCGCGTCACCCTGACGCCCTGGCAGCGGGACGCGAAGGCCGTGCTGGCCGAGCAGGGCTACCGGTTCGACTTCACCATCCCCGCGATGGGCGCCTGGCTGAAGGACCTGCCGGACGCGGCGCCCGGGGTGCCGGTGGAGTCCATGGGGGACCTGACGGACCTGGTGGAGCTCAACGTGAGCGCCTACGGCCCCGAGTGGCGGGACATCCTGGCCACCTGGCGGCGCCCTCCCCCGCCGTCGGTGCACACGGTGGTGGCGCGCGACGCGGGCCGCCCCCTGTCCTGCGGGCTGGCGGTGGACGTGGCGGACACCGCGGGCGTGTACCTGGTGGCCACCCACCCGGAGGCCCGGGGCCTGGGCATGGCCACGGCGGTGATGCGCGGGCTCATCGCCGGGGCGCGGGCGCGCGGGTGCACCGCGACGGTGCTCCAGTCCACCGCCGCGGGCCTGCGCATCTACCGGCACCTGGGCTTCCGGGACCTGGGCGAGTGGGAGCACTGGGTGCCGCCACCGGGCCAGGGCCGCGCTCCGGGGTGAGGCTTCAGCGCAGCGCTTCCAGCTCCTCCAGCGTCTCCAGCACCTGCCGGGCGTCCTCGGCGCCCTGGAGCCGGTCCGCCAGCCCCCGGCCCGCGAGCCGGGCCACGTGCGCCAGCCGCATCAGCCGGGCGCGCCCCCGGTGTCCGTCCACCAGCGCCACCACCAGCCGCAGGGGCTGGCCGTCCGGCGCGTCCGTCTTCAGCGGCCGGGCCAGCGTCACCAGCGCCGCCACCGGGGCCGCGCCTGACACGAAGGCGTGCGGCACCGCCACGCCGCTGCCCACCTGGGAGGGCGTCTCCCCCTCGCGCTGGCGCAGCCCCTGCGCCAGCGCCGCCGCGTCCAGGCCGGGCAGCGCGGAGGCCAGCCGCCCCGCCGCCACGTCGAGCGCGTCCTCGTAGTCCCCGCAGCTCAGCTGCACCACCACGCGCTCCGGGTTCAGGAGCAGCCCCAGGGCGGGGACGGGCTCGTCGCCGCGCGCTTCGCGCAAGGGGAACTCCGCGTCCAGGAAGGCCCGCACGCGCGCCAGCTGCGCGCCGGTGAGCTTGCGCCGCGCGATGTCCAGCAGCAGCGTCCCCGCCGCGGGCACGTCCTCCAGGTAGCCCGCGACGTAGGGGCTCACCCGGTTGGCCACGTCCATCAGCAGCGCCGGGGGCACGTCCAGCTCCCGAGCGATGGCGGTCAGCCGCTCCTGCGTGGGCGGCGCGTCCACGCCGTGCTCCACGCGGCTCAGGTACGCGCTGGAGACGCCAATGCGCCGCGCCAGGTCGCGCAGCGACAGCCCCGCGTCCACCCGCAACAGCCGCAGCGTGGCCCCCAGGTGCATGGCGTCAGCTCCTCGTCCCGGCCGCCTGCGCGCCGCCCGGCGTGGCGTCCCCACCCGGGGCCAGGCCTTCGCCCTGGACCCGCACGGGGGCCCCTTCCGGGTGGCGGACGAGCAGCAGTGAGGCGGGCGCGTCCCGCACGATGCGCTCGCGCTGCACGCCGAAGAGCCGGTCCTCCAGGCCCCACTCGGCGCCCAGGCCCACCACCACCAGGTCGTAGCCCGCCCGCACCTCCTCCAGCGCCGCCTCCTCCGGCGACGCGTGGCGCACCACCTTGAGCTTCACCGCCGCGCCCTCGTCCGCGGGGAACAGCTCCTCCACCTGCGCCCGGCCCGACCCCGGCCCCTCCGGTGACGTCACGTGCAGCACCGTCACCTCCGCGCCGGCCTGCTTGAACAGCCGCCGCGCCAGCCCCAGCGCCGCGCGGTCGTGCCGGCTGCCCACGAAGGGCACCAGCACCCGCCGCACCTGCGACAGGCCCCGGTCCACCAGCACCGCCACCGTGCCGGTGGACTCCTGCATCACCTCATGCACCGTGCCGCCCAGCACCGTCTGGCTGAAGAGCGGCTTGTGCCAGCCCAGCAGCACCAGGTCCGCGCGCTTGGCCTGCGCCGTGCGGCAGATGTCCCGCGCCGGCTCCGACGACACGAACGACAGCGTGCGCACCGTCAGGCCCAGCTTCTCCGCCCGGCCCATGAGCGGCGTCAGCGCGCTGCCCGACGCGCCCGTCGCATCCAGGGCCTCCTCCGCGCGCGCCTTGAGCGCCCGGTCCGGCGACAGCAGGTGCAGCGCGTACAGGTTCGCCTCGTTGCGCTCGCCCGACAGCGCGCGCGACAGCACCGCCATGCCCGGCCCCGCCTGCCCGTGGGACACGCACAGCAGCACCGTGTACGCGGACGGGGCCAGCGCCGCGCCCGGCGTCTCGCGCGAGAGCTGGTCGCGCGCCTGCTGCTCCGGCGGATACATCCACTTGAGCAGCGGCGACGTCATGAACGTGGTCACCAGCGCCATGATGACCATCATGGTGAAGAGCGTGGGGGAGATGACGCCCAGGTCCAGGCCCAGGTTGAGCACGATGAGCTCCATCAGCCCGCGCGTGTTCATCAGGACGCCAATGGCCCCCGCCTCGCGCCACCGCAGCCCCGTGAGGCGGGCGGCCACCGCGCTGCCACCGAACTTGCCCAGGCACGCCAGCAGGATGATGACCCCGCACGTCACCCAGGACTCCACGGTGTCCAGCAGGCCAATCTGCGTGCGCAGGCCGCTGAAGGCGAAGAACACGGGCAGCAGCAGCACCACCGTCACGTCCTCCAGCTTCTCCGCCAGCGCCGAGGCCAGCCCCCCCTCCTTGGGAATCACCGCGCCGAACAGGAACGCGCCGAAGAGGGCGTGGATGCCAATGCGCTCCGTGGCCCACGCGGACGCCAGCAGCAGCAGCAGCGTGCCCGCCACCACGTTCTGCGTCAGGCCCTCGCGGCTGGCCACGCGCGCCCCCAGCCGGGCCAGGAACGGCCGCACCAGCAGCAACATGAAGCCGATGTAGAGCACCGCGAACAGCGTGGTCAGCCCCGCCTCCGCCAGGCTGGTCGCGCGCACCAGCGACACCACGAACGCCAGCAGGCACCACGCCGTCACGTCGTCCACCGCCGCGCACGCGATGGCGATGGCGCCCAGCTTCGACTGCATCAGCCCGCGCTCGGTGAGGATGCGCGCCAGCACCGGGAAGGCCGTGATGCTCATGGACACGCCCATGAACAGCACGAACGACGAGAACGGCACCGACGGGTCCGACAGCGACTTGTACAGCCACAGCGCCCCCGCCACCGCGCCCAGCGCGAAGGGGACGACGATGCTCGAGTGGCTGATGGCCACCGACGTGTGCCCCCGCCCCTTGAGCATCCGGGGGTCCAGCTCCAGGCCGATGAGGAACATGAAGAGCACCAGCCCCACCTCGGCCAGCATCTTCAGGAACGGCATCGACTCCGCGGGGAACAGCCACTGCAGCGCCCCCGGCGAAATCAGCCCCAGCAGCGACGGCCCCAGCGCGATGCCCGCCACCACCTCCGCGATGACCAGGGGCTGGCCAATCCACCGCGCCCCACGCCCTATCAGCCGCGACAGGCCGATGATGACGATGAGCTGCACCAGGAGCTGGGCGAGCATGTGGGTGTTCATGGGATGGGCCTCGCGAAACGGGTGTTAAGGAGGCACTTACCAGTCCGTCGCGCGCAGCGTCAACGCACGCGCGGGACGCCTGCCCGTTGGCGAGCAGACGTCAGGCCCCGGGGACCCTCAGGAAACCTTGTTGGACGCCACCGCGCGCAGGAGGGTCTCCACGTCCACGGGCTTGCGCAGGTAGCCGCAGGCGCCCATCTCCTCGGCCACCTGGGCGGCGTTCGCGGAGGCGGAGAAGACGAGCACCGGGATGTCGCGCCACGCCTCCACCTGGCGCATCTGACGACCGAACGTCGCGCCGTCCATCACGGGCATCATCATGTCCAGCAGCACCAGCGCGGGGAGGCTCTGCTCCTTGCGCAGCACCTCCAGCGCTTGCAAGCCGTTGCCCGCTCCCAGCACGGTGTAGCCCGCGTCGCGCAGGACCTCCTCCAGCGCCTCCCGCAGGTCCGTGTCGTCGTCCACCACCAACAGCGGCCGGCTCAATCTCGCGTCTCCTTCTCCAGCGGCAACTCCAACGTGAACCGGGCGCCCTCCGCCTGGCCGGGCTCCGCCCAGGCCCTGCCGCCGTGCGCTTCCGCCGCGCGGCGCGTGAGGTACAGGCCCAGGCCCAGGCCTCCATACGAGTGCGAGCTGACGGCCCGCCCGAAGCGCTCGAAGATACGCTCGACCTGGTCCACGGGCACGCCGATTCCACGGTCCCGCACCTGGATCCGCGCGAAGCCCCCCGCGCGCCCCACGTCCACCTCCACCGGCCGCCCCGGACCGAACTTGAGCGCGTTGGAGATCAACGCCGCCACCGCCTGGTCCACCCGGAGCCGGTCCCACGTCCCCCACAGGCCCTGGCGCGCGGACTGGCGCAGTTCGCACCCCGCCGCTCGCGCCTCCGCCTGGTAGCGCTCCAGCACCTCCGCCACCAGCTCCTCCAGGTCGAAGCGCTCCGGCATCAGCGACAGCTCCCCGCTGGACAGCTGCGACACGTCCAGCAGCCCCTCCACCAGCGTGCCCAGCCGGCGCACCTGCCGCACGCTGCGCTCCAGCCGCGTCACCACCTCCGGCTCCAGGTGGTGCGACTCCGAGCGCTGCAGGAGCGTGCCCAGCTGGAGCCGCAGGGTGGTGAGGGGCGTGCGCAGCTCGTGCGCGGCCACGGTGAGGAACTCGTCGCGCAGCCGCACCGCTTCGCGCGCCTCCTGGAACAGCCGCGCGTTCTCCATCGCGAGCCCCGCGCGCCGCGCCAGCTCCTGGGCCAGCGCCAGGTCCACCGGCCCCAGCGTGCGCTCACCCAGCGTGCCCAGCGACAGCACGCCCAGCGCGCCCTCGCGGCCGGGCAGGGGCGCGTTCACCACCGAGCGCAGGCCCAGCGCCTCCACCCCGCGCAGGTACGCCGCCGCGTCCGCGACGGGGGCGTGGGGGCGCTGGCGCACGTCCGGCACCAGCTCCGGCAGGCCCGTGCGCAGCACGCTCACGGGCCCCCCGGCGGCCTGGGGATCCAACGGGTGGCGCTGGTTCAGCTGCATCGCCAGCGTGCGCCGGGCCGGGTCCGGGTGCGCCAGCGCCGCCATCCGCAGCCCGCCCCGCTCCAGGTCCTGCACGAAGAAGGCGCTCCAGTCCGCCACCTTCGGCACCAGCAGCTGGACCAGTTGATCCAACCGCGCCTCCTGCTCCAGCGACGCGGTGAGCATCTCGCTGGCGCGGGCGAGGATCTCCCGGTCCACCTCCGCGCGCGCGCGCTCGCGCCGCACGCGCGTCTCCTCCAGTTCGCGCGCCACCGCAGGGCCCAGCCGCGCCAGCCGGTCCTTGGAGAAGCAGTCGCGCGCCCCCGCCTTCATCAGCGTGACGGCCTGCTCCTCGCTGAGCAGGCTGGACAGGACGATGAGCGGCACGTCCCGCCCCACCTCCTGGAGCACCGCCAGCACGTCCAGCGCGCTGAAGCGCGGCAGCCGGTAGTCGCACAGCACCAGGTCCCACGCGTCGGAGGCCAGCGCCTCGCGCAGCGACTCCAGCGACTCCACGCGGCGGGTCGTGGGCTGGTAGCCCGCCTGCACCAGCTCCGCCGTCACCAGCGCCGCGTCGTTGGCGCTGTCCTCCACCAGCAACAGCCGGAAGGGCGTCATGCCCGGGCCCCGGCCGTCACCGCCACCCGGGGCGGTCCCACTCCAGGCGCTGTCTGGACACGGCCGGGCACGCGGAGCCGTGCGCTCCACCCGGGGGCCCACCGCCGTGCCGGCCGGGAGCCTGGTGCTGCATCCATTCGCGTGACTCCTCCCGGGTGTGGCCGGAAAACCGCCTTCTTCCGGCAACGGGCCTTTCGCACGCATGCTAGTGGCCCTCCCCGTCACCCCATCGGGAGAAATGGTGGACGCTCCCCCCCGACCGCTGGCTGGTGAACGTCCCGCCTCCGGAGTCCCCGTTTCCCCGTCCCAAACGGGACGGGCCGGGACTACCAGGAAACGTCGTATTCGGTGTCGAGCAGGGACACCTGACGCCCGTGCACGCGCACGTCCTGGGCGCCCACCGCCTCCAGCGCGCCCAGCAGGACGCCCTCGTGGTAGGGCGCGGGCATGAAGTCCCGGCGCATCACGAAGCGCGCGCTCCGGTCCCCGGTCCACAGCACGGTGCGCTCGCCGTAGCTCACCGCCGCGCTGTAGCCGTCCGCCAGGTGCTGCAGGAGCATGCGGGGATCACGCCGCGCCGCCTGCATCAGCTCCCGGCCGAACATGGAGGCCAGGAAGTCCACCGTGGCCTGCGTCCCGATGTAGTGCAGCGACTGCGCCCAGGTGCCCAGCTGCGGGCGCAAGAGCCGCGTCGCCTGGGACGTCATCGCCAGGAAGCGCGTCACCGGGTACAGCTCCGCGGGGTTCAGCTCGCGCAGGCCCGCCGCCTCCAGGCACCGGGCACCCGCGGCCTCCCCCTGGAGGAAGCCCACCACCCCCACCACGCCCTGGAAGAACATCCCCCGGGCGCCGTCCGCGGGGGTGGCCGCCCGGCATCGCTCCGCCAGCTGCCACTCCGCGCCCTCATCCACCCCACCCGCCACCCCTGTTGAACCCTCGAACGGTCCAAGCTGCATACCGACCTCCCATCCTCTGCTGGCGCCAGGAACGGGCCCCCCCCGACTTCAAGGTCCCTCCCCCGGCGCTGCCCTTCCCCCTCACTGGTGCCGGGGCCCACGCCCCGCCCACACCGTGCAGCCCAATCACACATTTCTACCGCACCGGCAAGAAATCCCAGTAAGCCCGGAAGTACCGGATATTATCCAGTAGCTTACATGAATCTAATGGGAGGACCGATGAGTTTTCTCGCCGCGCGAGAAAATGGGAGGATGGGCGTTCAGGCGGAGAGGCTGGCCTGGGCGGCGGCGACGCCCGTCCCGGCGGCGCTGGCGCGGTGGCCACCCGCGTGGAGGGCGCGCTCGATGGCGCCCACCGTGGAGAGGACGTCCGCGGCGGTGACGCGGTTCATGTGGCCCACGCGGAAGTAGCGCGTCTTCAGCTCCGGGTGGAGCCCCCCGGCGATGGCCACGCCCTGGGCCTTCACGCGGCCGACGAGCGAGGCGTCCACGCCCTCCGGGTAGTACAGCGCGCTCAGGGTGTTGGCGGCCACGGCGTCCGACGTGGGCAGCAGGCGCAGGCCCAGCGCGCTCCAGGCGGCGCGGAAGGCGCGGGCCATGCGGCGGTGGCGCTCGAAGCGGGCCTCCATCCCCTCCGCGAGGATGTGCCCCAGGCTCACGTCCAGCGCGCAGACGAGCGACGTGGGCGGGGTGGCGAAGTAGGAGGGCTTGCCGGCCTCGTACGCCTCCATCACCGGCAGCCACTCCGCCCAGTCCGCGTACACGCTGGCCACCGGCGCCTTGCGCTTGCGCCACGCGTCCAGCGCGCGCGGGCTCACCGTCAGCAGCGCCAGGCCCGGCGGCACGCCCACCGCCTTCTGGCTGGCGGTGAGGTACACGTCCGCGCCCCACGCGTCCTGCTGGAAGGACTCGCCGGCGGTGGCGCACACGCCGTCCACCACGCTGAGCACGCCGTGGTGGCGCGCGACCTTCAGCAGCTCCTCCACGGGGGCCAGCACCGCGGTGGACGTGTCCACGTGGGTGACGGTCATCAGCTTGAAGCCGCCCTTTCGCAGCTCCGCCTCCACCTGCGCCGCGTCCGGGGCGCCGCCCGGGGGCGCGCGCACGTGCGTCACCTGCGCGCCGTGGCGCTCCAGGATGTGGGCCATGCGGTCGCTGAAGTAGCCGGTGTTCACCACCAGCGCGCGGTCCCCCGGCTCCACGAGGTTGGCCACCGCCAGCTCCATGGCCAGGGTGCCGCTGCCGGAGACGACGAAGGGCTGCGCGGACGGCGCGAGCGACACCTCCCGCAGGCGCTTCAGGGCCCGGCCGAAGGTGGCGATGAAGCCCGCGTCCAGGTGCCCGAGCACCGGCGCGGACAGCGCCTGCAACACCTCCGCGTCCACATCCACCGGCCCGGGAATCATCAACAGGTCTCTCACGGCGCCACGCTCCTTGGGCGCCCGCCGGGCCTTCCGGAGGGCGGTCCCCCACTGTGGACAACCCGGGCACGGCTTGTCCACGTTCGCGAGGAGCGGGCGCGGGCCCCCGCAACGGACGACACCGGAGCCCCCCATGTGGACTGGGGAGACTCCGGCGCCGGGGACGACGGGTGCTGGGAGGCGGCTGACTAGCGGTACGTCGCGGTCAGGCTGTCCGCGCGGGCCACCTGGCCGGCGCTGAACTGGTTCATGCAGCTGTCGTCGGTGTAGTCCATGAAGTTCAGGATGGGGTCCAGACCGCCGCCGGCGCAGGAGTCACGGCCCGTGGGGCAGCCGTACGCGGGCGAGGCCTCCGGAGGCGTGTCGCTGACGGAGTCGCCCGGGTTGTTACAGCCGCCCTGGAACGTGTGGTACAGGCCCACCCAGTGGCCGACTTCGTGCGTGGCCGTGTCGCCCTCGTTGTAGGGGACCGCCGTGCCGCCGGGGAGGCTGGAGTAGAGCAGCACCACGCCGTCCATCGACGGCTGGCTGGTGTAGCTGGAGGGGAAGGTCGCCCAGCCCAGCAGGCCGCCCTTGAGGTTGGCCGTGTAGACGTTCAGCGCCCCCGCGCCGCCCTTGCGCAGCGCGGCCTTCATCTTCTTCTCCGCGGACGTGCCCGAACCCAGCGCGAACCAGGTGCTGTTCGTCGTGCGGTCCGTGCCCGCCAGCGTGAACTTGAACGGGGTGTTGGAGTACGCCGCGTTCAGCACGTTCATCTGCGCGGTGATCTGCGAGTCCGGGATGTCGCCGTTGGCGATGCCCGTGCCCTTGCGGATGACGTGGAAGTAGACAGGGACGTTCACCGAGCCCACCGCGCGCTTCGCCATCACGCGGTTCGCGAGCGCGGCTTCGATTTCCAGCTTCTCGTCAGCGGACGGCTCGATGGTGGCGCAGCCGCGGTGCGGGAGCGCCTCCTGCGTCGTGGCCGTCTCCTCCGCCGGCATCTCCTCCGGCGCCGGGGCGCTGCTGCTGCAACCCGCCAGGGACATCAGCGTGCCAAGGACCACCGCGACACGGCTACCGCGCTGCGTGACGTTGCGAAGCATTTTCCCAACTCCTCGGAAAAGTGGGGAGGTGGAAATACATGTTTCAAACGTGTGAAGTCAACAGGGGCTGGAAAATTGAAATCCTGGCAAATCCTGAGGTGGACCCACGGCCTGTGTTTCAGCGAAACACCTCATGTGTGTGTTTCGCCCGGGTGTCTTGAAACACCCGGACACCCACGGTCGCGGACGCCGGTGGTGGCGCTTCGCATGAGACCGCGGGGCCCCTTGCGCCCGGCGCTCAGGGCGCGGGGGTGGGCGCGGGCGCGGCGGGCGCGGCGGTGGTGTCCGAGGGCGTCAGGGGCGTGGGCACCGACTGGGGCTTTCCCACCTGCTCCAGGGCTTCGCCGTTGCTGACGGAGAAGCGCACCAGCGCGCGGAGGATGCGGTTGCGCTTCACGTTGCCCAGCACCTCGCGCAGGTCGTCGTAGACGGTGGGGTCGGAGACGAGCGCGCCCAGGGTTCCGTCGCCCTTGGCCACGGTGGCGGTGATCTGCTTGATGTCCGCGGCGGCGCTGCCCAGGTCGGCGAACATGCCCTTCGCGTCGCCGTAGACCAGCTGGTGCACGGCGCCGTTGGGGCTCTTCTTCGCGTCCTCGATGAGGCCTCCCAGTTGGCCCGCGGCCTCGCCCAGCTCCTTGAGGGCCACCGCGCCGTCCTGGCCATAGATGAGCGCGTGCGCGGTGCCGTCACCCCGGCGGACCTCGCCCAGGATGGCCTCCACGTGGGCCAGCGCGCCGTCCATGCGCCGGGCCGCCCCGGACGCGCTGGCGAGCAGGGTGTTCACCTCCTGGCCCGTGCGCTTGTCGTAGATGAGCGCGTGCAGCGCGCCATCCCCCTTCTCAATCTCCTGCATGATGGCGCTCAGCGAGGCGACGCTCCGGGCCAGGTCGCGCGACAGCTCCGGGTTGGCGTAGACCTTGATGGCGTCCTTGAGCGACGCGCTGATGGCGACGGAGTTCTCCATCACCTGGCTGGCGCTGCTCATGAGCTTGGACAGGTCCCCGCCGCTGCTGGACTTGACGATGCCGCCGGGCTCCACGGGCGGCTGGTCCGCGCTGCCCAGGGAGATGTCCACCGCCTTGTCGCCCAGGACGCCCATGCTGGTGAGCTTCGCGACGGAGTCCGCGCGGATGCGCTCCGTGTAGGCGCTGGCGACCTGGAACTGCACCTCCAGGCGGCTGTCCTTCAAGTCCTGGGAGAAGGCCACGCCGTTGACCCGGCCCACCTTCAGGCCGCCAATCCACACGGGGGACTGGTCGCTCAGGCCGTCCACGCTGTCGAAATAGGCGCGGAAGACGACCTGGCGCTGGAAGAGGTTCGACTCGCGGCCGATGAAGAAGACGACGACGCCGGCCACGGCGAGGCCGAGGGCGACGAAGGCGCCCGCGCGCACGGCCAGGCGCTTTTCCTTCGAGGTCGAGGTGAAGAGACTCATGGTGTTCTTTCGGGGTTCAGCTCCAGGCGGCGTGCGTCCAGGAAGGCCCGCACCTCCGGCACCGTGGAGCGGCGCATCTCTTCGGGGGTGCCCACCTGGACGATCTTGCGGTTGGCCAGCATGGCCATCCGGTCCGCCAGCACGAAGGCGCTCACCATGTCGTGCGTGACGACGATGGACGTGGCGCCCAGGCGCTGTTTCATCGACTCAATCAATTCGTTGATGGTCTGCGTGGTGACGGGGTCCAGGCCCGTCGTCGGCTCGTCCCAGAGGATGACCTCCGGGTCCGTGGCGATGGCGCGCGCCAGGCCCACGCGCTTGCGCATGCCGCCGGACAGGTCCGACGGCATCAGCCGCTCCGTGTTCGGCAGGTCCACCAGCTCCAGCTTCTCCGCCACGCGCTTGCGGATCTCCTCGCGGGACATCGTGGGGAAGTGCTCGCGCAGCGGATAGGCCACGTTCTCCGCGACGGAGAGCGAGTCGAACAGGGCCGCGCCCTGGAACACCATGGCCACGTGCTTGCGCACCGCCAGGAACTGCTCCTCGGAGAACTTCGCGACGTCGTAGCCTTCGAAGAGGATGCGGCCGCCGTCCGGATGCAGGAGGCCGATGAGGCACTTGAGCAGCACGCTCTTGCCCACGCCGGAGCCGCCCAGGACGACCAGGGTCTCCCCGGCGCGCACGTCCAGGTCCACGCCGTCGTAGATGCGCTTGGCGCCGAACTGCTTCACGAGCCCCTCGTAGCGGATGAGCTCCTCGCCCGGCGTGGGCTTGCGGAACTCGAACGGGGCGGGCGGGTCGACGTGGTGGGAGCGGGCCTTGCGCATGGTCCGGGGCGCTTCAGAAGTAGAGCGTGATCTTCGTGATGAAGAAGTCCGCGAGGCACACGGACACGGAGGTGATGGCCACGGTCTGCGTGGTGGCGCGGCCCACGCCTTCGGTGCCGCCCTCCACCGCGAGCCCCTTGAAACAACCGACCAGCCCGATGACGAGCCCGAACACCGCGCCCTTGATGACGCCGGAGACGAAGTCCCCCATCATCACGGCGTCCAGCGCGCCCTGGAAGAACTGGTCCAGGGAGATGCCGTACTGCGAGCGCACCACCAGCGCCCCGCCGACCAGGCCCACCACGTCCGAGAACACGGTGAGCACCGGCATGACGATGAGGCACGCGAACACGCGCGGCACCACGAGCTTGCGCAAGGGGTCCGCGCCGAGCGCGCGGATGGCGTCCACCTGCTCCGTCACGGTCATGGAGCCCAGCTCCGCGGCGATGCCGGAGCCGATGCGCGCGCCCACGGTGAGGGCGGTGAGCACGGGGGCCAGCTCGCGGAACAGCGTGAGGATGACGACGCGGCCCACGGTGTACTGCACGCCGAAGCGGGCGAGGAAGTAGCCGAACTGGAGGGAGATGACGAGCCCGGCGAACGTCGCGGTGAGCAGCGCGATGGGCAGCGAGCGCACGCCCAGGGACTCGGTGTGGAAGACGAGGCCGGCCCAGTCATAGGGCGGGCGCACGGCGCGGCTGAACACCTGGCCGGTCATCACGGACAGGGCGCCCAGCGACTCCATGCGCTCGCGGAGGCGCTCCTTGAGGGTGGGGCGCGCGGGGTGCTGGGCCGCCGCGGTGGCGGCCTGGGCTTCGGCCCTCATCGCAGGCGCTCCGCGTGGAAGCCGGAGACGAGGCCTTCGAAGTCGGCCATGCGCGCGTCGGCGTGGCCCACGGGGGACACGTAGCTGAAGTCGAAGACGCAGTTGTCCTTCTTGAGGACGACCAGCTCCAGCGACACGGGGACGCCGTCGAGCTTCGCGACGTAGCGGCTGCGGAGGGCCTCGCGGCCGTCCAGGGTGAAGGTGCGCTGGCCCAGGTCCTGGCGCTCGGTGAAGCCCATGAGCAGGTGCTTCGTGAGGACGTTGAGGGCCGGGTCGTCGTGGTCCTTGCAGGTGGCGTTGGTGGCGATGACGCGGCCGGTGTCACCGCGCTCCACGAAGGCCAGGTCGTTGTCGTCGAACGAGGCGCGCTGCCAGACGTCGTTGGACAGGGGGCCGACGCGGTACTTCACGTCCTTCTTCTGGAGCACCGAGTCCTCGAACGTCGTGCGGTGGCACCCCGCGAGCAGGGCAGACATCCCGAGCGTCAGCAGCATCCGCGACATGGCACCATTTCATGCGTCCCGAGGGCTCCCGGTGGGACGGCGCCCGTCATGGTGCAGGGCTGGAACGTCCGCAAGAACTTCGTCGGAGCAAACGTCGACTACAACGCTCGCGCCGACAGCGGGCGCCCGGCGCCCCGGAAGGACTCCAGGCGGGGGCGCGCGGAAGGTGGGAGCACGAAGCAGACACGCGGGGTGTGGCTGCGTATTCCGGAGGCGCGGAGGGTGACGCTCTCCCGCCGTGTCCCCGGTCGGACGCGGCGGTGACGCGCGCCAGAGGAGTGTCCGGGGACGGGGCCAGGACGCATGTTCAGCCGGGAGTCCCCAGGGGATTCTCACGAGGAGGATTCGATGGACGGCGGACTGGCGGTATTTGGATTCGGGCTGTTCCTGTTATCGATTGCCAACCTGTTCGCGCGCACGTCGTACTGGTTGGCGTGGCCGCTGCTGGTGGTGTCGATGGTGGCCATGGGCATGGCCTTCAGCGAGTCCAAGAAGCGCGACACCTTGCCCCTGGGCGTGGCCGTGGTGCTGGGCGTGCTGGGCATCATCGCGCTGGTGGTGGGCACGCCGTGGTGGCTGACGCTGGCGGTGTTCCTGTTCACGGCGGCGTTCGGGCTGCTGTGGGCGGAGTTCCGCTACGAGTACTTCGGGAACGTCACGCGGGAGCAGGTCCCCCATCAGGCGAAGCGCGGGCCCATCCACTGGCCCTGGAACCGGCGGCACGTGCGCTAGGGAGCGGGCGTGTCTGTGTTCACCTGGCCTGCGTGGACGGTGAGCCAGAGGGAGTCACTGGCGGCGGCGGCCCGGACGAGCCCCGCGTCGGTGGTGGTGAGGAAGACCTGCGCGCCGCTCTGGGCCAGGTAGCCCATGAGGTAGGCATTGCGCTCCGGGTCCAGCTCGCTGGAGACGTCATCCAGCAGGAGCAGGGGGAGGAAGCCCATGGCGGCCTCCAGGTTCTCGATTTCAGCGATCTTCCAGCCGAGCACCAGGGCGCGCTGCTGGCCCTGGCTGGCATAGGCGCGGGCGCTGCGACCGCCGAGCGTCACGGACACGTCGTCCACATGCGGGCCCACGGAGGTGAAGCCGCGGTCCAGGTCCCGGCGCAGGCGGGCGGCCAGGGCTTCGCGCAGGGCGGTCGCGAGGGCGGCCTCGTCGGCCTGGGCGAAGTCGGTGCCGATATGGGCGGGGTGGTAGCCGTAGACGGCGGGGTCGGCCGTGCGGCCGATGGAGGCGAAGGTCGCCTGGGCGCGAGGCGCCAGCTCCGCCATCAGCGAGCGGCGGCGGGCGTAGAGGCGGGCACCGGCGCGGGCGAGCGTTTCGTCGTAGGCGTCCAGGTACGCGGCGTCGACGGTGGCGCCGTCGCGGAGCAGGCGGTTGCGGTTCTTGAGGGCGCGGGCGTACTCGCGGCTCTCCCGGAGGAAGGCGGGGTAGCGGTTGAACACGGCGCGGTCGAGGAAGGCGCGGCGTGAGTCGGGGCCGCCCTTGATGACCTCCAGGTCGTCGGGGGTGAAGGCGACGACGGAGACCCCGCCGAAGTAGTCCTCCAGGCTGGAGGCCTTCTTGCCGTCCACGAGGGCCTGGCGGGTGCCGCCGCCGACCTCGACGGAGATTTCGCGCTCGGCGCCCTTGAGGAGGAAGCGGCCGGTGACGCGGGCGGCCTGGGAGCCCCAGCGGACGAGCTCGGAGAGCCGGCCGGCGCGCAGGGGCTTGAGGGTGGCGAGGAAGTAGAGCGCCTCCAGGAGGTTGGTCTTCCCCTGCCCGTTCTGCCCCACGGCGATGGTCGCGTGAATGCTGGGCGCGAGCTGCACCAACGGGAGGTTGCGGAAGTCCTGGACCTGGAGTGAGAGGAGGCGCACAGCGTCACCGGGGAGGGGCCCTTCGTACTACAGATGCGGCGGCCGGCCAGCGCCGTGATGCGGTGTGCCCCGCTGGCTGGTGGGCGCGGGTGGAGGCGGGCTGCTGAGCCCTGTCCGTCGCACGACACCGGCACCGTGGCCGCATCGACCGGGCTGAAGGGCACGCATGAGATGTCCAACTCCGTGAAGCCCGCGACGTGGGGGTCCGACATGCGGTTGCGTTGGGCAGGAGTGCTGCTGCTGGGAACCCTGCTGGCGGGTTGCGCGACCTCCCGGGTGGTGTACCTCGACACGGGTCAGGGCAAGCCCATCGTCTACAGCCCACCGAGGAGCGTGGACACCGTCGAGGTCGACGCCGCTGCGTTCCAGCAGGTGATGACCCGGCTGGTTTTGGACATGCGCTTCTCGCTTCGGCCCGAGGAAGAAACGCGGATGCGCGCCCGGCTCGCATCTTGGGAACCGGAGTCTCGCGGCCGTAGAAACGACTCTGGAGCATGGTGCTCGCGGCAGGACCAACCGGAAGAATGCCTTTCCCTGCTGGAGGACGGCTTCACCTTTCTGGATGCCAGGGCGCGGCGACAGATGGCCCTGTCCTTCGCCTGGGACGGCGTATGGGAGGGCGTGCAGGGTGCCGTGAGCGAGATCATCAACCCACTGGCCCTCAAGGCGATGATCACCTCCGCGATGGCCGCGTACATGCTCCTGGTCGTCGCGCCGGAGCCGGTGACGAAGCTGGTGGCCATTGCGCTGACGACCTACGTCATCGCGTACATCGGACTGGATTCCTTCGCCAACCTCATCAAGGGGTGGCAGCGGCTCTCCCAGGACTCGGAGCGGGCTGTTGCCTTCGATGAGTTGGAGGACGCGGGGCGGGCCTTCGGGAAGGTGATGGGTCAAAACGGTGCGCGAATCCTCATCCTGGCCCTGACGGCCGCGCTGGGCGGAGGCACGGCGAACCTGGCCACGAAGGGCCCCATGCTTCCGGGCTTCGCCCAGGCGGCGCTCGCGGCTGAAACCAACGCGGGCTTCCAGTTGTCCGCGGCGATGGTGGGCGGCGTCCGTTCCATCTCCATCGCTGAGGGAGTCATGGCCGTGGGGCTTGCCCCCAACGCCGTCGCCATGGTGGCGCGGGGACCCGGGAGTCGGGATGGCGGCATCTCGGTCAAGGACATGCACGTTGACCTGCCCAAGCACCATCTCGACCGGCTGGCCCCGACATGGGCGGAGCAGCGGCAGGTGCTCATCGAGGCGGTCCGACAGCTCGACGGAAAGGTCAGCCCCCTGTCCACCAATGCTTCGGGGGCCGTTTTTGAAGGTACCCTCCAGGTGAAGGATGCGTTGGGGATGCCGGTCAACCTGACCCTTCGGTGGTTCAGATATCTGGACGGGACCATCACCCTCAACACGGCGTTCATCGCGCCATGAAGCGACCTTCGGAAACATTCACATGAGCGAAGCCATCAGTCAGCTTGAGGTCCTCGCGCGAAGGCGGATGGAAACAAACGAGCCCGGAGCGGAGCAGGCACTGCGGGCAGCACTCGCCCAGGTCACCGACGCGGCACAACTTCGAGCCCTCTCGGAACGCTTCTACGCGGAGCCAGAGATCTCCGTTCCGACCTTTGAACGACTGCTGGCCATCTGTCCCGAGGACGTGGTCGCGCGTGTGCAGTTTGGCTTCGTGTACTTCCTCATGGGAGATGATGAGATTGCAGCCCGGCAGCTAGAGGAGGCTCGAGCGCTCGACCCGGAGCATCTCCAGGTACTCACCCTGGAAGCGGCCTTGTCGGCCGATCCTGCGGAGAAGGCCCGGATCTACCGTCGTATTCTCCACAAGGACCCACGAAATGAGATTGCTCAAGGGAAGCTTCGCGAACTGGGCGCCCTGACGTAACTGCCCAAGAGACATGCAACGGTATGCGCGGGTTTGACCGCGCTGTTCAGCCAGCCTGCAACAACGCCTTTCGATATCTCTGCGAGCGCGATGCCTGCCCGTCGGATGATATCTCACATGAAGTGGCGTCAGATCCGCAGGAGGGGAATCGCCCTATGTCCCCGGGGAACGACATGGACGCTGATGGACCACGCCTCTGAAGGATCCCCGCCAACGATGAGTAGCAGCGGCTCCGGGCAACCATATCCGGGCTCATGCGCAATGGCCGTAAGCTGCCCGAGATCCGTCACGCTGGGCGTCGGAGCCACGAAGGGGTGGAAGTGCCACTCCCCCAAGTAGTGGTTTCCGCCCGAGTCCCAGCAGTGGTCGAGCAACGCCTGCAATCCCTTTGTTCCGCGCTTGAACCATGTCAGCCCCCGCTCCGAGTCCGGCGGAGGGTCGGACACCTTGCGAACCCAGGCACAGTCGAGCGCTTCGGAGTAGTGACCTAGCAGGATGCCGCCGGTTTCGTGCTTCACGGAGGACTGGCACAACTTGAGCAGCCTTCGAACGGTGGCGCTGGACAGACGCGCCCGGAAGCGGGAGTCCTCTGAACGGAACTCAAGGGCCCGCATGTGCGTCCGTCCCGAACACATGGGTCACCCCCTGGAAATCACCGTCCACGCCATCACAAGAATAGGTATCCAGGCGGGTGACGGGGCGCAGACTCACGGACCGTGCCAGCGTCTTCACTGTGATGGCCGCGGCCAACATCACGTCATCGGCCCGAGCGGGGAAGACTGGGTGCCAACATCCAATCCCTTCCCTGGGAAGCTCCGTTCGAAGCAGCTCCTCGTAGTCCTGTTGGCGCCAGGGTGCGCTCTGTTCCCAGAAGTCTGTCGCGGGAAACGACGTCCCCGTGGCGCTAAAGCACAACAGCCGCCGGGCCCCCACGCCAAAGGACGCGGAGAAGAAGAACCGTGGCCCATCCCAGGTCATTTGTCCCAGGGACTCGATGACCTCGTTTGAGGCCGTGCAGTCAATGACCATGTCGCACCGGGAGACGAGCCAGTGGCTCTGCGCGGGTGGTAGCTCCAACGATTGATGGAGGGCATGGACCTGGACGTCCGGACTGATGGAGCGCAACCGTTCGGCAAGCGCCTGGGCCTTGGGAGCCCCGACGTCCGTCAGGTTCAGGGTGTGCCTCACGAGATTGCCCGCCTCGACAACATCGGGATCCACGATGACCATGCGGGTCACCCCCCCGCGCACGAGCAACTCGGCCACGGCGGACCCCAACGATCCTGCGCCGAGGAGCAACACCCACGAGCGCTGGAGCTCCGCTGGCAATGCCCCGCGACTGCGAAGCTCTGCCGGGGTCCAGTCATCGGTTTGGAGCCAATCCACCGGGAGCGGCCGTGCGAACAGGCTCAGCAAGTCATGCATCTCCCTATTCCGCGTGGTGCGAGCGTAGCCTCGCATCGCCACGTCCCCATGCGAGAAGACCGGCAGCCGCGCCGCCCACCAGTGCATCCGCACGTTGGGAGCACCAACCCGCTCTGGCAGCGGGAAGCCCATGAGACAGAGGTGTCTCGCGCCGTCCCGGAGTTGCGAGGCGAACGCCAGCAGGTCCCCTCTCAAGTTCCATTGCAGGGCATTGGCGACGCGTTCCAGTTCTGGCCAAGTGGTGGGCGCTGCGTGCGGCGGCAGGATGGGAAGTCCTGCGCAGCGCATCCACGGAATCCGGATGCGTCGCTTACGTGGCACGTTGCTCAGCAGGTCTCCCCATTCCGGTGAGAACAGCCAGCGGCCCTCGAACGAATAGAAGGCGCGCACGGCGAGGACCCGGGGATTTCCGCGCAGCGGCACCAGCTCCGCCCACCCCCGTGACTGGGGAAGCGCATTCCAGCGGGTGAAGGTTTCGGACCCTTCGCTGAAAACCACCCGCATGCGCTCCCGGAGCGGGAGTTCCGGAAGCTCGAAGGCGTGTCCTGGCGCGAGGAGCTGACCTCGTGCGCCGGTTTCGAGCCATTCCCGAAGTCCTTCGACGTACCAGGCGAGGCGGCCTGCGGCATCGCGAGCCTCCTCGTCCCGCACCCTGAATCCCAGGGAAGCCCGCCCCGTCTGGAGACACAGCCGACCGTCGCGCCAGTGTCGGTTGACAGGACCAGCACTGTTCAGCTTCTGGTGCGGATACGTGTCCTCAATGCCACCGCCCTTCGCCGGGTGGACGTCGATGCGGCCCAGGGGGTAGTTCGAGTCGATGAGGACATACCAGTCCGTCCATTCAGGGATGGCACTGCCCTGCGTCTCCGCTCTCACGCGAAGGGGGAGCACCCAGCACGCCTCCCCTGAATCCCAGGTCAGGTCATTGAGCAGCATGACGCCAGCGCGTCCATCGAGGGCACGCCGACCCAGACGCAGTGCATCCGTCAGCTCCGGAACTGGCCTCACGCGAACCTGCCAGGACCGACGCTCCCGCCACCTCCCTGGTGGCGGGTGAATCCGCCCGAAGGGGACGAACCGCCGCCCCCCTCCGGCGTGTTCGGAAACTTCTCCCCAAAGAGTTCTCGCCATACGGGAACGGCGGCCTGGGTATCCTGTGATTCGAACGCCCTGCGCGCGAGCTTCGCGGCGGCGCTCACTCGCGCGTGGAACTTCGTGAAGTCCTCACCGGAGATGCGTGCCATGACGTTCTGGTCCACGCCACGGTCCGGAGAGTACGGCACCTGGTCAGCAGCGACATGCGCGGCATAGCGCTGCTGGAAGACTTCCAGGGTGCGGACCACGCCCTCCGCCACGGACGTGACGTCATCCGGGCAGCAGTCCCCCAGCAGATGCTCCAGGGGGTAGCTCTTGGGTCGCCCAGGCAACTCCTCCAGATGGACGAGTCGCCACCACTTGAGCGCCTTGACCACGTTGACGAAGTGACCGGAGGTCCGAGCGTTCTTCTGGTTCGTCCAGCGCAACTGTGCCAGCGGATGGGTGCTTTGCCACGCGCCCGCATCACTGTCGGGAATGCGCAGCGGATGCATCCTCCAGATTTCCTCCTCCTCGTCTGATTTGAGCAAGGGCTCATCCGACAGGTCCTCATCGAAGCGCGGTTGCCTTTCGCGCTTCACGAGGTCGCTGTAGATGCCGGCCTCTGCTTCGGTCGGAGCAGCGGTGACGACAAGGTCCATCTCGACGGTGGACATCTCGATTCCGAAAGAGCGGCCCTGCTGGCGGTACTTCCCTGCGTAGTGTCGTCGCAGGAACGGTTCAAAGCACTTCATCGCCCGCTCGGGGGTAAATTCGGATTCCTTCATCCGGGTGACCACAACGAGGTCGACATCCGCGCAAGTCCCGTCCTTGGGACGCACTGCGGTGCGCCGCTTGTAGCTGCCCTGCAAGAACATGCCGACGAACCCGGGGACGAGCGCCGCGTCGGCCTGCAGGCGCTCCCGGAGCAGGGAGTGACCACGGATCATGTCGGCACGCTGCGCGGGGGTCGGACGGATCTTCTGGAGGAAGTCGGTGAAGTAACTCGGGAGTGGAAGGGTCATGTTGAGCTTGTCCGGGTTTGGTGTACGGGTGGGTTAAGCAGCCAGTGGCGCCTGTGAGGCGGTCTTCTCGAACTCGACGGGGCTGCGCGAGCGGCTGCCTTCGTCGTTTCCCACACCGCCCCATAGGTCACGCTCACGCGTGGCAAGGTCTTTCGCGGATGACATCCACGGCATCCACCTCACGGGTCCTGGGGGCGCCACCCAGGATGGGTGCCGTGGTCTTCAACCGCACCCCGAAGAAGTCCCGCTCAGGCCCATCCAGCAGCCTGCGGCTGCGCTTCGGTGGGTCGTCGGGCAGGACGACATCCTGGCCATGGGGGGTCGTCATCGGCTCGTGCTCCTCGGGCATCACCCGGTCTCCACGGTCAGGGATGGGGCGTAGCCGCCCGCGACGGTGCGCTCGTAAGCCACCACCGGGCCCATCGCGTTGAGGCGCTGGCCCAGGAAGAGACAGCAGCTCGCCGGGGCGTAGAGGATGAGGTGCGTGGTGCTTGCTCGCCACCGCACGCAAGCCCGGCGGATGAGTTCGCGGGCCTGCACCGCGAAGGCGACCGCGTCCCCTTCCGAGGTCACGGATCCATCGTGTGGCCCATCCTCCGGCTCCAGGACGAGGACCGCGCGAAAGCGCCCGGGCTGCTCGGACTCGAAACGCTCGACGTCCAGACTCGCGTCGCCCGTGAGCTGGAACACCACCAGCAGGTCCTTGGCCCGGGGGTTTCCTTCATGCTCACGGCCCCGAAGCACGCGCGCTGAGGGCTTCGCGTCCGAGCGCCACAACACGATGTCCCCTCGCGTCGGCTGTTCCACGCGGAACTGGTCTCCGCCCACTTCCGGGAAGCACGCCCCCACCGCCAGCGCGGCGCTCAGCGGCACCTTGCCCCGGAAGTCGATCAACGTTCCCTCCGGCCTCCCCGCCAGCCGTCGCCGTGCCTCCCTCAGGTCCGGCAACAGCCGCTCCCGCCAGAACGTCGCGTGGGGAACCGTGCGGGTTTCCCGGTTGAAATACTGCGTCCAGTCCAGTTCCACCGCGGGAGGTTGCCGCCACTCTCGTCGGACCCAGCCGTGGACCCACAAACCCAGGCCCGGAGTGTCGAGCCTTGGCGCCGTGAGGTTCCTGGCGCGGATGAATGCCTGGAGCTTCAACCGGTCAACCCGCTTCGCCTCCCCGCCAACTTCAATCCACTCGCGAATCCCATCCAGCGCGATGGCACGCGGCTCAACTCCCTGCCGCAGCCCCCGCGCGCTCATGCGCTCATCCACAAGCCCCTCCAACTCCGCCAGGCTCGCGAAGCCCAACCGAATGCACAGGTCCCGACAGAAGCCGCGCAGGACATCCCACTCCACGCCCAGGTGCACCTGCCACTGCGCTCGCGCTTCCTTCAGCGCACCAGACGGTGCCTCCACGAAGAAGGCTTCGGTAAGGCGACAGTCCCGGCCCTGCAGGTAGCGGCCCAGTTCCAGGTCCGCCTGCCAGTTGCTCACCAGCCACACTTCCACCGGTCCCTGCTCACGCAATGTCTTCCAGCTCGCGAAGAGCTTCTGGAGCAGGGAGCGCCCCTTCGCGGGCGGCTCCGTCAGTCCCTTCAACGAATAGACATCCCGGTAATCCACATGCCATTTCACCTGCACGTACCGGCTGGCAACGGAGGTACCAGGCCGTGGATGCAACGTGACGTCGTCCGCCGCCCCTGCCTCCGGATGCTCGACGAACGCCGAGGAGAACGGACTGTCGTCGTCCAGCAACGGCAGCAGCACGTACCAACTGTACAGGTGCTGGTAGCGGTCTCCTTCCAATCGGGATGCGCTCTGTTCGCCCATGGGGAGATTTCCTATGGCGCGAGAGCAATGAGCTGACGATGCCGGTCGAACAATTCCTCGAAGGTGCTCCGCATGGCGTCGCGTGCATCCTCCAGCGGCATTGAATCCCATTCACGGAGCACCTTGAACAGACGCTCCACCCAGGCACGGTGGTCTTGCTCACGCACCAACTGGTGCTGAAAGTAGACCGCCACCGCCACCGGCGTCCCCAGTTCGAAGCGATCCAATCGGATGCGCTGCTGCGCATACCGCTCATAGGGATCGGGAAAGGTCGGCAGACCTGCGATCTCCATCGTCACCCGACCCAGCTCGGAATGAGCCTTCGTTTCAACTCCGAGCGCGGAGAGCCGGCAGGCATGGAAGAACCAGATGAGGTAACGCCGCAGCCTTCGCTCGGACAGCTCCATGACGGGCCGATCCGGCTCGAAGACGCGCAGACTCTCCACCACGTTCCAGACGATGGTCTCCAGCGTCCGGGTGACTCCCGCTTTCTGCACGGTCCCACCTTGCATCGACTTCCGCCATTCCAGGGCCACCTGGATGGCGACCTCGTCCGCATCGAAGTCCGCCACCTCCAACACGAAGCCGGTGCGCCCGCTCCCGCTGTAGTTGTAGGAGGTCAGTCCGCCCTGACCGACGTGGAAGACCTCGTGGACCAGGAGCAGCCGCACGCACTCCTTCCAGTCATCGTCAGAACCCAGCCGCTTGCGCAACGCCTCCAGCCCCAGCAGCAGATCCGCATGGAAGCTCCACCGGCCTTTCAGATGACGGTAGAGGGGTTCGCTTGACGTCGCGGGGGCATCCGCGATCTGGCTCTTGAGCAATGCGCTCCCGTGGATGCGTGTCACCAGCGGGCGCTGCGCCTCTTCCTTCAGCCATGCAACCAGGTCCTGGTGGACCTGACGCACCTGGGTCAACACGCGGGTCGCGTCCAGCAGTTGCTCTGCGGTCAGGGGCACCGCGCGACGCTCTTCCGCGCGGCGCGGACGCATCAGGTGGACGGAGGCATATTCCTTTGTGTCCGGGTCGAAGTGATGCAGCCGCAAGGGGTGCTGGGTCTCCGGGTTGACGACGGTGCCCAGCGCCGCTGCGAGTGACGCTGGGCCGTCCATCGCCAGGAGCACCGACTCGACACCTTCCAACCGCTCGTGGAGTGCGTCCAGCACCTGCCGGAACTGCTCCGCCGCGCGAGAAGCCTGCGCCGGCCCCTGGAAGGCCGTCGGAGACACGCCGTGCACGGGCCGCAGGATGACCGTGGCCAGCAACTCGGTGGGATGCCTCGCCTTGAACTGGGCCACCGCCTTGTCTTGGATGGACCGCGTCACCTCGACGATGAGCGCGACGTGGCCACGTCCTCCTTGCCGGCCCGTGGGCAGGCCCTCCACTTCGAAGAAGGGCTCCTCCGAGGCAAGCTGACTGCGTTGATACCCGAGCGACCAGCCTCCCCCCTGGGACTGCTGGTAGACGCAGAGGGGCCGGCGCGGCAGGCGTGAGGCCAGGTGCAGCACCAGCATCAGCGGGGACAGCGAGAACAGGTGGACCGGGAGGTGGTCCACGCCGAGCTCCGCCTCCTTGCGGGTCAGCGCTTCGGCGAACCGGTCGTTCTCCACGAACGCCCCAGCCCAATCCTGGGGCCGCAGCTTGCGCACGTCCCGATCCGGGTCATGGCCATGCACCTCCGCGTTCTCGACGTACTGATGGCCCTCCATGCCCGCGCGGGTGATGGCGTCCCGCGCTGCGGACTCGATGACGGGACGGTCGTGCTCGTAGCGAAGCAGCAGGGCACGGCTCTGCGTGCGGACGGGAACATCCATGGAGTTCGACCTCGAAGCTGGGGAGGAAGGACGGGACGTCGAGGACGCTCAGTCGTGGTCCCGGTACTTGCTCCCGAAGAATTTCTTCAGGCGCCTGTGGGCCTGCTCAGGCGCGGTCAGCTCCTCCGCCAGCACCCGCCCCAGTTCTTCCGCGGCGCTGCTCAAGACCTGACGCGCGGCTTCCCGCT
Source organism: Corallococcus sp. BB11-1 (assembly GCF_026626625.1). Lineage (NCBI taxonomy): Bacteria > Pseudomonadati > Myxococcota > Myxococcia > Myxococcales > Myxococcaceae > Corallococcus > Corallococcus sp. BB11-1. The sequence continues at coordinate 138,842 of NZ_JAPNJY010000041.1, read as the reverse complement.
GGGAGGGCTTCAAGTTGGCATCCACATCCAGCCCCAGCCCCGCCGGGTCCGGGCACGGCACCTGGACCCGCCGCGACAGGTGCTCGAAGAGGCGCTTCAAGGGCGCCAGGTGCCCCTGCTCCGGAGGAGGCACCGGGAAGGCGGAATAGCTCATCGCCTCCAGATGGAACGAGCGCAGCGGCGTGGAGTGGTGCTCGCGGTTCCATTGCTTCACGGCCTTGAGGAGCGGGTTGAGCTGCTGGCCGGACCTCCGGTTCGCCTCCTGCGCCTGCTCGCCGTGCTTCTGGGGATTCGAATCAATCCACCGGTTCGTCTCCCGCTCCGGAATGCGGAAGACGTCCCGTCCGCGCACCCGGAAGGCGGGGACGACGTCGAACTCGACATCCTTCGTCGTGAACGCGATGTGGACGGAGTGGTTCTGGAGCAGCGGCAGCTCCTTCTCCGGCCACTTCGCCGCGAGCAGCTGGCGCACCTGCTTGAGCACCTCCGCGGGCGTCAGGACTGCCCCATTCGCGCCCCGGATGTCCTGAGACGATGTGTCGACCTCCCCCCGGACGGCGAACATGTCCACGTCATGGAGGGGTGCGATGGCGGTCTTCCGGCTGTACGACCCGGACAGGAACACCTCGCCGCCCAGGGCCTGTCGCACCTCGGTGTGCTTCGCGATGACCTCGGCCTTTCGCGTCTCCGACAATTCCAGCGCCCGGATGAACTCGTCCATGGCCCTACGCACGGTCCACATGCTCGCTCCTCGTGTTTTTCCGCCTTCGAAATGAAGGACGCGAAAACCCGAGGGGAGCCGTCGCGGACCCGTGCTTTTTCTGAAGGAACCTCCAGAGCTACCCCTGGCCCCCTGCATCCGGAAGGTTTGGAAACGCGCCAAGCAGCTCCCCAAGGGTAGGCCTCTCCACGGGCTTCTTCGCCAGCATGCGTCCCACCCAGGAGCGCGTGGCCGACGCAGCCAACAACGCCAGGGGCGGGGCCTCCAGCAGGTGTTGGAACATCAGCCCCTTCTCATCCCCGGCCTCGAAAGGGAGCCGTCCCGTGAGCAACTGGAACCACAGGACCCCCAGCGCATACACATCCGCCTTCGCATCCACCCGCTTGGAGTCCACCCATTGTTCCGGCGCCATGGAATCCCATGTGCCCAACCGCGCCTGCGCTCCCGTGGACACCGCCAGTGCTGCCGCTGCCGTGGCTGCCCCTGAAGACCGCTTGGCCAGCCCCAGGTCGGTCAGCCGGGCATCCATCCGTCCTGGCTCGCTGCATGCCATCAGCACGTTGGCGGGCTTCAGGTCCCTGTGGATGAACCCCTGCCGGTGCAGGTGGTCCAACGCCCCCGCCAGTTGCTGGACCAATCGTGCACAGTCCGTGGTGGGAAGCCGTCCCCCGGCGCTTCGCAGTACGGCATGCAGATCCTGGGGCAGCCATTCCAGGACCATGAAGGGTCTGCCGTCTGGGCGCACGCCGACTTCGAAGGCCCGCACCAGGTGCGGATGACGCAGCTCCATCAGGGTTCGCGCCTCGTTGAGGAAGCGAGCCACCATCTCCGCGTGCAGACACAGCTCGGCCCGCAGGAGCTTGACCGCCACGCGTGTGCCATCCGCCTCGCGAAGGGCGTCGTACACTTCGCTCGTCGCCCCCATCGCCACCCGGCGTTGGAGCGTGTAGCCCTGGCTCAGGCCGGCTCCCGGGGCTTGATTGCCCGCAGCTGCTCCATCCAATGGAGCAGCCCCCTCAGCTCGTCGGCACATTCGGGGTGGTTGGCGGCGAAGGCTGCTGGATCCACCCGTTCTCCCGCAGCGCACCGACGGAAGTAGAGAAGCACGGCGGCGTCCACGGCATTGCGGACATGTGCTTCCTCCGAAGGCATGGCGGTATCGGGTTCATCAACACCCTTCATCCTGGCCCGAAGCGCTCGCAGTCCCCGTTGCATCAAGGACTCGATGGCACCTGGACTGCGCTCCATCCGCGCGGCCACCTCCGCCACCGTCAACTCCTTGAGGTGGAACAGGGAGAGGGCATCCCGCTGGTCATCCGGGAGCGCGTAGAAGTTCGACAACAGCCTGCGCCACTCCTCTTGCTGGGAGGAAATCTGGCTGGGGCTCTGCCCGGTTGCCACTGTCGTCGGGGGCACCTCCTCTTCCAGGGAGAGCAGTTCCCCTCCATCCCGCTTCTGGGCTTGAGCGTCCCGGACAAACTGGACGGCGCGGCTGGAGACGATGCGGCGAAGCCAGTTCGTCCACTCTCCCTCGCTCTGCCCATGGAAGGTGGCGAACTTCGTGAAGGCCCGCAGCGAGGACTCCTGGGCGACGTCCGACGCTCGCGCACCACCCGGCAAGCCAGGCCCCGCCTCCTTCGAGGACCACTTCTCCAGGGCAGGCTGGCACCGCTCCAGCAAGACCTCCAGGGCGCCGGGCTCTCCCATCCGCGCGCGATGGATCAAGTCCTCAATGGATGCCTCGAACAGAGGAAGCGCCTTCTCATTCATTCCTGAATCCCCCACGCCGCTTCACATCCTGAGGACTTGAACCGGATGTCGTCAGGATCCCTCGACGAAAACTCCTTCACCAGCGAGCAGCGTGCAGCGTGAAAGCCGCGTTCCCGTTCCGCCTGCCCTGCATCATGTGCCAGGGCTTCCCGTCCCATGAGCGCCTGCACGAGAACCAGGGCGAAGCGCTTGTTGGGCATCTCCCCTTCTCGTAACACCCGCCCCATCTTCTCCGCCTCCGCGTAGTGCCGCTCCGCGTCCTGCACGCGCCCCTGCGCGGCCTCAAGCGCCGCGAGTTCCACCAGCACCCGCGCCAGGACCCAGTGGTAGAACTGCTCCCCCTCGTGGTCGTGGATGATGTCGCGGCCCAGATGCAAGGCCCGTTCAAGGTCTTCCTGCGAGCGGCTGAAGTCCCTCCCCTTGCGGGCACCTTCGGCACGGGCCGCCAACGTCAACGCGAGCATGGCCTTGTTGTAGTTCGCGCCATTCGTGGCCTCGACGTTGCTGGCGTGCAATGCGATGGCACGCCCGTACAGCTCAACGGCCGTCCCCAGTTGCTGATTCGCAAGCTCCAGCTCCGCCATCTCCGCGAGGCTTACGGCCTCACTCCGACGAGAATCGACAGAATCGCTCTCATTCTCGGAGGGTTTCAGCAGGACGAGCGAATCCTGGAAGAACTTCCGGGCCTCCTGCCAGCGGCCCCGCGCCCAGACCACCTTTCCGAGCTTCGAGTGGTTGAGTCCCAGTTGCAGCAACAACCCACCGTCATGGGGGGTTCGGGCGAGTCCCGCATCGATGTCCCGGCGCGCGGAGCCCAGGTATGCCTCCGCATCGGAGAGCCGGTCGTCGAAGTAGGCCAGATCTCCCCGCCGGTGGAGAACCTTGATGCGGGTCAGCCGCACTTCGGGTTGAGCGAGTTCTGATTCTGGAAGCTCGGCCAGCGCCTGTTCGGAGCCCTCCAGCAGGTTCCTCCGCGTTGGAAGGGTGAAGGGCAACCGGCTCAGCTTCCAATCCGCGTTACTGACCAGAGCGTCCGCGGTGACCACCAGTTTGCGGAGGTTTTCTTCCGCGTGCTTTCGCTCCCGCTCCGACCGTGCGGCGGAGAAGAGGATGGCGAGGACCGCCAGGATGGCGACAGCCACCAACCCCTGCCGCACGCGCGCGCGCCGTCGCTCCAACCTGCGCGCGGCCTCCAGGAAGCGCGTCACGAGCGGGCTCAACCGTCGTTCCCTGAGACCGCGCTCCGCGCTCGCGTCCGTGCCCCCCTGGTAATGAAGGCGAAGGGCTCCCGTGGGCAGCCCTTCCTCCGGATGCTTCGCCTGCGCCCAGGCGCTCGCCGCGGCCTCCAGGTCGGCATGGCGCTCCAGCAGCGCGCGCTCCCGGTCCAGCCATCCCACCAGCGACGGCACCTGTTGCAACAGGGCTTCATGCGCCAGGTCCACCCGCTGACCCGACACAGCATCCCCCGAGAGCGTCACGAGCCGGGGCCCCGGCTCCATCCCCAGCCGCGTTCCCGTCAGCCGCTGCAGGACCTCCTCCGCCAGCCGGTCCCCTCCCGCGGCTTCGAGCACTTCCTGGCGCGAACGAGGGCGCCGGGTGTCCGGCACGCCGCGCCCTACCTGCACCAGATCCAACAGGAGCCACTTCGCACGCTCCCGTCCCTCGGGACCCAACGCGTCCAGCAACCCTTCGGCCTGCCGGGCCAGCGCGCCTCCGACTCCGCCCAGCCGGTCATAGTCCGTGTGCGTGAGGGGACCTGCCTCGTGCAGTCCCCACAACCCGCGCAATGCGTGCCCCAGCAGGGGCAGTCGCCCTTCTTCGTTCCGGGCGTCATTCACCATCCGCGAGGCCAGCCCCTCGGCGAGCTGGAGGCCGGCGTGTCGGGACAGGCCGTGGACGACCTGCCCCAGGCCTGACTCGCCCATGGGAGGGAGGGGATAGCGCACGGCCTCGGGAAGGCTCCGGACCAGGGCAGGCAACTGCTGCTCCAGGCGGTGGAGGAAGTCACTGCGAACCGCCGTGAGGAGCCGCAAGGGTACGGCGACTCCCGACAGCGCGGTGGAGAGCAACGCATCGAAGGCCCTCCGTTCCTCCGCATCGAGCGTGAACAGCTCCTCCAGGGGTTCGATCACCAGCAGGAGGAGACAGCCTGGGGGCGTCCGCTCCACCACACACTCCCGCAGTCCGTTCGGCCCTGTTCGCAACGTGCGGAGAATCGCTTCCACCAGGGTCCCGTCGTCCGCTGGGGCGTACACGGCCGCGAGGGCCTGGGCCATCCCTCGCAAGGGTGAGCCCGAAGGACGCAGGGGGGCGATGAGCCAGCGTGGGCCCTCGTCCTGTGCCAGTTCCTTCAACCGTGGGAGCAGCCCGGCGTGCACCAGGGACGACTTGCCAACCCCGCTGGGCCCTTCCACCTGGACCCAGCGCCGTGCTCCCGTTCGAGCCTCCTCCAGGAGCCCCAGCAGCGCGTCCGTTTCAGGGCCACGCCCGAAGAAGAGCGTGGATTGGGACTCCGTGAAGGAAGCGAGGCCCGGCACCGGGCAGACGTCTCCTTCCGGCGCCCAGGAGCGACCCAGCATGTCCCGACATCGCGCCATGCTGGGCCGGGCGCCGGGCTCCTTCGCGAGCATCGTGGCCACGAACGCGGAGAGCGCTCCCGGCACGGTGGGCGTGCATTGCCGCAAGGCAGGCGGCTCCTTGAGTGCGTGCGCGGTGATGGCCTCGATGGGTTCAGTCGCGTCGAAGGGCGTACGACCCGCGAGCAGTTCAAAGAGCATCACCCCCAGCGAGTACACATCCGCAGGGCCCTCCACCGTGGCCGCGCTGCGGAGCTGCTCCGGCGCCATGTACGCGTACGTGCCGATGAAGGTGGATTCGTGCGTGTGGACCTGCGTCGTATCCAGCGCACCCGCGGAGCGCGGCGGCAGCTTGGCGATGCCGAAGTCCAGCAACTTCACCCGCTGCCCCGGGACCGTGGCCGCGTCCGGACAGAGGAAGACGTTCTCTGGTTTCAGGTCGCGGTGGATGATGCCTCGCCCGTGGACGTCCACCATGACGTCAGCGACCTGCCTGCACAGGGACAGGGCCGCATGGAAGTCGACGACGCCCTGCTGCATCCACTCCCGCAGGGATTGCCCATGGAGCAGTTCCATGGCGAGGAAGGCCGTGGTGCCCTCCCTCCCGCAGTGCAGGACGCGCACCACGTCGGGATGGTCAAGCCGTGCCAGGGCCTGCGCCTCCTGCAGGAAGCGCGCGACAAGCTGGGGGTCGGCCGCGGACTCGGGTGACAGGAGCTTGACGGCCACTTCCTGTCCCGTGTCCGCGTGGCTCGCCGCGAAGACCTGGCCCATGCCACCGCTGCCCAGCATTCGCCCCAACCGATAGGGCCCCACCTGGGCGGGTGGATCGGATTCCGGAGGAAGGGTCATGCGCGCGCCGACGGCGTCCCCTTCCCCTGCCGAGCCCCAATGACTCCCACGCTCCTGAGCAACGCACCCTCCCGGGCGCCGCCATCCAAGGCGCGGACACCAGGGACCCAATCTAGCGGAGCCTCCGCTCGGGCAACCAGCGCCCTCACGTCACGGCAACGCCGCCCCCGTCCACAGCTTCGCGGCATGTCCCAGCGCTCCCAGACCCGCCACCAGGACGCTGTACTCCACCAGCGTGCGGGTATCGCCCTCCTCCGGCGCGGGCGAAGCAAAGGCCCGGTACGCCGCCGCCGCCGCGATGAGCAGGAGCAGGGTCTCCCCGGTGAAGAACCACGTCGCGCCCAGCACACCCACCGCCAGCCAGCGCTGCTTGCGCGCCAGCGCCCGGAAGCCGCGCCCACCGTCCAGCTGCCACACCGGCAGCAGGTTGAACAGGTTGAGCCACGCCGCCGCGTGCGCGATGGCGCCCAATCCCTTCCATCCCGTCACGAGCGCCGCGCCCATCGCCGCCACCGCCGCCGCGCTGCCCCAGATGGGCCCCGCCAGGCCCACGCGCGCGTCCTCGCGCCCATCCACCGGCGACTGCTTCAGGCGCACGAACGCGCCCAGCCCTGGGATGAACATGGGCGCGCTGGCCTGCATGCCGAAGTTCCGCAGCGCCGCCACGTGCCCCATCTCATGCACGTAGATGCACGCCACCAACCCCAGCGCGAACGGCCAGCCCCACACCGTCCAGTACACGCCCGCCGCCAGCGCCATGGAGAACACCGTGCTCGCCTTCGTCAGCCCGAGCAGCAGCAGCTTTCCCTTGCCCAGCAGCAGCACCAGCACGAACTTGAACTTCCACAGCAGCAGCCCCACCGCCCCCAGGCTGGCGAGCACCTTCGGCATCCCCGAACGACGTCGCTCCGCCTCCGCCAGCGGCACCTTCAGGCCCAGCGCGTCCACCTGCTGGCTCAGCGCCTCGACCCGCGCCAGCACCTGCGCGTGCTGCGACGTGCCCGCCGGCAACAGGTCCAGGGCCTGACGCCACAGCGAGAGCGCCTCCGTCGGCGCGCTCCGGTCCGCCGCCGCCTGCGCGTCCGCCGCCAGCTGCTTCAGGGTCTGCCCATGCACCAGCTTCCGGCACGACGGACACGTGAGCAGCCGGGGCGCCAGCTCCGAACCGCAGCCCTCGCAGCGCTGCGTGGAGGGGAACGCGAGCGCCTCAGCCAACGGACTGCTCCTGCCGCTCGGGCGCCGCGTCCTCCGACGCGGAAGACGGCTCAGCCAGCCGGAACGGCCCGGCGATGTTCAGCTCCGCGCGCTTGTTGCGGCGCCAGGCCTCATACAGCGCGAAGCAGTAGATGAGGCCGGACAGGGGGCTGTTGATGCCCACGAGCACGGGCGCCGCCACGGAGATGACTCCCGCGAGGACGACATTGCCCTCCGGCGACAACGACTCGCCTTCCATTGGAGCCTCACCCGCCACAGCCTCCACGGGCTGCGCGGTCAGCTCCTTGTACACATCCGGCGCGAGCGAGCCCGCCACCGACAGGTACGTCAGCAATATCGCGAGCACCTGGTAGCCCGCGCCTCCGCGCCCGTCCGAGCCCTTGAACACTGCGGTGCCCACCATCCACCCCACCAGCACCGCGATGAGGCCAATGTTGTAGCCCGTCAGGCTCACGCCGTAATACACCGCCGCCCCGGCGATGCCCGCGCCAATCCCAAACACCGCCGCCTGCAGGAAGCGCTTCGACTTCGAGCCACCCGTCATCGACGCCTCCACCGTGTCCCGACACTCCGGGCACAGCAGGTGGCTGTTCACCTCGAAGTAGGTGCGGGTGATGGCGCGCTCGCAGGCGGTGCACCGGGGCGCGGGAGGCGGCTCGGTGAACTCGGCACGGTCGAACTGCAGCGGCGCATCGGTGGAGGCCGGCGGAGAGACAGGGGTGGTCATGGGCACACCCAACCTAACAGCAGGCGCCCATGGCCCCCAAATCGCCCCCGGCGGATGTCTGTCTTTTCAGCCCTGCCGCAGGGCCGCGTGTCTCGCCGCCTGCACCAACGTGAGCAGGTCCCCCGCGGTCCCCACGCCCAACGCGGCCGGCGTCGCGCGCTCCGGAGAGAACAGCCGCGCGGGCGTGCTCGCGCGTCCCCGCAGCAGCACGAAGAGGCGCAGCGCATCCCGCAGGGCCTCCACCTCCGGCCCTTCCTCGCGCCGCGCCCGGTGCGCCGCCTGCTCCAGCCGCGCCCACGCCGTCTCCTCGCGCCAGGGCCCCACCGGGCGCGCTCGCGACAGCTCCGCCAGCGCCGCCGCCGCCTCCAGCACCCCCGCGCGGCCCTCCGTGAAGACGTCCCCCGCCTCCAGCCGCAGCTCCGGCGCCTCGGCGCGCCCGGCCCGCCAGGACAGCAGCGCCGGCAGCTCCGACTCGCGCGGCACCACCGGCGTCAGCTCCGCCTCCAGCACCGCGCGCACCCGCACCCGCGCCACGTCGTGCCAGAAGGCCGCGTGCAACAGCAGCTCCGGCCCGCTGCGCGGCACCCGCATGGGCGCCCGGCGCATCCTCCGCTGGAGGAAATCCCGGATGCCGCCCCGCGAGTCGTAGCGCTCCAGCCGCTCCCACAGCGCCACCAGCGCGGCGGCGCCCAGGGGCAGCGCGCGGGCCAACTCGCGCGCCTCGTCCCCGGTGAACGACTGCGCCCCCTCCGACACGGGGCGCTTGAAGACCCGCTCGAAGACCTCGCCCGCGGCGCACGCGGCCCGCAGCTCCGGCAGGTTTCGCGGCAACAGCTCCACCGCCTGGGCCCAGACCCGGCCGCCGAGCAGCGGCCCCGCGTCCAGCACCTCGTTCTCCAGGAGCAGCAGCGCTTCACCCAGCGTGTCAGGTCCCCCGTCCCGCGCCGACAATCGCCGGCGCACCGCGCGGTCCACCGCCTCGCGCAGGCGGAACACGTCCAGCAGCAGCTTCACCGGCCCGGCGTCGCGCGGCCAGCCCTCCACCTCCGCGCGGCGCTTCACCGCGTGGAGCGTCGCGTCCACCTCCGGCTGGACCGCGGCCACTTCCCGCAGCAGCTCGAAGTGGTTGCGCAGCCGGTCCTTCCAGAAGAAGGACTCCAGGATGCCCTTGAGCGCGCGGTAGCGCAGGCGCGTGGCCTCCAGGAGGTCCGCTCGGTCCTCCAACCGCGCTCTCAGGTCATCCGGACGGGTCGCCACGCCCCCATCATAAGGAGACCCCGCGCCGGGCGCAGGCCGTCCCCTGGCGCGGAGCGTCGAGCGTGAAACGGTGCGGCCGGAGCGACGTGGGAAGGTGGACGCCGGCCCCGCTCAAACGCGCATGGGCATGACCACGGCCGTGAAGCTGCGGTCGCCGGGGCCGTGCAGCACGCCCGGGCTGTGCTCGTCGCCCAGCTCGAAGCTGACCTCATCCGTGTCGGTGACGCCCAGCACGTCCATCAGGTAGCGCGCGTTGAAGCCGATGGTGATGTCGTTGCCCTGGTAGTCCACGTCCAGCGCGTCGCGCGCCTCGCCCAGGTCCGGGTTGCTGGCGGTGATGAGCAGCTTGCCCTTCTCCAGCCCGATGCGGATCGCGTTGCTCTTGTCCGCCGACAGCAGCGCGATGCGCTTGAGCCCTTCCAGCAGGCGCGTCTTCGGCACGAGGACGACCTTCTCGCCCTCCTTCGGGATGACGCGCTGGTACTCCGGGAACTGCCCGTCGATGAGGCGCATCACCATGGTGAGGCCCGGCTTCTTGAACAGCGCCGAGTTCTCCGCGAAGCCCAGGTGGCACTCGGCGTCCGGCGCCTCGTCCAGCAGGCGCTTGAGCTCCATCAGGCCCTTGCGCGGGATGATGACGCCGCTCTTGAGCTTGAAGTCGCCCTTCATCTCCCGCTCGATGAGCGACAGCCGGTGACCGTCCGTGGCCACCATGCGCACCTTGCCGCTGGCCTGGGGCTCGAAGAAGACGCCGTTGAGGATGTAGCGCGTCTCATCGCTGGAGATGGCGAACTGGGTCTTCTTGATCATCTCCAGCAGGACGTTGCCGGAGATCTGCACCAGCGGCGCGTTCTCCTCCTTGGGCAGCTTCGGGTACTCCTCCGCCGCCATGCCGACGATCTTGAAGTGCGCGGAGCCGGAGCTGATGTCCACGTAGTTGTTCGCCAGCTTCTTGAGCGTCACCTCCGCGTCCGGGAGGTTCTGCACGATGTCGAAGACGTACTTCGCGCTCAGGGTGACGGCCCCCGGCTTGGACACGTCCGCCGAGTGCTCCGACACCACGCCGATGTCCAGGTCGAAGGCCGTGACGGTGACGCTGCCCTTGTTCGCCGTGAGCAGCACGTTGGCGAGGATGGGCATCGTCGTCTTGCGCTCCACGATGCCCTGGGCGCGATAGAGGGCCTTCTTCAGCTCGTCGGAGGCGATGCGGAATTCCATCGTGGGCGTCCTTACAGGTCACGGCCCGGAAGGCCGATTGCGCGGGGCGGGTGTACAACGAACGCCATAGGGCTTCCACCGTCTTGGCGCCCCCTTTGTCCAGCCCCGGGGACCTGCCCGGACGTCCAGGTAGGATACCACCGAAATACCCGTGCCACCCTGGCCGGCGGGCGCCCGGCCGGGCAGAGTGGACCCGTCCGCGAGTCCCGGACGTTGAACAGGCGGCGGAAGGGCCCACCAGGGCCGTCACCGCATCCGATGTCCTGGAACCCGGCCCGGCGGCGGAGGACACTGCCGCCCCCTCGAACGGAGTCGCCATGAACGTCCGCTCCCTGCTGCTCTCCGCCGTGCTCGTGTTCGGCTCCGTGGCATGCAGCAAGCCGCCCTCCTCCACCACCCCGTCGTCAGGCGACGAGTCCGGCGCGGCGGCGTCCGCCGACCTCAAGCCGACCGACGGCACCCCGACCTCCGCCTCGCCCACCGGCAACGAGCCGGGAACGGCCGCCCCCACCCCCACCCCTGGAGATGCCACCATGAGCGCCACCTACATCGTCAAGGACAACGGCAAGCGCTGCTTCGCCCCGCCCTGCGACCACTACGACGTCTTCCTCGCGGACAAGCCGGACGAGAAGCTCAAGTCCATCCACGAGGTGGACCTGAGCGCCGTCACCGGCGGCGACGACGCGAAGCAGGGTGAGCTGATGAAGCGGGCCTTCACGCCGGCAGGCCTGAAGCTGGAGGGTTCGCTGACCGAGGGCCCCAACGCCGTCCGCAACATCAAGCTGGACACGCTGCGCGCCACCCGCGTCATCGACTGACGCAGGACGAAGGCTCCTGGCCCCGCCGGGACCGCGCCATCCGCGGTCCCGGTCGTGCGTGGCCGGAGCCCGCCGTTGATCAGATGCGCACGCCCAGCTGGAAGCCCGGCCAGTGCTGCACGCGCCGCGTGGCGGTGATTTCGTGCGAGCGCACCGGCAGCGTGGACAGCTTCGCGAAGCCCGGCTCCCCCCAGGTGAACCAGGCGTTGTAGGTGGGGCCGCCGAACACGGCGAACCGGGACATGACCTGGAAGCCCACCATGGCGCGCACCTGCGTCAGCAGGCTGCTGGAGTCCGCGGCGAAGGGGTCCTTCGTGGACAGCACGTTGCTGCCGGCCGCGTCCACGTCCACCCAGAGGCGCGAGCCCAGCGGGATATGCCCGCCCAGGCCCAGGCCCAGGCTGAAGCGCTGGAAGCGGTCGTCCGGCCCGATGCCCGCGATGAGCGTGGTGTACAGGTGCTTGCCGCCGAACTTCAGCGCCACGTTGGTGAGCTGCAGGTCGCTGCCGAACACCTCCAGGTGGAGCTGGCCCTTCTTCTCGAAGGTGAGCAGGCCCAGCGGCACGCCGCTCACCTCCCGCGACACGTTGACGAGCCCCAGCTGCATGCCCCGCACCGCGCCCGCCACGTTGATCAACCCCAGCTGCAGGCCCTGCACGTCGCCGCCGACGTTGATGAGGCCCAGCTGCATGCCGGTGACGGAGTGCGCGCGGTTGAACGCCACCGCCCCCTGGAGGCCCTTCATGTCCCCCGCCACGGAGTTGGCGCCCAGCGTGAACTGCACGCCGTCGAGCCCTCCGTTCGCGTGGTTGACGCCCAGCGACAACTGCATGCCGGTGACGTCCTGGGTGGCGACGTTGAGGCCCACCGTCGCCTGGATGCCCTGCATCCCGCCCCGCGCGATGTTCGACCCCAGCGACAGCTGCCCCACGCCGGCCACGTCCCCGTTGGAGAGGTTGAGCCCCACCGTCGCCTGGAGGCCGGCCACCCCCGACCGCGCCACGTTGGTGACCAGCGACAGCTGCGCGCCATGGACCTCTCCGCCCGCGACGTTGAAGCCCAGGGACAGCGCCCCGCCCTCCACCTCCGCGTCGTACACGTTGCCCAGGAAGCTCAGCGCCAGCCCGCCCCCCAGCGCCGTGCCGCCGTTGATGACGCCCAGCGCGAAGAGGTTCTCCACCTGCGCGTCGCCGGCCCGGAGCTGGTTGGTGCTCACCGCCGGGATGAGGCTCACGTTCACCGGCAGCCGCACCCGCCCCTCCGGCGTCATCGAAGGCAGCGCCATGCCGCCGCCACCGCCGCGCATCACGGTGGCCTCGCGGCCCACGCTCATGAAGTCGCCAGGGGACAGGGGCGTGCGCACGCCTTCCTTCAGCGTGAAGGCCGTCTCGGACACGCCGCCGTCCAGCTCGCGCCGTGCGCGGTAGGCGCCGGGGGCGAGCCCCAGCTCGGTGGAGCGGCCGGACACCTTCTGCACCTCCACCACCAGCGTGCCCACCGCGTCGCGCACGTACAGCCGGCCCTCCAGCGGCTCGGTGAGGAGCAGGCCCGCGGTGGTGGCGCGCAGGTCGGTCATCACCAGGTCGCCGGTGCCCGCCAGCTCGATGTCGTAGTTGGGGTGCTGCGCGCCGCCCCGCGTGCGCTCCGTGCGCGCGAGCGTTTCGTGGAAGGCGAACTGGTACGCCTCCGTGAGCGTGACGCGGCCGTCGTGGGTGACGTCCGCGGCGCCGCGCAGGCCGGACACCAGGTGGTGGGTGAAGAACGAGCCGCCCAGCCGGTCCGACTCCTGCGACGCCTCGTCCGCGCTGGAGGAGGTGAGGATGGCGTGCCCCTTCACCTGGGTGCCGGAGTCCACGAGGAACGCGGGCCGGGCCACGCCGCCCTTGCGCCGGGCGAACGCGCCGGACGCGCACGAGTCCAGCACCGCGATGCGCACGTCCGCGGGCAGGCCCTTCAGCGCGCGGCGCAGCTCGCCGTAGTCCAGGCGCTGGCCCTTGAGCAGCAGGCCCTCGTCGTCCGAGTGGCCGGAGTAGTACAGCAGCACCTCCACGCGCCGGGCGCCGGAGGTGCGCGCGGCCTCCGCCATGCGGCCCATGCGCTCGAAGCCGGCCAGGACGCCCGCGCGGTCCACGTCCGTCAGCAGCACGCGGTCCTGGGGCAGCACGCCGCCCAGCTCCGACAGCACCTGGGAGAAGGCCCGCGCGTCGGTGTCCGCGTAGCGCAGCTTCACGCGCTCGGGGCCGCCGTCGTTGACGCCCACCAGCAGGGCCAGCCTCCGCACGGCGACGGCTTCGGCGGCGCGCGCATCGTTCACGCCCGCGCACAGCGAGAGCAGCAGGAGCAGCAGGGGCGCTCTCATCGGGAGGACTTCTCCAGGAGGAAGGACGTCTGTCCCAGGCCCACGTCCGCGGGCAGGGACAGCGGCGCGGTGCGCGCCTCGGGGGATGCGGCGAGGACGCGCGCGGCGGACAGCACGCCGTCCAGGTCGAAGGGCGCGTCGGCGGTGATGAGGAAGAAGCGCTCGAAGGCGGGCGCGTCATCCAGCTCGTAGGCGCGGGGCAGCAGGTGCGTGCCGGAGCGCTCCAGCGCGGCGGACGCGGGGCCGCTGTCCGGCTGGTGCACGGTGACGGCGCCGCGGCCGTCCACGGAGAGGATGACGCCGTGGGCCTTGCCGGCGGCGGTATAGGACAGCTGCACCACGTCACCGGCCCGGGCGGGGGCGCCGTCGGTGAGGCGCTCGGTGCCGGCGGCGGCCTGCCGGTGCACGTCGAGCCGAGGCTGGAGGCCCTTGATGCGGGTGGGCTCCAGGACGCCGGTGCCCCCCACCTCCGTCCACGCCTCCCGCGCCTCCCGCCCGTCGGTGGATGACAGGGGCCGCGCGATGACGAACAGGGTCGCGCCCGCGAGCACCGGCACCAGGAGGGGCAGGAAGCGCCACGTAGGGCGCGCGGCGAGGGGCTCCGCCCGGGGTGCGGGCACGGCGACGAGCGCGCCTCCGGGGCCGGAGCGGGCGAAGCGGGCTTTCACCTCGCGCGCCACGACGTCCGGGGGCAGGGCCTGGAGGGTGGCGCGGGAGTCGGCCTCCAGGGCGGCGAGGCGCGAGGGCCCATCGGGTTCCTGGGCCAGACGGGCGCGGGCGGAGGCGAGCTCGTCCGGGGGCAGCTCGCCCAGGGCAATGCGCTCCAGCAGCCAATCCGGGGTGCGGTGGGGGGACGTCATGCGGCCTCCAGCTCCTGCAGGACAGCGGACAGGGCCCGCAGGCGCTTGCGCACCCCGGACACGGACAGGCCCACCTCGCGGGCGGTTTCCTCCAGCGTCATGCCGTCCACCAGGTGGAGCACGGCGATGTCCCGGCTGGACGCGGGCACGCGGCCGAAGAGCCGGTCCAGCAGGCCCCGGGCGGAGGCGCGCGCCTCCAGGTCGCCGGAGGCGGCGATGCGCAGGACCAGCTCATCGTCCCGGTCCTCCGGGCGCCGCTTCGCGCCGCGAAGACGGTTGAGGCACACGCGGGTGGCGATCTGATGCAGCAGGCTGGAAGGCGCGGCGTCCTTCAAGGCGGACTGGTAGCGAAGCAGTTGCACGAACACGTCCTGCATGGCGTCCACGGCCTGCTCCTCGTCGCGCAGCAGGAAGCGGCAGCGCCGGAGCACCTGGGGGCCATAGCGTCGGTAATAGGCCTCCACATCCACGGACACCGCGCACGCCTCCCGGTCGGACCAGGGGAACACCGGTGCCCCGAAATCCTGTCACCGGCTTTTTCAGCCACCGGCGTCCCTACCCCGTTTCCCCCCGCTCCGGCCACCCCACCCCAGGAGCCGGCGCGGTCAGCACGGCCGGTCGGCCCCCCTGGGCTGATGTGAGGGAGCACACCAACCCACCTGGGGACTCGACTCAGCGCCCGTCCGGGGCTGGAGGTCGGGGGTCCAGGCTGCCTGCATCCCCTGGCGGGACCTCGCTTCCGGGGGCGACCGGGAGGCCGCCGTCCACCGGGAGCGCCCCCCTCGTTGGAGGCAGGAGGATGCTCCCCACCCCACCATCCGGCAGCAACACGCCCCGCCAGTCATCGTCCGCGTCCACGCCGTCAACGACACGCCGGAGGATGGTTCCGTCCGCGCGCAGGGCGTACTTCGCACTGGAGTCGAGCGCCGGAAACCGCCTGCCACACGCGGAGGGCTCCTCGTCCACGTAGACGAAGAGGAGCCCCTCCTGCCGGAGGACCCGGTACGTGAAGGACTCGGGCCGACTGTCACAGGAGGTCGCCGCGCTCCCCATGGGAAACAAGTCTCGCGAGACGATCATCAGCGCACGCAGCGTCTCGCCATCCAGCGTGACGGAGACACCGGGCGCACCGACCTGGACGACTTCGACCCCCGTGGACACCGGGAAGTGGACGGTCCGGTCGTCGAGGACGGGGGCCGAAAGGGGCTCGGGCCTCCGGGCACAGCCCGGCAATCCCAACACCAGCACGACCGCGCTCAGCGTCCCGAACCGTCCTCGCATGCAGCCCTCCTACCGCGCATCCAGACGATAGGTGCGCTCATCGAGCCAGGTGACGATGCCATGGGAGTCCTGCCTCCAGCGGTCCCCGGTTCGCGTCCACGACATCATCTCCCGGGTGGCAGGGACGTACTGGTGGAAGCCGTCACACGTAGGGGCATTCGCATCCTTCGACCGCGAGAAGAACGCGATGATGGAGAGCCGGATGGCGCCCTCTCGTGTCAGGATCTCCCAGTCGTGGACGCTGGCCATCGCTTCGATGAAGCGAAGATCCCGTGCGGAGAGCCGCGTTCCGAAGGGGTGGTTGTGCAACGCGAAGATCTGCTTGAGGGTTCCGGCCGCATAGCGGGAATCCTCCACGAAGGCAGGCAGCGCGCAGCTGCGCATGCCACGCACTCCGTCCCCCGGACGGGACGAATCCGACAACATGCTCATCTCGTAGTGTCCCTCCGGCGTGACGTAGAGCCAGGCGCAGTACTCCGTGGCCGCGCGCAGGGCCACCTCGGGTTGCGCCTCCTGCAGATGGACCACCGTGGCGTTCGGCTTGGAAAGGATGAGCGGACATGCGGCCGTCAGCGCATCGGCGGCGAGGGCATGGGGTCCGAAGTTCTTCAGGGGTCCAGGGATGGAGTCCCGCGACGCACCGGGACCTGGCCGCCAGACCCCTTCCACTGCGGGAGCCGGCGCGCATCCCAGCAGGCCCACCCCGCACATCGTCCGCAAAACCCTTGAAAAACAGTGAATCACTTGGCGCCCCCACCATGACGCCCTCCAGCGTCGCAACACCGTCATTCCCTCGCACAGCAAGCAGAAAGGCTTCCGCTTGCTTCGGATGGCCGCCAAGTGTCGGGTTCTCGATGCGAGCGCGGGCCCCAGGGTTTATGCAAAGCAGGTTCCCCCCTACCCTGCCCCGTCCTCCCGGGAAGCCGATTCCGTGATCCACCAGACCCCTGCCATCGACTCGTTGCGGGAGCGCTACCTCGCGGCCCAGCTCTCTGGAAACCGCCAGGAGGCGCTGCGCCTGCTGGTGGATGAAGGCCTGCTGTGCGGCGTCCCGCTCCAGGACCTGCACCTGGAGGTCATCCAGCGGGCCCAGTACGAGATCGGCCGGCTCTGGCAGGAGAACCGCATCTCCGTGGCCCAGGAGCACATGGCCACCGCCATCTCCCAGTTCGTCCTGGCGCACCTGTACCGCCACCTGCCCCGCGACCCGTCCAACGGCAAGGTCGTGATGATGGCGTGCGTGGAGGGCGAACTGCATGAGGTGGGCGCGCGCATGGCCAGCGACTTCCTGGAGATGGCCGGCTTCGACGTGCGCTTCATCGGCGCCAACGTGCCCGCCGACCACCTGGCCCGGCTGGTGAGGGAAGCCCCTCCGCACCTCCTGGCCCTCTCCGTCACCATGCCCTTCCACATGCCCCAGGTGCGCGAGGCCGTCTCCAAGGTGCGGACGGTCGCCCCGCGGCTGCCCATCGCCGTGGGCGGACTCGCCTTCGACTGGGGCCCCGTCCTCCAGGAAGAGCTGAGCGTGGCCTTCTTCGGCAAGAGCGCCCGCGAGCTCGTCTCCGCCGCCTGCCGCACCCTGGGGGTCTGAACACCATGCCGCCCGTGAGCCAGACCCTCGACGCCCGGATGCAGGCCATCGCCACCGCGTCCGCCCAGCCCCTGTACGCGGACCCCTTCTGGAGCGCCCGCTACGGTGAGCAGCGCGCCCGCCGCTTCGGCGACGAGGACGCCGTCTTCCACGTGCGCTACCTGGTGCAGGCGCTGGACGCCGGCCGCCCCGCCATCCTGGAGGACTACGCCCGCTGGCTGCGCACCCTGCTCGTCACGCGCGGCATGTGTTCGCGGCACCTGGACCAGCACTTCCAGGGCCTCCTGCTCGCCCTCCAGGCGGAGGGCCTTGGCCCGGACACCCTGCCCGGCATCTATGTGCAGGCCGCCCGGGACGCCCTGCGCCACCCCACGGGGGCGGCCGGCCGGTTGGAGGACGCCGCGCCCGCGGTCGTGGAGGCCGTGGCCCAGCGGCTCAAAGGCGAAGCCGGCCCCGAAAACCGCACGCGCCTGGAAGAAGAGACGCGCCTTCACCTGTCCTATCTCTCGGACGCGCTGGCCCTGGAGCGCGCCGACCTGTGGGAAGCCCACCTCCAGTGGTACGAGGGCTTCTGGCCCCAACGGGGGCTCGCCCCCCTGACCTTTCCCCACCTCCTGGGCGCCCTCAAGGCGGCCCTGGGACCCGAGCACGCGGAGGCGCGGACGTTGCTCGCGCGTGCGCCCGTTTCATGGGAGGAGCTTCCCTCATGATGCACTTGGATGACCGCGGCCCTGGGATCTTCGAATCCCTCAGTCGCGAGCTGGCCCTGGCCTGTGACGCGCAAGGCACGGTGGTCTGGCATGACGAGCGCGCCGCGCGCCTCCTGGGCCTCAAGACGGGGCAGAGCCTGCACAGCCTCGCCAGCGCCGGCAGCGAGGGCAAGGTGGAGAAGCTGCTCGTGCAGGCGCGCGACGAGGCGGTGGATGGCTGGGAGCTCATCTTGGTGCGCGACCAGAAGCCGACCACCTTCGCCTTCCGCGCCCGGCCGCACGAGGGCGGCGTGGCCCTGGTGGGCAGCCTGGTGCCGGAGGACTACGGCGCCGCGCTCACCCAGGTGAGCACCACGCTGGGGGAGCTGACCGCGCTGCACCGTGAGACGGCCCGCCAGCAGTACGAACTCAAGCTGCGCGCGGAGGAGCTGTCCCGCCTCAACAAGGAGCTGGAGGAGTCCAACAAGGGCGTGCGCAGCCTGCACGCCGCCCTGGACGAGAAGGCGGAGAGCCTCCAGCGCGCCTCTGAAATCAAGAGCCGCGTGGTGGCCAACGTCAGCCACGAGTTCCGCACGCCGCTGCACTCCATCCTGGGACTGTCCAAGGTGCTGCTCAACCCGCTCAACGGCAATCTCGCGCCGGAGCAGGAGAAGCAGGTCCAGTTCATCCGCAGCTCCGCCGAATCGCTGTTCGAGCTGGTCAACGACCTGCTCGACCTGTCCAAGGTGGAGTCGGGCAAGACGACGCTGCGCCACAGCCACTTCGCGGTGTCCGACTTCATGAGCGCGCTGCGCGGCATGACCCGGCCGCTGCTGCCGCCCGACTCGCAGGTGGCCCTCAACTTCGAGTCGCCGCCGGACGGCCTGGAGATGGAGACGGACGAGGCCAAGCTCAGCCAGGTGGTGCGCAACCTCATCTCCAACGCGGTGAAGTTCACCGAATCCGGCTCCATCACCGTGGCCGTCGCCCCCGGCCCGCACGACACGGTGGAGATCACCGTGAAGGACACCGGCATCGGCATCGCGCCGGCGAACCACGAGCGCGTCTTCGAGGAGTTCATCCAGGTGGACAGCCCGCTCCAGCGTCAGGTGAAGGGCACCGGCCTGGGCCTGCCGCTGGCGCGCAAGCTGACGGAGCTGCTGGGTGGCTCGCTGGGCGTGAAGAGCACGCTGGGCGAAGGCGCCACCTTCACCGTCGTCCTGCCGCGCGTCCACGTGGAGGTGTCGGAGATGACGGGGCTGGCGCTGCGCAGCCAGAGCCTGGACCCCTCGCGGGCGCCGGTGCTGGTGCTGGAGGACGACCGCCAGACGCTGTTCCTCTACGAGAAGTACCTGGCGCGCTCCGGCTTCCAGGTGCTGCCGGTGCGCACGGTGGAGGACGCGCGCAAGATGATGCAGCGGGTGCGCCCCGCCGCCATGGTGCTGGACGTGATGCTGGAGGGCGAGACGAGCTGGAACTTCCTCGCGGAGATGAAGAACGGCGAGCAGACGCGCGACATCCCCATCCTCGTCGTCACCGTGACGGACCGCGAACAGAAGGCCCGCGCCCTGGGCGCCGACGAGTTCTGGCTCAAGCCGGTGGACGAGGTGCGCCTGCAGAAGAAGCTGTCCGCCCTGGCGCGTGTCGGTCCGGTGGAGCGGCTGCTCATCATCGACGACGACGACGTGCACCGCTACCTGCTCAAGCAACTGCTCAAGGACACGCCCTACCAGCTCATGGAGGCCGCCGGTGGCCGTGACGGCGTGCGCCTGGCCCGCGAGCAGGCCCCGCACCTCATCTTCCTGGACTTCATCCTCCCGGACATCACCGCCTTCGACGTGCTGGACGAGCTGAAGGCGGATCCGCGCACGCGCGACATCCCCATCATCCTGCACACGTCCCACCAGTTGCAGGAGACGGAGCGCCTGCGGCTGTCGCGGGAGACGTCCGCCATCCTGGCCAAGCACACGCTGAGCCGCGAGGTCGCCATCACGCGCATCCGCGACGCGCTGACCAAGGCGGGCCTGGGCACCCGGGACCTGAGGGAGACCAACCCCCGTGGCTGAACAGCGAATGGCCACGGTCCTCAACGTCAACGACGACGAGGCCAACCGGTACCTCGTCAACCGCATCCTGGAGATGTCCGGCTACCATGTGCTGGAGGCCGCCACCGGCATGGCGGCGCTCCTCATGGCGGAGAAGCACCGCCCGGACGTCATCGTCCTGGACGTGAAGCTGCCGGACATCAGCGGCTATGAGGTGTGCGCCCGGCTGCGCGCCAACGCCGCCACGTCCGCCATCGCGGTGATGCACACGTCCGCGACGTTCATCACGCCGGACAAGAAGGTGCAGGGCCTGGAGGGCGGCGCGGACGCGTACCTCACCCAGCCCTACGAACCTTCGGAGCTCATCGCCACGGTGCGCTCGCTGCTGCGCCTGCGCCACGCGGAGCAGCAGGCCCGCCTGCGCACGGATCAGCTCATCGAGATGGACCGGCGCAAGGACGAGTTCCTGGCCATGCTGGGCCACGAGCTGCGCAACCCGCTGGCCGCCATCATGACGGCCATCGGCATCCTGGAGCGCAAGGGCCCGGTGGACACCAAGGAGGCGCGGATGCACGGCATCATCCAGCGCCAGACGCACCACCTGGCCCGGCTGGTGGATGACCTGCTGGACGTCAGCCGCATCACCCGCGGCAAGGTGGAGCTGCGCAAGGAGCCGCTGGACCTGGCGGAGAGCTTCCAGCAGGTGCTCTCCATCCTGCGGCCCCGGGTGGAGGGGCGCGGCCTGAAGCTGGAGGTCCGGCTGCCCCGGGCGCCCCTGTGGCTGGAGGGCGACGCCACGCGGCTGGAGCAGATCTTCACCAACCTGCTCGACAACGCGGCCAAGTACACGGACCAGGGCACCGTGTTCGTGGAGCTGCTCCAGGAGGGCGTGGACGGCACCGCGCAGGCGGTGCTGAAGGTGCGCGACACCGGCGTCGGCATCCCGCCGGAGAAGCTGCCCGGCGTGTTCGACCTGTTCTCCCAGGTGGACACGTCCCTGGAGCGCTCCCGAGGGGGCCTGGGCATCGGCCTCACCCTGGTGCGCACGCTGGTGCGGATGCACGGCGGCAGCGTGGAGGCCACCAGCGGCGGCTACGGCGAGGGCAGCGAGTTCGTGGTGAGGCTGCCCCTGCTCCCCCCGGAGCGCATCCCGGTGCTGAGCGGGGCCAACGTCGTGGAGGCGCGCCAGGCGCGGCGCATCCTCCTGGTGGAGGACAACTCGGACGCGCGCCAATCCATGCGCGAGCTGCTGGAGCTGTGGGGCCACCAGGTGGCGGTGGCGCCGGATGGCGTGCAGGGCGTGGAGCTGGCGCTCGCGCACGCGCCGGACGTGGCGCTGGTGGACATTGGGCTGCCGGGGGTGGACGGCTACCAGGTGGCGCAGGCGCTGCGCGCGCGCGTGGGCAACAACATCCGCCTGGTGGCGCTGACGGGCTATGGCGAGCTGGAAGCCCACGCCCTGGCCCTGAAGGCGGGCTTCGACCTGCACGTCACCAAGCCGGTGCGGCCGGCCGACCTGGAGCGCATCCTGTCGAATCTCCAGGGCAGCTCAGGGCCCTGAGGTCGCCGGGGCCCCGCGGCCGCCGGGCGCGGGGATGGCGAACGCGCGCGGCGCGGGCTACCGCCGCGTCAGCGCGTTGGCCAC
This sequence comes from Corallococcus sp. BB11-1, assembly GCF_026626625.1. Lineage (NCBI taxonomy): Bacteria > Pseudomonadati > Myxococcota > Myxococcia > Myxococcales > Myxococcaceae > Corallococcus > Corallococcus sp. BB11-1. The sequence goes on along the minus strand of NZ_JAPNJY010000041.1, from coordinate 117,218 downwards.
CAGGCCCAGCAGCTTCACCTGGGCGGGATCGAGCTGCCGGACACTGCGCAGCAGCCGGCGCACTTCCGGGCGCTCGGGCGTGGGCGGAGGCGCCTCGCTGGCGCGCGAAGGCGTGACGCCCTGCGCTGCCAGTCCGAGCAGCTCATCCGCCGAGACATGCAGCTCGTGGCACAACTTCAACAGGGTCTGGACGCTGGGGAGCATGCCGCCTCGTTCCAGGCGGCCATACACTTCCGTGGCCACGTCGATCCGCTCGGCCACGTCGGCCTGCGTAAGCTCCATGCGGCCCCGGGCGACCCGTGCGGATGCGCCGATGGTGGTTGCGAGTTTCTTGTCCATGCCTTTGCTTGCCGACCCGAAACGTTTGGCCGACGGCATAGGACGTATAGAGGCAGACAGACAGAACTTGCCGGGTCAGCCTCCCATTGTTCACCCATAGGGTCGCTGCGCGGGAGGTGGACTTTCGGAGTCCGGGCAACCCCGACACCCGGGGCTCTTCTGAGACGGGGCGCCCTCGGAGAATGCCCCGGTTCGGGTCCATCCACACGCTTTTTCGGGCTTGAATGGAGGTGACCCATCACGTTGGAGCTGGCGTTTCCTACGGTGTTCCGGCGTCCTGCCGCCACTGCCTCCCTTCCGGGTTGGCTCGTGTTTTCAGCCAGGCTACCGGGCGGACGCCACCGTGCTCAGCTCCACGGTGCCCAGCGCGCGCGCCAGCTCCGCGCGCGAGGTGGCCAGGTCGTAGGTGGCCTGCACCTGCTGGGCGGCGGCGTTAGTGAAGGCCACCTGGGCGTCGCTCACCTCGATGATGTTGCCCACGCCCGCGCGGTAGCGCCCCTCGGCCAGCCGCAGCCTCTCGCGCGCGTTCACCTGCGCCTCGTCCGCGGCGGTGAGCGCCTCGCGGGTGGCCACCACGTTCAGCCGGGCCTGCTCCACCTGCAGCCGCACCTGCTGGCGCAGCGCGTCCTTCTGCGCCTGGATGTCGCGCAGGTTGGCGTTGGCCTCGCGCGTCTGCGCGTTGACGAGCCCGCCCTGGAACAGGGCCCAGCTCAGCGACAGCCCTCCCGACACGCTCAGCGTGGAGCCGTTGAAGGGGTTCTCCCCCACGTCCGACGCGTTGCCCGTGGCGCTGAGGCTGGGCCAGTGGCCCCCCTTCGTCACCTTCACCTGGAGCTCCTGCGCCCGCACCTGCCGCTCGCGCGCGGCGACGTCCGGACGGGACTCCAGCGCGCGCAGCACCAGCGCGTCCAGCAGCTCGTCCTCCCCCGGGATGGCCGCCACCGTCACGTCCTGCACGGTGTAGTCGGTGGAGCTCTCCACCCCCATGGTCTGGTTGAGCTGCGCCTTCGCGGTGGCGTAGGCGTTCTGCGCGCGGATGAGCTGCACCTGCGCGTTGGCCCTCGCCGTGCGCTGCTGGAGCAGGTCTATTTCGGGCCGGGTGCCCACCTGCACGGAGGCGTTCACCTGGTTGAGGCGGGCCTCCTCGCTCTGGAGCGTCTCCCGCGCCACGCCCAGCAGGGCCTTCTGCGTGAGGACGTTGAAGTACGCGGTGCGCACGTTGCGCAGCACGTCCTGGAGCACCTGCTGCCGCGACTCCTCCTGCGCGCCCGCGTTCTCCTTGGAGATGTTGTAGCGCCCGGAGGTGCGGCCGAAGTCGTAGATGAGCTGGTTGGCGGAGATGCCGCCGCTGAAGCGCCGCGTGGAGTTGGACACCACGGCGGTGTCGCTGCCAGGCACGTTCTGGATGACGGCGCGGTTGCTGGTGCCCAGCGTGTAGTTGGCGTTCGCGCTCACCTGCGGCAGGAAGCTGGAGAAGGACTGGTCCACCCGGGCCCGCGCCGCATCCGTCCCCGCCTGCGCCGAGCGCAGCGTCGGCTGGTGCTCGCGCGCCGCGGCCTCCGCCTCCGCCAGGGAGATGACGCGCCCCTCGGAGGCCGCCATCGACAGGGACTGCTGGACCGGAGCCGGCGTGGTGGGCGCCGCCCCGGGCTGGGCGGCCGGAGCCTGCGGGGCCGGAGCCTGGGCCCCCGCGACCACGGGCAGGACCCACAACGAGAGCGTCAACGGAAGCGCGCGCATCACTCGTACCTCAGGGCATCAATGGGATCCAACAGGCTCGCCTTGCGCGCCGGGTACAGCCCGAAGACGACACCGACCAAACCGCTGAACCCGATGGCCAGCAGCGCCACGTCCGGGCGCACCAGCATGGGCCAGCCGAACTGCGCCGCGAGCAGCTTCGCCACGCCCAGGCCCACCGCCGCGCCGATGATTCCTCCCAGCACCGACAGCGTCAGCGCCTCGATGAGGAACTGCGCCAGGATGTCGCGCGGCCGGGCGCCCACCGCCACGCGCACGCCAATCTCGCGCGTCCGCTCGGTGACGCTCACCAGCATGATGTTCATGATGCCGATGCCGCCCACCACCAGCGACACCGCCGCGATGGCCGCCAGCAGCAGGCTCAGCGTCTCCGTGCTCTGCTGCTGCCCGCTGGCCACCTCCGCCAGGTTGCGCACGTCGAAGTCGTTCGCGTCGTCCTCGCCCAGCCGGTGACGGTCGCGCAACAGCTGCGTCACCTCCGCCTGCGCTCGCGACGTCATGTCCGCGGAGACCGCCTGCACGAACACCGCGCCGGTGATGAACGCGCCCAGGCTCTGCGCCTGCACCTGCCGGCGGAACGACGTGGCCGGCACGAACACCGTGTTGTCGAAGTCCTGGCCCACCGGGGACTGGCCCTTGGGCTTCGTCACGCCCACCACGGTGAAGGGCGTCTTGTTGATGCGGACGACCTGCCCTACCGGGTTGAAGCCCTTGCCATACAGGTTGTCCACCACCGTCTGGCCCAGCACCGCCACCTTCGCGCCCGCCTCGTTGTCCGCGTCCGTGAAGCGCACGCCCTGCGCGATGCTCCAGCTGCGCACGCTGAAGTAGTCCGTCGTCGTGCCGATGATGCTGGTGTTCCAGTTCTGGTCCTCGGAGAACACCTGCGCGTTGGAGCGCATCTCCGGCGCGGCGCCGCGCACGCTGGGCAGCTGCGTGCGGATGGCCTCCAGGTCGTCCCACGTCAGCGTGGGCTGGCTGCCGAAGCCGCCGCGCGCGCCGCCGGAGCGGGACGACCCCGACATGACGATGAGCATGTTGGTGCCCATGGAGTCGAAGACCTTCTGCACGTTGGCCTTCGCCCCGTCGCCAATGGCCACCATGGCGATGACGGCGCCCACGCCGATGATGATGCCCAGCGCGGTGAGCACCGAGCGCGTCTTGGAGCGCAACAGGGCCCTGAGCGCCAGGACGAGCGTCTCCAGCAGGTTCATGTCCCCACCTCTTCCACCGGGACCACCGCCGGCTGCGGCGACTGGCGCTGGTCCTTCACGATGCGCCCGTCCTTCACCACCACCACCCGCTGCGTGTACTCGGCCACGTCCGGCTCGTGCGTCACCAGCACCAGCGTCATGCCTTCCTTCTGGAGCTGCTGGAACAGCGCCATCACCTCCACCGTGGTGCGCGAGTCCAGGTTGCCCGTGGGCTCGTCCGCCAGGATGACGCGCGGCCGGCCCACCAGCGCGCGCGCGATGGCCACGCGCTGCTGCTGCCCGCCGGAGAGCTGCTTGGGGTGGTGGTCCAGGCGCGCGCCCAGGCCCACGCGCTCCAGCGCCTCCTTCGCCCGCGCGCGCCGCTCCTTGGAGGGCACGCCCGCGTACAGCATGGGCAGCTCCACGTTCTCCAGCGCCGTGGTGCGCGCCAGCAGGTTGAAGCTCTGGAAGACGAAGCCCAGGGTGCGGTTGCGCACGCGCGCCAGGCCGTCCCGGTCCAGCCGCGCCACGTCCCTGCCGTTGAGCAGGTACTCCCCGCCCGTGGGCCGGTCCAGGCACCCCAGGATGTTCATCAGCGTGGACTTGCCCGAACCGCTGGAGCCCATGATGGAGACGAACTCTCCCGACTCCACCGTGAAGTCCACGCCCCGCAGGGCCCGCACCTCCACGTCACCCGTGCGGTACACCTTGCTCACGCCCCGGAGCTGCACGACGGGGGGTTGCTGTCTTGTCTCCGCGTCCATGTGCCTCTCCTCCTTCCCCGGATCCAGGTTGCGAGTGACTAGAACGGCCCGCGGCGCATGCCACCGCCCCGGCCACCACCGCCCATGGGGCTCGCCCCCGCGGGAGTCGGAGACGCCGTACCGGCCGGAACATTCTCCGCGGTGATGACGCGGTCGCCGTCCTTCAGCTCGCCCTTCACCACCTCCGTGTACGTGCCGTCCGTCATCCCGGTGCGCACGCTCACGGCGGCGGGCTGGGGCGGCTGTCCCTCCTGGCGGCGCAGCACGTAGAGGGTGCGGGAGCCCTTGGCGCCCGCCGGCTGCCCGGCCTGCGCGGGGGCCCCCTGCGCGGACGCGGGCCGGTAGCGCAGCGCCGTGTTGGGCACGGAGAGCGCCTGGTCCTTCTGTTGCGTGATGATGGTGACGTTGGCCGTCATGCCCGGCTTGAGCTTCAGCTCCGGGTTGGGCACGTCGAGCACGGCCAGGTACGTGACGACGTTCTGCACCGTGATGGCTTCGTTGCGGATCTGCCGGATGACGCCCTGGAAGGCTTCGCCGGGGAAGGCGTCCACGTTGAAGGTCGCCTTCATGCCGGGCTGGAGCTTGCCCACGTCCGCTTCGGACACGCTGGTGTTGATCTGCATCTTGCGCAGGTCCTCCGCGATGGTGAAGAGCACGGGGGCCTGGAGGGACGCGGCCACCGTCTGGCCCACGTCCACGCTGCGCGAGATGACGATGCCGTCGGTGGGCGACACGATGGCCGTGTACTTGAGGTTCACCTCCGCCTCGTTGAGCGCGGCCTGTGCCTGGGCCACGGAGCCCTCCGCGGCCGTCACCTCCGCCTGTCCGCTGGCGGCGGCGGACTCGGCCGTCTCCAGCTCCGACTGGGAGATGAACTGCTGGGCGCGCAGCTCCTTCGAGCGCGCGGCCTGCTTCTTCGTCACGTCCGCGTTGACGCGCGCCTTCTGGAGGTTCGCGCGCGCGGCCGTCATGTTCGCCTTCGCCCGGTCCAGCGCGGCCTGCACCAGCTGCGGGTCGATGCGGGCGATGACCTGCCCCTTCTTCACCTCGGAGTTGTAGTCGACGAACAGCTCCTGGACGCGCCCGGACACCTGGCTGCCCACCTGCACCGTCACCAGCGCCGCCACGGTGCCGGTGGCCGTCACCTTGGACATGAGCTTCCGGGGCTCCGCGGTCGCCGTCTCATAGGTGATGACGTCCGCCTGGCGCGCGGCCCGCACGCGCCAGAATCCCACCAGCGCGGCCACCACCAGCAGCCCCAGCACCCAGGCCCAGCGAGGCACCCGGCGCTTGCGAACCTCGTCCTCTTCCAATGGCACCGGCGCCAGGGCCGGCGCTTCCCGCGGCATCTCGCTCAAGGCCTTCATGCCCCTTGTTGTACGTTTTGGAATGTTTCGGCGAATCTCGTCTCTATTACGAAAGATGACCCGCGACGAGGCGGCCGTCCGGTGTGTCCGCCGCCCCGGTGGTTGGCAACAGGACGCGGGCGGTGGTGCCCTGCCCCGGCTGGCTCTCCAGCGTCAGGCGGCCCCCGTGCGCGGCGATGATGCGCCGGACCAGGGCCAGGCCCAGGCCCACGCCCCCCGTGGTGCGGGCGCGGCTGCGGTCGGTGCGGAAGAAGGGGGTGCCGACCCGCGCCAGGTCCTCCGCGTCGATGCCGATGCCCTCGTCGCGGATCTCCACCTGGAGGCCGTCGCCCTCCGGGCGGGCGAGCAGCCTCACGGTGGTGCCCGCCTCTGAGTATTTCCCCGCGTTGTCCAGCAGGTTGTCCAACACGCGCCGCAACAGGACGGGGTCCGCCTCCAGCCCGGGCAGCGCGCCGTCCACCTGGACCTCCAGGCGGTGCTGGGGCCGCGCGGCGCGGAAGCGGGCGGCGGCCTTGTCCAGCAGCGCGTTCGCGTCCACGTGCTCCAGGCGCAGGGGGGGCGCGGCGCCGCTGGCGCCCTCCGTCACCAGCTCCAGGCGCGACGTGGTGAGCACGTCCTGCACCAGGCGCTCCAGCTCCGCCAGGTCCTCGGTGATGTCGGGGAGCAGCTCGCGCGCCGTCTGGGCGTCACCTTCGGCGGCCAGGTCGAGCGCCACGCGGATCCGCGCCAGGGGCGTGCGCAGCTCATGGGACACGTTGGCCAGCAGCTCCTTCTGGGAGCGCAGCAGCTGGGTGATGCGGCCGGCCATCTCGTCGAAGGCCTCCGACACGAGGCCCAGCTCGTCGGTGCGGCGCAGGCCCGCGCGCACGTCCAGCCGGCCCGCGCCAAAGGCCCGGGCCGCGGAGGCCAGCCTCTCCAGCGGGCCCGCCAGCGTGCGCGCGAAGAGGACGGAGGTGATGCCGGTGCACGCCAGGACCAGGCCCACGACGATGGCCGTCTGGCGCTCGCCGTCGGGCGGCGGGGGCGGCGGCGGCAGCGACACGGAGGCATACACCTGGATGGGGCCCGGATAGGGGCTCACCACCAGGAGGCCCCTCCCCGCGCCGCCGTGGCCCGGAAAGGACCCCGGAGCCCCCTTGCGGGTGACGCGCGAGTTGACGCGCAGCTCGTCCGGGCCGAGCGCGGGCGCGGGCTCCGGGCGGGTGTTGCCGAGCAGCCGGCCCTCCGCGTCGCGCAGGGTGACGCGCATGCCCATGCGCTGCTGCGCGCGGTCGAGCGACGCCTGGAGCGCGGCGGGGTCGTCGCGCAGGGCGGCCCACTCGTCGACGAAGTAGGACAGCTCGTCATCGAAGCGGTTGCGCCAGGCCTCGTTGCGCAGGAAGTCCCGCGCGAGCGTGAGCGCGATGCCCACGAGGACGATCTGGATGACGCCCACCAGGTAGATGCGGGCGAGCAGCCCGGTGGGGAGGCGGAAGAGGCGCCGGGCCTGCCTCACGGCTCCGCCTCGGTCCCGGTGGCCAGCAGGTAGCCGGCGCCGCGGACCGTCTTGAGCAGGCGCGGGTTGCGGGGGTCCACCTCCAGCTTCTGGCGCAGGCGGAAGATGTGCACGTCCACGGAGCGGTCGAACACCTCGTCCGCGCTGCCCTTCACCAGGTCGAGCAGCTGCTCGCGGCTGAGCACGCGGCCGGCGCGCTCCGCGAGCACGCGCAGCAGACTGAACTCATAGGTGGTGAGGGTCAGCGGCTTGCCGTCCAGGGAGGCGCTGAGGCTGCGGGGGTCCAACACCAACCGGCCCGCGTGCACGGGGTGGCTGGTGGGGCCCGCCTTGCCCCGGGCGCGGCGCACCTGGGCGCGGATGCGGGCGAGCAGCTCGCGCGACGAGTAGGGCTTGGGCAGGTAGTCGTCCGCGCCGGACTCCAGGCCCAGGACGCGGTCGGCCTCCTCGCCGCGCGCGGTGAGCATGATGATGGGCACGTCGGTGCGGGTGCGCAGCTCGCGGCACACCTCCAGGCCGTCGCGGCCAGGGAGCATCAGGTCCAGCAGGATGACGTCGTAGGCGTGGCGGGACGTCTGGGCGAGCGCGTCGGTGCCGGACGCGGAGATGGTGACGATGATGCCGTGCTCCTGGAGGTAGCGGGCGGTGAGCCGGGCCAGGCGTTCGTCGTCCTCGACGAGCAGCACCTGGATGGTGGCTTCCTCCGAAGGCGTGGGGCGGGGGGGCATCTCCATGGGTCGGTCTCCCGGGATGCGGGCCAGAGGTGGAAGCGGGGACCCGGGCTTCTCTCCAAAAGACCGGAGCCCCGCCTTCCGCCTCCAGACCGCACCCACAACCTGTCACCCCCATATTTCCTGGGGGCTTCCGCTTCATGACCAAATATTACGGGTTCGTGTCCGGCCGGACATGCAGGGGCCACCGGCCCGCCCTGGGGGTGCGCTCCGTGTCGGGACATGACGGCGGGGGTGGGTCCGGTATTCAGTCCCCGCCGTGCGACAGGGCGAGGGCCCGCCGGTCCACCTTGCCGGCCGGGGTGCGCGGCAGGGCGGTCAAAAGGCGCAGCGTGCGGGGCAGCTTGTAGCGGGCGAGGCGGCCCTCGCAGGAGGCCAGGAGCGCCGCGAGCGTGGGGGCCGTCCCAGTCCGGGGGACGACGAGGGCACGGGGTACTTCCCCCCACTTGGGGTCGGGGACGCCGATGACGCAGGCCTCCGCGACGTCGGGGTGGCCGGCGAGGACGCTCTCCACCTCCGAGGGGTGGATGTTCTCACCGCCGGAGATGATCAGGTCCTTGCGTCGGCCCTCGATGCGGAAGAGGCCGGCCGCGTCGCGGGAGGCCAGGTCGCCGGTGTGCAGCCAGCCGCCCACGAAGGCGCGGGCGGTCTCCTCCGGGTTGCGCCAGTAGCCGGCGCACAGGTGGGGGCCACGCAGCAGCAGTTCGCCCACGTCGCCGGGTTGCTGTTCGCCGTCGATGCGAGCCTCGACATGGAACAGGGGGACGCCGACGAAGCCCGGGTGGGAGCGCACGGCGTGCGAGGGCAGGGAGAAGTTGTTGGGTCCCGCTTCGGTGAGGCCGTAGCCGGTACGAAAGGGGATGTCGCGGGCGAAGAAGCGCTCGAAGACGGGGGCCGGACAGGGGGCGCCGCCGCTGATGAGGAGCTTCAGACGGGAGAAGTCCACCGAGTCGAAGCGCGGGTGGCGCTGCATCTCGATGAACATGGTGGGCACGCCGAAGACGACGCTGACGGTGCCCGAGTGGATGAGGTCGAAGGTCTGCTCCACGTCGAAGGCCCGGCACACGACGGAAGCGCCGCCCACGTACACGAGTGGCAGCGTGAACACGTTGAGGCCGCCGGTGTGGAACAGGGGCGCGTTGAGCAGGGCCACGTCGTCCTGGGTGAGGCCCCAGCTCACCACGGTGTTCGCGGCGTTCGCGGTGAGCGAGCCATGGGTGAGCACGGCGGACTTCGGCAGGCCGGTGCTGCCCCCGGTGGAGCACAGCACCCACGGTGAGTCAGGCTCCACGTCGATGACGGGCAGCATCCGTGAAGCAGGCAGGTCGTTACGTGAAGCGAAGGAACGTTCACCAGGGAGCGGATCCGCCAGGGGAATCCAGTGAAGGACCTGGGGCAGCAAGGGGCGCAGCGCGTCCACCTGGGAGCGGAACTCCGGACCGAAGCAGACGACCCGAGGTTCGACGTCCGCGAGCAGCCCCCGCAGCTCCGTCACACCCAGACGCCAGTTGAGGGGCTGGAGTACGGAGCCCAGCTTCGCGCAGGCGAACAGCAGGTCCAGCGTCTCCACGCCGTTGTACGCGAGCACGGAGACCCGGTCCCCGGGAGTCACCCCCAGGTCGAGCAACAGCAGCGCCGTCCGGTGCGCCGCCGCGTTCCACTCGCGCCACGAGATGCGCCGGTTGTCACGAAGCGCGTCGATGAGCGCCACGCGCTCCGGGGCAAGCGACGCCCGACGGGCCAGCCAGTCATGGACGATGGGCATTTGCCGGATGCTAGAGCGAAGCGGGTGGACCTGTTGGATTCAGGATGCGGACGCTGCGTGTTCACGCAACGCTACCGCTCTCCTGGGCCTGCTGGCACGATGGCCGGCCCGGAGCAGTGGTCGTGTCCGTGGAGAGAACCTGATGCCTTCCGCCGAAAACTCCGGGCAGCCTGCCGTCCACCTGCCCGGAAGCCGGGCGCCCTTCATCACCCGCGTAGTGCTGCGCGACTACCGCAGCATTGAGGCCTGCGATGTCGCACTGGGGCCGTTGACGTTCCTCGTGGGTCCCAACGGCTCGGGCAAGAGCAACTTCCTGGACGCGTTGAGGCTCATCACGGACGCCTTGCGGACCTCTCTTGCACAGGCACTCAGGACTCGTGGAGGGGTCGAGGAAATCGTACGCCGCTCACTCAAGCCCGTGGGCCACTTTGGGATTCGCCTCGACTTTCAACTCGCCACTGGTGCTACCGGACATTTCTCGGTCGGCATCGGAACAAGCATGTCCGGAGACTACGTAGTCCACGATGAGGAGTGCGCAATCGGCGAGACGAGGTATCACGTTCGTGAAGGCATCCTCGTCGTCAAGCCAGCCCCAGTTGCTCCACCTGCCTCGGCGGACCGCCTGTATCTGGTCAACGCAGCAGGTCTGCCAGAGTTCCGCCCTGCCTTCGACGCGCTCTCAAGCATGGGGTTTTACAACCTCAACCCGGACCAACTCCGTGCCCCGCAGCCACCTGACAGGGGAGAACTCTTGTCCCGTGATGGATCCAATCTCCCCAGCGTCTTGGAGCGCCTGGAAAAACCGGATGGCTACTCTACGAAGGAGCGCATTGAGGAGTATCTGCGTGCCATCGTGCCGAGCCTGCAAGCGGTGGGATACACTCGCGTTGGCCACCTGGAAACGCTCTTGTTCCTACAGAAGATTGAAGGTACCGATAACCGCTACTGGCAATTTCCGGCCATCAACATGTCGGATGGCACACTGCGCGCGCTTGGCATCCTGGTCGCGCTGTTCCAGACTCGGGTTGAACAGCGGATCCAGGTTGTAGGCATCGAGGAACCCGAGGTCGCGCTTCATCCTGCCGCAGCAGGTGTCCTCCGTGATGCTCTCCGGAACGCCTCGCAGTACACCCAGGTCATCGTCACCAGCCACAGCCCTGAGCTGCTGGATGACTCCAGCATCCTCGCGGACGAGATCCTTTCCGTGGTTTCAGAGCAAGGTCGAAGCATCATCGCCCAGGTCGATGCCGAAACCCGTTCCGCATTGAAGGACCGGCTCTACACGGTGGGCGAGTTGCTGAAGGCCGACCAACTACCTCCCGACAGGCAAGCGGTCCCCCAAGCGGATCAGCTCAAACTTTGGGAGCACGACGCCTGATGAAGCTGGGACTCATCGTGGAGGGAGCCGGAGAAGTCCTGGCCGCCCCTATTCTCGTGAGGCGTCTGGCGAGCTTCCTTGCACCAGAAGTCCGGTTGGACATCCTGAATCCGCCCCACCGTCTATCGCGAGGAAAGCTCGTCAAAGAGGACGAACTGAGCCGGGTCATCGAACTGACGGCTCGGAAGGTAGGCGGCGACGGATGCATCCTCGTCCTGCTGGATGCCGACGAGGATCTGCCCTGCGTGCTGGGCCCCCGGCTCCTCGGGTGGGCACGAAAGCATCGGTCGGACCGTGCCATTTCCGTGGTCGTCGCACAGTGTGAATACGAAGCGTGGTTCCTCGCGGCCGCAGAGTCCCTTCGCAACCACCGGGGACTTCCCTCTGACCTGCGGGCCCCGCCCCATTCGGAACGCATCCGCGATGCGAAGGGCTGGCTGCACAAGCGCATGCCCGACGGATACAGCCCAACCATCGATCAAGCCGCCCTGACGAAGATATTCGACCTCGAAGCCGCAAGGCGCGCGGACTCCTTCGACAAACTCTTCCGCGACATGGGCGCACTGCTGGGCGTCAGCGCTCCACCCCGACCCCAGCAGTCACCCTGACACCCCTCCCCCACCGTTCACACGATGGGGAAGGAGGCTACGTCACATCAATCCCGCGAAACGAAGTGCGCGGAGATCTTGTTCCACACGGCCGGCGTGACACCCATGCTCAGGTGGTCGTACGCCATGCCCTCCTGCTTCGCGTCCGCGGTCTTCTTCGCCGCGGTCCAGCCCTGGGTGAGCTGGGGCATCGCCGCGATGCTCGCCTCGAACAGTACGCCGTCGCCACGCGGCGCGGACGTCGTGGACGTCATGCCGTCCGTCTCGTAGGGCGCCGCGCCGGCCGCCGTGCCGTAGAGCACGTAGAGCGACTTCAGGCGCGGGTCCAGGCCGTGCTCCGCCAGCCGGGTGATGAACTTGCCGCCCATCTCCATCGCCGCCGCGATGCCCAGGCCCTGCATGATGCGGTACTTCGCGTAGTTGGAGATGTTGTAGCCCTCCGCGTTCTGGTTCGTGTTGTACGCGTGGTACGCGAAGCACGGCGAACCCACGGGGTCATACGCGGTGGTGCGGCACACGCGGTGGTCCGTCGCGGCCATGTAGCCCGCGGCGATGAACGGGTTCAACGGGTTGTAGATGAGCTTCGAATCCAGCCACGGGAAGTAGCGGTTCTCGTTCGGATCCACGCTGTCCCACACGTACGAGCTGCGGTCCGGGATCGGGTACGTGCCGCGCAGGTCGTACGCCGCCTGGAGCTGGCCCGGGTACGCCGTGACGTACTTGCCGCTGTCGTTCACGGCGCCGAACAGGCTCATGTTGTACTCGTCGAAGTTGAACGCGCTCGCGGCCAGGCCCTGGGTGGTGTTCAGCGACTGGAGCGTGCTCGCGGACACCGGCGCGCCCGTGCTGCTCAGGCCCGTGATGTTCGACAGGTAGATGCGGCGGAAGAAGTCCGGCCACATGCTGCCGGCGCCCTCACACACGCTCTCCGCATACGGGTTGTTGTACCAGGGCACTTCCGGGCCCCACGTCACGCACTGGAACGCGGAGAAGTACGTCCACGGCATCGGCCCACGGCCCACCGGCGCGTTCGACGACGTGCTCGCGATGGTCAGCGTGTGGATGGGGTGGCGGAAGTTCAGGTCGATGCCCTTGTGCGGCCCGGACAGCGGCACGTACACGCGCACGGAGTCGTCATACGGCGGCACCTGCGACGCCTGCTCCTTCGCCAGCCGCTCGAAGAGCCGCGTGGTGCTGAAGCCGCCCCACGTCGCCGCGTTCGCGAGCCACGGGTCCGCCGCCAGCACGCCCTTGCTCCACGCGACGATGTCCACCCGCGCCACGCCGGGGTGCAGCGCCTTGATGCGCTTCACCGCGTTGGCCACGTGGATGGCGTGGTTGTAGTTGTCGCCGTGGAACGAGCCGAACGTCACCGCGTACACGCAGCGGCCCTTCGACTCCAGGTCCTGCACCAGGCCCGTCTTCTGGGCCGCGTTCTCGTACGTGCCGCCCGAACCGTTGTTGCCATTGGGGAACATCCAGACGTTCGCGTCCTGGATGGCGCCGTGCACCAGCAGCGTCGGCGTCAGGTTCACGTTGCAGGTGCGCGCCGCCGTGGCCCGCCCCTTGTGCAGGAGCACGTAACGCGCCGCCGGCTTCGTGGGCCCCGGCGCAGGACAGGTGCTGCCCGCCGCCGTGGCACAGCTGTTCCCGTAGGCCAGGTTGAAGGCGTCCACCAGCTGCTGGTTGAGCGAACCGAAGTACGTGGCCAGCGGGTAGTCGCTGGACTGGTACGTGTCCTGGTAGCGCAGCTTCTGCGTGCGCGGGTTGTAGTACTCGCTGCGGAAGCGCTGGCGCCCCTCCAGCAGCTCAATCTGCCCCCAGGACCACGAGGGCGGCGTCAGCGTGCCCACCACGTTGTAGCCGTTGGTCGGCGTGGTGACCGCGTCGAAGTACGGCGCCAGGTCCGCGTCCAGCGCGGCCTCCGCCGTGCCGACGGCGGCCTCCACCGGGGGCGCCTCCGACGCGGGGGGTTCTGCCCCGCAGCCTGCCATCAGCAATGCGGCCGTGAGCGACAACGTCCAGGTGCTTCGCATGCGGACCTCCGGTTGGGTGAAGGGGGTGCGGCGACAGCAGACGCGCGACGGGGGAACCCCGGGCGCGGGATGCGCCAAGGGCCACCGGGGTCGTCCCGGGAGGCCCTCCGCGCCTCACCGCGCGTCAGGAATGGCTAGCGGGCGTGCTCGCGCAGGAAGGGCGTGAGCAGGGCCTCGAACTCCTGCGTCTTCTCCAGGTGCGGGCTGTGGCCGGTGTCCTGGAGGACGACCTCGCGGTAGCGGCCACCGTTCTTCGCGTAGCGCTCCATCACGCCGCGCATCTGCGACACCATGGGCTGCGGCGGGTACTTCTCATCCCCGGGCCAGCCGGGCACCGCGCCCACCTTGCCCAGGAAGCCGAAGTCGAACAATGACGTGTCTGAAACGATGGCGTCGTCCGCGCCGCGGATCCACAGCACGTCTGGCCCGTTCTTCAACGCCGCGAAGGACGACGTGTTGTAGTAGCGCGGCGCCATGGCGTTGTTCATGCCCGTGGTGCCCGGCGCCACGCCCGGCCAGTTGTCGGACTTCGTGAAGTTGCCCGGGTACAGCTCATCCGACACGTGCGTGTTCAGCACCGAGTCCAGGAGCAGCTCCTCGTCCGGGTGGCGGAACGGGGGCTTCACGTAGCAGCCGTTCATCACGTTGCGAGGCGACGTGGGCACCTCCGTGGAGCGGTCCTTCGACTTCAGCCGCTGCACGAAGTCCGGGTTGGCCGTGCCGCCGCCGGAGCCCGCGAAGTCCGCCCAGCACGGCGTGCCGTCCGCGTCCTTCGTGCCGCCGAAGCCATAAGGAGACAGGGGCGCCTCCACCACGAGGCCCGCCACGCGCTCCGGGTGGTCCAGGGACAGTTGCATCACCATGCCCGCGCCGGCCGAGTGCGCCACGAACACCGCGCGCTGGAGCGACAGCGCGTCCATCAGCGCCACCAGGTCGTCGCTGAAGTCACGCATGCCGCGCGTCGCGTCGATGGCCTTGGGCTCCGTCTCCCCGTAGCCGCGCATGTCCGGCGCGATGCCCCGGAAGCCCTGGGGCAGCGTCTTCAGCAGCGATTCGAAGAACGCGGAGGAGGAACAATTGCCGTGCACGAAGATGACCGGAAAGCCCTCCTCGCCCACGAGCCTCGCGCGCACCGCGAGCCGTGCCGTGGGGATGTCCCGCTTCTCGACCTTCCTGGAACTGTCAGCCATGTGCGCCGCTCCTGGTTGTATTGTTTGAAGAGAGGATACTGCCCGTCACGAAGCGTCTCGCGCGTCCGCCGCGATGGCCTGCTCGCGCAGCTCCCGCTTGAGGATCTTCCCGGCGGGCGACACCGGCAGGGCCTTCACCAGCTCCACGCGCTTGGGCACCTTGAAGCGCGCCACCCGCCCCTTCAGGTGCTCCAGCAGCGACTCCGCCGTGGCCTGCGCGTCCGCCTTGAGCACCACGAAGGCCCGGCCCGCCTCGCCCCACTTCGCGTCCGGCACGCCCACCACCGCGCACTGCTGCACCGCGGCGTGCTCGTAGAGCACCGACTCCAGCTCCAGCGGGTACACGTTCTCCCCTCCGGAGATGAACATGTCCTTCTTGCGCCCCGCGATGGTGAAGAAGCCTTCGGCGTCCACGCGCGCCAGGTCCCCGGTGTGGAACCAGCCGTCCGCGTCGATGGCCTCCCGGGTCGCGGCGTCGTCCTCGAAGTAGCCCGAACACATGGACGGGCCCTTGAGCACCAGCTCGCCCACCCCGCCCACGGGCACGTCCTGGCCCGCGTCATCCACCAGCTTCGCGTCGATGAAGTAGTTGGGCCGGCCGATGGAGCCCGCCTTCGACACCGCGAACTCCGGCCCCATGCTGAAGATGCCGGGGCCGAACTCCGTCATCCCGAAGCCCTGCTTGAAGGGCACCGGGTGCACCGCCTGCCACGCCTGGAGCAGGGGCACCGGCAGGGGCGCCCCGCCGCTGGTGACGAAGCGCACGGAGGAGAAGTCCGTCCCGCGCCAGCGCGGTGAGTCCATCAGCTGCTGGTACTGCGTGGGCACCGCGAAGAAGAGCGTCACCTTCTCCTTCGCCACGAGGCCGAGCATCTCCTCCGCGTCCCACCGCCGCATCAGCACCACGGTGCCGCCCACGGTGAGCAGCGGCAGCGTGTACACGAGCAGTCCGCCGGTGTGGAACAGCGGCGTGTGCGTCACCGTCACGTCGCCCTGCCGGATTTCATGCACCAGCGTGTTGAGCGTGTTCCACGCCACCATCCGGTAGGACACCTTCGCGCCCTTGGACTTCCCGGTGGTGCCGCCGGTGAAGATGAGACAGAGGATGTCCTCCTCGCTCACCGCTTCGTTCGTGACCGGGGCCTCGGTCACGTGCTCCAGCACCTTCGCGTAGGCGTCCGCGCCGGGCAGTCCCTGCGCATCCAGCGCCACCAGGCGGAGGCCTTCGCCCACGTGCTCGCGCACCTGCGCCGCCGCGTCCCGGAAGTCATCCCCGAACAGCAGCACGCGCGGGCGGGTGGAGCGCACGCCCTCGGCCAGCTCCGCCGCGTGCAGGCGCCAGTTGTAGGGCACGAAGATGGCGCCCAGCTTCCCGCACGCGAAGAGGGCGTCCAGGTGCTCCACGCCGTTGAGCGCGACGATGCCCACGCGGTCGCCGCGCCGCACGCCGGCCACGTCCCGCAGCCAGCCCGCGAGCGCCGTGGCGCGCGCGTTCATCCGCCGGTAGGTGAAGCGGCCCGCGTCCTTCCGGGCCACGTCCACCACGGCCACCGCCTCCGGCCAGTAGAGGGCGCCCCGCCCCATCCAATCCCCGATGAACATGCGCGTACCTCCTGGCTGTGTCTTCGAGGGTGGGACCTACGCCGTCCAGCGGTACAGCGCGGACGCCATGGCCAGGCCACCGCCGCTGGCGCAGAAGGCCACGAGGTCGCCCTTCTTCACCTTGCCCTGCACCACCGCGTCGTCGAGCGTCATCGGGATGCAGGCGGAGCCCGTGTAGCCCCACTTGTCCATCGTGTAGTGCGCCTTGGCCATGGGCTGGTTGAGCGCCTTCATGGTGGCTTCGATGGTGCGCAGGTTCAGCTGCGTGAAGACGAACAGCTTCACGTCGTCCAGCGTCTGGTCCGCGCGCTTGAGCAGCGTGTCCAGCAGCATGGGCCAGCGCTCGGTGTTGAACGTGGAGGGGAACTTGCGCACGAACTGCACCGCGGGCTTGCCGTCGGTGAGCTTCAGCGTCTCCGCCGTGGCGGGCCGGTTCGTGCCGCCCGTGTAGATGCCCAGCGCGTCGTGGTACTCGCCGTTCGCCAGCAGCTTCGCGCCCAGGAAGCCCGGCGCGTCGGACGCGCCCAGCACCACCGCGCCCGCGCCGTCCGCGAACAGCGTGCAGGTCTTCTTGTCCTTCCAGTTCACGTACCGGGTCATCCCGTAGGCGCCCACCACCAGGATGCGCTGGTAGCTGTCGTCCGCCGAAATCGTCTTCGACGCCACGTCCAGCGCCGTCACCCAGCCCGCGCACGCCGCGTTGATGTCGTAGGTGCCCGCGTTGATGGCGCCCAGCTTCGCCTGCACCACCGACGACGTGCCGGGGCTCAGGTAGTCCGGCGTGTCGCTGGCCACCAGCACCAGGTCCAGGTCCTTGGGGTCCACCTTCGCGCGGGCCAGGGCCTCCTTCGCGGCGGCCACGGCCAGGTCGCTGGTCGCCTGATCATCCGCCATCACGTGGCGCTGCTTGATGCCCACGTTCGTCTGGAGCCACTCGTCCACCTTCTCGCCCAGGATGGCCTCCACGTCGGCGTTGGTGAGCAGCTTCTCGGGGACGTAGCGGCCGGTGGACAGGATGTTCGCGTAACGCATGGCGGTGTTTCAGCTCCGGGGGCCGCGCGCCGGACGGCGGGGCCTGGGGGAAGGAGACTTCGAAGGAGACTTCACGACGGCCTTGGGAGCCTTGGGGGGCGGGACGGCCTTGAGGACGGGAGCGCCGGAGGGCAGGCCGTGGGTCAGGAGCGTCATCGCCGTGTCCAGCACGCGCTCCAGGCCCATGTCCTCCTCCCAGAGCACCCAGCGCATGCCCAGGAAGTCGCCAATGCCCATCAGGCAGTAGGCGAGCGCCTCCGGGTCCATGCGGCGCACCTCGCCGGCCTCCATGGCCTGCGTGAGGCCGCGCACGTAGCCCCTGGCGAAGCGGTCGTAGTAGCGGCGGTAGCAGTCCGCGTCCACGAACTCCGCCTGCCGCACCACGCGGTAGAGGTTGGGGTGCTGGCGCACGAACTGGAAGAAGGCGCGCAGGCCCTCGCGCTCCACCTCCAGGCGCGTGGTGCACGCGGCGGTGGACTCCGCGATGAGGCGGCGCAGGCGCGCCCCCAGCTCGTCCACCACCTCCACGAAGATGGACTGCTTGTCCGGGAAGTACACGTAGAAGGTGCCCAGCGCGACGCTGGCCTTGCGCGTGAGGTCCGCGATGGACGCGCGCTCGTAGCCCTTGTCCCCGAACACCGCCTCCGCCGCCTTCAGCAACTTCTGCCGCGTCCGCTGGCCACGGGGTGTCACCGGAACGCGTTCTGAAGTTGAAGGGCGATTCATCTTTCAGGACGGGTAGCACCCGCCCGACAACCTTGTCAAAAGCCGAAGGTTGGCTCCCTGCGTCAAAGACAGACACGAACGCAGGGCGTCAAAGGCCGGGCGGGCAGGCGCAGGAACACGACGCGCCAGGTTGGGAATCCGACCCTTCGACCAGGCTCACAAGTTTGCGCACCAACGGACTTGCAATCCTGGAGCAAGGCATATAACTTCACCGCCACCTGCCCGGGCGACCTATAAATATAAGGCCAAACACCCCATGGACGCCCTGGATTATCGCCTCTTGGACCTGCTTCAACGCGATGGCCGGGCCACGCAGCTGGAGCTGTCACGGCGGGTGAAGCTGTCCCAGCCGGCGGTGGCCGAGCGCATCCGCAAGCTGGAGGAGCGCGGGGTCATCACCGGCTACACGGCGCGGGTGGACGCGACGCAGCTGGGCAAGGACATCACCGCCTTCATCGGGGTGAGCATTGAGCACCCCAAGCACTTCGAGGGCTTCGCCAAGAAGGTGGCGGAGATGCCGGACGTGCTGGAGGCGCACCGGGTCGCGGGTCAGGACTCGTACGTGCTGAAGGTGAAGACGGACAACACGCGGACGCTGGACTCGCTGCTGGTGGAGACGCTGCGCACCATCCCGGGCGTCACCCGCACGAGCACCACCATCGTCCTGTCGACCCTGAAGGAGGACACGCACGTGCGTGTCCCCGAAGCGAAGTTGAACGGAGCATGAACATGAGCGCGGACGCAATGAGTGCACCCCTGCCCCCTCCTCCGGCCTACCGGCTGTCCCAGCGCATGTCCCGGATGAAGACGTCCGCGGTGCGTGAAATCCTCAAGATCGCGGAGCGCCCGGACATCCTGTCCTTCGCGGGCGGGCTGCCCGCCCCGGAGCTCTTCCCGCTGGACGCCATCGCCAAGGCGTTCGAGGAGACCTTCGCCGCCGAAGGCCGCCCGGCGCTCCAGTACAGCACCACGGAGGGCTTCGCCCCCTTGCGCGAGTGGATCTCCGCGCACCTGGCCCGGAAGGGGCACCACACCCACGCCGACCAGGTGCTCATCACCAGCGGTTCGCAGCAGGGCCTGGACCTGGTGGGCAAGGTGCTGCTGGATCCGGGCGACCTGGTGGTGGTGGAGGACCCCAGCTACCTGGCGGCGCTCCAGACCTTCGGCGGCTACGAGGTGGAGTTCGCCACCGTGCGCAGCGACGACGCGGGCATGGACACGGACGACCTGGCCGCGCTGGTGAAGAAGCGCCAGCCGAAGCTGCTCTACGTCATCCCCAACTTCCAGAACCCCAAGGGCACCACCCTGTCGCTGGAGCGCCGCAAGGCGCTGGTGCGGCTTGCGCAGGAGCACCGCTTCATCATCCTGGAGGACGACCCGTACGGCGAGCTGCGCTTCAAGGGCGTCCACCTGCCGTCGCTGGCGTCGATGGACGACCAGGGCGTGGTGCTGTCGCTGTCCACCTTCTCCAAGACGCTGGCCCCCGGCCTGCGCCTGGGCTGGGTGACGGGGCCGCGCCCGCTGCTCAAGGCGCTCACCATCGCCAAGCAGGCCACCGACCTGCACACCGCCACGCTCGCGCAGCGCGCCACCGCGCGCCTGCTGGCCACCTTCGACTACCCGGGCCACATCGCGGCGCTGATGCCCGTCTACGCCGAGCGCGCCAACGCGATGCTCGCCGCGCTGGAGCAGCACATGCCCCAGGGCACGAAGTGGACCCGGCCCGACGGCGGCATGTTCCTCTGGGTGGAGCTGCCGGGCGGGCTGGACGCCGCCACGCTGCTGCCCCGCGCCGTCGAACAGAAGGTCGCCTTCGTCCCCGGCGCGCCCTTCTTCGCCAACGCGCAGCAGGCCCAGTTCATGCGCCTGAACTACTCCAACCGCCCGCCCGACCTCATCGCCGAGGGCATGCGCCGGCTGGGCTCCGTCATCTCCGACGCGCTCTAGCCACACGCCCACCCACCCCGGAAGCACGCCCCGCCCCCCAACGCACCGCGTTGATGGCCGGGGCGAATCCGGCGGGTGAAAAAAGTTGAAGGCCGATTCAGGTTTCAGCCTCCTCGGCGCTGGAAAGCGCCGGGGGGGTGTGCGTACCCTGCGCGCCGTTTTCGATGGGCGGATCGCCGCCCTTGCGACGCTCAAGGAGAGGCACATGCAGCTGAAGGACCTGAAGATCATCGTGACGGGTGGCGCGCAGGGCATGGGCGCGCACTTCGCCCAGCGCATCCACGAAGCGGGCGGCCAGGTCGCCGTGGGCGACGTCAACGAGGAGCGGCTGGCGGAGCTGCCCCAGGGCATCCACCGCCGCAAGCTGGACGTGTCCAACGAGCAGGGCGTCATCGACTTCGTGCAGTGGGCCCACGGCGCGATGGGCGGCCTCAACGGCCTCATCAACAACGCGGGCATCCTGCGCGACGCGCTGCTGGTGAAGAAGGACCGCACCACGGGCCAGGTGAAGAAGCTGTCCACCCAGGACTGGAACGCCGTCATCGGCGTCAACCTCACGGGCGCCACGCTGATGGTGCGCGAGGTGGTGACGAAGATGGTGGAGACGGACCAGCGCCCCGGCGTCATCGTCAACATGTCGTCCATCGCGCGGCACGGCAACCGCGGCCAGTCCAACTACGTGTCCGCCAAGGCCGCGCTCGCGGCGAACACCGTCACCTGGTCGCGCGAGTTCGCCCCCTTCGGCATCCGCGTGGGCGCCATCGCCCCGGGCATGATCGAAACGCCGATGACGCAGGGCATGAACCAGAAGGCCCGCGACGCGCTGGTGGCCTCCATCCCGGTGAACCGCATCGGCCTGCCGGAGGACATCTGGGTGGCGGTGAAGTTCGTCATCGAGTGCGACTACTTCAACGGGCGCACCATCGACGTGGACGGCGGCCTCAACTTCTAGGCCCGCCCCACCCGCTCCGGAAGCTCAGGCCGTCTTGCGCTTCCGGGGCGCGGCCCGCGCGGACTTCGCGCTCGCGCCCTTCTTCTCATCCCGGCCCGCCGGCTTCACGTCCGGCTTCGGCGCGGGCTTCACGTCCGCCCACTGCTCCGCCCACTGGCCCAGCTCGTGGATGACCTTCCAGAGCGCCTGCCCCTTCTGCGTCAGCCGGTACTCGGAGCGGATGGGCGGCCCCGGGTCCACGTGGCGCTCGATGACGCCCTCGGCCTCCAGCTCCTTGAGCCGCTCCGACAGGACGCGCTCGCTGATGCCGCCAATGCGCTCCGTCAGCTCCCCGAAGCGGCACGGCCCGTCCATCAGGATGCGCAGGATGATGCCCGTCCACCGGCGGCCCAGGAGCTCGGCCGCCGTCAGGAACCGCTCGCACAGCGGATGTAGGTCGTCATGCATCGTCGCGCCTCCTGCCCGAGTATAGCGCCGCCCCTCCCCTCGCCGCAGGAACCCGGCACGGCCATCACTTACTTTTTAGAAGTAACTTGCAAATCAAAAGCGTCACCGCTACCCATGGGCCATGGCGGGCGCGCAAGAAGCGTCCGCTCCGCGAAGGGGACACACCGATGGCAGCGACGAACACCGCCCTGGACGCAGGCGCCCTGGCGCAGCTCTTCACCGAGGCCCGCACGCACAACGGCTGGCTGGACAGACAGGTGCCGGACGACACCCTGCGCCGCGTCTACGAGCTGGCGAAGATGGCGCCCACCGCGGCCAACACCCAGCCGGTGCGCCTGGTGTTCGTGAGGAGCCGCGAGGCCAAGGAGCGGCTCAAGCCCCTGCTGGCCGCGGGCAACGTGGACAAGACGATGCAGGCGCCCGTGACGGTCATCGTGGCGCACGACACCGCGTTCCACGAACAGATGCCCAAGCTGTTCCCCGCGCGCGACATGAAGGGCCACTTCGCGGGGCTGTCCCCCGAGGCGCGCGAGTACAGCGCCGTCCAGAGCGGCACGCTGCAGGCCGCGTACGTCATCCTCGCCGCCAGGGCGCTGGGGCTGGACTGCGGCCCCATGGGCGGCTTCGACAAGGCGAAGACGGACGAGGCCTTCCTCCAGGGCACCGGCTGGAAGTCGGACCTGCTCATCAACCTGGGCTACGGCGACCCGGCGAAGCTCTTCCCGCGCAACCCGCGCCTGGCTTTCGAGGACGCCTGCCGCCTGGACTGAAACCGTCCAATCCCAGACGGAAGAATCCAACCCCGGTGCAGTGGCTTTCAGGCGCCACAATCCTGAGTTTCTAGGTTAATCAGGAAGAAGCGGCCCCGTCGTCGGTTCCACCGGGACGAACATGGCGCGGGGCTTCCTTCCAGGCGAGATGAGGCGCTCCCCCAACGCGAGCGGCTTCTTTCGCGACGGCGGTTGGACCGCCAGGGGGCCGCCTTCCGTTACAAGGGAAGCGGGGCCCGCGGTCTGAAGGAAGCACGCCGGCCGCGCCCATGGAGGACGCGGGGCATGTGACTGGAGGCTTGCGGCAGGGACCTGACTAGTACTGACGTTCGAGCGGCATCATCGTGCCCGCCTCGAACTCCGGCGCGCGGCGCAGCTGGTCCAGCACGCGGGGGGCACAGCGCACGTGGAGCATGGGCAGGGAACCGCCCGGCTCGCTCATGGCGCGCACGGACCCCATGAGCTTGTTGGCCTCCAGCCAGTGCATGAAGCTCTCGCGGAAGCGGGCGCTCTCCGCCTTGCCTGCTTGATAGACCTCCGCGCGCGAGCGCACGGGTGCCCGCGCGGCCGCCGCGCGTCCCCGGGGGGCCGCGGCTTCGCGGGGCATCACCGTCACGTCGATGTCGCCGCCCTGCTGGGCGTCGCGCTCCGGGGCGCCATGGCCGGAGCCCGGCAGCATGCGCACGTGACCGCCGCCGCTGCCCGGCAATGGACGCACCGCCGCCACGGAGGACATCCGGGTCGTCATCTCACCCGGATCGCCCGGCACGTCGTTCTTCCTGCCCATGGCCAGCATCCTCTCACGGGTCCGGTGCTCACCTGGCACCGGCCCCGGTCAACTAAGGCGTCACCTGAAAACAGCCAGGCCCTTCCCCGTCCGGTGATTCGCCGAGCGAGGAAGCTTGATGGCGTTGGCCAGAATCAAATCCCTCACTTCCAACGCCGTCAAGTCAGGGGCACGGCAACGATACAGTGCAGCGATACCCGCGACATAAGGCGCCGCCATGCTCGTGCCACTCATTCGTTCATAGAACGCCTGATTGTTGCAGCGGCGTTCAGTAGACGAATACACGTTCACCCCGTAGCCCATGACGTCAGGCACGAAGCGCCGACCCACGCCGCCGCTGGCCGAGAAAGTGGCCACGGTGCGCTCGAAGTCGACTGCCCCCACAGCCAGTGCTTCAGGAAAGGCCGCTGGGTAACCAACCGTGTTCGGCCCAGTGTTACCCGCCGCGACAACCGGCAGCACGTTGCTGTCCAGCAGTCGACGCAGCATGGTCTGCAGGGCGCGCTGATTCAGCAGGTAGTCCGCTTCGGAGATGCCCGGGGGCGGCTGCAGCGGGAAGCCCAGCGACAGGTTGACGACGGCGGGACGTGAGGCGTTCTCCGGAGCGCTGAACTGGTGCAGCAGCCACTCCATGCCGGCGGCCACGCGACCCAGGCTGGTGCGGATGGTCTCCGATTCGATGACGGACGCGGCGTACAGGTCCACCTCCGGCGCGACGCCGTGGTGCACGCCCGCGGCGATGCCGCACACGTGGGTGCCGTGGCCGTCCGGATCAAACCCGCGCACGTCGCGGGCCGGGTTGTGGGGCGAGTTGGGGAAGAGCGAGACGTAGCGGAACTGGATGGTCTTGCTCGCGTGCTCCGGGTGGTCCGCGTCCACGCCGGTGTCCAGGATGCCCAGCATCACGCCGGCACCCCGGATGCCCTGGGCGTGCGCCAGGGGGACGCCGGATTCGTCAGGCCATTCACGCTGCGCGAGCGAGCTCATGCCGCGGTTGCGCGGTCCCGTCTGTCCGGCCGACACCGGGCCCGGGAAGGACAGGGGCACCACGTCCGGGATGAACTCGAAGTCCTCCGACAGCTCCCCGCGGGCCGCGTTCTCCGCGTCCACGGAGTAGAAGTGCGCCATGGTGGCGCCGATGAGGGGCATGAACCGGTAGCTGCCCGCCTCGGAGCCCGTCTGCTCCGTCACGGCCGCGCCCGGCATGGGCACGGTGCTGGAGTCAGCGCCGCGCGTGTCCGGGACCCTGCGGCCTCCGCGCTTGCGGCCCCTGGGCTCCTGACCGCTGATGGCCGGCTTCATGCCGGGCAGGGTGGCCGAACGCAGCCCGAGGGCCGTGAGGGCATCCGGTGCCTTCTGCGCGCCGCTGAAGCGCAACGCGGTGCTGCGAACGAGGACGCGCTCGCCCTGTGCCGTGCCACGAACGCCCGGCCGGGCCTGCGTCTCGATGGACTCCCTGGGTACCAAGAGAAATGACTTCATGGGTGGTGTGCTCCTTGAACTCCCAATCCGCTCCAGGGCCCCGAAGGAGGGGAGCACCCGAGTAAGGACCGCGCCCACCTGGAGACCCTGACAAGCCCCTTCGGGTCCGGTGGTTTGGGCTCACGGGCGTCGCCCATGAACCATGTCATCCGCTGCCCTCCTCTCTCCCCTCTCGCGGGGTCAGCCGTGTGATTGGACCGCATCCCCCTGACAAAAGTTCACGGGATTTCCTTAATAGACACCTCTTGTCTGGGGTCTCGGTCCTCACTCGGCTTCCTCGAACCTCCGGAAAGGCAACGGATTCCCTCCGCGGGACGAGGGGAGTGCCCGGGGGAGCACAGGGGGTCTGTCCACCAGCGGATGTGGGGAACGGGCAGGCAGGGGGGGGCGGGGGCGCGAGGAGGCGGAGGTGGGGGGCTTCACGCGCGGCGGGCGTGGGGGCAGCAAGAAAGAGGTGGAGGGAAGCCCGGGATGCGCCGATTGTTCGCGTTCGACCCTTCCCGCGTCCATCCTGGGCGGGGTCCTGGCCTTTTCCGGAGCCCCCTTGATTCCCTATTGGCATGCCCCCTCGTTCAAGCTGGGGCCCCTGGAGCTGAACCCCTTCAACGTCTTCGTGGCGGCGGGCATCCTGCTGGCCGCGCGACTGCTGACGAAGCAGGCGGAGCGCGAGGGGCTGGATCCGAACCCGCTGGCGGACTTCGCCATGTGGGGCGTGGCGGCCGGCATGCTCTTCGGCCACTGGGTGCACCTGTTCTTCTACCACCCGGAGGAGCTGTCCAAGAGCCCGTTCCAGATTCTGCGCTTCTGGGACGGCCTGTCGTCCTTCGGCGGCCTGCTGGGCGGCATCTTCGCGGCGGTGGTGTTCTTCCGGGTGAAGAAGCTGCGCTTCAACGACTACGCGGACAGCTTCGCGCTGGGCGTGGCGCCGGGGTGGGCGGTGGCGCGGCTGGGGTGCTTCGCGGTGCACGACCACCCGGGGCGGCTGACGGACTTCTTCCTGGCGGTGCAGTTCCCCAACGGCAACCGGCACGACCTGGGCCTGTACGACGCGGTGGTGCTGTTCGCCATCTCCGGCCTGCTGTACGGGCTGCGCAACGCCGGGAAGCTGAAGGGCCGGCTGCTGCCGCTGCTGGCGCTGCTGTACGCCATCTCCCGCTTCAGCCTGGACTTCCTCCGGGCCACGGACCTGTCGTACGTGGACGCGCGCTACTTCGGCCTGACGCCCGCGCAGTACGGCAGCATCCTGCTGGTGGCGTACGGGGTGTGGGGCCTCCTGCGCAAGCAGGCGCCGAGCGCTTCGGCCCAGAAGCCGCCACCGTCGTCGGGACGGGTGGAGGCCGCGCGCTAAGCGGGTGTGCTTCGCTTCAGGCTTCGTGAGGCCGGGGGGGTTCGCATGAAGGCGTTGGCGTATGACGCGGTGATGGCGCCGCTGGGGTGGGTGGGGCTGAACGCCGCCCGCCGCCAGCTGGTGGACGGGCTGTCGGGCCGGGTGCTGGAGGTGGGCGCGGGCACGGGCCTGTCGCTGCCGGGCTACCCGGACACCGTGACCTGCGTGACGGCGGTGGACGTGGACCTGGGGGCGCTCCTGCGCGCCCGGGCCCGCCGCGCCGGCGTGGCGCTGCTCCAGGCGGACGCGCAGGCGCTGCCGTTCCCGGAGGCGTCGTTCGACGCGGTGGTCTCCAGCCTGGTGTTCTGCTG
This sequence comes from Corallococcus sp. BB11-1, assembly GCF_026626625.1. Classification (NCBI taxonomy): domain Bacteria; kingdom Pseudomonadati; phylum Myxococcota; class Myxococcia; order Myxococcales; family Myxococcaceae; genus Corallococcus; species Corallococcus sp. BB11-1. The sequence goes on along the minus strand of NZ_JAPNJY010000041.1, from coordinate 91,151 downwards.
CGTGGACGCCCCGGCCACGGCGCTCGCGGAGGTGGGGCGCGTGCTCCGGCCGGGAGGGGAGCTGCGCCTGCTGGAGCACGTGCGGGCCCCGAGCCCCGTGCTGGCGCTCGCCCAGGACCTGCTGACCCCCGCCTGGCACCGGCTGTCCGGCGGCTGCCGCCTCAACCGGGACACCTTCCGGCTGGTGGAGAACGCCGGCTTCCAGGTCCTCCGCAGGGAGCAGCGCCTGGGCGGCGTGGGCGAGTTCATCCTCGCGCGGCGGCCCTGAGTCCGGAATGAGCCCGGCGGGTGGGGGACAACCCACCGCATCGGGTTTTCGGATGGAATGTCAGAGGTCACCTTAGGATGACGGGCACGCTGGCGGAACCACCCGCCACGTCCCATCCCAAGGCCCTCACGCATGACCCGTTCCCTCCCCTGCCTCCTCGCGCTGCTGTCCGTCGTCGGCTGTGGCCCCGCCACGGACACGTCGCCGGACCTTGAGAGTGCTCCCGCCGCGCTGGAGGCGTCCGACCGCCATGGCGGCTCCGCGCCCCGAGAGGGCTCCGTGCGGCTGTCCACCGGCGTCACGCTCCGCTACGTGGAGCAGGGCCGCCGGGACGGGCCCGTCGTCGTCTTCCTGCACGGCTACACGGATTCGCACCACACCTGGGACCTGGACCTGCCGCGCTTCCCGCGCGACCTGCACATCTACGCGCTGGACCAGCGCGGCCACGGGGACTCGTCCCGCCCGGCGTGCTGCTACACGCAGCAGGCGTTCGCCCGGGACGTGGTGGCGTTCCTCGACGCGAAGCGCGTCTCGCGCGCCATCCTCGTGGGCCACTCCATGGGCAGCTTCATCGCGCAGCAGGTGGCGCTGGACGCGCCCTCCCGCGTGAAGGCGCTGGTGCTCGTGGGCTCCGCGCCCACCGTGGCGGGCAACGAGGTGGCGCTGGGGCTCAAGTCCGCCGTGGACACGCTGACGGACCCGGTGGACCCCACGTTCATCCGCGAGTTCCAGGCCAGCACCTTCGTCCGGCCGGTGCCCGCGTCCTACCTGGACACCCTCGTCGCGGAGAGCGCCAAACTGCCCGCGCGCGTGTGGCAGGACTCGCTGGACGGGCTCATCGCGGAGGACCACTCGGCGCGGCTGGGGAGCCTCCGCGTGCCCACGCTCATCATCGGCGGGGACCAGGACGGCTTCTTCTCCGTCGCGGAGCAGCGCGCCCTGGCCCGCGCCATCCGCGGCTCCACGTACCTGCTCTACCCGGAGACGGGCCACGCCCCGCACGCCGAGCGCCCGCGGCGCTTCGTGGACGACGTGAGCCACTTCGTGCGGCGCCTGTAGCCGGCGGCACCGCCGGCGCGGGGCTTCACGGTCGGGCCGCCCGGGACACCGGCTCCGGGCGGGCCGGGTCGGAGCCCGCCAGCACCACCACCGCCACCAGGATGAGCAGGCCGCCCGCGCCCTGCCTCAGCGACAGTCGCTCGCCCAGGAAGAGCGCGCCCAGCACCACCGCCATCACCGGCTCCAGCGTGGACAACAGCGACGTGTTCACCGGCCCGATGCGCTCCAGGCCCGCGAAGAACGTGAGCACCGCCACCACCGTGGACAGCAGGGACAGGCCCGCCACCGCGCCCCAGCCCCCGGCCGTCTGGGGGAAGGACGGCCCCTTCGCCAGCATCAGCGCCCCGAAGGCGAGCCCCGCCGACAGGAGGATGACGGTGCTCGCGCCGAGCGGCCCCGCCGGGCCCACCACGCGCGCGCTGGACAGGACATAGACGGCGTAGATGACGGCCGACAGCACGCCCAGCGCGATGCCCAGCGGCTTCGCGTCCGGCCCGGGGTCCACCGTGAGCGCGGTGCCCGCGAGCGCCAGCGCCACCGCCAGCCAGCGGGTGCGGCTCAGGTGTTCGCGGCCCAGGGCCACCTGGAGCACCGCCACCAGCGCCGGGAAGAGGTACAGCAGCAGCGCCACCAGCCCCGCGGACGCGTGCTGGAGCGCGACGAAGTAGGCGCTGCCTTCGGCGAAGTAGCCCAGCGCCCCCAGCAGCACGAGCCCCAGCAGCACCCGGCCCCGGGGCCAGCGCCGCCGGCGCGCCAGCATCACGCAGGTGAGCACCAGGCCCGCCAGCGTGAAGCGCAGGAACAGCAGCGTGGGCATGTCCGCGCCCGCCGCGTAGGCCCACCGCGCGAACAGCCCCAGCGCGCCAAAGGAGGCGCCGGACAGGGCGACGAGGAGGAAGCCGGCGGTGCGGGTCTGCATGGGCGCGGTGCGCACGCTCGCCCGGACCGGGCCCGCTTGTCACGCGGCCCCGGGCGCCTTCGCGGCGCCTACCAGTTCTTGACGGACTGGAGGTCGAACACCTCCGGGAAGCCGCCCTTGCGCAGCAGCTCCGCGGCCACCGCGCTGCGGCCCCCCGCCGCGCAGTACACCACCACGGGCGTGCCCACCGGGCCCACCTCCGAGAGGCGCTGGGCCAGCACCTGCACGGGGATGTTGCGGGCGGCCTCCGGGTGTCCCTGCTGGAACTCCTCCGGGGTGCGGACATCCAGCAGCACCGCGCCTTGCGCGACCAGTTCGTGGGCCTTCTGCGAGCGTTCCTGAGGCGTCATGGGGCCATCGTATCCCCTGCCCCCGCCCGGCCCGGGCCGAAAACTGGAGGCCGCCGCACCGGGCGCTACAGTCCTGTAACGACCGCCATGCCACTCGACAAGCACACCCTGCTCCACCAACTGGCCGACCGTCTCCAGCAGAGCGACCGGCTGGCCCACCGCGCCGAAGCCGACGCCCGCGAGGCGGCCCGCAGCCTGGCCACGGAGTCCGAGAAGAAGGAGGACGGCCGCGCCGCCATCGAGTACGGCAGCCTCGCCACCGGCCAGGCCCAGCGCGCGCGCCGGCTCCAGGAGGAGCTCCAGGCGCTCACCGCCTTCGGCCAGAAGGCGCTGCCCCGCTTCCCGCGTCAGGGGCCCGTGGGCCTGGGCGCCCTGGTGGACGTCAGCACCGAAGATGAGGACGGCTTCGCCGAGCGCACCTTCTTCGTGCTCCCCGCCGGCGCGGGCACGGAGCTCACCGGCCCCGGCGGCGACGGCTTCCTGTCCGTCATCACCCCCAACTCCCCCGTGGGCCGCGCCCTGCTGGGCCGCCGCGCCGGGGACACCGTGGAGGTGACGCTCGCGGGCGAGGTGCGGGAGTGGACGGTGCTGGAGGTGGCCTGACGGCCGGGGCTCAGGACGGCTCCGGCTCCGGCGCGGGCTCCAGGTCCGCCGTCGGGCCCGGCGCCGCGTGCGCGGTGAGCCACTCCTCCGGGATGTCGCCCCGGGGCAGCTCCAGGATGAACGTGGAGCCCTGCCCGGGCTCGCTGGTGGCGCGCACCTTGCCGCCGAACGCTTCGACAATCTGGCGGGTGATGTAGAGGCCCAGGCCCAGGCCGCCGTAGTGCCGGTCGCTCACCGCGCGCTCGAAGCGCTCGAAGATGCGCGCCAGGTCCTCCGGCGCGATGCCGATGCCGTGGTCCTTCACCGTGAGCCGCGCCAGCGTGCCGTGGCCCTCCACGCCCAGCACCACCGGGTGGCCCGCGCCGTACTTGAGCGCGTTGGACACCAGGTTCGTCACCACCTGCTCCAGCCGCAGCCGGTCCCACCGGCCCACCACGGGCACCGGCGCGTTCAGCTCCAGCTCCGTGCCGTGCTGTGCCGCCGCCGGGGCGAAGCGGTAGAGGATCTCCGCCGCCACGCTCGCCAGGTCCAGCTCCTCCAGCTCCAGCCGCAGCCGGCCCGCCGTGATGCGCGACACGTCCAGCAGGTTGTCCACCAGCCCGGACAGCCGGCGCACCTGGCGCTGCACCACGTCCAGCGTCTCCGCGACCTTCTCCGTGGGCACGGGCCTGCCCTCGCGTGCCAGCACCACCACCTGCTTCTGGAGCAGCTGCACCTTGAGGCTCAGCGGCGTGAGCGGCGTCTTCAGCTCGTGGCTCGCGATGCCCAGGAACTCGTCGCGCTGGCGCACCGCCTCGCGCGCCTCGCGCAACAGCCGCGCGTTCTCCAGGTAGAGCGCGGTGCGGTGGGCCAGCTCCGACAGGAAGCGCTCCTCGTCCGCGTCGAAGGCGCGCAGCACGTTGGAGCGCAGCAACATCAGCGCGCCCAGCATGCCGCCGCGCGCGCCCAAAGGAACGCTCAGGCACCCGTGCGGCCCCACCTCGCGCAGCAGCCGCGCGTGCTCCGCGTCCCGCGCGATGGCCGCCACGTGCTCCTCCGACAGGATGGGCAGGCGGCCCACCGCGCCGGAGACGAACACCTCCGGCAGCTCCCCTGACAAGGAGGAGTCAGGCGGGTAGCGGCCGAGTAAATCCCTCAGGAGCGCGTGCCGGCCCGCGTCCGCGTGCAGGGACGCCACCACGCGCACGGGCTCGCCCGGCGCCTTCAGGATGAGCAGCGCGCCGTCGCCCAGCGCGGGCACCAGCAGCTTGAGCAGCGGTTCGAGCTGCGCCTCCGCGTCCACCGCTTCGCCCAGCAGCGCGCCCGCCTCCGCCAGCAGCCGCGACGCATCCAGCACCGCGCCGGGCAGCGCCTCCACGCCGTGCGTGCGCAGGAGCGCAGCCGCGACCTGCCCGTCCCCGCCCTTCACCGGCACCGCGGTGGCCCGCAGGAGCGCGCGCGTCCCGTCCGGCCGGAGCACCTCCCACACCGACGCGTCCACCTGCTCGCCCGCCAGCGCCCGCGCCAGAGGCGACTCGTGCGGGGGCAGCGGTGTGCCGTCCGCGCGCACCCATTCACACCCGGGCAGGCGGCCATGCTCCACGCGGGCAGGGGCCGGAATGCCGAAATGAAACGCCGCCTGCGTGTTGAAGGCGAGGACCGCGCCGGTCCGTTCGATGAGGATCCACCCTTCCGCTTCCACGCCCGCGCCCACGACACGCACGGGCAGGCCTTGCTCCGCCAGACCCTGCGTCAACGCCGCGTCGGCGGAGGGCTCTGGGACCCCGTCGGGGGACGGGTCCGGGCGGCTGGAGGAAGACGTGACGCCGGAGGACATGCTGGGGCTTTCCGCACGCATCATGGTGTCATCTCCGCCTCCCGGGAAGGAAGACAGACCCCAAGGCCCGCCCCATCACCATCAAGCACACGGAATGCTTCCCGTCATCCCGCTCTTCCCACGGGCCCCCTTGCCTGCATGGCGGCGATCCTCAATCGTTCGACTGTCCACGTCCGCGACCCATGAAGTTCTGTTCGCACGGCGAAGTTCTTCCACCGCGAGTCTCCTGAATGCAGATGCCGTTCATCCGCCCTGACGGGACCCCCAGCGAGCGGCGCTTCCGGCAGGTCATCGACACGCTCCAGGAGGTCGTCTTCCAGACGGACACGGAGCGTCGCTGGGTCTTCCTCAATCCCGCGTGGACCGAGGTGACGGGCTTCCCGGTGGAGGAGTGCCTGGGCCGGTCCGCCATGGACTTCGTGCACCCGGACGACCAGACGCGCACGCTGGAGGTGTGCTCGTCCCTGCTCACGCGCGAGCGCGAGTTCGTCCAGCACGAGGTGCGCTACCTCACGCGCGACGGCGGCTTCCGCTGGGTGGCGGTGTTCGCCCGGGTGACGGTGGACGAGGACGGCGCGCTGCTGGGCATGGCGGGCACGCTCAACGACATCACGGAGAGCAAGCACACGAGCGATGCGCTCGCCCGCCGGGAGCGCTACCTCACCGCCCTGGTGGACATGCAGCAGCGGCTGCTGTCGGTGCCCCCGGGCGGGGACCTGTACGGGCCCGCGCTGGCGCCGCTGGGCCAGGCGTCGGGCGCCAGCCGCGTCTACGTCTTCGAAACGCACCTCAACTTGCAGGGCGCGCTCATGTGCAGCCAGCGCGCGGAGTGGTGCGCCCCCGGCGTGGCCGCGGAGCTGGACAACGCGCTGCTCCAGGAGCTGCCGATGCGGCCGACCCTGGAGCGCTGGGTCCCCATCCTGGAGCGCGGCGAGGTGGTCACCGGGCGCGTGGCGACCTTCCCCGCCTGTGAGCGGGAGCTGTTGGAGCCCCAGAACATCCTCACGCTGCTGGTGCTGCCCCTGCGCATGCAGGGCCGGCTCGTCGGCTTCGTGGGCTTCGACAACTGCTTCGAGGCGCGCGAGTGGGACCGGCTGGAGGTGGACCTGCTGTCCGCGGCCAGCGGCGCCATCTCCGTGGCGCTGGAGCGGCGTGAGTCTGAACGGGCGCTGCGCGAGCGCGAGCGCCGCTTCCGCCAGCTCGCGGAGAACGCGTCGGACGTGCTGTACCTCTACCGCCGGGAGCCGCCGCGCGGCTTCTCCTACGTGAGCCGCGTGGCCCGCACCAAGCTGGGCCTGGGGCCGGAGGCGCACTACGCGGATCCGGAGCTGTGGTACCGCCAGGTGCACCCGGAGGACCGGCCCGCGCTGGAGCGCCTGCTGGAGTCGCCCCGGAGCTCCGACGGCGCGCCGGTCGTGCTGCGCTTCCTGCTCCCCGACGGGCGCACCCTGTGGCTGGAGCACGTGGTGGCGCCGGTGACGGACGCGAGCGGCCGGGTGGTGGCGGTGGAGGGCCTGGCGCGCGACATCACCGAGCGGCGCGAGGTGGAGGAGGCGCTGAAGCGCTCCGAGGCCAGCCTGCGCGCGCTGATGGAGGGCTTCCCGGACGCGGCGGCCATCGAGCGCGACGGCCACATCGTCTACGCCAACGCGGTGCTCGTCACCACGCTGGGCTTCGAGCGCGCGGAGGAGCTGGTGGGCCGCCCGCTGTCGGAGTTCCTGGCGGACGTGCCGGGCACGGGCACGCCGCCCGCCGCCACGGCGCCGCTCACCAGCGAGCGGCGGCTGGTGCTGCGCGACGGGCGCACGCGCGTGGTGGAGCTGGCGTCGCTGCCCCTGCGCTTCGACGGGCAGCCGGCGGTGGTGTCCATCGCGCGGGACGTGACGGAGCAGCGCCAGCTCCAGGCGCGGCTGACGCTGGCGGACCGGCTGGCGTCGGTGGGCACGCTGGCGGCGGGCATCGCGCATGAAATCAACAACCCGCTGGCCTTCGTGCTCTCCAACCTGGCCTTCCTGTCGGACGAGTTCCGCAACCACCTGACGCCCTCCGCCTCCCGCGGGGTGCGCCCCCCGGACGTGGCCGAGTGGCAGGAGGTGCTGGGCGAGGCGTGCGAGGGCGCCGAGCGCGTGCGGCAAATTGTCCGCCAACTGAAGACCTTCTCCCGGCCGGACGAGGAGCGCGTGTCCCCGGTGGACGTGCACGCGGTGCTGGACTCCGTGGTGATGATGGCCGCGAATGAGATCCGCCACCGCGCGCGGCTGCGGCGGGACTTCGGCACGGTGCCCCTGGTGATGGCCAACGAGGGCCGGCTGTGCCAGGTGTTCCTCAACCTGGTGGTGAACGCCGCGCAGGCCATCCCGGAAGGCGCCGCGCACGAGCACGAGGTGGTGGTGGCCACGCGCGCCGAGGCCGGGCGCGTGGTGGTGGAGGTGCGCGACACGGGCAGCGGCATCCCCCTGGAGGTGATGGGCCGCATCTTTGATCCGTTCTTCACCACCAAGCCCGTGGGCGTGGGCACCGGCCTGGGGCTGTCCATCTGCCACGGCATCATCAGCGGGCTGGGCGGCGACATCAGCGTGGACAGCACCCTGGGCCAGGGCAGCACCTTCCGCGTGATGCTGCCCGCACCGTCCTCCACGCCGCCGTCCCGTCCGGCCGAAGTCGCCGTGCGCCGCGCGCCCGCGGCGCCGCGAGGCCGGGTGCTGGTGGTGGACGACGAGCCCGCGGTGGGCCGCGTGCTGCAGCGGCTCTTGCGCGACCACGACGTGGAGGTGGCCACCAGCGGCCGACAGGCCCTGGAGCGCATGGCCCAGGCGCCGCGCTTCGACGCGGTGCTGTGCGACGTGATGATGCCGGACCTCGCCGGGCGGGACGTGTACGAGGCCGTGCGGCGCGACCACCCGGGGCTGGAGCGCCGCTTCGTCTTCGTGTCGGGCGGGGCCTTCTCCGTGGGCGCGAGGGAGTTCCTGGCGCAGATCCCCAACCCGCTCCTGGAGAAGCCCTTCGACGAGGCCCGCGTGCGCGGCGCGGTGGAGGACCTGGTGCGGCGCGGCCCGCCAGAGGCCGCCTGAGCGGCGCCCTCCATCGGTCATCGGGAGGACCCTCCTCCCGCTGACGGATGCGCGGTCCGCCCGCCTCTGCGAGCGTGTGCTCGTCCGCTCGCCTCTCCCTCCGCCGAGGTCACACCGCCCATGCGCCGCTCCACCCTGCTGCTGTCCCTTGCTGGCCTGCTGGTCGTGGGCGCGCTCGCGCTCGACGCGCTCACGAAGCTGAACGCGCCCCGGAACCACCCCCCCACCCACGTCGCGTCGGCCCCGCTGCCGGCGCCGGGCACGGGGCCGGACCAGAGCCACACGGTGGTGCAGCCGGGCGAGGCGCCCATCCACCTGGTGCTGCCCGTGGGCGTGGGGCAGCCCGCGTCAGGCAAGGCCGGCCCGCTGGAGCTGACCGGCAAGCTGTCCGGCGCGTACGTGCGCGCGGGGCCGGGTGAGGCCTTCGCGTGGTTCGAGCTGTCGGCGCGCAAGCCGGAGACCGTCCAGCGCGTGCCGGTGAACCTGGCGCTGGTGGTGGACCGCTCCGGCTCCATGATGGGCGGCAAGCTGGAGGACGCGAAGCGCGCGGCCCAGGCCCTGGTGCGGCAGCTCAACGCGGGCGACCGGCTGGCGCTGGTGCACTACGGCTCCAACGTGACGACGCTGCCCAGCGTGGTCATCGACGAGCAGACGCGCGCGTCGCTGCTCCAGGCCATCTCCAGGATTGAGGTGGAGGGCGCCACCAACATCAGCGGCGGGCTCCAGGCCGCGGCGGAGGCGGTGCGCCCCTACACCCGGGAGTACCGGGTGACGCGCACCATCCTGCTGAGCGACGGCCAGCCCACCGAAGGGTTGGTGTCCAACACGGGCCTGTTCTCCGAGGTGGGCCGGATGCGCGAGCTGGGCATCACCGTGAGCGCGCTGGGCGTGGGCGAGGGCTTCAACGACGTGCTGATGCGCGGCATGGCCGAGCGCGGCGGCGGCTTCTCCGGCTTCATCAGCGATTCGGCGGAGCTGGCCTCCATCTTCACGCGGGAGCTGGAGCAGGCCGCCAGCACCGTGGCGCGCAACGTCAACCTCGTGCTGACGCTGCCGCCGGGCGTGAGCAGCGTGGAGGTGATGGGCCTGCCGTCCACGCGCCAGGGCAACACGGTGCGCGTGCCCCTGTATGATTTGACGGGCGGCCAGTCCGCGCGCGTGGTGGCCAAGGTGACGCTGGACGCGCCCGCGAGCGGCGCGGAGATGAGCGTGCTGGCCGCCAGCCTGGACTACGTGGACGTGACGGCGGACCTGCCGTCCCAGGTGCTCCTGACCCTGAGCGCGAAGGTGACGGACAGCGAACAGGTGGTGCACGCGAACCTGGACCGGGACGTGCGCGTGCACGCCATCCGCGCGCTGGGCACGCAGCAGCTGCACGCGGCGGCGGAGGAGATGAAGAGCGGCAACCGTCAGGGAGCCATCGATCTGCTCACCAACGCGCGTCGCCTCTTCGGCAGTTCGGCGTCCGCGCTCGCCGGGGAGATTGCGGACGTGGACGCGGCCCAGGCAGCCTATGGCAAGGCCCACGACGAAGGCGACGTGCGGCGTGAGATGCTCCAGTTGAAGCGCAAGACGATGAAGAGCTTCGGGCAGAACAACTCCTACTAGCAGGCAGGGACGGTGCGCCATGTCGCTCTCCATCCAATTCATCCGCCGGGAGGACTTCGAGACGCGCTGCCTGTCCGCGTTCGTGGGGGCCGGGGCCATGGCGCTGGTGGCGGGCCTGGCCTCGCAGGTGCTGCGCATGCGGGTGGACGTGAGCGCCCTGGCGCTGGTGGCGGCGGCCTTCGCCGCGGTGAAGCCGCTGCCCACCTTCAACGCCCTGGTGCGCACGGCGGTGGTGTTTCTGCCCGCCATCCCCTACGTCCTGGGGCTGCCGTCACCCTGGGACCACGCGGCGGCGGGCGCGCTCGCCGCGACCGTGCTGGCGTGGCGCGGCCACGGGCGTGACGGCCTGGGCACCTCCACCCAGGTGGCGCTGAGCGCCGGGGCGGCGGCGGTCACCACGACGGTGGGGCTGTACGTGCAGGACGTGCTCGGCGCGCGCTTCTTCTCCGGCCGGGGCTACTTCCCCCTGCTGGTGGACGCGGGCGTGATGGCGCTCTTCTGGAGCATCGGCACGCTGCCGGTGAACCTGGCCATGAGCCTGGACGCGGTGGCCACCCGGGGCATGCGCCTGGAGGCCACGCTCACCGGCGAGGTGCGCGGGCTGGTGGCGCGGGCGCTCGGGCTGTACCGCCAGAGCCAGACGGAGGCGCGCAAGCTGGCCACCGGCGCGGGCCGCGCCAAGCTCCAGGCGGTGCTGGGCAAGCTGGCCGAGGACGCCTTCACCCTGGCCGAGTCCTACACGGTGCTGGAGGCCCAGCTCACCTCCGCGTCCCAGGGCAGCGTGGACTCGCAGGTGCAGGCCCTGCGCAAGCGCGCCCAGGACGCCCAGGACGGCGTGGCCCGGCGCCAGTTGGAGCGCGCCGCCGCGTCGCTGGGAGAGGAGCTCAACCACCTGGACGCGCTGTCCCGGAAGCGGGAGCGGCTGTTCGCCCAGCTCCACGCCCAGGTGGCCCTGCTGGAGCGGGCCCGGGTGTGCTTCATCGGCGCCCAGGCGTCATCCCCGCTGGGCGGGGTAGACCGGGCCCAGGCGCTGGCCGACAAGCTCTCCGCCCTGGACCTGGAGTCCACCAGCGCGGAGCTCCCGCCCCTGCCCCAGCCCGCCCCGGCCGTCCGCGCCTAGCGCCGCGGCCCGGTCCTCGCCCGGTCCTCCACGACCCTGCCCCCGGGTCCAGACCCCGCAGGACCAGCGGAGGTTATTTCTCCGAAGTCGCGCGGGGCGTGCGGGAGGACGCGCGGGTGCGCTTGCGGGCCGGGGTGGCCTGCTTCCTCACGACGGTGGGCGTGTGGAGCTGGCTGGCGATGCGCGCCTCGATCTCCTCGCGGGTGCGGCGGCTGACCTCCAGCGCGGCGTTGATGCGCTCGCGCACGCGGTCAGCCTGGGCCTCGGCGGCGGCCCGGTATTCAGCGATGTCCCGGCGCAGCTCCAGGCGCCCCTCCGTAGGGGGGGCGGTGGCCGCCTTGCCCCGCTTGGACGCCGCGCTCCCCCGCCGTGCCGGCCGCCCCGTGCCCGTCCCGCTTGCCTGTTGCCCCTGTGCCTTGCGCGCCATCTGGCCCCCTCGTGCGATCGCTCGCGTCCGTGGGATGAAAGGTGGGGTGTCCGTTCCCGCCATGGAAGTCCGACCGTGGGTCGCACGCAGGACGGGCGGGCGGACAATCGCGTCCACTCCAACAGGGGGGCTTCTCAATGCTTCAAGGAAGACGCTAAGAGGGCTTCGCCGTTCCTGGGCCGAGGGCCTTCCAGGCTGATAGCTCAGGCGCCGCCGCATCTCCCCAGGGCCGGGGTGCGAGCGAGCCTTCGTGTCCCGCGCACCCGACTCAAGGGTCCCGCGCGGCGGAACAACTGTGAGGGGATACCCGTGGCGGTCTCTTTCCTGAACCGGAAGCACAACCTCGACCGGATGTCGTTGCGCGACCTGGTCTATTCGTTCTTCACCTACTACGCCGTCGTCGCCTACATCCTCATCGGCATCACCTGCATCGTGCTGTCGGTGAAGTGGTTCGAAAACCCCGTGCGCATGGCGGCGGCGGTGGTGGTGGCGACGGTGGCGTACCCGTTCGGCTGGTACCTCATCCACCGGTACATCCTGCACGGGCGCTTCCTCTACAAGTCCGCGGCGACGGCGGTGACGTGGAAGCGCATCCACTTCGACCACCACCAGGACCCGCACGACCTGCGCGTGCTCTTCGGCGCGCTGCACACCACGCTGCCCACCATCGCGCTGGTGCTCACGCCCATCGGCTACCTCATCGGCGGGCGCTCCGGCGCGGCCGCGGCGCTGGGCTGGGGCATGGTGACCACGTGCTTCTATGAGTTCTGCCACTGCATCCAGCACCTGAACTACGCGCCGCAGTTCAAGTTCCTGAAGGACATCAAGCGGCTGCACATGTCGCACCACTTCCACAACGAGACGGGCAACTTCGGCATCACCAACTACTTCTGGGACCGCGTGTTCGGCACGCTCTACGAGAAGGCCGCGGACAAGCCCAAGAGCCCCACCGTCTTCAACCTGGGCTACACCGCCGAGGAGGCCCAGAAGTACCCCTGGGTGGACAAGCTGTCCGGCGGCACGCGCGGTGACGGACACCCGCGCCGCTTCTGGCAGGCGGAGGGGCTCAGCGCCCCGGAAGGCGCCTCCACCGAGCAGACCTGAGCCGACGCCCAGGCACCGCGCTTTTCCCGGACCTCCCCGTGCGCACGCCGCCCGGGGAGGTTCTCCATTTCCACCTCACGCGGACATCGCCGCCACCGACTCCGCTTCGCGCTCCTCGCGGAAGCGCTGGGCGGACACCGGCGGCAGGGTGTGCACGCGCGCGGCGAGGCACGCCGCGCTGCCCCCGGCCAGGTGGAATTGATCCAGCTTCACGCTGACGGGCCTCCGCCCCAGCCCGCGCAGGAGCGCCTCCACGCGGGGCACCCGCGCGCCGACGATGACGGTGTTCCCCACCTCCACCAGGTTGAGGCCGAAGGCGAGCGCGTCCTCGCGCGCGACGGGCACCACCTGCTGGATGCCCTCCGTGCGCGCCAGGGTGCGCAGGGCGTCGGGGGTGAAGGCCTCGGGACACACGAGCGCGGTGCCGTCGGACAGCACGGTGAGCGCGGTGTCCAGGTGGTAGAGGTACGGGTCGCACAGCTCCAGCGGCGTGACGGGCGCGTCCAGGAAGGCCTCCAGCACGCCCGCGGCCCGCTGCGTGGAGCGCTGGCCGAAGCCCAGCAGGGCCCCGCGCCCCTGGGGCAGCATGGCCACGTCGCCCCCTTCGATGTGCACGCGCTCCGGTGCAATGACGTCGAAGCCGCGCGCGGACAACCATCGCGCCCGCGCGAGCTGCTCCCCGCGCCGCTGTCCGTGGCGCATGGTGGCCAGCAGCGCGCGCAGCTCCCCCTCCTGTGACACGAGCACCGCGTTGTCCTTGGCGAACACGGAGTCGAACGCGCCATGGACGAAGGGCAGCTCGAAGAAGCCCGCGCCCGCGTCACGCAGGGCCCGCAGGAAGGCCCGGTGCTGGGAGCAGGCCCGGCGCCACGCGACGGCGCCGACCTTCATATGTGGATTGATGTTCCACGCGACCTGATACGCGCAGTCACGGGAGCGGACGTGGTCCTTCTCGCAACGCACCTGACTCACGGCGAAGGTGGCGGGAGTGAAGTGGCCAGTATTCAAGAGCATCCCCATACATGTGGTCGGAAGGCACTCCTGCCTTCCCAGACATGTAGAGAGGGTGCGCACCATGGGCGGGCTTGGCGAGGTGGCTGGGGAAGTAGGAGCGGAGGACGCACGCCTGTCCGAGCGTCTGCACCGGACCCTCTTGCGCTTCAACCATTCGCGACTGGCGCCGGGATTTCCGACGGAGGGTTGGAGGGCAGGCGTGCAGGCGGAGACGCAGTTGCGCCTGCTGGAGGGCGAGTACGTGGAGGCGGAGCGACAGCGCATGGCGGCATGGGCCGCCGAGGCACCTGAGGACGCGGACGGCTTCATCGCGTGGTTCGAGGACCTGAAGGAGACGGGGCCCGGGCAGCAGGACCCGCTGTTTCCCTGGCTCGCGACCCAGGCGTCCCTGGAACAGATGCGCTGGTTCCTCACGCAGGAGGTCGCGGGCGAGGCGGGCTTCGACGACCTGGTGGCGCTGACGCAGTTGCAGTTGCCCACGCAGGCGAAGCTGGAGCTGGCGCGCAACTACTGGGACGAGATGGGCCGCGGGCGCGAGGACGCGATGCACGGGCCCATGCTCGCGGAGATGGCGGCGAAGCTGGGACTGAAGCCCACGGACGAGGACACGGTGTGGGAAGCGCATGCGCTGGCGAACCTGCTCTGCGCGTTCGCGTTCAACCGCCGCTACACGTACCACGCGGTGGGCGCGCTGGGCATCGTGGAGGAGACGGCGCCGGGGCGCACCGCGTGCGTCAACGAAGGGCTGAAGCGTCTGGGCTTCGACATGCGGGTGCGGCGCTACTACGCGGTGCACTCCACGCTGGACGTGAAGCACTCGGAGACATGGAACCGGGAGGTGCTGCGTCCCCTGGTGGCCGCGAACCCCGCGTGCGCGAGGCCGCTGGCGGAGGGCGCGCTCCTGCGCCTGTCGGCGGGCGCGAAGTGCTTCGAGCGCTACCGCCGCGAGCTGGGGCTGGAGCTGAAGTCGCTCAGCTGAGCGCCGCGCCTGGCCGTCCTTCCCCCCGGGACCTTGCGCGTGTGCGCTGGGCCTGGGGGTGCGTCCTGCACCGGACGGCCCGGATGGGTGGAGGGGATGCGCCGCGAAAGGGGCGGACGCCAGCTTGGGACGCCGTTGCCGAGCATCCCGGTGTCCGAGCCTCGCGGAGGTCCCGATGTCCCTGTTCCGAATCGCCTGCGTGGGCGTGCTGGCCCTCACGGCCTGCGCGTCCCCGGGCACGTCCTTCGAGGACGTGATGCGTCGCACCCAGCCGCTGCTGCCCCAGCGGCCGGACCCCATGACCTACGGCACCCGGCCGGAGAACCCCGTGCGGGTGGGCTGGGGCGACAAGGGCGTGACGGCCTATTTCGGGCTGCTGCGAGGCCCCCAGGGACAGCCCGTGGCGTGGCGCCGGATGGGGGACTGCTGCGAGTTCACCCAGGTGGACGGCCGGGGCAACGAGCGCGGCCGGCTGGTCATCTTCGAGGTGACGTACGAAGGGTTGGACACGCCGGTGGTGCTCTACGTGGACGCGTACACCGGAGGGTCCGTGTACGCGCCCTGGGGCTTCACCCTGGAGGGCGCGCCAGACGCGCGGCCCCCCTCCGGGATGGAGCCGGACATCATCGACCTGTAGCAGCGGGCGCCCGGTCGTTCGGGTGCCCTCCCCTTCCAGGGCGGGCGCGGCGTGACTAGATGCAGGGTCTGGCGGGCGGGCTGGAGCCCGGGCGTGACTTTCCGCAAGACCCCCTTCGTCACGCTGGAAAGTGGAAGTTTCCCGCCGCGGGCGGTCCTCCCGGTTAGCCATGGGAGGTGCGACGCCCTCGGCGCTGCGCTAAGCGTGCGACCGCACTCCCGACGGAGGAGGAACCGTGGCGGCTGTGAAGAAGAAGCGTTGGCCCTATGTGCTGGGGGGCATCGTCGTCGTCCTTGTCGCCATCGTGGCGGTGGTGCTGTGGCGCCTGGACGCCATCCTGCTGAAGACGGCGCGCGACCAGGCCGCCACGTACTCGCAGAAGCTGGGGCGCCCCATCCAGATTGGCGACATCTCCACGAAGCTCTTTCCCCATGTCGGCGCGCAGATTGAGAACGTCGTCGTGGGCCCCGCGGAGGGTGAAGACCTGCCGCTCGCGGAGCTGAAGACGGTGGACGTGAGCGTGGCGGCGATGCCGCTGCTCACTTCGAAGGGCAAGGACATCCAGGTCCGGAACGCGGAGGTGTCCGGCCTCACCGTGAACGTCCTGCGGCTGGCGGACGGCACCACCAACGTGCAGCGCCTCCAGGAGAAGTGGGCCGCCCAGCAGCCCCCGGAGCAGGCGCCGGAAGAAGAGGCGCAGCCCACGGACCTGTCGGGCGTGCACGTGGAGCGCGCGGCGCTCACGGACGGCACCATCCGCTTCGTGGACCGCGCGGGCGGCCAGCAGGCGCGGGAGCTGGCGGTGCGCGACCTGGACATCGAGGTGAAGGACCTGCGCGTGGGCAAGCCGCTGAAGGTGGACCTGGCGGCGGCGGTGCTCGCGGAGAAGCAGAACCTCAAGATGACGCTCCAGGCGGCGCCGCTGCCGGCGACGCTTACGCCCACGCCGGAGCAGGTGACGCTGAAGGCGGACCGCATCGACCTGGCGCCGCTGGGCCCCTTCCTGCCGCCGGACGTGGGCCTGCAGGCGGGCACGCTGGACGCGGACTGGAAGGCGGACCTGGGCGGCGCGGTGCCCGGCGGCAAGGGCCCCACGAAGCTCGTGGGCGTCATCAAGGCGCTGGGGATGAAGTTCGCGGGCTCGGAGGGTGGCAAGGCGCTGGACGTGGTGCTCGACACGGACGTGACGGGCGACCTGGAGACGGGCGACCTGGCGCTGGACAAGCTCAACCTGGACCTGGGCCCCGCGGCCATCACGGGCAAGGGCCGCGTGAAGGGGCTGCTCACGGACAAGCCGGCCGTGGAGGGCTTCGAGCTGGTGGGGCGCAACCTGGACCCCGCCGTCATCGCCGAGTACTACCCGCCCCTGAAGAAGCAGCTCAAGGGCATGGTGGCGGGCCCCATCGGGCTGGACGTGCGCGGCAGCGGCACGCAGGCCGAACAGGCCATCAACATCGCGGTGAACCTGACGCCGGTGCGGCTGCGGGTGCCGGATCAGTTGTCGAAGGAAGCCGGCGGCGCGATGACGCTCAACGCGAAGGTGACGGGCGCGGCGGCCAGCGGCGGCGCGCTGCGCTTCGACGCGAAGGCGGACCTGGACGGCGTGGACATGCGGCCGGGCCTGCTGGTGAACAAGGCGCCGGGACAGCGGCTGGACGTGGCGGCGGCGGGCACCTACGCGCCGGCGAAGACGGGCAGCGGGATGACGGTGAACGTCACCAGCATGACCCTGGGCGCGCTGGAGGACACGGTGACGGGCACCGCGACGGTGTCGCTGGCCGGCACGGGCAAGAAGGCGACGACGACGTTCAAGGCGGCGGTGAAGAGCGCGCGGCTGGATGCGGACAAGTTGTTGATGAGCGAGGAGGAGGTCCTCGCGCGCACGGGCGGCAAGCCCCTGCCTCCTCCGCCGGAGGACGCCACGCGCTTCAACGGCTACCGCGGCGACATCCAGTTCTCCATCGCATCGCTGCGCTACACGAAGATGGACCTGAGCCAGGTGACGGGCGTGGTGAAGATGGTGGACGACCTCATCACGGTGGAGAAGTTCTCCACGGGCCTCTACGGCGGCAAGGTGGTGGCGGACGGGACGACCATCCGCCTGGGCCCGTCGCCGGAGGCGCGGCCCTTCACCGCGAAGGTGCAGGTGCAGGGCATCGAGATGGCACAGGCCCTGGCGGAGCGCACGCCGAAGCAGGTGATGACGGGCAAGTTCAACGGCAACGTGGACGTGCAGGGCGTGGGCTACACGGCTGACAAGCTCCAGCAGACGCTGCTGGGCGGCATCAGCGGCAACCTGCTGGAGGGCACCTTCCTGGGCAAGGACCTGGTGTCGTCGGTGACGGGGCCGCTGGCCAAGGCGCTGCCGTTCGCCAAGGGGCTCAAGAGCGGCGACGTCACGTCGCTGGGGGAGAACCTGCCCTTCAGCGTGACCATCAAGAACGGCGTCGCGCAGCTGAGCAAGCCCATCACCTGGACGCGGCCGGAGGCGGCGATGAGCTTCGATGGCGGCATCAAGCTGGACGGCACGCTGGACCTGATGGGCGGCGTGTCGCTGACGCCCTCCACCATCAAGGCGCTGACGGCGGGCAAGGTGACGCCGACGGAGGCCATCCCGGTGGGGCTGAAGCTCACGGGCAAGGCGTGGAGCCCGGAGGTGACGGGCATCGACGTGAAGCCGGCGGCGACGACCATCCTGAAGCTGGCGGGTGTGTCGGCCGCGGGCAGCCTGCTGGGTGAGAAGGGCAAGGCCGTGCAGGACATCATCATGGGCGGCCAGGACAAGGCCAAGGCCGAAGCGGAGGCGAAGCGTCAGGAGCTGGAGGCGCGCGCCAACGAGGAGAAGAAGAAGCTGGAGGACCAGGCCCGCGCCGAGCAGGAGAAGGCGAAGCAGCGCGCGGAGGAAGAAGCGAAGAAGAAGCTCAAAGGCATCTTCGGCGGGAAGTAGTCGCCGGAAGGATCCGGAAGTGACGCGCGCCGCGGGGCTCCGACGAGGAGCTTCGCGGCGTTCGCGTCTCCGCCCACTGGCATAGGCTCGCCGTCCATGCGCACCCGGTTCACCTGCCTTGAGATGGATGGGCTCCGCTCGCTGCGCGGCGTGGTGCTGCACCCTGAGCCGCTGGAGGTCCTGCTGGATGCGGAGGGCACGGCCACCCGCGACGTCATCGCCGCCTTCACCCTGCTGCGGGAGCTGGCGCACGGGAGGCTCCAGCAGCACCTGTCCCGGCCCGGCGTCACGGACGGCCTGCGCAGCCCCGTGAGGCTGTCCCTGTCCGTGGATTGGAACACCTACCGCGTGGAGCTCCAGCGCTTCCCCGACGGCGTGTGGCGCCTCGTGGAGGAGACGCTGGACCTGCTGGCGGGCGTGGCGGCGGAGTTCATCGCGCCCGGGCAGGAGCCGCCGCCCGCCGAGGAGGCCCTGCTCGCCTCCTACGCGGACCTGCCCCCGGAGGAGGAGCCTCGAGCGCCAGGCACCGGCGCGGAGGAGGAGGCCCGGATGCTGGGCGACCTCGTTCACGGGGCCATGCGGAGCATGGCCGCGCTCCTGCGCGGCTTCCGCGTCCAGCCCGCCGGGGCGTTCGACGTGGACGCGGAGTCCTTCCTCGTCCTGGAGGAGCCCGACGTGGATCTGCCCGCGAACGCCGTCTGGGACCGGGTCCAGTCCGCTCGCGCGGCGTCCCTGCGGATCCCCGTGCTGCTCTTCACGCCGTCGGTGGCCCTGGCGGACGCCTTCGACCTCCAGGACGTCCAGCGCGTGGAGACCCCCGCCGACGGCGCGTCCTCCTTCCGGCCGCTGCTGGCCCGGAAGGAGCCCACCGGTTAGCCGCTACTGCGTGGCGCCGCCGCGCGCTTCCCAGCCACCGCCGGCGGCGGGGCCGCCCCGGGCACCACCACCGCGCGGGCTGGACTCCTCACGGCGCATCTCCTGGTACTTCGTCAGCTGATCCGCGCTGAGCACCTTCTGCATCTCCTGGTCGGTCTGCGTGCGCAGCTCGCGCAGCTGCCGGCGGACGTCCTGCCGGGGCTGACCATTGCCGCCGGACATCAGCGCCTGGCGCTTCGCGTCCTCCGCCTGGAGCTGCTTCGTCAGCTCCTGCTCCTGGCTGTAGCTGAGCCGCGCGTCGGTGATGAACGTCTTGACGCGCGCGCCGCGCTCGGCCTCCGCCTGCGACCGCATCTGGTCCACCTGCTGCTGCCACTGCTGGCGCTGCTCGGTGCGCTGCTCGTCCTGCACCGTGCGCATGATCTCCTTCAGCGACTGCTTCCCGCTCTCGGAGTTCAGCGCCTCGCCCACCATCACGCCGCGCACCTCCTCGCGCAGCTTCGCCACCTCTGCCGCCAGGCCCGCGGGCGCGGGACCCGCACCACCCGTCGTCGTGCCGGGCTGCTGCTCGAAGGCCATCATCCGGCGCGACAGGAGCTGCACCGTCTCCTCCAGCGCCTTCACGCGCGTCTGGAGCGCCCGGACGTCCGCGGACGAGTCCTGCACGCGGGGCGCGGCGTCCGTCGCCGCCGGAGCCTCCGAACGACCGGGCCCCCACAGGGCCACGCCGAGCGCCACCGAAGCCAACCCCACCGATGCGATGCCGAGGATACGATTCATGATGTTCTCCCTGACGGAACACCCGGCCGCCTATTCCATCGCGCTCCCGGAAACCGTCTTCGTGCCTTCATCCTCCCACCCGGCCGCCCCACGAGGAAACGTCCGTGCGCGGGTGCCTGCCTGCCCCCCGTGTCGCGAGCGTTGACCTCGCCTGGCGGGACGCGGAGAGTCCCGCGCCATGACGCTCCGTCCCATTGCCGAAGTCGGCGCCGAGCTGGGCCTCGCGCCGGAAGACGTCCTCCCCTGGGGGCGCGACCGCGCCAAGGTGTCGCTGGACGCCCTGGGCCGCCGCTCGCGCCAGGGCCGCATGGTGCTGGTGTCGGCCATCAACCCCACGCCCCCTGGCGAGGGCAAGACGACCATGTCCGTGGCGCTGGCCATGGGCCTGCGCAAGCGCGGACGCAAGGCGGTGGCGGCGCTGCGCGAGCCGTCCCTGGGGCCCGTCTTCGGCGTGAAGGGCGGCGGCACCGGCGGCGGCGTGGCCAGCCTGGAGCCCGCGGCGGACATCAACCTGCACTTCACCGGCGACCTGCACGCCATCACCAGCGCGCACAACCTGCTGTCCGCGCTGGTGGACAACGCCGTGTACTACGGCCACCCGGTGGTGCTGGAGGGCACGAAGGTGCGCTGGCGCCGCGCCATGGACATGAACGACCGGTTCCTGCGCAACGTCATCGTGGGGCTGGGCGGCAAGGCGCACGGCGTGCCACGGGAGACGTCCTTCGACATCACCGCCGCCAGCGAGGTGATGGCCATCCTCGCGCTGTCGGAGAACCTGAAGGACCTGGAGGCGCGGCTGGGGCGCATCGTGGTGGGGCAGGCGCCGGACGGCACGCCCGTGCGCGCGAGCGACGTGAACGCGGCGGCGTCCATGGTGGCGCTGCTCAAGGACGCGCTGATGCCGAACCTGGCCCAGACGCGCGAGGGCGGGCCGGCCCTCGTGCACGCGGGGCCCTTCGGCAACATCGCTCACGGCTGTTCGTCCGTGGTGGGCACGCGGATGGCGCTCGCGTACGCGGACGAGGTGGTGACGGAGGCGGGCTTCGGCTTCGACCTGGGCGCGGAGAAGTTCCTGGACATCAAGTGCCGCGGCGCGGGCGTGTGGCCCCGGGGCGTGATGCTGGTGGTGACGCTGCGGGCGCTCAAGCACCACGGCGGCGCGAGCCCGGCGCAGGTGGCGGAGCCGGACCGGGAAGCGCTGCTGCGCGGCTTCAACCACCTGGAGAAGCACCTGGAATCCGTGGCCGCGTTCGGCCTGCCGGCGGTGCTGTGCGTGAACCGCTTCCCCCAGGACACGCAGGCGGAGCTGGACGAGCTGCGCGCGTTCGCGAAGGCGCGGGGCGTGGGCATCGCGGTGTGTGACGGCTTCACGAAGGGCGGCGAGGGCTCCCTGGAGCTGGCGGACACGGTGCTGGCCATGCTGGACGCCACGGACGCGGCGCCGCCGAAGCCACGCTTCCTCTACGAGCTGGACCAGTCCCCGGAGGAGAAGATCCGCGCCATCGCGCGCACGGTGTACGGCGCGGACGACGTGGCCTTCACGTCCGGGGCGCGCAAGGACCTGGAGACGGCGCGCGCCCTGGGCGGCGCGGGGCTCCCGGTGTGCATGGCGAAGACGCACCTGTCGCTGTCGGACGACCCGACGAAGACGGGCCGCCCCCAGGGCTTCACGCTGACGGTGCGCGAGGTGCGCCTGTCCGCGGGCGCGGGCTTCCTGGTGGCGCTCACCGGCGAGCTGCTCACCATGCCGGGCCTGCCCCGGGAGCCCGCCGCCCGGCGCGTCACCATCCATCCGGACGGCCGCATCACGGGCCTGATGCAGGGCGAGTAGCCCGCCCCGGACGAACAACGGGCCGCCCTGGTGAATCCAGGACGGCCCGTGGGCCCCGCGGCGTCGCTTCCGGGAGCGCTAGACGCGGAACGAGGTGGACAGCTCCTGGAGCTTGCCCAGGGACGTGTTGATCTGCCCCACCGCCTCTTCGGCGTTGCTGGTGGCCATCACCACGTCGCTCATCATCTCCGACAGCTGCGTCACCACTTCCGTCATCTGCGTGATGCCCGCGTTCTGCTGGGTCACCGAGGCGACGATCTGCCGCGCGGCCTGGCTGCTCTCCTGCACCACCTGGGTGATGTCCTTGAGCGTCGTCGCCGAGGCGAGCACCTGTTCGATGCCCTCCTCCATCTTCTGGGTGTCACCCTCCGCGATGCCCACCGTCTGGCGGATGGCCTGGTTGATCTCCAGGAGGATCTTCCCGATGCGCTGCGTGCTCTGGAGCGACTGACCGCTGAGCGCCCGCATCTCCTTGGCCACCACCGCGAAGCCCCGGCCCTCTTCACCGGCGCGCGCCGCCTCGATGGCCGCGTTCAGCGCCAGCACGTTGGACTGGTCCGCAAGGTCCTTCACGCTGCCAATGATCTCTCCCGCGTGCACCGCCTGCTCGGACAGGTGCCCGATGCTGCCCACCAGCGCGCCCACCCGCTGGCGGATCTGCTGGAGGCCCTCCGCGCTGCGCTCGATGGACACCTGCCCTGAAGCGCTGAACGCGTCCGCCTGCGCCGCGACCTTCAGCACCATCTCCGCGCGGCTGGCCGCCATGCCGGACGTCTGGGCGATCTCCGCGATGGTGGAGCTGGCCTCCGTGAGGCTGCGCGACTGGTTGGTCAGGAAGTTGAGCTGCTCGTGGCTGGCCGTGTTCAGCCGCGCCGCCGCCGCCGTCAGCTCCGTCACCACCGAGTGCAGCGTGCCCGGCACCGAGCGCAGCCGCTTCATCAGCGTCTCGATGCTGCGCGCCAGCTCGCCCACCTCGTCCTGGGCGGAGGTGTCGATGGGCTGCGTCAGGTCACCGTCCCGCGCGATGCGCGTCGCCGTCTCCGTCAGGCGCGCCAGGGGGATGGTCACCTCGCGCAGCAGCCACACCGTGAGCGCCGCGAGCGCCGCGATGCAGGCCACCGCCAGCAGCAGCACCCACGTCAGCGTCTTGCCGTGCAGCGACTCCATCTCAGTGAAGGTCTCGCGCTGCGCGGCCTCCTGCTGCGCCGTCACCGCCTCCAGCCCGTCGTGCACGGTCTTGAACGCCGGCTCCAGCTTCGCCAGCGCGCCCTCCGCGCCCGGGCTGTTCTGGGCCGCCAGCGCCACCACCTTCGACGCCTCCTGCCAGTAGCGCGTGAAGGCCTCCTGCAGGGCCTCCACCCGCGGGACGTCCACGTCCTTCATGCCGCGCAGGGTCTTGAGGCCCACGGTGAGCTCCATCACCTGGGCATCCAGCGTCTGCTGCTGCACCGCGTGCAGCGCCACCGCGTCGCCCACGTCCTGGTGCAGCGACGCGAAGCCCGCGCGCGCCGTCTGCGCCTGGCTGACGGACGGGGCCAGACTGAAGCCGATGCGATCCGAGGCCGCCCGCGTGCGCGAGCCCAGCCCCACCGTCACCGCCACGATGGCCACCAGGAACACCGACGCCACCACCGGCAGCACCATCATCTTCTGCTTGAGCCTCAACGCCATCACACACCCCCTCGCGGGCCCACGTCAGACATCCCGATGAAGCGCGGGGGTGCATCCCCGCGGGGCCTGCTGCGCCAGCTCATTGTCGCTCATCCTTCCGCGGCCCGGCCGGGCCCCGCCGACGGTTGAGGCCCCGTCGAGGCACGTAGGATAGACAACACCTCTCCCCCCGACTCAAGCCCGTGACCCTTGAAATATCTTGTAAACGGGTCGGGACTGCCCCGCAGGGTCATGCGGGACACTTCGCCCTGTCAGGTGGGACCTGCCTCGCAGGACGTTCCACGTCAGGCGTAGGCGCTTGTACCACACCCTGGCGCGATCATTCCTTCCCTCTGGGAAGGGCCTCCCGGGTGCTGGAGGAACCGTGGGTCGGCGGCTCCAGGGTGGGACAGGAGCGCCCCGCCAGGGCCGGGCGCGGGCTTCAGGGCCGGGGCGGCTTGCGGAAGGGCTGGACCTGGCCCAGGCAGGCGGAGTCGCACTCGGAGAAGTGGGTGAGGAACTCCGCCAGTTGTGCACACTTGCGGGGGTAGCGCGAACCGCCGCCGTCCGGCAGGCACAGCTCCTCGAATTCGTCGCGCGTCTCCCGGAACAGGGCCTGTCGCTGCGAGGGGGACATGGCGTTGAGCGCGCGGTCCTCGCCGCCCTGCAACCACATGAAGACGCCCACCAGCACCAGCAGGACGATGCTGATCCACGTCCCCCGGCGCACCCACCGGTCCGGCGCGGGTGCCAGCTCCTTCGCGAAGATGTTGTCCTCGCCCCCTTCGTCGGGCGGCGTCCCGTCGTTGCGCATGGGCTCCATTCCATCCATGGCGCGTGCCAGTCCGCACGGCCGTCCCGCAGCAGACACCAGCCGGCCCGGCGTTGCACCCCGCAAGCGACATGCGGGCCCGGCACCCGGCTCTTAGACTGGCCCCATGGAAGTCCGTGCCGGAACCGAGGCGTTGGAGCGCCCCATGCGGGTGCTCGTGGTGGACGATGAGCGAAACATCCGCCACACCCTGAGGGTGTGCCTGGAGGGCCTGGGCTGCGAGGTGCGCGAAGCCGCCACGCCCGAGGCCGCGCTCGCGGCGCTCGCCCAGGGGCCGGCGGACCTGGCCTTCGTGGACCTGCGCCTGGGCAACGCCTCCGGGCTGGAGCTGCTGCCCCGCCTGCTCGCGGAGTCGCCCGCGCTGGACGTCGTGCTCATCACCGCCTACGCGACGTTCGACACCGCGGTGGAGGCCGTGAAGCGCGGCGCGCGCGACTACCTGCCCAAGCCCTTCACCCCCGCGCAGATCCGCCACGTGCTGGAGCGCGCGAAGGCGCAGCGGGAGCTGTCCTCGCACCTGGGGGACCTGGAGGGGCAGCTGGCGCAGGCCGTACCGGAGGCCACGCTGGAGACGGCCTCCCCGGCGATGCACGCGGCCATCGGGTTCATCACCCGCGCGGCGACGTCCGACGCGGCGGTGCTGCTGCGCGGGGAGAGCGGCACCGGCAAGGGCGTGCTCGCCCGGGCGCTGCATTCGATGAGCGCCCGGCGCAAGCGGCCCTTCGTCACCATCAACTGCCCCACCCTGTCCGAACAACTGCTGGCCAGCGAGCTGTTCGGCCACGCGCGGGGCGCCTTCACCGGCGCGGTGAAGGACCAGCCCGGCCGCGTGGAGCTGGCCGAAGGGGGCACGCTCTTCCTGGACGAGGTGGCGGAGATGAGCCCCGCGCTCCAGGCGCAGCTCTTGCGCTTCCTCCAGGAGAAGCAGTTCGAGCGGCTGGGCGAGGCCCGCACGCGCAAGGCGGACGTGCGCGTGGTGGCGGCCACGCACCGCGACCTGGAGAAGGACGTGGCGGAGGGGCGCTTCCGCGAGGACCTGATGTACCGGTTGAACGTCTTGGAGGTGAAGCTGCCCGCCCTGCGCGAGCGGCCGGAGGACCTGGTCCCGCTGGCCCGCCGCTTCGTCGCCTTCTTCGCGCGCGCCGCGCAGCGGCCGGCACCGGAGCTGTCCCCCGCCACGGAGGCCCTGCTGCGCGCCTACCCGTGGCCGGGCAACGTGCGCGAGCTGCGCAACGCCCTGGAGCGGGCGCTCATCGTGGGGCCCGCGGGCGTGGTGGAACCACAGGCGTTCCCGGAGCGCATCGCGTCCGCGGTGGGCCCCGGCGTGAGCCTGGGCGGGCCGCACACGCTGGAGGACGTGGAGCGCGAACACATCCTGCGGGTGATGGCCTCCACGCCGACGCTGGATGAGGCGGCGCGGCTGCTCGGCATCGACGCGTCCACGCTGTGGCGCAAGCGCAAGAAGTACGAATCGGACGTGAAGCCCGACGCGTAGGGCAGTGGCGTGTGCGCCAGTGCATGAAGACACGGACCCCGGGCCCGGGGCGTCCGAGGACATGGCACTTCCGCGCGGATTGCCCCCGTGCGCACGCGTGAAGACCCTGCGGAGGGACCGCCACTCCGGTCGTCCACGCGGGGGTTGCCTCATGGACATCATCGACGTGCTCATCCAGCAGCACCGGGACACCGAGGCCCTCTTCGAGGCCTACCGTGGCGCCCCGGACGACGAGAAGCCGGAGCTGTGCGTGCGCCTGGCCGAAGCGCTCACGCTGCACAGCACCATCGAGGAGCGCTGGGTGTACCCGGTCGCCCGAAGCGTCGTCGAGGGGCCGCGCATCGACTTCGCGGTGGAGGAGCACGGGGAGATGGGCCAGCTCATCTCGGAGCTGCTGCACGCTCGCCGGGAGACGCGCCGCCGGGAGGCCACGGTGCGCCAGTTGGAGGCGGTGGTGGCGCACCACATGGCGGAGGAGGAGCGCGAGGTGTTCCCGCGACTGCGCAAGGTGGGGGCGGACGCGTTCGGCCTCACCCACTCCGAAATCATCCGCTCCGCCTCCGACGTGCGCCGCGAGGCGATGCGCCAGCTGGGTGCGCCCGCCGCGCCGTGACGCTCAGGTCTCCACGGCGGGCTGCGGCAGCGTGAACCAGAAGGTGCTGCCCTGGCCGGGGGTGCTCACCACGCCCAGCTCACCGCCGTGCGCCTGGACGATGTCGCGCGCGATGGACAGGCCCAGCCCCGCGCCGCCCGAGGGGGCTCCCGGCGCGCGGTAGAACTTCTCGAAGATGCGCGCCTGCTCCTGGGCGGGGATGCCCTCGCCGGTGTCGCGCACCTCGAAGCGCACCCGGGCACCGTCGCGCAGCACGCGCACCGTCACCTCGCCGTCGCGCGGCGTGTGCTTCACGCCATTGCCCACGAGGTTGCCCAGCACCAACTGCAAGCGCTCCGGATCCACCCGCACCGTCTCCACGTCGTGGGCCAGGGACCTGGACAGCCTCACGCCCCGGTCTTCCGCCACCGCGCGCTGGGAGTCCAGCGCCTGCTCCAGCAGCGCCTCCGTGCGCACGTCGCGCGGGTCCAGTTGGAGCTGGCCGGACTGGATGCGCGACAGGTCCAGCAGGTCGTCCACGATGCCCTGCAAGCGCTCGCAGTCCTCGCGCGCCGCGAAGAGCAGGTCCGCCTGCTTCTCCGTCACCTGTCCCACGACGCCCTCGGCCACCAGGTGGATGGCCATGCGCAGCGACGTCAGCGGCGTGCGGAACTCGTGCGCCACCGTGGCCACCAGGTCGTTCTTCAGCTCGTCGAACCTCCGCAGCCGCGTCACGTCCTGGAGGATGAGCGTGGCGCCCACCACGTCTCCCGTCTCGCCGTGCACCGGACTGCCTCGCGGCAGGAGCCACCGTCCCCCCTCGGGCGAGGCCTCCACGCGCACCGCCTCCTCGTAGCCCCGGGGCTGGTACGCACCGCGTCCGCCAACGACGTGCGCGCGCACGCGCTCCAGCACCGCGCGCACCTCCGGCTCCACGCGGCCCAGCGCGTCCCCGCCCGCGTCCAGGCGCAGGCGCAGCACCGCCTCCGCCGCGGCGTTCACGTTGAGCAGCCCTCCGTCCGCGCCCAGCACCAGCACCGGATCCGGCAGGCTGTCGATGGCCGCCTGCGACACGGCCTGCGCCTGGAGCAGCTCGCCCAGGCTGCTGCGGCGGTACTGCCCCAGCCGCTCCGCCATGGTGTTGAAGTCCCGCGCGAGCTGCGCGATCTCATCCCGCCCCTCCACCACCGCCCGGGCCTCCCCATCCCCCTGCCCCAGCCGGCGCACCGCCTGCGACAGCACCGACACCGGCCGCAGCGCGCGCTGCACCAGCGACGTGGTGAAGAACAGGCCGAAGCCCAGCGCCGCCAGCACCGACAGCGCCATCAGCGTGTTCACCTGCTCGCTCTGCTGGCGGAGCTGCTCGCTCTTGCGCACCATCGCGTCCTGGTTCAACGCCAGGATGGCGGACGCGGCCGCCTTCGCCTCCTGGAAGGCCGGCGACAGGGACGCGAAGTAGCGCGCGCGGGACGCCTCCGGCTCACGCTCCTGGAGGAACGCGTCGAACGCCGCCTGATATGCCCTCCACGCGGCGTGCAGCCGCCGCGTCGCGTCCGCTTCTCCGGGCTCGGTGACGTTGCCCTGCTGGATGGCCAGCTCGGACTCCAGCGTGGGGCGCTGCGCGGCCTGCTGGGCGGCGCCCCGTTCGCGCTCGCCCGCGACGATGAACAGCGCCGCGCTGTCCATGCGCTCCAGGTGTTCGGTGATGCGCTGGGTGGCGAGCACGCTGCGGTAGTTGTCCTCCAGCACCCGCTGGCCGGAGCGGCCCACGCGCGCCAGGGTGATGACGGCCAGCGCGCCCAGCAGCAGGAGCGCGAGCACCAGCGGCGCCTGGGCCAGCAGCAAGCGGGAGCGCAGCGTCATGGGCGCTTCTCCTCGGGGGGTTCGAAGGACACGACGTGGATGTCGAAGCCGTCGCCTTCGCGCAGCAGCCGCGCGTCCGCGGTGAGGCCCAGCCGCTGCCGCCACTTCGCCTGATGCGAGCGGCCGATGATGATGTGCCCCACGCCGTGCGAGCGGCCGAAGTCCAGCAGCGCCGCCACGGGGTCCTTCGCGCGCAGGCGCACCACCTCCGCGCCCAGCTCCTTCGCCTTCTCGATGTTCGTCAGCAGGTGGCGCTGGGCCTCCGCGTCGATGAGGTGTGGCGCCTCGCCCGGCGTCTCCACGTACACCACGAACCAGTCCGTGTTGAGGCGGCCCGCCATGCGCGAACCCCGACGCAGGAGCGTCGCCGCGCGAGGGGGATGGCTGGACAGGGCCACCAGCACTCGGCCCCAGGCGCCTCCGGCCCCCTTCTGGGAGGGGTCCTCGCCCGACGCGCGGGCCTGCCTGCCCGTGGTGGCGCGGTCCAGGCTCTCCGCCACCTCGCGCAGCGCCAGCTCGCGCAGGGTGGAGAGGTTGTCGCCGGTGAAGAAGCGCTCCAGCGCGTGCGGCACCTTGTCGGGCGCATAGATTTTTCCCGCCTTGAGCCGCTCGTGCAGGTCCTCCACCGCGAGGTCCAGGTTCACCACCTGGTCGGCGTTCTTGAGGAAGCTGTCGGGCAGCGTCTCGCGCACGGTGACGCCGGTGTTGCGCTCCACCAGGTCGTTGAGGCTCTCCAGGTGCTGCACGTTGAAGGCGCCAATGACGTTGATGCCCGCGGCCAGCAGCTCCCGCACGTCCTGGTAGCGCTTGCGGTGGCGGCACACGGGCAGGTTCGTGTGGGCCAGCTCGTCCACGATGGCCACCTGCGGCCGGCGCGCGAGCAGGGCGTCCAGATCCAGCTCCTCCACCGGGACGTCGCGGTAGGTGATGCGCTGGCGGGGAACCACTTCCAGCCCCGCCACCAGCGCCTCCGTCTCCGGGCGGCCATGCGTCTCGACGAAGCCCAGCACCACGTCCACACCGCGCGCCTTGAGCGCGTGCGCCTCCTCCAGCATGCGGAACGTCTTGCCCACGCCGGCCGCGAAGCCGATGTAGAGCTTCAGCCGGCCCCGCCGACCGCGCTCCACCAGCTCCAGGAAGTCTTCCGCGCGCGGGCGCCGCGTCGTCATGCCAGGGCCTTCCTCAAGGACTCGCGAGGGTCCGCGTGGGTCCACCGAACTGTCGGTCCATCGCGAGGTTCAACGTGAGCACGTTCACCCGGGGTTCGCCCAGCACACCGAGCGCCCTGTCCTCCACCTGAGAGGCCACCAGCGTGCGCACGCGCGCCGGGTCCACCCCGCGCGCCCGGGCCACCCGGGGAACCTGCCACAGCGCGGACTCCGGCGACACGTGCGGATCCAACCCGGACGCGGACACCGTCACCAGCTCCCCGGGCACGGGGCCGGGAGCTTCGGGGTTCTCGCGGCGCAGCCGGTCGGCGTCCGCCACCGCGCGGTCGCGGAGCTTCCGGGAGGTGGGGCCCAGGTTGCTACCACCGGACGCCGTCGCGTCGTAGCCCGTACCGGCAGCGGAGGGACGGGGCTGGAAGTAGTCCGGCCGCGTGAAGCCCTGCCCGATGAGCGCGCTGCCCACCTCGCGGCCCTGCTCGTCCTTCACGAGCGACCCGTTGGCTTCCCTGGGAAACAGCACCTGCGCCGCGCCGGTGACGACCAGCGGATACAGCACGCCCGTGAGGACCAGCGTGACGACGCTGGCGCGCAGGGCGACGAGGAGGATTGAGAACATGGTGAGCCAATTCCTTTCAGGTCAGGCCAGGCCCACGGTGGTGAGCAGCACGTCGATGACCTTGATGCCGATGAACGGGACGATGACGCCGCCCACCCCGTACAGGAGCAGGCTGCGCCGCAAGAGGGCCGCCGCGCCCAGGGGGCGGTAGCGCACGCCCTTCAGCGCCAGCGGGATGAGCGCCACGATGATGAGCGCGTTGAAGATGACGGCGGACAGGATGGCGCTGAACGGGGACGTGAGGCCCATCACGTTGAGCGGGGCCATCTGGGGGAAGACGCCCATGAACAGCGCCGGCAGGATGGCGAAGTACTTGGCCACGTCGTTCGCGATGGAGAACGTCGTCAGCGTGCCGCGCGTCATCAGGAGCTGCTTGCCCACCTCCACCACCTCCAGGAGCTTGGTGGGGTTGGAGTCCAGGTCCACCATGTTGCCGGCCTCCTTGGCGGCCTGGGTGCCGGTGTTCATGGCCACGCCCACGTCCGCCTGCGCGAGCGCGGGCGCGTCGTTGGTGCCGTCGCCCGTCATCGCCACGAGCTTGCCCTTGGCCTGCTCGGCGCGGATGAGCGCGAGCTTCGCCTCCGGGGTCGCCTCCGCCAGGAAGTCGTCCACGCCGGCCTCCCGGGCGATGGCGGCGGCGGTGCGCGGGTTGTCGCCGGTGATCATCACCGTGCGGATGCCCATGGCGCGGAAGCGGTCGAAGCGCTCCCGGATGCCGCCCTTCACCACGTCCTTCAGGTGGATGAGGCCCAGCACCCGGGCACCATCGGACACCGCCAGCGGCGTGCCGCCCGCGTCACCGATGCGTCCCGCCGCCTGCGCCAGCTCCTCCGGCACGGCGCCGCCCTGCTCCTGCGCGTGGCGCACGATGGCCTCCACCGCGCCCTTGCGGATGCCGCGCGGGTGCGGATCCACCAGGTCACAGCCGCTCATGCGCGTCTGCGCGGTGAAGGGCACGAAGGTGGCCTGGTGCGCGCGCAGCTCGCGCGGACGCAGCTTGTAGGTGTCCTTCACCAGCGTGACGACGGAGCGGCCCTCGGGGGTTTCGTCCGCCAGGCTCGCGAGCTGCGCGGCCTCCGCCAGCTCCTCCACGCGCACGCCCGGCAGGGGCAGCAGCTCCGTGGCCATGCGGTTGCCCAGGGTGATGGTGCCCGTCTTGTCGAGCAGCAGCGTGTCCACGTCCCCCGCCGCCTCCACCGCGCGCCCACTGAGCGCGAGCACGTTCTTGCGCAGCAGTCGGTCCATGCCCGCGATGCCAATGGCGCTCAGGAGCCCGCCGATGGTCGTGGGGATGAGGCACACCAGCAGCGCCACCACGGCGGTGCCGGACAGCGGCACGCCGGAGTAGAGCGCCAGCGGCACCAGCGTCACGCACGCCAGCAGGAACACCAGCGTGAGGCCCACCAGCAGGATGTGCAGGGCGATTTCATTGGGCGTCTTCTGCCGCGCCGCGCCCTCCACCAGTCCAATCATCCGGTCGAGGAACGACTCGCCGGGGTCCACGCTGATGCGGACGACGATGCGGTCGGACAGCACCTTGGTGCCGCCCGTCACGGCGGAGCGGTCACCGCCGGACTCGCGGATGACGGGGGCGGACTCGCCGGTGACGGCGGACTCGTCCACGCTGGCGATGCCCTCCACCACCTCGCCGTCGCCGGGGATGACGTCGCCCGCTTCGCACACCACGCGGTCGCCCTTGCGCAGGGCCGTCGCGGTGACGCGCGCCTCCGTGTCGTCGCCATCCAGGCGCCGGGCCTGGGTGTCCTGGCGCATGCGGCGCAGGGCGCTCGCCTGGGCCTTGCCCCGCCCCTCCGCCACGGCTTCGGCGAAGTTGGCGAAGAGGACGGTGAACCACAGCCACAGCATCACCGACACGGTGAACCACGGGGGGGCGCCGTCGCCGCGCGGTGACACCAGGTCCTTGAAGACGAACACGGTGGTGAGGAGGCTGCCGGCCCACACCACGAACATCACCGGGTTGCGAGCGACGGCGCGCGGGTGGAGCTTCTTGAAGCTCTCCCACACGGCGGGCTTGAGCAGCGCCGGGTCCAACAGCGACGCCTGCCTGGAAGCGGGGGCCATGGTCAGTACACCTTTCCGGCCGCGCCGAGGAAGTGCTCGACGATGGGGCCGAGTGACAGCGCGGGGAAGAACGTCAGCGCGCCCACGACGAGGACGACGCTCACGAGCAGGCCGGTGAAGAGGACGCCCTCCGTGGGGAAGGTGCCGGGTCCGGGGGCCACGACCTTCTTGTTCAGGAGCGAGCCGGCCAGCGCCATCACCGGCACCATCATCAGGAAGCGGCCCGCGAGCATCGACACGCCCAGGCCGAGGTTCCAGAAGGGCGTGTTGGCGTTGAGGCCGGCGAAGGCGCTGCCGTTGTTGGCGACGCCGCTGGTGAACGCATAGAGGACTTCGGACAGGCCGTGCGGCCCGGCGTTGTTGAGCGAGGACGTGCCCTGCGGGAGCACCACGCCCACGGCGGACATGCACAGGATGACCAGGGGGAAGACGAGCACGTAGAGCATCGCGAGCTTCATCTCGCGCGCTTCAATCTTCTTGCCGAGGAACTCCGGCGTGCGGCCCACCATCAGGCCGGCGATGAACACGGCGAGCACCGCCATGACGAGGATGCCGTACAGGCCGGCGCCCACGCCCCCGAAGATGACCTCACCCAGCTGCATGTTGACGAGCGGCACCAGGCCCCCGAGCGCGGTGAAGCTGTCGTGCATGGCATTGACCGCGCCGCACGACGCGTCGGTGGTGACGGTGGCGAACAGCGAGGAGGCCGCGACGCCGAAGCGCGCCTCCTTGCCCTCCAGGTTCCCGTGCTGGAGCACCTGGGCGGCGGCGAGGGCGGGGTTCGACTGGGATTCGGCGGCGTAGCTGGCGCCCGCGCCCACGAAGAAGAGGACGGACATGGCCGCGAAGAGGACCCAGCCCTGCTTCGTGTCGCCGGTCATCTTCCCGTAGGTGTGCGTGAGGCCCGCGGGCAGGAGGAAGACGAGCAGCAGTTGCACCAGGTTGGTGAGGGGCGTGGGGTTTTCAAAGGGGTGGGCGCTGTTGGCGTTGAAGAAGCCACCGCCGTTGGTGCCCAGCATCTTGATGGCCTCCTGCGAGGCCACGGGCCCGAAGGCGAGCGTCTGCTTCACGCCCTCCACGGTGGTGAGCTCGCGGTACGGCGCGAGGTTCTGGAGCACGCCCTGCGAGGCGAAGAACAGGGCCGCGACGAAGCTCAGGGGCAGGAGCACGTAGAGCGTGCCGCGCACCAGGTCGACCTGGAAGTGGCCCAGCGTCTTGCGGCCCTCCGGCCCCGGACGACGGGTGAGGCCGCGCGCCAGGGCCAGCGCGACGCCAAGCCCGGAGGCGGCGGAGACGAAGTTCTGCCACGTCAGGCCCACCATCTGCGTGGCGTAGCTCAGGGTGGACTCACCGGCGTAGGACTGCCAGTTGGTGTTGGAGACGAAGCTGGCGGCGGTGTTGAAGGCGAGCGCCGGTCCCACGGCCGGCAGGCCCCGGGGATTGAGCGGGAGCAGGTGCTGGAGCCGCTGGAGCGCGTAGAGGATGACGACGCCCAGCAGGCTGAAGGCGAGCAGGGCGACGGTGTACTGGCCCCACGTCTGCTCCTGTTCACGGCGCACGCCGCACAGGCGCAGCAGGGAGCGCTCGATGGGACCCAGGATTCGGGGGAGGGGTTGGGTGCCGGCCTCGAAGACGCGGAAGAGGTAGACGCCCACGGGCTTCGTCAGCGCAAGGACGAGGACGAAGAACAGCAGCGTTTGCAGCCAGCCGGTGGAGGTCATCAGAAGCGCTCCGGCCGGAGCAGGGCGTAGACGAGGTAGACGGACAGCAGGACCGCGAGCGCGGTCCCGGCGACGTATTCGAAGGTCATGACGGGATGTGCCTCACAGGCGCTCGCGGCCGTGGGCTGGGGCCCACGCGAGCGCGAAGAAACCGACGGGCACCCGCGACAGGTGCTCCGTGCGGAAGATCAGAAACAGGCGACGGCTCCGACGACGAGCAGGGTTTGATGGGGGCGCTGTCGCGGAAGGCCGTCCGCATCGGGGGCCGGGCCCTCGAAGACCTTCCGGGTCGACCGGTCGTGGCGGGCCTCGGCCTTGAGGGTGAATCGCTCCGTGGGCTTCATTTCGAGCGTGAGCGTGCCCTCGGTGAGGGTCTGCGCGGTGCCGCTCAGGAGACCGTCCCGGTCGCGGTAAACCTCCGCGCGGGCCGTCACGGCCACGGCCCGTGCAAGCCGCACCCGCACGTTGGCGCCAGCCGCGTACCAGAGGGCGGCGTCAGCACCGGGGCGGGCCTGCCTGCCGGCGTCCGCGGTGGCGGCGACGCTCACGACATCGGTGAGCTTCAGGGTGAGGACGGTGTCGATGAAGAGGCGCAGGGCCTCCTCGGTGCCGGTGCCTTCGTTGCCGACGAAGGTGTTGACGGCGGCGGACCACCGGTCGCAGGCGTAGGCGACCTGGGTGCCCAGCGCCTTGCCGGAGTTGTTGTCACCGATGGTCTGCCAGCCATTGAGCAGGTGGAGCTGGGCGCTCCAGTGGTCATCGAAGCGCCAGGTGCCCTTGAGGCCGGTCTGATAGTAGGGCGAAAACTCGCCCATCCACGAGCGCGTATAGGTCCAGTTGAGCTGGGATTGGAACGACTCCAGGCCGATGTGGCTGGGGAAGATGCCGGCCTCCAGGGTGAGGGGGCCTTCGACGAAGGACAGCGAGGCCTGCTGCACGTAGCGCCAGACGTCGGGGCCGGTGGCATCGCCTGCGGGTTCGGCGCGGTGGAGGACGTCCATGCCGGTGCCGAAGCCCAGCAGCACGCGCGCGCCCACGGGCTCCGGCGCCAGGCTCACACCGAGCGAGGCCAGGTTGACGGTGACTTCATTGTGCCGCCGGGCCGTGGTGCCCGTGCCTGGCAGGAAGCTGGTGGCGCTGGCGGGGCGGTTGAAGTCGTAGCCGTAATAGGCGTCCACGCCGCCCTCCACCTGGAGGCGCGACAGGATGGAGGGCTCCGACTGGGACAGGAGGAGGTGGGGCAACAGGGAGACGAGCTTGGAGAGGGGCATGATGAGCACCGCCCCATCCCTTGAGCATCCGGCGTGCCCTCACGGAGCGCGGACTGCTCCAGACATTCCAGGGGGTTGCGGGAGGGCGACGCATACCCGGATTGCAAGGTGCACGAACCGCCCCGAGCGCGCCTTGCGAGGTGAAACGTCCCAGCGGCGAGCGGACAAGCCGGGGGCCTCCGGTCAGGGAGCGATTACAGTGGGAGGAGGAGGTGGTCGGCGTGCATCCGTACCGATGGAGCGAGGGGCTGGGGCCCCGGCTGGAGCAGGCAACCGAGCGGATGCGCCAGCTGCGCAGCGCCGTGATGCCACCTGCTGCGGTGCAGAGCCTCCGGCATTGGTTCCGGATTCATCACACGTACAACTCGAACGCGATTGAGGGGAACCGGCTGACCCTGCCCGAAACGCGCGCGGTGCTGGAGGATGGCATCACCATCGCGGGCAAGTCCCTCAAGGACCACTTCGAGGCGGTGAACCTCGCGCACGCACTCGATTTCATCGAGTCCCTGGCGCGGAAGGACACGGTGTTGGGCGAACGGGACGTGCGCGAGATGCACGGCATCGTGCTGCGGGGCATCGAGCCGGAGGACGCGGGCGTCTATCGGCGCATCAACGTGCGGATTGGTGGCACCCAGCATGTGCCCCCAGAAGCCTTCCGCGTGCCCGAACAGATGCACACGTTCGGAGCGTGGCTGGCTGGCGAGAAGTCGGAGCATCCCGTCGTCGTCTCCGCCATCGCGCACACCTGGTTCGAGACGATCCACCCGTTCGTGGATGGAAACGGTCGGACCGGGAGACTGCTCGCAAACCTGCTCCTGATGCGAGAGCACTATCCCGCCATGGTTCTGCTCGTCGAGGACCGTGCACGGTATTACGCGGCCCTGGATGCCTCCCACTCAGGGGACCTCACCGCGATGGTGGAGCTGACACTGGACCGCGTGGAGCAGAGCTTCGAGGAGTATGAGCGAGCCAGTCGCGAAATCACCGAGGTACAGGAGCCCGCGATCGAGTACCTCGCGAGCAGGTTGAGCACCGTTCAAGTCCCCGATCCACCTGAACTCGTCCAGTGGTGGCTCGGTGTCGAAGTTCTGCACGGGGCCCTGGTACACATCGCCAATTCCTTGAACCGACGTCTGGAAAGCTCCCAAACCCGGCTCACGGTCTCCGCCCTGCCCAACCTGACTCGACGCGACTGGGCAACCATCAACCGCAAGCGATTCCCACTCTTCGCACTACAAGCAGACGTCGGGCGCGCCACGACCCGCCTGGAGTTGCAGTCCGAAGTGCACATGGGGGCTCTTCCTGGATGGAAGGTCCATCCGCCCGTCATCCATTTGCAGAGTCCCATAGCAGCAGCAGAGCCTCCACGCCGGTTCATCGAGGCTGTTCCCACGGGGCATCTCTTCCGTGTCTTGAGAGGGACGGCCGCCACTGCGGAGTACATCCAGCAAGAGCGGCGAAATGGCCGAGCGCTGAGCGATAGACCCGCCCCACCGGACTACGATGTCGACATCGGAGTCTCCGCCCAGCAGATCGCGACGGAGATCTGGACCTATGTCGTTGACCATCACCTCATCCCCACCTCGGGCTGAATCCAGCGCTGGCGGTTTACGCGACGTCACGGCTGGTTGGACACGGAGTTGTCGCAGTCCGACCCCGTGCACTTGCCGGAGCAGACGACCTGACCGGGATACGAGGCCAGGACGGCGCACTCGGTGCCGCCGCTACAGGAGACCAGCTCCGTGCAGAGCGTTGCTTCGTTCACGCAGCGCGCCTGGGTCTTCCCTTCCAGCTTGATGGCGATGCACCCGAGTCCCTGGGGGCACTGGGGCAGGTCCACGCCGCACTCCTGCGCGAGGTCCAGTGACTGCCCATCCCGCAGGGCCAGTCGTCCCTGCTTGCCGCCCGCGCCGTCCGACCCACAGGCCGCCAGGGTCATGACCGTCAGGCAGCATCCCAGCATTCGCATCCAGCGCATCGTGGCTCCTTCATCCGAAGAGTGACCGCGCACGACGCACAGCAAGGAGCGCACCAGCCGGCACATCGCAGGGATTCCGCAGCCTTGCCGTGCGGGGCAGCCAACGTGTCCCCCAGAAATCTGATGGGGCCACGGATCCCTGTGGAGGCTCGCGCCCTACCGGAACGCATCCACGATGTAGAAGCCGGCGCGCGGTGAATTGAGGATTGCAGTGCCCGGCTTGGACTCTGGCCGCTTGCGCAATTGGCCGAACCCGAGCCTTGCCACCGCGCAGATGGGGATCCTGTCTCTTCCCTTCAAGAACTGGGCTTCGTAATAGCGGATGACCGGCTGCTCACCGCCAGTCCATACGCGTCCATAGAGACGGAGCGGGGCCTCCAGCGTCCCGATGTCCTCCTCCAGCACGCTCTCAATCGGTCCGTCATGGAGCGTGATGGACTGCGCACTGCTCTGGTTCGCGTCAAGCTGGATCCATGCGGCCTCTCCCACGAAAAGCTGGAGGTAACGCATGATCTCCAAGGCCTTCTCCGGACACGGCTCGAACATCGGCACGCCGTCGGCATGGAGGCCGACATCCCCCGGTTTCCGCGGTGGCGGCGTGGCACACGCCAGTGGGACCCCCACCAGGACCGCCCACCCCACGAGCATGTATTTGTGTGAAGCCATGCGGTCGTTCCTACTTCGCGATCAAGGCTGGATCCAACTGAACGATGGCCTGCAAGCGTCCATCCTGCCGGTACAGCTCCAGGGACAAGGAGGTCAACGTCCCGCTGTCCAGGAACGCGCTTCCGTCCACGACAAGTCCAATCACTCCGGATGTTCCCGGTACGAGCACAGCCGCTGAAGACCGAACAGCGATGGCCCGGTCCCGCGCATCCGACGTGCCCACCAGCCGCACGGACTTCATGCTCCAGGAGTGCACGGGGTGATGATTCTTCACCTTGAATACAACGGCTGCCTTTCCGGTGCCTCGAAAGACGGTGGCATCCAGCGAGGCACCGTCGTCCTGGCCGGAAAAGTGCGCCGCGACCCCGAAAGGCGTCTGAGCTACGGCGCCCGCCGTCAGCAAGGCCGCCAGCGCATGATCCTCTGAAACCTCTTCCTTGTGCAGGCGCTCGTTCTCCGCACGGAGGGCCTTGTTCTCCTTCTCCGAATCCACCAGCGCCGAGGCCACGGCATCCTGGCTTCCACGGTCCTCGAAGACGTTGAGCTGCTGGTCCGCGCTCCCTCGTGCTTGCCGTCCCGGAGGCCTGAGGAGGAACGGGACCTCCCTGTCGTCCGCCAGGGTCACCAGCAGGGAGAATGCTTCGTCCGGATCCAGGTCGCGTCTGGGCTCCAGAACGACCGTCCGCCCCACGATGCCCACCGGCTCGAACCGTCCGTCGCCGCCCACCAACCGCGCGCGGACAGGCTTCACGCGCGCATCGAAGCGGAGGGCCGTCACCACCTGCCCCCTCACGTAGACCCGCTGGGGCGAGGCATCCGGATGCTCGGAGAGAAAGAGCGTCCGGATGGCGAGCTGCTCCCGCCCCTCCGCCATCGCAGCTCCTGCGAGGAGGGTGCCGAGCAGCACCGACTTCATGGGTAGTGGCATCCACATAAGACCTGGACCATAAACCAGGATCCGCTCCCCGCGACTACACCCTGCCCTGACGGGTCCCCCGCGCGCAGCGCGTGGCCGCGCGTGCCTTCCTCCGAGCGAAGGCGGTTCGCCAACCCCTCACGCCCCGTGATTCCGAAATGAAATGACACCCATCACGTTTCCTGTTCGTCACGGAATGGGGGTTTCACAATGTCCGAGGAGATTGACAGTTCAGACATGGAGTACGCCGTCTTCGCCGTCCGTCATCAGCCCACCCTGCTCGCCGTCGCTCGAAACCTTTGCGGTCGGAATGCCAGCGATTGCGAGGGCCTCGTCCACGACGTGCTGCTCCGGGCCCTGCTGAAGTGGGACATGCTCCAGTCGTGGTCGGAGCCTGAACGGCGCGCCTGGCTGGTGCGGGTGCTGCACACCGTCTTCATGGACCAGTGCCGCAGCCAGCAGCCCGCGGCCCCACCTCCCATCACCCTGGCCAACGCCCACGCGCTCCTCGCGGAACCCGACGCGCCAGCCCCAGGGCTATGGGAGCACATCACCGAAGCCGACCTGCGGGAGGCCATCGCCACGCTCCCCTACCCCCTTCGCCGGACCTTCGAGCTGCACTCCCAGGGGCTGCATCACGCGGAGATTGGCCGCCAGCTCGGAGCGCCGGAGGGCACGGTGGGCACCTGGCTCTTCCAGGCCCGCTTCCGCCTGCGGGAGCGGCTGCGAGGCATGGCGGAGCAGCCCCGGAAGCAGGCGAGCGCCTGACGTCCCAGCGCATGACGCCTCCGAAGACGGACGGCCTATGCTCCCGCGCCATGTCCAGTCCCTACAGCGTGAGGGCCGTCCAGTCCCGCTCGGAGCTTGAGCAGGTCCTGACCCTGCAACGCAGGAACCTCAAGCAGGTCCTGTCCCCGGAGGAGATGCACTCGCAGGGCTTCGTCACCGTGGCGCATGACCTGCCCACGCTGGAGGCCATGCATGCGCTGGCGCCCAGCATCATCGCCCCGCATGGCTCCGAGGTCGTCGCCTATGCCCCGCGGAGCCTGTCAACGTGAATGAGACAGTGAAACGGAGAGATTGGTGCGCAGCCCCCAGTTCCGTGGCTCTCCCGCGCTTGGTGTGGACTCTTTGCAAGAAGGTCTTTGGAGAATGAGGAGCTGGATGATGCTCCCCGCTGGGGGCGCATGACGCGAACCTATCCGACAGTCGGACAGGTTCTGGCGAGCAGCCGCTGACGGGGCGCCCTCATGGACCCGGTTTCTAGAGTGTCCCCTCCAAGTCCAAGCTCCACACAAAGCGCGGGGGACCACGGAGCCGGGGCAAACTCAGAACCGGGCTACTCCGACAAGAGACCCGCCCCGTTCAAAGCGTCGCTTCATTCACGCAGGCGCCAGCCGGTGAATGGTTACGGAAATCCTTGAAGGTGGAGAGCCCGATAGTCAGGATGCCGCGCCTCCTGATTCCCAGGGGGAGCCGGCTTTGGGGTTTCAGTGCGTCTGGTCGGAGTTGTCGCGTTGTTACTGTTGGCAGGAGGGTGTGCGACCGCTCGCGTCGTCCATATCGATGCTGGAGACGGCAGGCAGGCAATCCACAAGCCCGTGGATGTTGACCCGGTCCAGGTGAGCGAGGACGAGTTCAAGTCGGCCCTCACGGGACTCATCCTGGACATGCGCATGGACGTTACCTTTCGCGAGGCGGATGCGGCGGACCCACGAGGCCAGGTCCGGTCCAGGACGCTGCTTGCATCATCGAAGGGCATCGCGAATTCGGAGGCGGATGGAACCCCCGAGTCGTTTTACGCGCGCATCTGCCCCGAACCCGATGACTGCCTGAGCCTGGTAGGCGGGCCGGGGCTGACGTTCTCGCGGAAGGACCGGACGCTCATGGCGCTGTCCTTCGCGCTCGATACCGTGTGGGGGAGTGTCGAGGCGGAGGTCGGGAAGCTGCTGAACCCGGTTGCTCTGAAAGCCATGGTGACGTCGGCGGCGCTGACCGTGCTTCTCACGATGGCCATTCCCGAGCCGGTCACCAAGGTCCTCGCGGTGGCCCTGACGGCAGCGCTGGTGGCGTACCTGGGTGTCGTACCGGTCTGGGAGATGGGTCGCGGCTTCGTGAGGCTGTGGGACGACGCGCAGAGGGCCACGAGCGTCATCGCGTTGCAGGACATCGGGCACCGGTTCGGGCGGGTGTTGGGGACGAACGGCACGCGCGTCCTGGTGCTCCTCATAACGGCGGCATTGGGCGGAAAAAGAGCGATGGCGGCCCAGGGGCCCAAGCTGCCGGGCTTCTCGCAGGCTGCACTTCGAGGACAGGCCGAAGCGGGCTTCCAACTCGGAGAGGCGCTGAACGGCGGAGTGACGTCCATCGCGCTGCCCGCCGCGGGGGTGCTGAACGTCACGCTCGCTCCGG
The DNA here is from genome assembly GCF_026626625.1 of Corallococcus sp. BB11-1. Taxonomy (NCBI): domain Bacteria; kingdom Pseudomonadati; phylum Myxococcota; class Myxococcia; order Myxococcales; family Myxococcaceae; genus Corallococcus; species Corallococcus sp. BB11-1. The sequence continues at coordinate 50,479 of NZ_JAPNJY010000041.1, read as the reverse complement.
GTGCGGTTGCGGCTCTCGCGATGTACTCGCAGGGGCAGGTTCCAGGCGATGAGGAGGGCCCGGTGCACCACATCTGCACGAGCAAGAACCTGGTTTCGGCCGCGACAGGCGGTCCCTGGACGCCGCTGTGCGAGAGGATCTTCAAGAAGGCAGGGATGACCCTTGAAGACATTGCAAACAAGGTGCGGCTCAATGGACACGAGGGTCCACATCCTGGCCCGTACCACGACAAAGTAGTCGGCAGACTGCAAGATGCTGTCAGTCGATGCAGAACAACAGAGACCTGTCGGGCACGCTTGATGGGTGAGCTTGCAAAAATCGCCAACGAGCTTCTTACGCCGGGCTCCGAGCTGCGCAGCCTTATCGTGAAGTAGGAGGCATGGGGTGGAACGTCAATTTTATTGGGTAGGCATGGCTGACGTGCCTCAATGGCTCATTTCGACACCAACGTTGGCGTCCGGTGATTCGCTTGACGAACCTTGGATGTTCTCGGATGGACGCCTGCTTGAGGATCCAGGCCATATGAAGGCCCAGGTTTCACATCCTGGCGAGAAGCGAACGTTTGTATTCTCCGTGATAGAGAAAGCTCCCGTCGTCAGCGAAGAGGTCGCGAACGTCTTCAGAACCCTTGCCTCTAATGATGTCCAACTGTTTCCGGTATCGGTAGAGGGAGAGTCCGAGCGGTACTTCGTCGTCAATGCAAACAAAGTGATTGATTGCATTGATGATGCGAGGTGCCGGGAAGTCCATCACTACGCTGAAGAGGACCCCTTTCTCGAAGATGCAGGCGAGTACCGTTGGATCTATGGCCTGCGCATTGCCCCCTCGAAGACCGAAGGGGCGCACGTCTTGAGGCCGAAGAAGTTCAAGACGGCGTTCATTGTCTCGGAGGAGGTCAAGAACGCACTCGAAGGGGTCGGGAACCTGGGCGTGTCGTTCGAGCGTGTGACGGCACCCGATGGAGGGAATGATGAGCAGCGAGCCTGTTCTCCCCTTCGAGATAGCTGACGCTCGCCTCCGAAGACGGACGGCCTATGCTCCCGCGCCATGTCCAGTCCCTACCGCGTGAGGGCCGTCCAGTCCCGCTCGGAGCTTGAGCAGGTCCTGACCCTGCAACGCAGGAACCTCAAGCAGGTCCTGTCCCCGGAGGAGATGCACTCGCAGGGCTTCGTCACCGTGGCGCATGACCTGCCCACGCTGGAGGCCATGCATGCGCTGGCGCCCAGCATCATCGCCCTGCAGGGCTCCCAGGTCGTCGCCTATGCCCTGGTCATGCCGCGCGAGTGCAGAGCGCTCGTCCCCGTCCTGGAGCCGATGTTCGCGCTCATCGACGGGCTCGACTTCCAGGGGCGCCCCCTGAAGGAACAGCGCTTCTACGTGATGGGGCAGATCTGCATCGACAAGGCCCACCGGGGGATGGGCCTGTTCGACGCGCTCTACCAACAACACCACGAACAGCTCCGGGACCGGTTCGACTGCGTCATCACCGAGGTCTCCGTGCACAACACCCGCTCACTGCGCGCGCATGAGCGGGTCGGCTTCCAGACCGTCCACACCTACCCGGACGTCACCGACACCTGGGCGGTGGTGCTCTGGGACTGGACCGCGCCCACGGGACGGGTCGCCATCCACTTGCGGTGAAGGCCCGACAGCTTCAGGGCCAGCTCCGGGCCGCTGACGCTCTTGGGGATGTAGCCGTCCGCGCCCGCCGTCCGCATCAGCTCGCGCAGCTTCGACTCGTCCATGGACGAGTACAGGATGAACAGCGTGTCCGGCCCCGCGAACTGGCGCACCACGCCCAGGATGCGGTCGCCGCTCAACGCCGGGATGTTCACGTCCAACAACACGATGTCCGGCTGGTGAACCCGGATGAGGTTCGCCACGCCCAGCGCCGCGCGCGTCGTCGTGACCTCGAAGCCGTAGCGGGTGATGGAGCGCTCCACCAGCTCGAGCACGAGCGGGTCGTCATCCACCACAAGAGCCTTCAGCTTGCCGTCCGCCATGCTCATCTCCTGCCTTCCAACGCACTGCCGAGGGGGGGAATGCCCGGAACCACGGTTCATCCAGGCACCATGTGATTATACATGATAACTGTACTGTCCACAATTACCCGAGACTCGGGGTTTGCAGGGACCTACACCTGGAGTGACGGAGCTTCTCACGGCGGTCTGACAGTCCAGGGGGTGAGAGGTCATCCCGCACCGGTCAACTTGGAGGGTCGCTCCGTAGCCCGGGACACGCTCCGGAGACGTGGAAGGGGGCGGGTGACGCTGGAGATGGCTAAGACACCCTCCTGCCCATGGACCGCACCGACCCCGACACCGCCGTGCCCCCCACCCTTCCGGACGACTTCGCCCTGCTGGTCGCGGTCCTTCCTCCGCCGCTCCAGGAGGCGGTGCGACGGCTGCCGGAGGCGGAGCTGCTGGAGGTGGTGATGGACCTGGGGCGTCCGCCCGAGGCGCGGCTGGTGAGCCGGGTGGTGCGCCTGGCCGACGCGCCCGTGGAGCAGGACGCGTTGCAGGCGGTGCTCTCGCGGGTGGGGGAGCCGGGCGGGGACAACCGCGCTGGCATCGAGCGGACGCTGCACCGCGTGTCGGCCATCCGCAACCGCCAGGGCCGCGTGGTGGGGCTCACCCTGCGCGTGGGGCGCGCCATCGTGGGCACCATCGACATGCTCCGCGACCTGGTGGACTCGGGGAAGAACCTGCTGCTGCTGGGGCGGCCCGGGGTGGGCAAGACGACGAAGCTTCGCGAGGTGGCGCGCGTGCTCGCGGACGCGCTGGGCAAGCGGGTGATGGTGGTGGACACCTCCAACGAGATTGGCGGTGACGGGGACATCCCGCATCCGGGCATCGGTGGCGCGCGGCGCATGCAGGTGAGCCGGCCGGACCGCCAGCACGACGTGATGATCGAAGCGGTGGAGAACCACATGCCGGAGGCCATCGTCGTGGATGAGATTGGCACCTCGGCGGAGGCCGCCGCGGCGCGCACCATCGCCGAGCGCGGCGTGCAACTGGTGGCGACCGCGCACGGCAACACGCTGGAGAACCTGGTGCTGAACCCCACGCTCTCCGACCTCGTGGGCGGCGTGCACACCGTCACGCTGAGCGACGAGGAGGCGCGGCGCCGGCACACCCAGAAGACGGTGACCGAGCGCAAGGGGACGCCCACCTTCGACATCGTGGTGGAGATGGTGAACCGCGAGGAGGTGCGCGTGCACCGCGACACGGCCAGCGCGGTGGACCGGCTGTTCGCGGGAACGGAAGTCGGTGGCGAGCGCCGCCGGCAGCAGGGCGACACGGTGCTGGTGGACGCGGCGCCGGAGGTCGTGGAGGCCACGCCGCCGGGCGGGCACGTGCCCCCGGGCACGCCGGCCCTGGGCGCGCCCCGGGCCGGCCCCCTGCGCATCGCGGTGCACGCGGTGAGCCGTGAGCTGCTGGAGCGCGTGCTGCGCGACCTGCCCGTGGAGGCCGTCGTGGTGGGCCGTCCGGAGAACGCCGAGCTGGTGCTCACCCCGCGCAGCCGCGCGAACTCCCCCCGCCTGCGCCGGGCCGCTGAACGCGGGGGCGCGCGCGTGCTGATCATCAAGCGCAACAGCGCCACGGAGATGCGCCGGGTGCTGCGCTCCGAGCTCAACCTCCTGGACGGCGTGGACCCAGAGGAGGTCCGCGCCGCCGTCGCGGACGCGCAGGAAGGCATCCGGCGCGTGCTCGCCGAAGGGCAGCCCGTCCCGCTGGCGCCCCGTCCGTCCCGCCTGCGACGGGTGCAGCAAACGCTGGTCATCCGGAACCACCTGGAGGCGGTGAGCCTGGGCAGCGAGCCCCGGCGACACCTGGTCATCTACCCGGCGGGCGCGGGCGTGGCGGAGACCTCCGAGCCCGAGCCCATCGACGAGGAGCTCCCGGACGACGCCGAGGAGGCCGGGCCCGAGGCACCGCACGACGAGGAGGAGGGCTCCGAGCCCTGAAGCACGGAGCCACCGCGGGGCCTTGAGGCTGGGACCCCGCCTTCGTGCCGCGCATGGACGGGCCTCCGCCCGGATTGAAGCGATGCACGACGCGCGTGCCCTGGGGCAGCGTTTGCCCCACCGTCCCGCGCACTTGGGCAGGCGCTCGGCGGGACCGGGCCCGCGTGTGGCCGAAGCGTGGGGGGCGGGGTCTGCCCTCCGTGAGACCTCCCTCCTCTCGCACCCGATGACGCCTCCAGCCCTCCTCCCCTGGCGCACACGCCCTGACCGCCCCGCCCGTGGGTGCGCAGCGCGCTGCACACGCCCGGTGGGGTCATGGCTGCCCTTTCCCTTGGGATTCGCGGGGTTGGGTGAGGGCATGGGCATTGCTGAGAGGCAGCGGAGGAACGCCACCCTTCTTCCGGAGACCTTCATGCGCCGCGCCACCTGCCTTGCCCTCGCCGTCCTCGCCACCGCCTGTGGCGACAACTCGCTCACCCAGGGGGAGATCAACGACGCGACGGCGCGCGTGGAGCGGGTGGCGGCTTCCGCCCACGTGGTGCGCGGTGCGCTGGAGGTGCTGGGCCTGATGCCCGTGTATTCGTGCGGTGAGCCGCGGCGCTCGTTCCTGAATCGCGCCGTGGAAGGACTCTCCGCCACCGTGTCGTGCGCGACGGCCACCGTGTCCCCGGTGGACGACGTCACCGACGCGGTGGTGGTGAAGTTCGCGGACGGCGGCTGTTCCGTGCACGGCCTGCGCCTCACCGGGCAAGCCGTGCTGGAGTACCGGGGCGGCGAGGACCTGATGGAGATGCACGCGGACCTGCGCGACATGACCGTGGACGGTCAGCCCCTCCAGGCGAAGGTGGGCTACGGCACGTGCAGCGACGAGACGCGCCTGTTCGCGGACGTGGAGGGCAACGTGCCGGGCCGCGCGGGCCACTCCTTCCACGTCGTCAGCAACGTGGGCAAGCGCGAGGGCCTGCCCATCATCGGCGGCACGTCGCTGGTGTTCGACGGTCCGGGCGAGCTGACGGGCCCCTCGGGCACCGACCGCATCACCTTCACCGCGCTGGAGTACGAGGTGGGCAACTACCTCCCCAAGGAAGGCACCGCCCTGCTGGAGACGTCGGAGGGGCGCACCCTGAAGATCCACTTCCAGCCCGTGCTGTGGCGCGTGGGCAAGGCGGAGATCACCGTGGATGACAAGGACCCCGTCACGGTGCCCGTGCTGCGCTGAGCGTCGCGGCTCAGGCCGCTGGCGCCACGCCGTGGACGTCGATGAGCGGCGCGGGGGTCCGCCGCCTGCCAGGGGGCTGATGCTCGAAGCGGCCCTCCGCCCGCGCCTGGCAGTTGTCGCAGTGCGCGCAGTCGTCCTCGCGCGGCTCCTCGAAGTAGTCCCCCAGCGTCCGCCAGCGGCACGCAGTGGTGCTGCCGTAGCGCATCATCGCCTCCAGGCGCTCGCGGTCGCTCTGGTGGCGGGACTCGTAGGCCGTCAGGTACGCATCCAGCTCGTCGGGGTGCTCGAAGGCCCGGAGCTGCTTCACCCCCCGGGCGCCCCGCTCCACCACGCCCGCCGCCACCAGCTGCGCCACCAGCACCCGGGCGCGCTTGTCGCCCAGTCCGCTGCCCTCCGCGAGCTGCCTGAGCGCCACGCGTTTGCCTTCCGCGCACAGGCGGCTGACGGCCGCGTAGAGCTGCCGGCTCTCCTCCCGGCGCGGGTACTTGCCTCCCAGGAAGAAGCCCTGGATGCGCTTGTCCTCCAGCCGGTACAGCAGCGCCGCGCGCGCGGGCAGCCCGTCCCGGCCCGCGCGTCCCGCCTCCTGGTAGTAGCTCTCCAGTGAGTCGGGGAAGTGGTAGTGCACCACGAGCCGCAGGTCCTGCTTGTCGATGCCCAGCCCGAAGGCCTTCGTCGCCACCACCACCGGCGTGGTGCCCTCCATGAAGCGGCGCTGGTTCTCCTCACGCTCACTCGCCTTGAGCTTGCCGTGGTAGCGCTCCGCCTCCACGCCCTCCGCGCGCAGCCACCGCCACAGCTCGTCCGCGCGCCGCACGGTGGCCGTGTAGACGATGGCGCTGCCGCCACAGCCGCGCAGCAGCTCCAGCAGCTTCTGGCGCTTGAGCTCCGGGTTCACCGTGCGCAGGACCTCCAGCGTGAGGTTGTCGCGCTGGATGCCGGTGCTCACCACCACCGGGTCCTTCAAGCCCAGTTGGGCGCGGATGTCCTCGCGCACCTGACGCGTGGCGGTCGCCGTGAGCGCCAGCACGCGCGGGCGCCCCAGCGCGCGGATGGCATCCCCCAGCGCCAGGTACGCGGGCCGGAAGTCATGGCCCCACTGCGAGACGCAGTGGGCCTCGTCCACCACGAAGAGGCTCACGTTCGCGCGCTTGAGCAGCTCCAGCCGCTCCGGGTTCTCCAACTGCTCCGGCGTCACGTAGATGAACTCGTGCTCGCCCCGGCGGATCTCCCGTTGCAGGTCCTTGAGGGCGCTCGCGCTCAGCGTGGAGTCCAGCTTCGCGGCGTCCAGGGCGAAGCGCTCCGTGAGGTGCTCGCGCTGGTCGTGCATCAGCGCGATGAGCGGACTGACCACCACCGTGGCGCCCGGCACGAAGAGGGCCGGCAGTTGGAAGGTGAGGCTCTTGCCCGCGCCCGTGGGCAGCACGCCCAGCACGTCATGCCCGGCGATGACCGCCTCGATGATCTCCCGCTGCCCGGGGCGGAACTGCTCCACGCCGAAGCGCTCGCGCGCCTCCTGCTCAAGCTGGGACCAGGGGACGGCGACGGGGGTCGGAGGCGTCATGGCCCTGAAGCTAGGGACGACGGGCGCCGTCTCCCTGCTCCGCGCGGGGCGTCAGCGCCTGGCCGGCTGCTGGGGAGCGGACGGGGCGCACCTGACGGGGGCGCGGGGCTTGCGCGCGGGCCGCCCGGTCGCGGTGCGACACCGGAGCCCTGGGGCCAGGGTCACTCCTGGAAGGACTGGGTGAGCTTCGCGATGGCCCCCGGCAGGCCCCGCACGCGCAGCCGGCTGCCGGTCTCGTCGTAGGCCTGGGACACCACCGTGGTGTGCTCGTACACCTCGCTGATGCGCCCCTGGCGGGCGTAGGGAATCACCAGGTCCGCCTCCACCATGGAGGCCTCGAAGAAGGCGATGATGTGCTTGCGCAGCATCGTCACGTCGTCCGGCTGGTGCGCGGAGAGCATGATGGCGTCCGGGTGCTTCGCCAGCAGCGCTTCCTTCGCCGCCGCGTCCAGCCGGTCCGCCTTGTTGAGCAGCAGCTTGCTGGGCACCGCGTCCGCGCCAATGTCCCGGAGCACCGTGCGGGTGACCTCCAGTTGCGCCGCCCAGGTAGGGTCCGACGCGTCCACCACGTAGAGCAGCAGCGACGCCTCCAGCGCCTCGTCCAGCGTGGAGCGGAAGGACGCGACCAGGTCGTGCGGCAGCTTCTGGATGAAGCCCACCGTGTCGGAGACGAGGATGCGCGGACGGGTCTCCGGCTGCATCGCGCGCACCGTGGTGTCGAGCGTCGCGAAGAGCTGGTCGGCCACCAGCACCGTGCTGCCCGTCAGCGCGCGCATCAGCGACGACTTGCCCGCGTTCGTGTAGCCCACCAGCGCCACCCGGAGCTGGTCCCTGCGCGCGTAGCGGCGGTGGTCCTGGTCCTTCTGGATGGCCGCCAGGCCCTCGCGCAGCTCCGCCAGCCGGTCGCGAATCTTGCGGCGGTCCAGCTCCACCGCCGAGTCACCCGAGCCACGTCCCTGCTGCCGCTCGCGGCCTCCCGACGACTCCCGCAGGCGGGGGGCCAGGTAGTTGAGCCGGGCGATCTCCACCTGCATCCGCGCTTCGTGGCTCTTCGCGTGCCGGTGGAAGATGTCGACAATCACGCCCGCGCGGTCCAGCACCATCGCCCCGGTGGCCTTCTCCAGGTTGCGCAGCTGGCCCGGCGACAGCTCGTGGTCCACGACCACCACGGTGGGCCGGGGCTCCGCCTTGTCGTCCTCCTCCGAAGGCGGCGGCACGGCGTCCTCGGACTCCAGGTCGTCGGCGTCCTCGTCGCCGTCCGTGTCCGCGTCCGTGTCCTCGGGTTCGGTCTCGGCGGCGGCCTCCCACTTCTCGCGGGCCTTCGACGTCCGGTCCTGCGCCCCGGACGCAATCACGCCCGGGCCTCCGGTGAGGGCGGCCAGCTCCTTGAGCTTGCCCGTCCCGAGCACCGTGCCCGTGGCCAGCCGCTCCCGCTTCTGGGAGATGGTCGCCACCGAGTCGTACCCCAGCGTGTGCACCAGCCGGCGCAGCTCCGCGAAGTCCGCGGCGTGCTCTTCGTCCGAGACGCCCGGAAGCTGGACACCGACGAGGACGGCACGCGGACGTTCGGGGAGGGTGGAGATCGCCATGCGGATGCTCGTAACACGTCAGGCCGTCCCGTGACGGGGCGAGTCCACCCCGGACGGCACTCCCCGCGCCCGGGCGGCTCCTCGCCTGGGTGGTGGGGGGGCAGGAATGCCCGGGGGGATGGGGCCCGGCCGGGGTAGGCTCGCCGGCCCTCGCGCCACCCCAAGGCTTCCCTCCCATGACCTTCGCTTCGCTCGGCCTGTCGGATGCGCTCACCCGCGCGGTGGCCGAACTCGGATACGACGACCCCACGCCGGTGCAGCGCGAGACCATCCCCGTGGTGCTGCGCGGCGGCGACGTCTGGGTTTCGGCGAAGACGGGCTCGGGGAAGACCGCCGCGTTCCTGCTCCCCATCCTGGAGGCCCTGCGCGCGCGCCCGACGGGGTCCGTCCGGCCGGTGCGGGCCTTCATCCTGGTGCCCACGCGGGAGCTGGCCGCGCAGATCGTCGAGTCCGTGCAGCAGTACGGCCGCTATCTGAAGAAGCCGCTGAAGACCTGCCTCGCGGTGGGCGGCCTGTCCGCGAACCCGCAGATGCTGGCGCTCCGGGGCGGCGCGGACGTCGTCGTGGCCACGCCCGGCCGCGCGCTGGACCTGGTGGAGCAGAACGCGCTCCGGCTGGGTGGGGTGGAGACGCTGGTGCTCGACGAGGCCGACCGGCTGTTCTCCCTGGGCTTCGCGGACGAACTCAACCGGCTGCTCGCGCTGCTGCCCGCGCGCCGGCAGAACCTGCTGTTCTCCGCCACGTTCCCGCCCTCCGTGCACCTGTTCGCGGAGCGGCTGCTGCATGAGCCCACGCGCATCGACGCAGGCGACGGGGAGCTGCCCACGGCGGACCTCATCGTCCAGCGGGCCCTCCAGGTGGATGAACCCCGGCGCACGATGCTGCTGCGGCAGTTGCTGGAGACCCACGCGTGGTCCCACGTCCTCACGTTCGTGGCCAGCCGCTACGCGGCGGATCATGTCGCGCTGAAGCTGAACCGGGCCGGCATCGCCGCGTCGTCGCTGCACGGGGAGCTCAGCCAGGGGGCGCGCACCCAGGCGCTCGCGGACTTCAAGGCGAAGCGCGTGCGGGTGCTCGTCGCCACGGACGTCGCGGCTCGCGGCCTGGACATCGCGCAGCTGCCCGCGGTCGTGAACTACGACCTGCCCCGTTCGACCGTGGACTACGTGCACCGCATCGGTCGCACGGGGCGCGCGGGCGACAAGGGCGTGGCCATCAGCTTCGTCACCGCGGACAGCGAAGCCCACTTCCGCCTCATCGAGAAGCGCCACGGGCTGGACATCCCGCGCGAGCAGCTCCCGGGGTTCGAGCCGACGGAGACGGTGAGCCCCTCCGCGCCGCCGTTGGATCCGAACGGCGGAGTGAAGGGCCGGCGCAAGAGCAAGAAGGACAAGCTGCGCGAAGCCGCCGCCGCTGCCGCCGCGCGGCCCCCGAAGCGCAAGCCGTAGCGCATTGGCATCACGGCGCCAGCGACTCCGGCCCCACGCTCGTCACTCAGGCCCACAGCTCCTGCTCCAGCGTGTCCAGCAGGACCAGGGCGACCTCGGGCGTGGGCAGTCCCGCCTCGGTGATGAGCCTCGCGTCGAGCGGCACCGCGACCTCCGCGCGCAGCAGGGCCACCGCGTTCCGTTGGGCCTCACGCAGCGCATCCCGCTCCTGGGCGGAGAGGCGCGGACCGGCCCACCGGTCGATGTCCCAGGACAGCTCCGCGTGCCGCGTCTCATCCCGGGCGATGCGGACCATGGCCTCACGCACGTCCGCGGCGCGCGCGTGCAGTGCCTGATGATGGGCCACCAGCGCGCCGTACGTCTCCCGCACGCAGCCCTCCACCGCGTTGTCCAGGGCCACCTCCGCGAGCGGACGCGGCGGCAACGGGGTCACCGCGGGCGGCGGGGGCGTGGCGCCGAAGCGACGCGCGAGCCGCCCCGTCACGTCCGCGTGCAGCACCTCATCCACGGCGCTCGCGAGCGCGGCGGCCTGGAGGTCCGGACCCGCACGGTGCAGGGCCAGCTCCTCCCGCAGCCGCAGGAAGGCCTGGATGGACGCTGCCTCCAGGTGCGCGGCCTCCGCGAAGTAGCGTCCCAGCACCTCCGTGCCGTCGCAGGCCCCCGCGACCTGGAGCCCCACGGGCCTCCGTCCAATCGCACAGCTCCCACTGCCCTTCTCCAGGACGTGCTGCCCCAGTTCGCGAAGCTCGCCGGAGGCGGACACCTCCAGCTCGTGCTGGACGAGCTGGCTGCCCTCGCCACAGACGAATCCCCGGGTCGCGATGACGTTGAAGGTGCCCCACGGGTTCTGCTTCACCGCGCCCCGGTCCAGTTGCTCGCAGTTCACCTGGTAGCCTGCGGCGAAGGCCACCAGCGTGGCCTCCTGCGCGGTGTCGATGGTGCCCAGCAGCCCCTTGAGGGCCTCCAGCGTCGAATAGGTCTTCACCTCGTCGCCCCGCGTCGTCGCCAGGAAGTAGTCCTCGCAGAGCTGGAAGCAGTTGTGATGGAAGCCCTGGCCCGGTTGGGCCGCGCCCAGCGCCTCCTGGCACGCCGGAACGTCCGAGGCCGTCGCGCACGCCTCTCCGAAGGTGGACGTGTATCCATCGCCGGGCTGCGAGGAGTAGGGCTGGGCGCGGCCCAGTTGGAGATAGTCCGGCTCCGGGGAGATGCTCAGGTCGCTGACCGAGGGGACATGGCCGTCACAGGCGATGGGCTCATAGCCCTCCAGGCTCACGGCATTGGTGCCACAGCCCGCCAGCACCAGCGGTGTGGCGAGCGAAGCCCGGAGGGCCCGCGAGAAGAGGTGTCGCAGTCGGTGTGCTTGCATGGGACGACTCCCGCAGGCTTCGGGTGCCCCGGACGCAGGAGCAATGCGGATGCCACCCCCGCGGCCCGGGGCGCTGCCGTTGGAAAGCGCGCGTCGCACGCGTGGAAATCCGAGGAGGGATCAGAAACCTGAGGGCGAAGCCGCTAGCGTGTCCGGAATCCCGCGAGGCCCCTGCCCCGTGGACCTGGACCGGAGGAACACCCCGTGCGTCGTGACGTCGCCGTGTTGCTGGAGAACGCCCCATCGAGGCGCCGGGCGCTGTCCGAGGCGGCGTTCGTGTTCCTCGCCGTCCTGGGGCCGTCCACCGCGGGCCCGGCGGGGCGGGTCGTCCTGGCCGTCATCGCGGTCGTGCTGCTGGCCTGGGGGCTGGCCCTCCTGCGTCCCTGGGAGCCGTCACGAGGGGGCGCCTGGCTGGGCATCCTGGGGCTCCTGGTGGCGCTGGGCGGCACGGGCGCGGGCGCCTGGGTGGCTTCAGCGGCGGAGGTGGAGAAGGGCTTCTCGCTGTCCATGGCCCCGCTGTGCATCCGCGCGTTCGGGATGTGCCTGCTGGTGGCGGTGCTGGTGTGGCGCGACGGACAGGGCCCCGCGCAGGTGGGGCTGGTGCGCGAGGGCTGGGCGAAGGAGCTGCTGCTGGGGGTGCCGGTGCTCGTCGGCACCTACGTGGTGCACATCGCCGCGTCGGTGCCCATGGCGGCCGTCGCCGTGGCGCTGAAGCTCGCGGGGCAGGAGATGCTGGCGCGCAAGGGCGTGGCCGCCGCGCTGATGGACACGGGCCTGAGCGTGCCCGCGTTCGCGGCCATCATGGTGCTGGTGACGGGCTTCGAGGAGTTCGTCTTCCGGGGCTTCCTCGTGCCCCGCCTGCGCGTGGTGCTGGGCCGCTGGGTGCCCGCGGTGCTGGTCGCGGCGCTGCTCTTCTGCGTGGGCCACTTCTACGAAGGCATCCTCGCCGTCTTCCAGACCTTCGTGCTGGGGGCCTGGTTCGGGTTCGTCTTCTGGTTCCGGGGACGGCTGTTGCCATTGATTGTCGCGCACGCGGCCTTCAACACCATCAGCTTCGCGCTGGTGATGTGGCTGTCGAAATCAGGCCTCCTGGACAAGCTGCCGCCGATGTGACGGAGCCCTGCTCCAGGGTCATGGACTCCGGCCGGGACACCGACCGGCGCCTCAACGGCGATGGGCCTCCACTGCTCACGCAATCACGTGCAGTCGCCCTTGGGGCCGGCCTGCACGCGCGGCCCCGCGTCTCTTTTTAGAGCCAGGGCCTCAGCCGCTCCCGCAGCGTGCGCACCCCAGGCCATGCCTGCGCCAGCGCGTGGTAGAGCGGCCGTCCGAGCCGGAGCGTGGCCTCCGCCAATTCCGGGGGTCTGGAGGCCGGGGGCTCCGGAGGGCGGGAAGCAGAGGGCTCCGGGGGCCGCGCGGGGCCGGGCGCCGACGCCGCTTCGAGCGCCGCGGCGCGCAGCGACTGCACGCGGAGGGCCCGCTCGCTCTCGCTCTCATCGCTCTCGACGCGCCTCAGGCTGACGAAGAACTCGATGTCCCCTGGAGGGGTCGACGCGAAGTCCGCGAGCTGGAATGGGAACATCCCCAGCTCCGCCAGCGTGACAGCGGCCTCCAGGAAGGAGCGCGGCGTGAAGACCCAGCAGTGCACGTCCGTGTAGCCGGTTGCCTTCACGGCTTCCTGAGACTTCTGCAGCGCATTCTGGAGCGTGCCGGAGCATGAAAGGCGCTCCGCGTCGATGGCGCCGCTCCACATCGCCTGCGCGTCCACCTGGCAATAGCAGGCCCAGAAGTCGAAGACCTGCTTCACGGTGGGCGCGGCGCGGCGCGACAGGAAGGCGTCCACCAGCTCTCCGGGGGTGCTCTCCGGACGCTTCGCATCGAAGCAGAAGCGCTTGTCCGGGATGGCCAGCGAGACGATGCCACCGGGACGCAGCGCCTCGCGCAGGTCCCCCAGCCAGCTCACGGGGTCCGGCACGTGCTCGATGACGTGGCTCGCGAGCACGAAGTCCACCCGCCGGTCGCCCAGCGCACGGGACAGCGTTCGCGACGAGAGGTCCACGTCCACGTCCACGATGGCCGCGGTGTCCCAACCGTGCCCCACGTACTTGCGCCGGAGCACCTCGGTGCTCGCGTGGTCGGCATAGAGAATCCGCCCGGCGTCACGCGTGACGATCGGACTGGCGAGCGGCCCTATCTCCACCCCTTCCATCGTTGAGAGATGGATGGCGCCCAACAGGCGCTCCTGACGACTCTTCATCTGCACCGGCAGCATCGACGACTCCTCATCCTTCTCGCAGCCCGCCATCATGCCAGCACACTCCTACGGCCTCCAACTCGTCTTGCCCATTGCATCTCGCGGTGTCAGTGACGGCACGCCGACGCATGAGGTTTGCGACCGCGCAGAGAGCGTCGGCCTCGCCCCCGTGGCAGGGGCGAGGCTGGATGGCTTGCCTGTCTTGTCGGGCGGTCGCCAGTGCCTCCGGCGCCGGACCGACGTGCGTCACCGCACCACCGGCACTTGCGCGAATGGGGAGGGGGTTGCACGCAAAGAGCGCTCCCTGGATCCCCCGGCGTCAGGAAAGTGACCGCCTCCACCGAGCGGGCCGGGATGATCACGACATGGGGGCAAGAGCAGGCGAACAAGTGCCGACGGCCGAAGAAGGGCGGCTGAGCATGTCCGAGGACACCGACTGGGACGACGTGCGAGCACTCTTCGCTCGCGTTGAGGCAGGCGAGGCGTTGGCACTCACGACAGACGTCCGCGAACTGCTCCTGCGCACGGCCCCACAGGTGGCGATTCCAGGGGACCGCCACCGTCCACCGGCTCCCAGCGGATGATGCCGTCACTGCTTCCGGAAGCACACCGCACAATGTCGCCTTCCGCGTGAAGGGTGCCCCTGGCGCGGAGCCACCGCAGCGCCGTATCGGCACCTCACCCCCTTGAGGCGGGGACACCTGCCCTGCTCCGCATCCGCGCACTCCAAGCGCCACTCCGAAGGCCGGAAACGTGCTGGAGCTGGTGCCGAAGCCGGGCGACAAGCTCCCCGCCTTCATCGCGTAGCAGTCGCCCTTGGAGCCGGCCTGCCCGTGCGACCCTGGGCTTCCCTCCCAAGAAGGAGGCGCCGCACACACAAAGCCGGATAGACCGCCATGCATGAGCACATGGAACACCCCCTCATGGGGCATGCTGGTGGTCTTCGCGTTCGTCCTGGCGGCAGCGGGCCGTAGCAGGACAGCGCACGCCCAGGCCGGCAGCGCTCCGGTGTCCCTGGCGCAGGCGCAGTGCACCCCGAGGGACTCCACGGTGAGCTGCTGCGTGAAGACGCACCCGGGCGCGCCGGAGCGCTGTGGCGCCACGAAGCTGGAAGCGGAGGAAATCCTCTTCACCGCCAAAGTGGCCTCGGAGCTGGCTCGGACAGACCTGCCGGAGTGGAAGCGCTCCTGCATGGAGACCTACGTCAGATGCAAGGAAGAGGAGTGGCGGGGACACTGCTACGACTGCTTCCGGTACTGCGAGGGGCAGAATGGAAACTGGCCGCGTGACAAGTGCCGTCGAAAAACAGGAGGCGACTGACCATGTCCGAGGACATCGACTGGGATCCGGTGCGAGCGCTGGTCGCGCGCGTGGACGCGGGCGAGGCGTTGACGCTGACTCCGCAGGTGCGCGGGGTGCTGCTGCGCACAGCTCGTGAGGTGGGGATACCTGCCCCCGATGCACAGGCAGCCATCAAGGACGCGGGGGCAGCGACTGCCCTGCTGCGTGGCGCCTGGGCCCGCATCCGAGACGGCTCCATCCGCCTGTCGCTCACGGAGATGAGGGCACGGGACCTGGCTCGCGCCGGCGACAAGGCCGGCGCGCGGAAGCTGCTGGAGGACCTGCTCGCCGTGGAGGTGGTGCCGCTCTACCGCGAACTGGCGGAGATGGAGTTGAAGGACCTGGACTGACGCGACCGCGCCAGTCTTGTCGGATGGGAAGTGGGGCAGGTCGCTATTCCAGGGTCATGTACTCCGGCTGGTACACCGACCGATTCCGCAACGGCGACGGGCCGCCGCTGTTCACGCAGTAGCCCGTCGGGTTGTCGCAGCCGCCCTCCGGGTTGCCCCAGTACGCCGTGAGGTTCATCCACGCGAGCGAACCCGCGTACGTCCCGGCCGGCTGCCACGGGATGGACACCACGTGGTTCCAGGTGTCCCACGCGAGCCCGGCCCCGGTGTCGTCGGCCAGGAAGTCGCCATTGAAGATGGTTTCGTAGATGTGGCGCGCCGCGTCCGGGTAGAGCCCATGCGAGCCATTGGCGGAGAAGACCTCCGGGTGCCAGCCCGTGAGGAAGAGCGCCTTGTCACCGAAGGGGAAGGCCTGCCCGCTCGCGTGCTGGCTCAGGTAGACCTGCGCCGGACGCCCGTCGATGAAGCGCACCGTGAGGTGCTCCCAGTCCCCCACGTGGTTGCCGAAGGTGGAGTAGCCACCCACGCAGCCCCAGGGCGAATACCAGCCAATGCACACCCGCTTGCCATTGTTGTAGGGATAGAAATTCCAATACAGCACGTCCGTCACGTTCGTCGGCCGGCCCCCCTGGGTGCGCGGGATGATTTGCGCATAGACGGGCACCGACGTCTGGTTCGGCCGCTGGCCATCCAGGAACTGCGGATCCGTGCAGGAGTCACAGCCCAGCGCCTGGTTCGTCACCAGGTGGCCGTTCTCCTCGTGGACGTTGGCCAGGTGGAACTGGGTGGAGGAAGGGAAGTGGGCCTCGTCCGGGTGCAGCCACACGCGCGGCGCGAACGTGGCCACGACCTGCGCGTCCACCGGCAGGCCGCGCAGCTCCGGGTTGGACGTGGCGCTCTTGTTGAGGACCCAGTAGCGGTTGCCGCCCGTGTCCCCGTGGCTGGGCCGGGAGACGAAGGTGGACGCGGGCAGGCCCCGGTGGTCGCGCGCCACCGCCTGCCACACGCCGATGTCGTCGTTCGCGCCGGAGCCCCTGTCGTCCCAGACCCACGCGGGGTTGGCGGGCAGCACGTATTCGCTCCGCACGCAGCGGATGAGGTCCGTGGAGGGCTTGGAGTAGCCCAGCACCGCGACGTGGCCCAGGCAGGTGTAGCCCGCGGGCGCCACCGGCTCCCAGAAGGAGACGTCGTGCGTGCCACCGGAGCCGGAGTCACTCCAGGTCCAGGTGTAGTTGGACGGACGCGCCAGCACGTCGCCCTCGCCCCGCACCAGGAACGTCGTCGCGGGGACCTGCCCCCGGTTGGACATGGCGACGTCCCCCAGCGAATAGAAGCCAGGAGACTGGGAGAGGTCGGGACGCCAGACGGAAATGTCATTCGTCGCGCCGGTGCCGTGATCGTCGTAGACCCAGGTGAACCGGCGCGAGGGTCGGACCTCCAGGGCCTTCGGCTGGCGCAGCACCGCCGTGTCCGCGCTCAGGGTAAACTCCGCGCTCTGACCCGCGAGCGCGGTCGCCGCGACCAGCTTGTAGCTGCCCGGTGACAGCGTGACGGCCAGCCGCGAGTTCGTGCCGCCACCACCGTTGTCATCCTGCGCGAGGATGGTGCCATTCCCATCCAGCAGGTACAGCCACGCATCCGCCGACGACGTCAGCGTGACGGTGACAGGGGCGCCGGCCGTCTGCGAATCCAGCAGGAACACCCGGTTGCCCGGGCTGGACGGAGCCTGTCCGCCCGAACCCTGCCAGACGCCATACACGGTGTTGGCCTGGGCCGTGTTCGCCAGGAGTGAAGTCGTGGCGAACACCACCAGGGGAAGCAATTGCCGGAGGACCATGGGGACCTGGGGAAAGGGGAACCCGGGACCATAGCCGTGGACGGCCTTCAAATCCGAGGGTCGACGCCGTACTCGAAGCCTTCGTAGTCGAAGGCCCGCGCAATGGCATCCAGGTCCGCCCCGGATCCACCGCAACTCTTGACGACGTCACGCCAGCGAATCGACACCTGATGCTTCATCGTGTCGATGAGGCGGGTGGCCTCCTCCTTCGGCACGCGGAAGCGCGCGCACTCACTCAGGAGGTTGCGGCGGTTGGCCCGGCGGTGCTGGGCGCTTCCCACCTCCATCGCCAGGTCGCGCTCGGTGCTGGCCTGCGGTGCCGGGGTCAGGTCGTAGGCAGGTGACAGGCTCCAGTGAGCGCCAGGCGCGATGAGGGCGTGGTTCCTGGGGTGGTCGTCGATGTTCGAGATGAGGGCGTTGAACACCATCCGGCGGAACAGCTCCCGCAAGTCCTCTCCCGGGTCGCGGACCCAGCGTTTCAACTCATCCGCCAACAGGAGGTAGGACCAGGTCTTGCGTTCATTCGGGCCCACGCGCGGGTTCTCGTCAGCCCGGAGCACCGTCAACGCACTGACCATCCGGTGTCGCAAGTAGCCCTGCTCGGTGCGCTTCCGGTCGAACCGCTGGACCAGGAGCACGTCCTGCCCGGCGATGTTCACGACCTTGCCGGAGGCAGCACGAAGGCCGCATTCGTGCGCGAGCCTCAGCATCGCGAGTTCGACCACGGCGTTGTTCCACCGGTCCCCTCGCGACGGGAACTTGGCGATCCACAAACCCTCATCATCCTCGACGACGTTCTTGGGACGCGCCCCTCCCATGGAGCTTCCTGGGTTCACCAAGTCGTCAATCTGTGGGGACGGGGGCAGTCCCTCCTCGAACCGACGGGCTTCCTCCAGCAACAGGGGAAGCGACAGCACCCTGTTGAAGTGATGAACGGGAGCAGGCGGCGTGGTGCTCGTGCCAAAGGACAGCGCGCCCGCCCGATCCTCCGGGGAGTTGAGGAGGAAGCCAACCTCCGTCAGGTCCCCGCGCCCCAACTGGCGTTCGATGACCCTGCGTCCCCAGGCGTCAGGTGAAGCGTCTCTCAATGCCCCGAAGATGCCTCCCAGTCGGGTCGTCCTGAAGGTGCCCGGCCGCAGCGGAAGCTCGAACAACTCCAGCTCAACGGCACGGGGATTCTCCAGATAGCTCCTGCCGTAGACGAACTGCCCGATGCCGTCCTGCTGGACGTAGCGCCCGCACGTCACGACGTCGAGCGAGTCTGGAAGCTGGATGTACACGTAGCAGCTGGACGCATCAGAAGTCGGCATCGAGCTCATCCTTGCGCTTGGGGACCACGCGCTCCGGTTGGCGAGCCCGCTCAAGCGTCTTTCCCTCCTCGTCACGGTCAGGCGAGGCGAGGTCGTCGAACTCCCGCTCCATCCCCAGCGCCCACAGGACGGTGAAATAGGCACTGAGCGCGGTGGTGGGGCTCCCCTCCTCGATGCGCCTGAGCGTCCCGAGCGCCAGCCCCGTCTTCTTCGCGAGATCCACCTGACGGAGCCCACGCCGGATGCGGGCCCGCGCGATGTTCTGCCCCAGGGCCGTGATGGCCCGGCCCACCGCGAAGGGCAGCGTCTCGTTCGTCAGGTTCTGTCGAGGCATGCTCCGCGATGATGCCGCCGGCCTTCTCCCAGAATCAATCTATTGATGCTCAGCCCATACAAACACCAATAGATTGATTCCCACTTACCCCCTGAGCAGGAGGCGGGCCACGGGCTCCCACCCCAGCCAGGTCAGCTTGGGAGGCGCAGCGACTTCGCCAGCTCCCGCACCAGGCCCCGGGCCACCTCCGGCGAAGGCAGGCCCGACCGGCGGGCCACGTCCTCCGGCATCAGGCTGTCCGCGGCGTCGCGCTCCAGCACGAGCCAGGCCTCATGCCGGGCCGCTTCCACCCGCGCCCGCGCATCCTCCGACAGCCGCGTCCGCGCCCACGCATCAATCGCCCAGGCCAGCTCCGCGTGCCGCAGCTCGTCCGGCGCGATGGCGCCCAGCGCTTCGCGCACCGTCACGTCCTCCGCGCACCGCGCCTGCCAGCCCGCGAGCAACGCGCCGAAGGTCTCCCGCACGCAGCCCTCCACCGCGTTCTCGATGGCGAGCGCCTCCAGCGACCGGTCCCCGAACGGCGCCACCGTCACCTCCGGCATCGCGGCCCCGTGACGCACCGCCAGCGACGCCATCGCTCGCGCGTGACGCACCTCCTCGCCCGCCGCACGGCGCGCGGCCCGCACCCACCGCTCCGGTGCACCATGACGGGCCAGCTCGTCCGCGAGCCTTTCGAACGCCGGAACCGACGCGGCCTCCAGGTGCGCCATCCTGGCGAAGAGCGCTCCCAGCGCGGGCACCCGGTCCTCCAGCGCGCCATCGCTGCACAGGCCCTCGGGACGCCGGCCCTCGCACAGGAACGTCACCTGGCAGCGCACCTCGTCGGGCTCCGGAACGTCCTCCGAGGAGCGCGTGAGCTCACAGGGCGTGGTGCCCCCCACGGCCTGACACAACGCCTCGCAGGAGGTGTCCGCCGTGGGCGCCCCCCCATCCGGCAGCGAGATGGCGGCGATGCGGAACGTCTCCGAACGCGGCTTCGGGTCACAGCCAAAGGTCGATGAACACCCCACCCCCAACGTGGTGACGGGCGCGAGCAGCCACAGGCGGGAGAAGGCACGGCGGAGCTTCTGGCGGGACATCAGGACACCCTTTTTCAGTCTCACTGCCGCCGGCCCGGCGCCCCGAGCCTGCCACGCCGCACCGCGCCCCCGACAGCCCCCTGACACATGGAGGCAGATGACAAACATGTAATTTTCAAGGATTGCATGAATAACCACTTTCCAAGCAACTCATTCACGCGTCGCGAGAAAACCCTGTCGTCACATCCTCCAACGTTGTTCCCCCCCTCTTCTGGAGCGAGATGCGCAAGCCATTCCTGACCCTCACCTTGTTGACGCTGGCGGGCACCAGCGCCCTGGCGTCGGAGCGCCTGAACCCGGCCGACCTGCGCCGGGTCACCAAGGCCCGTGAATCCCTGGTGCCGGCCGTCGCGAAGGAGTTCGGGCCCAAGGCCCGGTTCATCCACCTCTTCGGCCAGGGCCGGGGAATGCTCGCGGGCATCGTCGCGGAGATCCCCGCGGATCCGCTGGGCACGGACGAGCTGCCCCTGCTCGCCATCGTCCGGTACGACGAGTCCACCGGCGCGGTGCGCGTGGTGGACCGCGAGTTCAAGTACCGCGAAGCCCGCACGCTGGGTTCGGAGGTCGCGCTGCTGGATGGCGAGGGCACCCTTCGCCTGCGCGACGCCAACGGCAAGGACCGGCTGCTCGCGCGGAGCGTGGGCGGCGACCTGTTCCCCTCGGCCAAGGGCGACGCGCTGGTGGCCACGCTCCTGATGAACAACGAGGGGCCGCATGAGACCGCCGTGGGCATCATCGACCTCCAGGGCCGCGTGAAGGTGCTCGCGGACGGACCCGGCGTGGACGCGACGCCCAGCATCTCCCCCGACGGCAAGACCGTGGTGTTCGTGTCCGGCCGGACCAGCGTGGCGTCGTTCTACGTGACGGACGTGGAGGGCGCGCCAGCGCGGCAGCTCACCAACGTCGGCCTGGAGAACTACATGCTCTTCGGAGGCCCGCCCAAGGAGTTCGTACCCCCGCCCGTCTCCTCCCACCACATGGAGTGGATGGACGCGGACGTGCTTCGCTACAACGCCGGCGGCGGCGCATTCTGGAAGATCAACGTGCGCACGGGCCACGCGGCTCCGGACGTGGGAGGTGAACCGTGAAGTCCCTCATCCTGGCGCTCGCCTTCGCGCTGCTGACCCTCCCGGCGGCGTCCTCCGCCCAGACGATGTTCCGCTTTCCCGCCTCGCAGCTCGCTGACCAGTGTGGCAACGGCGGCTGCGTGGTGAGCGCCTACAAGGACTACGGCGGCCGGGACTATGCCTGCGGTGGCGTTCGCTACAGCGGCCACACCGGCATCGACTACGCCCTGGTCGGCGGGTTCAGCAAGATGGACTACGGCGTCTGGGCCATGAACGCCGCCCGGGGCTACGTCGAAGCGTCCGTGGATGGCTACTTCGACCGCTGCAACTACTGGAACCAGGCCAACCCCTACGCGGCCTGCGGCCTGTACACGGCGAACTACATCATCATGCGGCACCCGGACAACACGCAGACCAAGTACTGGCACCTGAAGGCCTACACCCAGCAGTTCGCGCGGGGCACCACCCTCGCGTGCGGCAACTGGATCGCCCGGGTGGGTTCGTCCGGCGCCTCCACCGGCCCCCACCTGCACTTCGAGTACTGGGTCCCAGGCTACGGCACGGATGATCCGTACGCGGGCTCCTGCGGAACGCCCTACACGCGCTGGACCGCGCAGGGCGCCTACCGGGGCCTCCCCGGCATCACCTGCCAGTAACCCGGCACCGTCGCGCCCCTGAGGCGTCCCTCCGGGCCCAGCGGGTATACACTGTATACCTGCTGGGCCTGACAGGAGGAGCACCGGATGGGCGACCGATGGCTGCTGCGTGGGGCGGAGATCATCACCTGCGACCCCGAACAGACGGACCTGCCGCGAGGTGACGTCCTGGTGGAGGACGGACGCATCCTCGCGATGGGTCCCCAACTGCACGCCGGGGACTGCCGGCCCGTGGACCTGCGCGGGAAGCTGCTCCTGCCCGGCCTCATCGATGCGCACCGGCACACCTGGCAGACGCCGCTGCGCGCCCTGGGGGCGGACTGGACGGTGATGGACTACCTGGCGGCGGTGCGCGTGAAGCTGTCGCCCGCGTTCCAGCCGGATGATTTGCACGCCGCGAACCTGGCCGGGGCGCTGGAGGCCCTGGACGCGGGCATCACCACGCTCGTGGACTATTCGCACTGCGTGGAGTCCCCCGCGCACGCGGACGCCGCGCTCACGGCGCTCCAGGACTCCGGCATCCGCGCCCTCTTCGCCTACGGCTACGCGGCGGGGCCCCAGGCGAGCGCCGCGCTGCCGACGCCCGCGAGCCGGCTCCTGGATGCCCGGCGCCTGCGCACCACCCGGCTGTCCTCCGACAGCGGACTCGTGCGCATGGGCATCGCCCTGACGGAGATGCAGGTCCCCTGGGAGCAGAGCCGCGCGGAGCTGCGCTCCGCTCGCGAGCTGGGCGTCCCCATCACCGCCCACTGCTCCGCGTGGCCCATGTCAGGCCCCAGCGAAGTGCAGCGGATGGCCGCCGAAGGGCTGCTCGGCCCGGACGTGCTCTTCGTCCATTGCACCTGGAGCCCCGACGAGGACCTGCGACGCATCGCCGACAGCGGCGGCGCCATCGCGGTGACGCCGGAGACGGAGCTGCAGATGGGCATGGGCTTCCCCGTCACCGGACGCGCGCTGCGCGCGGGGGTGCGGACGGCGCTCGGGTGCGACGTCGTCTCCAGCAACGGCGGGGACCTGTTCACCGCGATGCGACTGGCCCTCCAGGTGGAGCGGGGCCGGGCCCATGAACGCGACGGGCTGTCCAAGGTCCTGGCGCTCAAGGCCGCGCGGATGCTGCCCATGGTGACGCTCGACGCCGCGGAGGCGCTGGGACTGGGGCGCGTGACGGGCTCGCTGCGGCCGGGGAAGGACGCGGACCTCATCGTCCTCGACGCGAAGGCGCTGAACCTGACGCCGCTCAACCGCCCCCGCGACGCGGTGGTGCTCCAGGCGCACGCGGGCAACGTCGAGTCGGTGATGGTGCGCGGACGGTGGGCGAAGTTCCAGGGCGCCCTGGTGGACGTGGACCTGGACACCGTCCGCCGCCGGGTCGTCGAGGCCCGCGACGCGGTGCTCGCCCGCGTGGGAGGAGCGGCCGCGCTCCTGGGCGAACGGGAGGCCCTGGGCGCGCACTGGGACATGGGGAGCGCGGGAGGCCCGAAGGACCCGTGACGCGAAGCCGGCTCAGCGCTGGCGGCGCAGGGGACGCTTCCGCGCAGGGGCCCGCCGTGCGTCGATGCGCCGCTGGATTCCTTCCAGCATGAAGTCGAGGCTGGCCTCGAACTCACGCCCTACGTCGGTGGCCCGCATGTGCGGAACGCCGTGGGCAAGCCCCGGGTAGTCCCTGGCGGGAAGCGCCCGGGCCGCCGCGAAGAACCGCTCGAACGGCGGGGGCGTCCCCGGAGGCCCCACGTCCCACGGCTCCTGCCGGCGGATGGCCCCGGCCAGCCAGGAGAAGAACGTGTTGTGCAGTGCCCCCGCCTCCTTCCATGGGATGCCGGCGGCGTGCAGCTTGAGCACCGTCCGGTCGAGGATGACGAGCGCGGGGTGGACGACGGGGCCCTGCTCCAGCAGGAACTCCATCAGCCCCCGGTGCGCCAGCCCCACGGCGCGCAGGCGGCCCGCGAGCCGCCGCAGCCACGCCACCGGCTCCAGCCGCTCCTCCGGCAACACCAGGGTCTGGAGGATGGACTCGGCGCACAGGTGCACGAGCGCGTCCCGGTTCTCGACGTGCTTGTACACGGCCATGGGCGTCACCCGGAGCCGGTTGGCCAGCGTCCGCATGGAGAGCTGTCGCAGCCCCTCTTCCCGGACGAGCGCGACGGCGGCCTCCACCACGGCGTCCCGCGACAGCCGGGGTGGACGCACACGCGCTGCCCGGGGACTGCTCGCGCGGGAGGGCATGGGGCTCAGGCCTTGGCCGGGCGCTGTTCGGAGCGGCGCCGGAGCCAGTTGCGCAGGAAGGCCTTCACCTCCGGGTGCTGCGACTGCTTGAAGTGGTCCGGGGGGCCGTACTCCACCACCCTGCCCTCGTGCATCAGGGCCAGGTGGTCCGCGGTGCCGAAGGCGGACGCCACGTCCGGCGTAATCACCAGCGACGTGGCCCCCAACTGCTGCTTGCCCGTGGTGATGATCTCGTTGACCGCCGCCGTGGTGAGCGGATCCAGGCCGGCCGTGGGGTCGTCGTAGAGCAGTATCTTCGGCTGGAGGATGGTGGCGCGCGCGAAGCCCACGCGCTTCTGCATGCCGCCGGACAGCTCGCCCGGGAAGCGCGTGGCCGCGTGCGACAGGCCCACCTTCTCCAGCGTCTGGTTCACCGTCTTCGCGATCTCCGGCTCCGGCATCCCGGTGCGCTCGCGCAGCGGGAACGCCACGTTGTCGAAGACGTTGAGCGAGTCGAAGAGCGCGTTGGCCTGGAAGAGGATGCCCAGCTTGCGGCGCATCTGGTTGAGGGCAGGCTCGTTCATCCGCGCCACCTCTTCCCCCTCCACCAGGACCACGCCCTTGTCGGGACGGATGAGGCCCATGATGTGCTTCATCAGCACCGTCTTGCCGGAGCCGGAGACCCCCATCAGCACGCAGGTCGTGCCCTCCGGCACCACCAGGTCCACGCCCCGGAGCGCGGGCTGGCCTCCGAAGGACTTGTGGAGGTCCTTCACCTCGATGGTCAGCCTGGGCGTCGACTCACGGCTCGCGTCACTCATCGCCCCGGCACCCTAGTGCGCGGCCCCCGGACACGCGAGGGCTGCCTGCCTACCCGGAGGCCGTCGGGGCTTCCGGCAGCGCCAGCTCGAAGCGCGTGCCCTCCCCCGGCTTCGACGTCACCTCCAGGGTGCCGCCGTGGGCCTCCGCGATGCGCCGCGCGAGGAACAGGCCGATTCCCAGCCCCGTGGAGCCGGGCCCCCGCGCGAAGCGCTCGAAGAGCGTGGAGAACCGTTCGGGCGGAATCCCCGGCCCCTGGTCGGTCACCGCGAGGCGCGTCCACGGCCCCTCCGGGCGCTGCTGCATCTGCACGTCGACGCCCACGGGGAGGCCCGGCGGGGAGTGCTTCAGCGCGTTCGCCACCAGGTTCTCCAGCGCCTGGCGCAGGCGTTCGGGGTCCACGACCATCACCAGCTCCTCGGGGCCCCGGTAGTGCACCGGGTGCGCGGGCGTGTTGGCGGTGGAGCCCACCTCGCGCGCCAGCCCCGCCACGTCCACCGGCTGGGGGCGCAGGGTGAAGAGCCCCTGGTCCAGACGCCCCACGTCCAGCAGGTCCTGGATGAGCCGGGTGAGGGAGCGCAGCGAGGAGGCCGCCCCGTCGGCGTCCCGCAGGTCCTCCGCGCTCTGGTTGCGCGCGGCCCTCCTCTGGATGAGCTGGATGCGGGCCTGGAGCGGCAGCAGGTAGTTGGCCATGTCGTGGGCCAGCACCGTGATGAGCTCCTCCGCCGCCGCCCGGCGGGCCTGCTTCACCGCCAGGTTCGTCAGCTCCTGCACCAGCTCCACCCGGTGGGCCACCAGGCCCACCCAATGCGCGACGGCCCGGAGGAAGTGCAGGTCGCTCTCGGTGAAGAAGTCATTCCTGGCCGACGACACGCCCACCACGCCGCGGGTCTCCATGCCGATGGGCAGGGGCACCATCAGCGAGGAGCGGACCCCCAGCCGGTGCTTGATGCCGGGAAGCTCCTGCGGATCCTCCTCCTGACGGCCCGTCATGAAGGGCTCCTCCGTCTCGTACACCTGGACGGCGCGGCCCCCGTTGGCGAGCTGCAGCCGGTCCAGCCCCAGCGCCTTCTGCAGGCGCGCCATCGGCGTGTCGCTCGTCCCGGCGGCGACCAGGCACTGGGTGCTCATGTCGATGAGGAAGATGTCCACCTTGTCGGCCTTCAACAGCTCCGAGATGAGCTGGCCCACCGTGTTCAGCGTGGGTCGGAGCTCCGCGGCGGGAAGGGCCAGCAGGCCCTCCAGCGCCTGGAGCCGCGCATCCGTCTTCGCCTCCTCCGGTCGGTCGCTCACGGAGCGAAGTTGGGGATCTCCTCGTCCAGGGGCTACCCGCGAAGTCGTCCCGCTTCCCGGACCTCGGGCAGCCGAGCAGCCTTCGCCCGGCCCCCTCGCCACCACCAGAGACCGACAGCGGCCAGGAGGACGGAACCCGCCAGCGCGGCCAGGCCCCAGGTCCAGCCGGAGCCCGGGGCCAGGACGTGCGCGGCCTCCCCGGCCGGGGCCGGAACAGGGACCAGCGCCGCGTCCCCCATCACCGCGAGCCCCGCCCAGGCGGCGGCGGGCTGACCGTCCTCCCAGGCCTCGCGCTGGGCGGACGCCAGGGCCTGGGACACGCCCTGCCCCGCCGCCAGGTGCCGGTAGTAGCGCTCCAGCAGCCACGCGGCCTCGGCGTCGCGCAGGGGCCACAGGCTGGCCACCACGGAGCGCGCCCCCGCTTCGAAGAAGGCCCTCGCCAGGCTCAGCACCCCTTCCCCCGCGAGCAGCGCGCCGGACGCGCCCTGGCAACTGGAGAGCACCACCAGCGCGTCCCCGAGCCCCAGCGCGGCGATCTCCCGGGGCTGGAGCAGGCCGTCCTCCTGCTCCGCGCCCGGGGCCAGCACCAGCGCGGAGCGCTCGGGGGCCTCCTCGTCCACGACGGCGTGCGCGGCGAAGTGGAGGATGCGCACGTCGTCCAGCGCGGACGCCTTGAGGGCCTGCTCGGACGCGGCGGCGCCCACGAGCAGCCGGGGCCTCACGGCGGTGTCCTCCAGGGTCGCCTCCAACGTGTGCCCTTCGCGCCTCGCGTCGGGGAGCGCGCCCAGGTTCGCGGTCTCACCGAACACGCCGCCCCGCGCGGTGGCCACCGTCGTGGGCGCGCCGGCGCGGTCGGGATCCGCCAGGACCAGGGCCTCGCCTCCCGGGGGGCGCACGGCCCGCTCGCGCCAGTGGTGCAGCAGGCTGGCGGAGGGCACCAGCGCCAGCTCATGGCGGGCCATCAGCGGAGGGCCGTCCGCGCGCTCCCGCAGCGCGGCGAAGACCAGGTCGTGCAGCGGCCCATCCGGCACGAGCAGCAGGCGGGACACGCGCGGGGGAAGCCTTCGCAGCGCGGGGGCGAGCAGCTGCGCATACAGCGCGGCGGCGGCCCCCGCCTCCGAGCCGTCACGCCGTTCAATGAGGCCCGACAGGAGCGCCACGGCGGGACGCAGCCGCGCGCGTTCGGGGATGCGGTACGCGTGCGTGCCGCCCCGGGTCACGGCCAGCACCCAGGCGCCTCCGGCGGGTGCGCCCAGGTGGTCCGCGTCCGCGCCCACGAGGAAGACGAGCAGCGCCTCGTCGTCACCCAGGCGCTGCTCGGTCTGGGCCAGTGACGCGAACCGGACCTCGGCGTGACGGGGCGCCGGCCGCAGCTCGCCGTCCCGCCGCTCCAGCTCCTGGAGTTCGCCCAGCAGGCGCGTGCGCTCGGCCCCGGACAGCGAGGGCTCCAGCAGCCGCCGCTGGGTGGCGGACAGCTGCCGCAGCACGCCGGCCCGGGCCGCCTGGCGCTCCGGCGCGGCGTCTTCCGGGGCGAGCGCCCGGGAGGCCACGAGCGCTTCAAACAACGTCCGCGCCCGCAGCCGCTCGCTCACCGCGAAGGCGCGCTCCAGGGCCTCGCGGGACGGCAGGGCGGCGCTCTCCCCGGCCTCCAGCGTGCGGCCAGCGAGCCGGTGGTAGTCCTGGGCCCAGCTGGAGAACAGCTCCGCCTGGCTGGACGCGTCCTTCTGGAGCTGGCGCAGCACCTCCACCGCGTCCAGCGCGCGCTCCGCCTGGAGGAGGGCCTCCGGCAGGGGCCGGGTGCGGAAGGCCACCATCGAGCGCGCGCGCCACGCGGAGGCGAGGTAGCGCGGGTTGTCGTGCTCGGCGGCCAGCGCCAGGGCCGCGTCCGCGTCGCGCTCCGCGCCAGCGGCGTCCACCCCCGCGAGCCGCTCCGCGCGCGTCCACAGGCAGGCGATGCGCCGCTCGGGCAGCCCCGCCTCCAGGGCCAGCTCCAGACAGCGCCGCAGGTGTTCGTCCGCCTCGCGCCGCTCCTCCGGGCCGTCCCCCAGCAGCTCCGCCACGAGGCGCAGGCACTGGGCCTCCAGGGCCTTGCTGTCCGCGCTCCTCGCCGCCGCGAGCGCTTCCCTCGCCAGACGCAGCAGCTCCGGCCGGCCCCCCGGTTCAGGGCGCTCCTCGCTGCGCAGGTACGCGAGGTGCGCGAAGGAGAGGCGCACCCGGGCCTCCGTGCCCACGTCGCGGGTGCGCCGCGCCAGCTCCGCGAGCCGCGCGTACGCCTCCAGCGCTTCGTCGAAGTGCCCCAGGGACGCGCTCACGGCGGCCAGGGGGTTCAGCAGCTGCTTCTTCACGCCGTCGCTGCCTCCAGGGAAGGCGAGCACCTCCGCGCGCTTGAGGAGGCGATAGGCGCGGCCCAGGTCCTGCCCCAGGTCGGAGAGCTCCGCGGCCTCCAGGATGAGCGCGCGCACCTGGAGCTGGGCGTCACCGGAGGCCCGGGCCACCTCCCCCACCCGCAGCACCCAGACGTGCGCCTCCTCCGTCCGGCCCTGCAGGACCAGCACGTTGCGCAGGTTGATGCCGGCCAGCACCTCGCCCTCCGCGTCCCCCTGGCTCCGGAACGCGAGGGCCGCCTGCCGGTAGGAGACCTCCGCCAGGCGCGGCTCGGAGAGCATCTCCACGTGCCCCAGCACCAGCAGCAGCCAGGGCCGCTCCGGGTGGCGCGCGATGAGGCCCCGCAGCCTGCGCCGGGCCTCGTCGCGACGCTCCGGAGCCTGGGCCTCGCGAAAGAAGCACATCGCCGCGTCCGACCGCCCTGGGTGGGCGACGAAGCCCTCCTCGCACCCGGCGAGCGCGGAGGGCTCCGGCGGCCCGGCGGCGGCCACCAGGGCGTGCAGGGTCAGCCCCACCGCGAGGAGGATGGACCCCAGGCGCCCCGCGCGCTGTCGCCGGCCTCCGGACACGTCAGGGGGCCCGGATCTCCATCACGCACTTGAACGGTTCCCCGGTGGTGGGCTCACTCGTGCCTCCAATGGGGTCTCCGGTCCTTGGAATCCTGCAGGCGATGGGGGGCTCCACGGGCGGCGAGGGCGGGTCCCACCGTTCGAGCACGAGGAAGCCAACGCCCAGCGGATCCCTGTTCATGGGCAGGACGAGCTGGGCGCGAACCCCCGCGGCCGAGGGGGCCCGCGCGCTCAGGCGAAGGGGGGCACCCTCCGACACCGGGCCGGTGACCTGCGCGAGCACGGCGCCACTCGCCGCCAGGATGCGCAACGTCACCGTCAACGTGCCGCCCCGGTGCACGCCCGTGTCCACGACCGAGGCCACCACCTGGTCCATGGCCGTCCCCGTCACCGGCACCGTCGTCATCACCGTGACCTGGGGCGTGGCCTGCGCCGCCGCCGTGACACCCCAGAGCAGCGCCGTGACCGCCAGCGCGCGCACCCATCCCCTGCCTGCATTGAATGCCGTCATCACATCCCCCTTTGTCTGTCCTTGCATGCCCCACCCCAACGCGCGCGGCCCCTGCAGCGCGCTCACTGCAACAGGTTCACGAACGTGCTGCCACGCCGGACGCTTCCATCCGGCAACCGCGCCTCGACCTGCCAGAGCACCCGCGTTCCCGAGGGCAGCTCCGCCAGCACCGACGCCGGCACGGTGTACTCCCGCTGCTCCAGCCGCTCCGCGCGGTGGAACAGCTTCAGGTCCTCCGACGACACCTGCACGCTCCAGAGCGTCGCCTGGGGCACCCCACCCCAACGCAGCACGAAGCGCTCGCGGGGAAGCGCGGCGGCCTCCGGCACCTCCGACGTGATGGCCTCCGTGGCGCCGCCCCGGATCCGCTCCGGGTCCCCCGTCCGCTGTTGCTGCCGCAGCACCACCACCGTGCCCGCCAGCACCACCACCATCGCCGCCAGCGCGCCCCACGCGGGGCGGCCCTGCCAGAAGCGCTGGCCCTGCTCGCGCCGGTCCTTCAGCGACACCACCTTCGCCGGGGCGTCCGCCTGCGACGCCGCCTGCGACATCGCCTTCGCCAGGCGCCAGGCCTGGGCCCACGCGGGATCCGCCGCGACCCGTTCGATGACCGCCCGGCGCTCCTCCGCCGGAAGCTCCTGCGTCACCGCGCGCCAGACGAGGTCCGCGTCCACCGGCTCCCCGGCCCGCGCGTCGTCGTCGCGCAGCGCCGTCCGCAGCCGCTCCACTCCCGCGGCGTCGATGGAGTCATCCTCGGGGCGGCGTTCACTCACGGCGCGATTCCCTTCATGGAGAGGCAGGCGCGCAGGGCGCTGAGTCCGCGGTAGATGAGGTTTTCGGTGCGCTTGCTCTCCCAGCCCAGCAGCTCCGCGGCCTCGGAGAGGGTGTGTCCTTGCAGGTGCAGCGTCACCGCGAGGCGGCGGTCCTGCACCAAGCCCTGGAGGCAGTCGCGCACGGCCCGGGCAATCTGCGCGGCGCCGGCCGAGCGCTCCGGGTCTCCCGGCGCCACCGGCTGCGCGGGCGCCAGCTCCAGCTCCTCCAGCGCCACCTCCTTGCGTGCATTCACCCGGCGCAGCTCGTCGATGAGCGCCGTGTAGGCCACCCGGTACAGGTACGCGGCCGAGAGGGCCGCGTGTCCCGGGTCCCGCTTGCGCAGCTCCACCACCCGCATCATCGCCACCTGCAGCAGGTCATCCCGCCGGTCCGCGAGGGACGGTGGGCAGACGCTGGCCAGGGCCTTCTCCAGGTCGCGCCGCAGCGTTTCGAGTCCGGCGTCCGGCGAGGCACCCGCGGCGTGGCCGTGTCGCAGCTCCAAGATGCCTCCCCTCGGGAAAGAAAGGGCGTCGATGGTCGTTGAAACCATCCCGGGCAGCAAGGCGGGAGCAGGCGTTCCCTCCCCCGGAGGCAGTGCTCCAGGGGGACTTCCCGCGCCTACGGAAGGTTCGCGTCCCAGGCGATCACCCGCGCGTCGCTGACGGTGGCGAGGGCCGCTGTGGTGAGGCGGGCGACGGAGCGGAGGCGTCGGGACATGGGTGCTGCTCCTTGGAAAGGGGGGCGCGGTTTCGCGCCTGTCCCTTCCCAACGGAGTGACCCCTTTTTTCCCCTCACCCCTCCGGGAAAAAAGCCTCAAGGCCTGCCGCGGGTTCAGCGCAGCTTCATGCCCTTGGGACGGGCCAGGAGCCGGTCCACGTAGGCGTCGAGCTTCGGGCGGTCCGTCTTGCCCCCGAACATGCGCTGGTAGCAGAACATGGAGCCGATCATCACGTCGGCGGCGGTGAACCAGTCGCCGAACAGGTAGGGCCCGTCACCCAGCTCCCGCTCCATGGCGTCCAGGGTCTCCGGGTAGGACGTCCAGCCGCGCGCCGGCAGCGTCGGGGTCTTCGTCATGTGGTCGGCCATCGACGGCTCGAGCTGGGACGTCGAGTACACCACCAGTGACAGGTAGCGGCCCCGCTCCGGCGCATCCAGCTTCGGCGCGAGCTTCGCCTGCGGGTACTTGTCCGCCACGTACAGGCAGATGGCGGCGTTCTCGAACAGGCGGGCAGGTCCGTCCACCAGCGCGGGCAGCTTGCCGGCCGGGTTGATCTTCAGGAAGTCCGGCGCCTTGTTCTCCTTCTTCTCGAAGTCGATGAGGACCAGCTCGTACTCGGCACCGGCCTCGTCGAGCATCCACTTGGCGATCACCGCGCGGCTTTGCGGATTGAAATAGAGCTTCATTCTGGACCTCGGGAAGGAGGGGACAGCCGGCCTTCACCTAGCAGAACGCCGCGAGGCGCGGAGCCCTCCCCTTCCCGCTGTCGTTCAGGGAACGACCTTCGTCGCGGGCGCTCCCAGCTTCTTGAGCGCCTCCACCGCGCTCGGCATATTCGGCTCCAGCTCCAGCGCCTTGCGGTAGCTCACCCGGGCCTGCTCCGTGTCCCCGTGGGCCAGGTACGCCTCGCCCAGGCTGTCGTAGAGGTTCCCGCTCTTCGGGAACACCTCCACGTTCAGCTTGAAGACTTCAATGGCATCCGTGACCCGTCTCAAGGGGTTGCTGGCATACTCCACAAGCGGCCAGCCCTGTTCCCATCGCTCGCTGGAGCGACTGAAAAGACGTGACCATGCGACTCCGCGCCTGCGCCGCGCTCCTGCTCATCCTCGCCGCGTGCGCTACGTCGGCACCGAACCCAGGAGAGCGCGTGCCCCGGAGTCCGAGGATCGCCAACCTGGAGCGGGCGGCGACGCTGCCTTGGAAGGACGGGGGACGCTGCGCTGTCCGTGAAGCTTCCCAGCCTTGGCCCGTGCTAGCGGAGCGCTGCATCGCGGCCCTCGACCATGATCGGGTCCGGTTCAACGACCGGACGGGACGATGTGCCGTTGCGTCGGCGGGCGCGGCGGCCTTGGGAGTCGGCCTCTGTGCTTTGGCGGCGCCGGAGATCATCGTGGGCGCGGTGGTTGTCGTTGGCGTGGTGGTGGTGGGCGTAGCCATCAAGGGCGCGCTGGATGCATCTGAACTCCGCCACGCCTCCCCTGAGGAAGCAGGGTCCCTACAAGGAACGAAGGTGTCATCCCGGGAAGCTGACGCGCAACGCAAGCCCGAGCTGAAGCCGGAGCCCTCAGGACAGGATTGGTTCCCTCCTGTGCCGACCGAGCCGCTGGAGCGAGAGCGCCGTCCAGAGTGCAAGCCTCAACGGGTGAATCACCGTGGTGGCAATGACCCGCACAACATTTGTGCCGACAAGGTTCCGAACAACAGTTTCCCCGGATGGGATGTGTTCGTGAACGGGAAGAACTTCGACGCGCTGCAACTGGCCACACGCACGCTGTGGGAGGTCAAGACCGACAACTTTGATACGTACAGTGACTTTCTCAAGGGTCGGGTGATCAGGGATCAGGTGGCGAAGCTGCGAAGCGAGCGCGCGCTCGCGCGGGCCTGTGGATTTGATTTCCGGGTCGGTGTGCGCAGCGAAGCGCATCAGGAAGCGCTGGGAGAAGAAGCCCCGGACCTCAGGGATCTCATCGTTGTCATGGACTGGTGCTGAGATGACAGCCAAGCGAAAAGTGACCCTCATCGTATACGCCCCTGCGCTCGTGGGCGACGACAGCCGCCCTGTGGCGGTGGTTCATGGAATGGAGCGTGCGTTCCCTGGCCTGCGCCTGGATTGGAGGGTCGCCGAAGACGGGCGTCCCATCGCATTGCCACAACGTGACGCGTGGCTCGCGGAAGGGCCCCAGGACGGTGGGTTCCCTCTCGTGTGCAATGGTGACGAGAGCTACCCCGTGATGATTTCCGGCTTGGAGCTACCAGCGGACAGTTCGCCCGGTGGTCAGGCACAATTCGAGGTCCATGCGCAGCTGCCACCTGACGCAGCAGGAGTCGCGGTGGCAGCGGATGTGTTGGAGGCCGTGGCGGAGAGCGCACGCGCATCGTGGGGGCACGCGACGCCGTCGAGCGCGGGGGTGGACATCGCGCGTCAGACAAAGAACTGGGCGGCGAATCCGCAACCTCCGCCCCGAGGGCTGCCATCGCTGAAGCTCCCGGAGAAGATCCGCTCGCCGGAGATCCCACATCGCCTGGGGTGGCTGAACTACTGGTCGACCGCTGCCGCGCAGGCCATCGGGTTCCCGGACCCAGCCCGTGACGCCGAGCTTCTTTCACGGACACGGCGCACGGCGACGGGCGGGTGGGTCGTGCAGCTCACCGACGCGCCGCTCGACCTGGACAACCCAGCCCACCTGGACGCGCTGCT
Source organism: Corallococcus sp. BB11-1 (assembly GCF_026626625.1). Taxonomy (NCBI): domain Bacteria; kingdom Pseudomonadati; phylum Myxococcota; class Myxococcia; order Myxococcales; family Myxococcaceae; genus Corallococcus; species Corallococcus sp. BB11-1. The sequence goes on along the minus strand of NZ_JAPNJY010000041.1, from coordinate 17,093 downwards.
GCGGGCCTATGAGCGGTTCCCGGAGATCGGTGGACGTGCAGCGCCTTGACCCGCTCCAGGGGTCCGGCACGCTGCTTCGGCTGTAGGAGCGACCATCTCCAGCACGGCCATTGAACCGCTGTCCAACACCAGGCCCGTGGAGTCATTTCGGCGCCAGGGTTGTGCTGACTTCCGAATACAGCTCGGCCGGCCCCTTCGTCCGACTCCGCGCCTACCGCGCCGACGCGTCCAGTGTCTGGAGGAAGCGCGCGGCGATGGGGACGGCGACGCGGCCCCCCACGCCGCCGCCCTCCACGAACACCACGAAGCCCATGCCCCCGCGCAGGCCGATGAACCAGGCGTGGGTCTCCGGCGGCAGCGCCGTGCCGAACTCCGCGGTCCCCGTCTTGCCCATGAGCCCCTGGAAGCTCGCGGCGGACTTCGCGGAGCCCTCCGTCACCACCGCGCGCATGAGGCTCCGGAGCGCCTCCGGCGTGCCCGCGCTCAACCGGGCCTCCGGGCCTGCGTCCGCGTCCGCCAGCAGGCGCGGTGCGTGCCAGACGCCGGTGTCCACCGCCGCCGCGACGGTGGCCATGTGCAGCGGGGTGGCCAGCACACGCCCCTGGCCCATGGAGGCCGCAGCCCGGTCCTCGGCGCCCCCAGGCGCCGGAAAGGAGGCTCCTGGCGAGGGCAGGCCCACGTCGTAGCGCACCCCGAAGCCGAAGCGCCGGGCCGCGTCCTCCAGCGCGTCGCGGCCCAGCCGCGCGGAGAGCTGGATGAACGCGGTGTTGCACGACAGCGCGAACACCTGCCGGAAGGTCGTCTGACCGAAGGCCTCCGCCTCGAAGTTGCGGAAGCGCCTGCGGCCCGCGATCGCCTCCGGAGGACAGTCGACCCGGCTGTCAGGCTTGAGCCCATGGGCGAGCAGCGCTTCGGCGGTCACGACCTTGAACGTGGACCCCGGCGGGTAGCGCCCCGTCAGCGCCCGGTGCAGCGCCTCACCCAGCGGACGGCTGGCCACCGCCAGCACCTCACCCGTGGCCGAGTTCACCGCGACCAGCGCGGCCGGCCTCGTGACGTCCGCGAGCGCCGCCTCCGCCGCGGCCTGCACGTCCCTTCGCAGCGTGGTGCGCACGGGCGTCCCTGGCGCGCCTTCGAAGCGGTGCAGCACCACGGCCTCTCCGGAGCGGGGCAGCAGCCGCACCTCTCCCGACGGGCTCCCGGCCAGCGTCCTCTCCTGCGCACGCTCCAGGCCCGACAGGCCCACGACGTCGCCGGCCTGGTAGGGATGGCCCAGCGCCTTGAGCGCCTCCGCCGTCACCTCGCCCACCCGCCCCAGCGTGTGCGCGGCGAAGCCCTCCGCCGGGGTGAGGCGCGCGGTCTTCTTGCGGAAGAAGATGCCGGGCACGGGCGCCAGCGCGGGGCGCACCTGCTGGTAGCGCTCCGGGCGCACGTCGATGAACGCGAGGAACTGCTCGGGCTGCGCGTTCGCGGCCCTCAGCGCGGCCTGGACCCGGAGTGGATCCAGGCCGAGCTGCGACTGGAGCGCGCTGGCCACGGCGGCGCCGTCCCTCACGCGGCCCGGGTACGCCCCGACGGTGATGACCTCTCCGGGCTCGGTGAGCGGCGCTCCGCTCGCGTCGAGCAGCGCGGCGCGCGGACCCCAGGCCCGCAGGCGCCCGAAGCCGTCTCCAGCGAGGGCCTCCGGATGGAACACCTCCGGCGTCCAGCGCAGGCGCCAGCGCGAGCCCTGGCGCTCGAAGCGCAGCCGGGACTCCACCTCCCAGTCCCCCAGCCCCCGCAGCGTGTGCACGCCGCGAAAGACGACCACGGCGGTCCCGTTGTCCTGGGCCTCCAGGTCGAGCCCCTCGAAGCGCGAGGCCGCGACGCCCAGGCCCTGTCTCCACCGCGCGTGCTGCGCGTCGAAGTCCGCGGGCACCTGCACGAGCAGCTGCCGCTGGGCCACCAAATCATTGCGTGCCCACGCGTCCAGGTACGCGAGGGCCACCTCCTCCGGTCCACCGGGCGCGCCCTTCTTCACGACGCGCGGTGAACAGGAGGGAAGCAGAAGAAGGAGGCAGAGCCCCACCCAGGTGATGACCGCCCGTCCGTGCACGCGCCCCGTGTACCGCACCGTGCCTTCCGAGGCGAAAATGCGGCGCGGTCTCACTGCGCACCCGGACCGCCGGTCGCTCACCGAAGCGAGCGACGCACACCCGGAGCATGGGGCGGATCCGCACGGCGCGGGACCTGGCGTCCCGTGTCCGCATCCTGGTTCAGTGGACGGTCTGCTCCTGCGTCGCGCTCACGCCATCCCCCGTCACCGTGACCGTCAGCACGCCTGGGGCCGCGGCCTTGAGGTAGATGACCGCTTCGCGCTGCGCGCCCACGAGGCCCACCGCCGTCACCGCCGCGTCCGAGCAATCTGGTTGCAGATGGAACGTCGCTCCGCCTTCCGACGCCGCCAGCGCCACCGTCGGATCCACCAGCGAGGCGAGGTTGCCCGCGACGTCCTGCCCCTGCACCACCAGCGCTTCGGAGCAGGTCCCCACATCAACCGTCCGTGCCGGCGTGGCGAAGGCCACCTGTCGGTCGTCGCTCACCGTCGCCACATTCACATCGAATGCCTTGTTCGGATGCGCGGCAGGGTCGTACCCGTTACCGCTGATCTTGTTTCGGCTGATGAGGTTCGCACGCCCGTTGTCGAAGATGCCCGCCTGGTAGATCAGGTTCGTCAGCGCCCCATTGTGCACCTCGTTCTCCAGCACCTGGAGGTTCTGGGGGGTCGCGGGCGCGCTGAAGCCACCTTCCGCCTGCATCAGGTTGATGCCGACGTCGTTCCCCTCCACCTCGTTGCCCTGGATGAGCACGTCGTGGCACAGCGCCCGCCCGGCGCCGTAGTACGAGCCCCCCACCACCAGGATGCCGGCGCCGGTGTCTTCGCCGCCCGTGTACGCGTGGCCCTTCACCGCGTTGTCCACCACCCGGCCCGAGACGCCGTAGGAGAGCTGGATGCCGTTGCGCGCGATGTGCGGCGCTGTCCCGCCTCCCAGCACGATGTTGCCCTCCACCGTCGCCTCCACCTTCCCCACCACCACCACGCCGCCCTTCTGGTAGCCCGTCACCCGGTTGCGCCGCAGCACCATCGTCCTGGAGGGAGCGCCTTTCGCGTCATTGCGCACCTCGATGGCGATGCCCTCCTGGCATCCACTCGCATTGTCCGCCTGGTGCAGGTCCGCAACCACCGTGTCCTCGACCGCGCCGCTCGCGCCCTCCAGGAGGATGCCGCGCAGCCGGGCCGCGTCCGCGTCACACACGTCCGCCAAATCGCGCGCCGTCACCGTCACGTTGCGTACGCTCGCCACCGGCCCCCGGTTGCGCAGCACCGCGCCCTGGAAGTGCTCACCCGCCACCGCGTCCTCCACCGCCGTCAGCGTGTGCGTCGCCCCGTCGAACGTGAAGCCGTCCGGGATGAAGACGGGCCCCTGCGTCACGCAGTCCGAGGAGAGCGTCACCTGCCCCGGCGCCAGGGTGAAGGCGCACGCGCCCGCCAGCGCGCCACAGCGCCGGTCCGCCCACTCCACCGTGAAGGTGTGCCGGGCGCTCGCCCCTGACACGTTCGTCACCGTCACCTCCACCGTGGGCGTCACGCCCGTCGGCATGCAGGACAGCTCCGTCCAGTCCACCGTGCTCGACGCGCCGTCCCGCACCGCCGTGCCCACCGCGCCCGCGCTCGTCTTCCAGGTGAAGGTCAGCGCCTCGCCCCGAGGGTCCGTCGCCGTCGCGGTGAAGGTCACGCGCTCACCGGCACGGGCGCTCACGGCGGACTGCGATGGGGTCCCGATGACCGGCGGTTCGGTTCGCCGCACGCACAGCTTCGCGATGCTCGCCGCGTCCGACCCACCGAAGGAATCCTCCACCCTGGCTTCCACCTGGCAGTCGCACCCCGCGGGCTCCTCCGTGGGGGTGAAGGACACGCTGGCTGCGTCGCCACCCTCGAAGGTGCCCTGGCAGGTCGCGGTCCAGGAGTACGTCAGCGCATCCCCGTCATCGTCCGTGGCCTTCGCCGCCACCGGGATGGGCACCCCCACCCCCACCGTCTGGGCGTCCACGGCCGCCTCAAGCACGGGGGCGCGGTTGAACCGGACGTCCTCGGGTGTGGCCACGGCGCCCTTTCTGTCCAACGCGAAGCGGAAGGTGAGCACGGAGGTGCCACCTCGCGGATCCGTGACGCTCACCCCCAGCACCACGTCCGGCTCCGTGGCGTTCTCGGGGACCGTCCAGACGCAGGTGGGCAGCGTGGCGTCCTCCGGGCACTCCAGCGTGTCTTGGGCGGAGTTCCAGGTGTAGCGCAGCGCCTCCCCTTCCACCTGGCCCCGCGCCCACGCCCGCAGCTCCACGCGCTGCCCCCGAACCACCTGGGCGGCGGAGGCCACCACCGCGTCGATGCGCGGCGCCACGCTGGCGCCTCCCGAAGCAACCTCCGGCTGGGGTACCGCGACCACCAGCGCGTCACCGTAGCTCGCCAGCTCCACTGTCGGCACCGTCACCGTGGCCACCACCGCGCCCGAACCATCCCGGGCATCCACGCGCAGGCCCACCTCCTCGCCCACCGCCGACACCGGCTCCACCGAGCCGACCCACAGGTCCTCATCCTGGACCAGGGGCGAAGCCACCTGTGCCCCCGAACCCGCCGTCGCCGTGGACGTCACCTCCACCACGCTCGACGCGGCCAGGGAGCGGGGCAGCGCGACCACCAGCCGCGCGCCGCCGGACAGCGCCACCTCGAAGTCCGGCTCCTCCTGCACGCAGCCGAACGTGGTCAGCAGCAGGGCTCCCGCCAGATGCACCGCATGGAGTCGTCGCATGGTCGCACCATCCTCGGAAGGCTGTTGGGATGAAAGGGACGATACCGGGTCGCCCCCCAGGTCCAATTCACCTGGGACCCCGAGCACGCTTGCGTGGCATGTCGTCCAGTGTGCGCCACTTGTCCGCGACCTTCGGGTGGGCGCGGTCCATGCCTGCTCGCTCGCTTCCATCCCCTGGTGCGGGGGGGAACCGCTGACGCCATCGCCCCGCCCCCGCGAACGAGCCCTCCATCCGTTGTCCGACGAAGGACGCCGACGACGTTCTCCACCCCGCAGCCCCTGACGCCGTGCACCGCCGCGAACCGCGTCCCGGTGCTGTGCTCCACCGCATGCGCCCGCCCGAGCAGCGCCGTCCCCAGCCGTGGCCCATCCGCCTCACCCACTGGGCCAACGTGCCGCTGCTCGCCATCCTCGCCGCCAGTGGCTTGCAGATCCTCGTCGCGTATCCGCGCCTGGGTCCTCGCGGCTGGCCGTATGCGCTGTATCCCTTCCAGGATGCCGTGCCTCCGTCCTGGCTGCGCCTGGGGGACTGGCTCGCGGGCGCCCGGCACTGGCACTTCGCCTTCGGCTGGTTCCTGGCCCTCAACGGCGCCGTGTACGTGCTCTATCTCGTCTTCAGTGGCGAGTGGCGCCGCCGCCTGTTCCTCCCCCGCCGGGACACGCGCGATGCCGTGGCCACGCTCGCGTACTACCTGCGGCTGCGCCCCGCGCCCGCGCAGGTCGGCCTCTACAACGGGCTCCAGCGGCTGGCGTACACGTCCTCGCTCGTCCTGGGCGCGCTGTCCGTCCTGTCCGGCCTCGCCCTCTACAAGCCCGTGCAGCTCCGCTGGCTCACCGCGCTCTTCGGTGGCTACGACCCGGCGCGCGCGGTGCACCTGCTGCTGCTCGCGCTGCTCGCCGTCTTCACCGTGGGCCACGTGGTGCTCGTCGCCCTGCACCCGCGCACCTTCGGGGCGATGGTGACCGGCGGGAGGAAGCCCCATGGCTGAGTCCGGGCGCCGCGTCCTCACGCGACGTCGCGTCCTGCTGGGCGCCGCCGCGCTCGCCACCAGCGCCTGTGACTCCAGCCGCCCCCGCGAGGGCTTCCTCGGCGTCATGGAGCGCTTCAACCAGCGCGCGCAGTCCGCCCTCTTCAGCCCCACCCGGCTCGCGCCCGAAGAGCCCGTCGAACAGCTCACGCCTCCCGGCGACTTCCCCCACTACTTCATCTCCGACACCGTGCCCGTGGCCCCCGCGGGCTGGCGGCTGGAGGTGGGCGGGCTCGTGTCCCGGCCGCGCTCCTTCTCGCTGGAGGAATTGCAGCGACTGCCCCGCACCGGCTACCGGATCCGCCACCACTGCGTGGAGGGCTGGAGCGCGGTGGCGGCATGGCACGGCGTGCGCGTGAGCGACCTGGCGCGGGCCGTGGGCGCCGACCCTCGCGCGGGCTTCGTGGAGTTCCGCTCGTTCGACAGCGGCTACTACTCGTCGTGGGACGCCCCCAGCGCCCTGCATGCCCAGACGCTCCTCGCGTACGGCATGAACGGCCAGCCGCTCACGCCCGGCCACGGCGCGCCCCTGCGGCTCTATTCGGCCGTGAAGCTGGGCTACAAGATGGTGAAGTACCTCACCACCGTGCGGTTCCTCCCAGAGGCCAGCGGCGGCACCTGGGAGGACCGCGGCTACGAGTGGTTCGCCGGGGTGTAGCTCACGGCCCCGCGTCGGCCTCCACGCCAGCGTCCATCTCCACGCCAGCGTCCGTCTCCACGGGCACGCAGTCCCCCGCGTCCACGTCGCCCCCGTCCGCGTCACCCCCATCCGCATCCGCCCGCACGTCGCAGTTGCCCACGTCCGGCGGCTCGACACACTCGAAGGTCCCGTCCTCGCAGGGCGGCATCCCGTAGCAGGCCATGAGCGTGAGCGCCGTCGCGCTGGCCCCGGTGAGCGTCCACAGCGTGGCCACCCACGAAGCCCTCCGAGGAGGACGCCCCGGGCCCAACGGGCGCTGGCAGTGGAGGCACGCCCGGGCGGCGGCGGGATTGAAGCCCTGGCAGGACGGGCAGCTGGACAGCGAAGACATGCAGGACATCCTTGTCGGAGTGGGGGCTGAAGCCGGCCGGCTCAGAGCAAACAAAGTGCCAGGGCCTACCATGGCGGGTCCCCAGCAGACCGGTCCCGGAAGCCGCTCGGTCAGGACATGGATGTCACGGGTGCACCCGACAGGGGTGTCCCGCTAGGCTGCGCCGCATGGTGAAGCGTCGCCTGGATGTGGGCCGTGCCGACTACCACCCCGCCTACGTGGTGTGGGAGCTGACGCTGGCGTGTGATCAACCCTGCACGCACTGCGGTTCGCGGGCGGGCACCGCGCGGCCCGGGGAGCTGGGCACGCAGGAGGCCCTGGACGTGGTGAAGCAGCTGGCGGCGATGCGCTCCCGGGAGGTGGTGCTCATTGGCGGCGAGGCGTACCTGCACCCCGGCTTCCTCGACATCATCCGCGCGCTGAAGGCCGCGGGCATCCGGCCGGGCCTGACGACGGGGGGACGCGGCATCACCGCGGAGCTGGCCGCGCGGATGGCGGAGGCGGGGCTGTACGCGGCGTCGGTCAGCATCGACGGGCTGGAGGCCACGCACGACATCATGCGCGCGGCCCGGGGCAGCTTCGCTTCCGCGACCGCGGCGCTCGGCTTCCTGAAGGCGGCGGGCGTGCGCACCGCCGCCAACACCAACCTCAACCGGCTCAACCAGGGCGACCTGGAGGGCCTCTACGCGCACCTGCGCACGCAGGGCATCGGGGCGTGGCAGGTGCAGATCACCGCGCCGCTGGGACGCGCGGCGGACCGCCCGGACCTGCTGCTGCAACCGTGGGACCTGGTGGACCTGATGCCGCGCATCGACCGGCTGAAGCTGCACGCCCGCCAGGACCGCATCACCGTCATGCCGGGCAACAACCTGGGCTACTTCGGGCCGGAGGAGGCGCGGCTGCGCTCCGTGCACGCGGACGGGCGGGACCACTGGCAGGGCTGTCAGGCGGGCAGGTACGTGCTGGGCATCGAATCCAACGGCGCCGTGAAGGGCTGCCCCTCCCTCCAGAGCGCCCACTACGTGGGAGGCAACCTGCGCGAAGCGCCGCTGGAGCGCATCTGGAGCGACGCGCCCCAGCTCGCCTTCACGCGCACGCGCACGGTGGAGGACCTGTGGGGCTTCTGCCGGACGTGCCCGTTCGCCCAGACGTGCATGGCCGGGTGCAGCTTCACCGCGCACGCCCTGTTCGGCCGGCCGGGAAACAACCCCTACTGCCACTACCGCGCGAAGGCCCGCGCCGCGGAAGGCGTGCGGGAGCGGCTGCTGCCCAGGGCCCCCGCGCCCGGCACGCCCTTCGACCACGGCCTCTTCGAAATCGTGGAGGAGCCGCTGGACGCGCCCGACCCGAAGCCGGAGCTGAAGCGCGAATACGTCAAGACGAAGCGCTGGCCCCGGCCCGCCGCGTGAGGCGCGCCGGGAGGCTCAGAGCTTGCTGCTGCCGTAGTTGGACATGAAGGGCGTGAAGCCGCGCCGGCGCAGGGCGTCCCGCTCCGCCAGCAGCGCGGCCAGGGCCTCCTCGCGCGTGGCGTAGTGGTTCACCGCCGCGCCGTTGATGACGCCGCTGGTGGAGATGAACATGCGCGTCATCTCATCGCCGCCGTAGCGGAACGAGCGGTGCGTGTTGCGCTCCAGCACCTCGCGGCGCTCCTTGCCGAAGGTGCGCCCCGCGGTGTGGCGCACCACCAGCCCGTCCAGGTTGATGAGCAGGTCCACCCGGCCGTTGAACTTCGCGAACTGGGCCTCCACCTCGCGACACCAACGGTACACGTCCTCGTCCGACGCGAGGATGCAGTCGGTGAAGTTCGCCGTGACCACGTCGTGCTCGGCGTCGTGTACGAAGGACATGCTCCAGGCCATCACGCTTGCTCCTGCTTCCCGTTCCAACCGACTGGCGGATGCTGCTTCAAGCCTGGGCGGAGCTGCCCGCGAGGAACGCCGCCACCAACGCCGCCGTCTCCGCCGGGCGCTCCACCTGGGGGTAGTGGCCCGGCCCCGGCAGGTGCGTCAGGCGCGCGTTCTGGATGAGCGCCACCACCGCCTGCTTCAGGAACAGGGGCGGCAGGAACGGATCATCCGTGGCCACCACCAGCGTGGGCGCCGTGATGGCCGCCAGCCGGTCCGCGAAGCCTCCCGCCGTCCAGGCGTCGAAGCACTGCTCGATGGCCTCCTTCGACACGCCCCCGGCGTCCTTCAACATCCCCTCCAGCGACTCGGGCGACAGCTGCTTGCAGGCCAGGCCCAGGATGGTCGCCTGCTTCTGCCGGTCTCCCGCGGACGTGCGGAACAGGCCCGCCGCGTCCGGAGGCAGCGGCAGCCCCGACGCGGGCACCGAGTTGAGCAGCACCAGCCCCGACACGCGCCCGGGCGCTTCGGACGCCACCCACTTGGCGATCTGCCCGCCCATGCTGTGGCCCACCAGCGCGAAGCGCTTCGCCCCCGCGTGGTCCGCCACCGCGAGCACGTCCTTCGCGTACTGCTCCAGCGAGTAGCCGGACGCGGGCCGCCCGGACGCGCCGGTGCCGCGGTGGTCCGGCACCACCATCCGGAGCCCCGTCATGTCCAGCTTCTCCAGCATCGCGTCCCACACCGCGCCGGACATCATCCACCCATGCACCAGCACCACGGTGCGGGGTCCATCTCCCAGCACCCGGTAATGCAGTGGCGTGCCATCCGTCGCGATCGTCGTGGGCATGAGGGGAATCCTTACTCCGGGGGGAGTGGGTCAAGCAGGGTTAGACGGAAACTGTAGCAAGCCACGACCAGGCAGGGGCGTCCATATGCTCGGGGGTTGCCTGTTCCGGGAAGGAGCGGGCTTCCCCAGGGGGTAGGGCTCGGCGGAATGAAGGGTGGGAGCGGGTGCGCGCTCTGGCAGACTGCGCCGCGTCATGACGGACGACGCGCGGATGGGGACGGCGGGAGCGAAGCGCACGGTGTACTGCGAGGACGCGCTGGCGTGGCTGGACGCGCGCCCGGTGCTGGAGGGGTGCTCGGTGGTGGCGTCCATGCCGGACGTCTCCGAGTTCCCCTCCCTCACGCTGCCCCAGTGGAAGGACTGGTTCGTGGGGGCGGCGGCGCGGGTGCTGTCGCGGGTGCCGGAGGACGGGGTGGCGGTGTTCTACCAGTCCGACGTGAAGAAGGACGGGGCCTGGGTGGACAAGGGCTACCTGGTGTCCAGGGCGGCGGAGGCCGCGGGCTGCGAGACGCTCTGGCACAAGGTGGTGTGTCGCAGGACGCCGGGCACGGTGACGTTCGGGCGGCCCGCGTACTCGCACCTGCTGTGCTTCTCCCGGGGGCTGAAGGCGGACCCGGCGAAGTCCACCGCGGACGTGCTGCCGGAGGCCGGCGAGGTGACGTGGACGCGCGGCATGGGGCTGGCCGCGTGCCTGGTGGCGTGCCGCTTCATCCTGGAGCAGACGCGCACGCGCACGGTGGTGGATCCCTTCTGCGGCCACGGCACCGCGCTCGCGGTGGCCAACGCGCTGGGCCTGGACGCGGTGGGCGTGGAGTTGAGCCGCAAGCGCGCCCGCCGGGCCCGCAACCTCCAGGCCTCGTGGAACGGCTCCCGGCTGGTGCTGCTGCCCGGCGCGGGCGGGGGCCCGGCGCCGGACGACGCACCGGACGACGCACCGGACGACGCACCGGACGACGCGTGAGGCCTCAGGCCGCCCGGGTCGCTTCGAGCGCCGCCGCCACGTCCTTCTCCAGCACGCCCAGGAACGCCTCGAACAGGCGCGCCTCCAGCGCGAGCGCGGGCTCCAGCGTCGCGCCCACCGTCGCCAGCCGCGCTTCGCAGGCCTCTTCGATGGTGCGCCGGTGGTTCTGCTCCTCCACCACCACGCGGCCCAGCTCCTCGCGCACGACCGCGTGCCGCGTCGCCGCCTTGTAGAGCGGGTAGAGCACCATGGCCCGGCGCTCCACCACCGCCGTGGTGAGCAGGTAGTGCAGGTGCACGTCCGTCTGTCCCGTCGCCTGCATGGCCCACGTCGCCAGCTCTCGGTCCAGCGACTGGAACCACGTGGACGCCGCGCCCACGCTCAGGAACTCCGTCACGTCCTCGCGGCCCGCCACCTCACACGCCAGCCGCTTGAAGGTGAAGGCGTGGCGCGTCTCGTCCGCCAGGTGCCCCAGCACCTCCAGCGTCGGGTGCCGGTCCGCCACCGTGCGCGAAATCTTCCGCGCCCCGATGAACTCCAGCAGCGACAACGTGTGCAGCCACCGCACCTCCAGCTCGGAGGACTGGGCCAGCTGCCGCAACACCGCCTGGATTCTGTCACGCATGGGCGCCCCCTCTACCCCGCCCCGCACGCGCGCCCAAGCGCGTAACGCCGCGGGCCGGGCAACAGTCCCCCGCCCTCCGGTTTGACCGGGAGGTCCGGTTCGCCTTTGCTTCACGGTGCAGCAGGCGGTGCTTGGTGCAGGGGGGTGACCAGCATGAGGCCGCATCGGGAAGGCAGCCATCCGTCCGGGCACGTCCGTGCCCGGCCCCGCGCAGGGGCCACCGCGTCGCGGGCCGGCGGCCGTGTGCCCGGGGATGCGCGCGCATGAGGACCCCGCCCGCGTCCACCTCCGCGCTGGCCAGGGCCTTCCGCCGCTGGGTGCACGCCCAGGACGCGGGCCGCATCCTCGCCTCCGAGCGCGTGGGCGTGTGCCTGGGCGCCGCCCTCACCGGCACCGCGCTGCTCGCCGTCATCGCGTGGGCGCCCGGCGCGCGCACCTTCTTCGCGGTGCCCTTCTCCACCGCGTTCGCGTGCTTCCTGCCCGCCGTCATCAACGGGCTGGCCTTCGCCGGGGTGCACGCGCGCAGGGAGCGGATGGCCACCTGGGGCTGGCTGTGGCGGCTGCCGTCCATGGCCCTGCGCCACTTCTTCCTCGCGAGCCTCATGGCGCTCTCGGCGCTGCCCGGGGCGACCGTGTTCGGCGCGCTGCTCGTCCTCACCACCGCGGCGCATGGCCGGCGCTACCGCGTCACGTGGCGCCAGCCCTTCCTCGCGGTGGGCACGCTCGTGGGCGTGCTCTGTGCCCTGCCCCTGCGCGCCAGCCCCGACCACGCGGTGCTCTTCGCCGTCGTGCTGCCCACGGCCCTCTTCGCCCAGCTGTACCTGGGCGCGCTGGCCGTGCGCTACGACCAGGCCCGCGCCGACGCGGAGCGCCTCCGCGCCGCCGTGCACGCGCAGCTCATCGAGCAGCAGGAGCGCGACGTGGGCCAGCTCGTCCAGGCCATGGCGGAGATGCTGCGCCACCACCACGACATGGAGCAGGCGCTGCTCCACGCGGGCAGCGCGGCGGACATGATGACCGCCTTCGGCGCCGCGCAGCGCGGCGCCCTGGCTCGCTCCGAGTTCGAGGACCAGGCCCGCCAGCTCCAGGACAGCCTGCGGCAGATCCAGGAGATGGTGAAGGAGGTGCGCGCCAAGGGCCGCCGCTTCGCGGGCACCGAACCGGAGGCCGTGGAGCTGGGACCCGTGCTGGAGGCCGTGCAGGCCCATGTGGCGCTGCGCTTCCCGGACGTGGACATCCACGTGGAGCTGGAGCTGGAGCCGCCTTGCCCCCAGCGCGCGCTCCTGCGCGGCGGGCCGCTCACGCTGCGCCGGGTGGTGGAGAACCTGGTGGTCAACGCCTGCGAGGGCAATGGCGAACAGGGGGCGTCCCAGGTCTTCATCCGCGCGCGCACCGAGCGGCTCAGCGGACGGCTGGAGGTCGAAATCCAGGACGACGGCCCCGGCTTCCCTCCGGAGCGGCTCACCGCGCCCGCGGAGGAGCTGTACACGACCAAGCCCCAGGGCACGGGGCTGGGCCTCTACACCAGCGAGTGCCTGCTGCGCGCCAGCGGGGGCCTGCTGCACCGCCACAACGGACCGGGCGGCGGCGCCCTGCTCCGCATCCTGCTGCCCCGGGAGTACCGATGAAGACCTCGAGCGCCTTGCACCAGACGCCCGCCACCGGGCTCGAACCGGACCGGAGCGACGACGGCGAACCGCCTCCGGCCAGCGGCGGCGCGCGCACGCGGGTGCCCACGAACGACCTGCGCGCCTATCACGAAGCGCTGGCCGCCAGGGGACTGGCCCGCTACGGCCCGGGGCCCCGGGTGCACTGCCACATGGGGTTGGTGGACCGGCTGCCCCCGCCCGGTACGCCAGCGCCCGGGCTGCGCGAGCGGCTGCGGGCCTCGCAGGAGGCGCTGCTCGCGGAGCTGGCGCGCGCCATGGGCCGCTTCCCGGACGGCGGCGACGTGATGGACGTGAGCGGCGGCCTGGGCGGCGGCGCGCTGTACTGGGCCCAGGAGCACCGCGCGTCGGTGACGGCGATGGTGCACGTGCCCGCGCACGAGGAGCAGGTGCGCGCCTTCGCGCACGAGGCGGGCATGGGCGACCGCGTGCGGGCCCGGCTGTACTCGCGTGAGGACCTGCGGGGCCGCGCGTGCTTCGACGCCATCATCGCCGTGGAGAGCGCCTGCGCCCTCCCCCGCGCGGACTGGCTGCGCGCCGCGCGAAGCTGGCTCAAGCCGGGCGGCCTGCTGGCGCTCGCGGACTGCTTCTGGGTGCGGCCCGGCGCGGTGCCTCCCTCCCGGAACGCCTGGCGCGCGCACCTGGGCAGCGTGAGCGGGTTCCTCACCGCCGCGCAGGAAGCGGGCCTGGAGCTGGAGGTGCACGACGACGTGTCCGCGCGCGCGGTGGGCTTCTGGACGCTGACGTCGGAGCTGCTCGTCCACGAGCACATGGCGCACGCCCCCGCGGACGCGCGGAGCCTGCGCGCCGCGCTCAACGCCGTGCGGGTGGAGTCCCAGCGCGACCACCTGTGGCTGCAGCAGGGGCTGCTGGATGGCGGCCTGGAGTACGCGCTGCTGGTGCTCCGCCGCGAAGCCTGACGCCTGCCCTGTGGCGGACGGCCCGGCGAGGCCCCCTCCGACAGGCTCCAGGGAGAGCGACCTGGAGCTCCCGGCCGGCCGGGACGATGCTCCCGCGCCCCGTCACTCCCAGCCTTGGGTTCGTCACATCCGAGGGAGGTTTGAGATGACGAACTACATGCGATGGCTGGCGGTGGGCGCGGTGGCGGGGACGATGGCGTTGACCGGGTGCAAGGAGCGCGACAGGGCCTCGGAGGGCATGGCGCCCCAGGAGGGGACGGGAGGCTCGGGCGAAAGCCAGGGCACCGGCTCCACGCCGGCCACCGGCTCCGACACGGGCACCGGCTCCGTCATGGATGAAGGCACTGGCGGTGAGGGCACCGGCGGCTCCGGGATGGACGCGGGCACCGGCGGCTCCGGGATGGACGACACGGGCGGCAGCACGGGCGGCCAGATGGACGACACGGGCGGCTCCGGCAGCGGCATGGACACGGGCGGGAGCACCGGCGGCACCGGCACCGACACCGGCATGGACCCGGGCGGGAGCACCGGCGGCAGTGGCACGGGCGGCACCTCTGGCACCGGCAACGACATGGACACGTCCGGCGGCAACAACACCACCGGGACGGGCGGTGACATGGGCGGCTCGGGCAACGAGACGACGCGGTAGCGACAGCGCATCGTCCTGAAGGACGAGGGGCGTGGGCCGGCGGGGAGGACCGCCGGGCCCACGTCCCTTCCCACGCTTGACGGTGGGGGCCCGGGGCCCGGGAAGACGTGGCGGGTTTCCGAAGTCGGACGCTGCGTGGCACTCCAGGACGTCCCGTGTGTCCACCGGAGCATCACCCTCCGGGGAGGGAAAGTGGGCGTGCGGGGAGACTCGGGTACGTTGCCCACACGATGCGCTTCTCCTTCGTCCATGCCGCGGATCTGCACCTGGACACACCGTTTCGGGGGGTGGCCACGCACGGGCCCCTCCTGGAGCGCTTCCAGCAGTCCACCTTCCAGGCCCTCGCGCGCATCGTGGACGTGTGCCTGCGGGAGAAGGTGACGTTCCTGCTGCTGGCCGGAGACCTGTTCGACGTGAAGGACCGCTCCGTGCGGGCGCGGCTGACCTTGCGCGCGGAGCTGTCCCGGCTGGACCGCGCGGGCATCCAGACGTTCATCGTCCACGGCAACCATGACCCGCTCAGCGGGGACACCGGCACGCTGGGGCTGCCCTCGTCGGTGAAGGTGTTCGGTCCGGACTGGGAGGACGTGGAGGTGCTGCGCGAGGGCCGGCGCCTGTGCCACGTGCAGGGCGTCTCCTATCCGGACGTGGAGGTGCGGGAGAACCTGTCCGCGCGCTACCGCCGCACCGGCGCGCACTTCAGCGTGGGCCTGCTGCACGCGAACCTGGGCGGCGACGCGGGGCACGCCAACTACGCCCCCTGCACGGCGGCGGACCTGGCGGCGCGCGGGCTGGACTACTGGGCCCTGGGCCACGTGCACACGCGCGCGGAGCACCTGCTGCCCGGCGGCGGCGTGGCCGTGTACCCGGGCAACCCGCAGGGGCGGCACATCCACGAGACGGGCGAGCGCGGCTGCGTGGTGGTGGACGTGGAGGACGGCGTCGCGCGCAGGCGGTTCGTGGCGGTGGACCGGGTGCGCTGGCACCGGCTGGACGTGCCGCTGGCGGGCGTGGCGTCGCTGGACGCGCTCCAGGCGCTGGCCACGGAGGTGGTGGAGGCGCGGTGCGCGGAGGACTTCGACGGGCACGCGGTGCGCCTCACGCTGGCCGGCCGCGGGCCGCTGCACCGGGAGCTGTCCAGGCCGGGGGCGCGGACGCAGCTGGAGGCGGACCTGCGGGAGCGGCTGTCGCGCGCGCACCCGCCGGTGCTGCTGGAGTCGCTGCGGGACGGCAGCCGGCCGGAGCTGGACCTGGACGCGGTGCGGGCCGGGGGCGGCTTCATGGGCACGCTGCTGGAGGAGGCGCGGGCCCTGTCCCAGGACGACGCGGCGCTCGCGGCGCTGTGGGACGACGAGGAGCTGACGACGCTGGGCCAGCGCCTCAAGCGGCTGGGCGTGGACGCGCTGGAGGCGCCACGTCCGGAGCTGGTGGCGCAGGCGGGGCAGCGCGGCGTGGAGCAGCTCCACGAGGAGACGTCATGAAGCCGGGACTGCGCATCAACCGCTTCCAGGTGGACGGCTTCGGGCACTTCCTGGGCTACTCCGGGGCGCCGGGCCCGGGGCTCACGCTGCTGTACGGCCCGAACGAAGCGGGCAAGAGCACGCTGCTGGCCTTCCTGCGCGGCGTGCTGTTCGGCTTCGAGAAGCGCGGCCAGCCGGAGCGCTACGAACCCGAGGGCGCGCTCTTCGGCGGCGAGCTGGAGCTGGACACGGCCGCGGGCCCGCTGGTGGTGCGCCGCCGCGTGGGCAAGCGCGCGTCGGAGGGCACGCTCACGGTGCGGACGCCGGAGGGGCAGGAGCTGCCGCACACGCTGCTGGAGCAGGCGCTGGCGGACGTGCCCCGGGACCTGTTCTTCGAGGTGTTCGCCTTCCGCCTGGACGAGCTGTCCTCCTTCCAGCGGCTGGCGCAGCAGCGCGGCGTGTCCGAGGCGCTGTTCGCCGCGGGCATGCAGGGCGCACGGCGGCTGCCGGAGGCGCTGGAGCGCCTGCGCAAGGACGCGGAAGGGCTGTACGCGCCGCGAGGGCAGAAGCCCGAGCTGAACAGGGTGATGAAGGACCTGGAGGACGTGCAGCAGGCGCTGCGCGAGGCGGGGGACCGGCCCGCGCTGTACTTCTCCACGCGCGAGCGGCTGACGGGGCGCATCGCGGAGGGCCACGCGCTGGAGGTGGCGCAGAAGGACGCCGCGCGCGAGCTGGACCGCGCGGTGCGGCTGGAGTCCGCGCTGGGCGACCTGACGGTGCTCGCGCGCGACCGGGCGGAGCTGTCCACGCTGCCGGCGCTGGACGCCTTCCCCGCGGGCGGGGAGACGCGGCTGGAGGACGTGCTCCAGCGGCGCAAGACGTACCGGGCCCAGCAGGCGCAGCTGCACGAGCGGCTGGCGCCCATCGACGAGGCGAGGGAACGGCACGCCGCGCCCTGGCCCGTGCGCGAGCGCGCCGACGCCCTGCGAACGGCGCTGGCCACCTTCGCCGGCCACGCGGAGCAGCTGCGCGCCCTGCCCGCGCGCGGGGCGTCGCTGGCGTCGCGGCGGCGGCAGTTGGAGCAGGCGCTGGGGGAGCTGGGGCTCGCGGTGGACGCGGGCGGGCTGCTCGCGCTGGACCTGGGGGCCCGGGCCCGGGGGGAGCTGGAGGCGCTGGCGGGGCGGCTGGAGGGCGGGCGGTGGGGGTGGAGG